>JAIBBK010000018.1 GCA_019694675.1 Ignavibacteria bacterium
TGAGAGGGAATATGGAACAGATCAATACATATTGGGGAGTAACATGGCTGGGAGATTCACATTATGACTGGTACATAATGCCAAGAATACGGATTGATACAGCGTTTGCAAACAATCCTGCAAATCAAAATACTGAAGTATGCAAGGTAATTATCAAGAACAGAGATGGAGATTCGTTAACACAGATTATCAAAGTGAGGAATTTCTTGACATCAGATTTTAGCATTTATTCTGGACTTTACTTGGATTCCTTTTATTCTTACTCGGGTAATTTGATAACCAACCTGAAGATCCCTGCCGGTTACTGGTTCAACGATAGTTCGCATGTTTCATTTGGTGACCTGAAATGCCGTGTTGATTTCAAAGTATTCTGGTATGACAAGTGCGACATGTGGATTGACAGGATAAGAGTTGAAGATGAACCGGCGCACAGATTCTTGACGCAGAAAAGCACTGACTATGAAGATTGGATAAGAGATGAAGTTCGGGATATTGTAATGGCTGAGATCAACAGCGGGAATGAATCTCCTTACAAGTTTTACATTGAAGAATTTGAAATGAATCATCTGCCATGCATCGGATATCTGAATAGGAAGATTATTGAATATTCGAATGGCAGAATGAGCCTGATGGTGAATTACAATCATGATCTGGTAAAGGCATTCATTCCGATAACTCGCTCCCGTTATGCAGGAGGCCTGCCCGCCGCCTTGCAATCCAAGTGTTGCCTCTGCCCGCAGGCGGGGCGGAGTCTTAGTAGCCGATGAAGACTGCGGCGGGTTTGAGTTTGAGTGCAAGGGAGAAGTAAATAACAACGGCTATGATGTTTCAATCAAGCCTCAGACAACAATACTGTTTGCAAATTCATCTGCACGAATTAACATGGACGGCGGCTCGTTCTATTCGGGTAGCAGTTCGGAAAGCATACCTCATTATCTGAAAGCAAAATCCGGCGGAGCATGGCGGGGACATAAACTCAGCAACTGCGAAGATGCTCTCTTGCGCAATACTGTCTTTGAAAACATATCTCCGTATCCTGTTGACAGTACTTATGCATTGGAACTGACAGACTGCGGCATACCCGGAAGCCAATTTGCAAGGCTTGTGGATAACGAGTTCAGAGCCGCAGGGCAATATGCAGTGGAATTCGACGGCGCATCGCTTGCGAGCGGAGTGTATTTCTGCCGAATGGAAGCCGGAAAGTTTGCTGGGACGAAGAGAATGGTGCTGATCAAGTAATCATGCAGCAGGTATTCCGTTAAGGACAGTCGGAACTTCTCTCAAGCGGCCCCAAAGGAAGGAGCCGCAGATTCACACATAGAAATCCTTCCTGCTGCTTCTTCTGAAATCCGCCCTTCGAAGAAAGTGCATTATTCCTATTGACTGAAACAGCAGTCCGGCCGGTATAAGAATCATTACCAGTTTTTGAGTAATTGCATGGAACTCAATATTCGGAAGCTTGCCGAAAGCTTCATCAAAAAAAATGAAGTAAACATAGAGCGAAACGACCACCGCGATAAGGCTGTTGAGCACAAAGACGCTTCTGATCTTCTCATTCCTGCTCTGCAAAAAAACAATTATGAGCAACCATCCCAGAAAACATATTATGGAGATCTTGTAAAGCAGTACATGATCTTCAAACTTCACGTTCCACGGAGTGAACGCCATACCGATGAAACACAGCCCCGAGGCGGCAAACAGTATCTTGCTTAGTATACCCAGGAGAAAATAGTCATGAACTTCAAGGTCCATTGCCCTCCAAATCCTTGAGTAGTAGATCATAACGAGTCCGAACATCCCCATGGCTATGATAAAGAGCACCTGCGAAGAAGTGTTCTGCTTGCCTGACTGAGTAAGACTTGAGCCGAGATCGCTGAAGAAGTTAAGGAAAAAATTAAAATGTATTGATGTGCGGTCGATCAGATTTCCGCCCGGATAAAGAGTCATTGAGATACCGATAAGGACTATGAAGAAAGCCGAAGCCGCAATCATGACCTTGCATCTTCTTATAAGTCCTTTATGCATTATCAGATAAGCCGGCCATGGCTGATAACTGCGATAAGGAGATCTTGAGGGTGCAATATTCTATAAAACATAATGCTGATCTGCCTGCATACATAATTTAGGGCTATTCAGATTATTTAATTTTTTATTAATGCAAATTTAATGTTATGATAAGTGAATTGAAATGAATTTAATTGTTCATTCGATGTCCATGTTCCGTCTGTCCGCAAGACAGCTTTCACTGGCATGCAGGGTGATCCCGATTAGTTTGCATAGCCCAAATACAGTTTGCGCATATCAATTCGTGCATTACGCCATCAGAGGCCTTCAGGCATACAAAGCGATAGTATGCCGAATGGATTACTTAAGCAATTTGCTCAAGAACTATACAGGCCTTAATTCGGCACTGGATCCGGCGGAGAAGAGTCTAACGGAATGCCCTTGGAAAACTTGACGTTTCGGCTATGCCGAAAAAGAGGAGAAGGCCGGAAACCCGCATAATTCATTGAAAATATACACGCGTTTCCTTACTTTGCTTTCTTTTATTTGATAAATGGCAAATAAGCTACCTGACAACATATTCTTACCGGAAATTGAGAAAGAAATACTTGATTTTTGGCGATCTGATGAGACTTTTAGAAGAAGCATAGAAGAGAAAAATCCGCGCAAATCCTTCAATTTCTATGAAGGACCTCCTACAGCTAACGGCCTGCCGGGCATTCACCATGTGCTTTCGAGAACTATCAAGGACCTTGTATGCCGTTACAAGACAATGCAGGGTTACAGGGTTGAGAGAAAAGCCGGATGGGATACGCAGGGGCTCCCGGTTGAAGTTGAGGTTGAGAAAACACTGGGTATCAAGTCTAAGTCGGAAATAGTCGAATTCGGCGAGGTCAGATTCAATCAGGAATGCAAGAATTCGGTATTCAAGTATCTCCGTGAATGGGAAGAGCTTACTGCACGGATGGGCTACTGGATCGACCTGAAGAACGCATACATCACATTTCACAATGAATACATAGAGTCGGTCTGGTGGGCTCTGAAGAAATTCTTTGATGCCGGACTGATCTACAAAGGATATAAGATCCTTCCGTTCTGTCCCGTCTGCGAATCACCTCTGTCTTCTCATGAAGTGGCTCAGGGATATCAGGACCTCAAGGACCCTTCCGTTTATGTGAAGTTCAAAATTACGAAGGGACCGTACACCGGAAGTGATTTTCTTGTATGGACCACCACGCCGTGGACGCTTCCTTCAAACGCGGCACTTGCAGTGAATCCTGAACAGACTTATGTAAAGGTCACAACAGCCGGAGGAGAAAGTCTTATCCTTGCCAAGCCGAGAGTTGAAGTGATAACCGGTGAATACACAATTGCAGAGGAGATTCCCGGAAAGGATCTTGAGAATACGGAATATGAGCAGTTGTTCAAATTCCTGAAGCATGACGGCAGGGCATTCTTTGTTGTGCCCGGAGATTTTGTGACAATGGAGGACGGAACCGGGATAGTTCACATTGCGCCTGCATTCGGAGAAGATGACTATAATACCGGACTCAGATATTCTCTTCCGGTTTTCAAGGCGGTCGGAAAGGACGGCAAGTTCACTGAAGCGGTCACGCCGTACAGCGGGATGAACTTCAAAGATGCCGATCTGCAGATCATCAGCGATATGAAGCAGAGCGGCCGGCTTTACAGAAAGGAAATGTTTGTCCATTCTTATCCTCACTGCTGGAGGCATCATGTTCCTCTCATGTACTTTGCAACAGATTCGTGGTTTGTAAAGACCACTTCATACAAAGACAGGATGATAGCGCTGAACAACACTATCAACTGGAATCCCGAGACATTCGGATCCGGAAGGTTCGGCAACTGGCTTGAAGAAAACCGCGACTGGGCGATCTCGAGGAACAGGTTTTGGGGCACTCCCCTTCCAATCTGGACTTACACCGATGATGATGGAAAGGAAGTTTACGAGATTATCGGGTCGGTCGAAGAGCTCAGGCAACGAGCTGAGAATTTCAATGAAGTGTATAAAGATGAAAAGTCGCTTGACCTTCACAAACCGTTCATTGATCAGATCATCATAAGGTCACCCGGCGGAAAGGAAATGACACGCGTGAAGGAGGTCATTGACTGCTGGTTTGACAGCGGTTCCATGCCCTTCGCTCAGCATCACTATCCTTTTGAGAACAAGGACATATTTGAGAAGCACTTTCCCGCCGATTTCATTTCAGAAGGACTGGACCAAACGCGCGGATGGTTTTATTCTCTCCATGCTATAAGTACATTCCTTTTTGACAACCCGGCATACCGGAATCTGATCGTAAACGGGATGATACTGGACAAGAACGGAAAGAAGATGAGCAAGTCTCTCGGCAACGTCATCAATCCGTTCGACATGATGAAGAAGTACGGCGCCGATGTGCTGAGATGGTACCTTATCACATCCTCGCCGGTTGGAAATTCAAAGCTGTTTGATGAGGAGGACTTAGTCGAAGTTCAGAACAAGTTTTTTGATACGGTGATCAACACTGTCAGATTCTATCTGCTTTATTCCGGCATAGTCGAATTTGAATACGAAGAAAAGCGCCGCACCGATCCTTCCGTCCGGCCGACAATAGACAGGTGGATACTTTCGAAGCTTAATTCACTCAAGAGGGATTACTTCCGGCTCATGGACGGCTACGATATAACAAAGGCCGGCCGGCTTGTACAGGATTTTGCGGTTGACGAACTTTCCAACTGGTATGTGAGACGAAACCGGAAGAGGTTCAGAAACCCGGCTTCGGATGAGGACCTGCTTCACGGTTATCAGACCCTTTACGAGGTAATTACGGAACTGCTCAAGCTGATCGCTCCCGTTTCGCCTTTCCTTTCCGATAAACTGTACATGACTCTCACTGATGATGAAGAATCAGTTCATCTGACGGAGTTCTCTTTGCCGGCTGAAGAAAGCATTGATCTTCAGCTCGAAGAGGAAATGCACCTTGCACAGGAAGTTGTTTATCTTATCAGGTCTGTGAGAGTTAAGAACAATCTGAAAGTGAGACAGCCGCTGCGTCAGATCATTGTGCCGGTCCTGAGCGAGAGGGAAAAGAACATGCTGCTGAAGGTCAGGGACATCATACTTGAAGAGGTCAACGTCAAGGAGCTCAACATCATAGAAGGAGATTCGGACATCATCGTAAAGAAAGCGAAGCCGAATTTCAAATCGATCGGCCCCAAATTCGGAAAGATGGTGAAGGATGTTCAGAAGGCGATCTTGTCAATGGATTCTTCTGCCATCAGGGAATTGGAATCCACCGGCGCATGCAATTGGGGCGGTTTCGACATTTCACGGGAAGATGTTGAGATCTATACGGAGAATATCGAAGGATGGATAGTTGATTCGCACGACAACATCACAATTGCGCTCGATACGAACATTGACGAAGGCCTGCTCAGCGAAGGCATTGCCAGGGAGTTCATAAGCAGAGTTCAGAACCTCAGGAGAACTGCCGAACTTGAAATATCCGACAAGGTTGAGATATATCTGGATGCGCCGGAGAAGATCAGTGCTGCTGTAAGGGAGAATCTTGAATATATACTAAATGAAACATCAGGCATATCCGTGCACAGTTCGAACGGAAATGACCTTGACTATGCTGAATCGGAGATCCACGGCCTGCCGCTGAGGATCTATCTCAAAAAAGTTGTATAAAACCAAGGCATAACAGGAGGAAACTAATGGCAAATGCTAAGCCGAAAACAACAAAGAAAACTGCAACCGGGAAACCAAAAGCAAAGCCGGCAAAGAAGTCCGGGCCAAAATCTGCAGTGGTAAGATCCGCAGCTAAGAAGACTGCCAAGAAATTGACTCCTGCAAAGAAAACGACAGTCAAGCAAAAGGTCAATGCCAGGATGGCCGTAAAGGCAAAGGCAAATAAACCTGCCGTGAAATCAGGCAAGTCAGCGGTATCGAAATCGAAAGTTGCCGCTAAGAAGTCATCTCCTGCACCTCAACACAAACCCATTGCCAGAACACTGACATCTTCTGCCAATGCGGCAAAGAGTGCGAAGCCTTCCGCATCGCATGACGCAAAAAAGTCCGCTGTAAAGAAGCCTGCTGTTCCGGTATTTAATTATGCCTCAACCACTCTCAAACCTCTGCCGACAGTTCAGCATAAGCAGATGAAGAAGTACAAGAAGAATAAGAAAGTCAGATACACCGTAGCAGAGCTTCGTCACTTCAGAAACCTCATACTTGAAGAGCAGAAATCAATACTTGAAAGCGCCCGGGCAAATATGGAAGCGCTCGTTGACAAAGAATCGGGTGAATACAAAGGAGATAACCTTACATATGCCTCTCACATGGCTGAACAGGGCACGGATGAAATGGAAAGAGAGAAGAACTATATGTTTGTCCAGCGCGATGAGAAGTACCTTGGGTACCTCCAGGACGCACTTATAAGAATAGATCAGGGCACTTACGGAATCTGCATTGACTGCAAGGATGAGCCGAAGAACTACTGCAAGACCTGTCCGCTTATCCCGAAGGAACGCCTTGAAGTTGTGCCTATCACAACTCACTGCATCGAATGCAAGAATCTCAGGGGCTGACGGGATTTGAAAGTTCTCATACTGACTTTCCTCATAGTGCTTGCCGACCAGGCAAGTAAGCTTTATGTGAAAGGCATCAGCATCCCGTTGCTCGGAATTGAATTTCCCGGGATGCCCTATCAGTCTTCAATTCCCGTGATCGGCAATTTCTTTCAGATCACTTTTATTGAGAATCCCGGAATGGCTTTCGGGCTTCAGATCGGCGGTAAGTTATTTTTGTCGCTGTTCACTATTTTTGCAACATTGCTGTTGTTCTTCTTCCTTTACAAGAACAGGCATGAGACCCTTCTGCTCCGGCTATCGCTGGCTCTCATACTCGGCGGAGCTATCGGCAATCTCATTGACCGCGTCTTTTACGGGAAGATCTACGGGTATGCGCCGTACTTCTACGGCCGTGTCGTTGACTTCTTTCATTTTGATTTTCCCAACTTCACCATATTCGGAAAGACCATCTACTCATGGCCTATCTTTAATATTGCAGACGTCTCCGTAACCGTCGGCTTCTTGCTGATCCTAATCGGCTACAAGAAGATTTTCGCTCACACCGAAGAATCACCTGTGCCTGCAGAATCAGGCAGCTTCGAATCGGAGTTTGATGATAATATTGATTACTCGGCCGGCAAAGAGTTTCATTCGGAACAAAGCCCTGCAAAGGAAGAAGATCTTACAGAACCGGCACGGCCCGAAGAGCCGCAATTGCCTGCAGTGCCTCTTGCAGAAGAAATTCCGGCAACTTCCGCTGAAGCATCCGGAACTGCAGAAAAAAAAACAGCCGGACAGTCTGACCGCCCGGCTGATGAAATGATCTGATACGGATCTGTTTACCTTCCTAATCCGTCGAGATATTCTTTTCTCTTAAGCAAAGTATCTTTGTCCTCCACATGGTTCGGATCCGGCACACAGCAATCAACCGGACAAACCGAAGCGCACTGCGGCTCATCATGAAATCCGACACACTCGGTGCATTTATCGGGTACAATGTAGAAATATTCGTTTGAGTAGAACCCGCTCGCTCCAGAAGGGGCTGCATCGCCGTCGCCGAAAGTGTTTCCGCCGAGAGTCCAGCTGACTCCGCCTTCATAAATTGCCGTATTCGGGCATTCCGGCTCGCACGCGCCGCAATTGATGCATTCTGTGGTGATCATTATAGCCATTGTAAGTATCCTCCGGTAATTTCAGAATTTGGTTTATGTAAACTACTCATTTACAGATTCTATTTCAATTTACAATTTTGTTACTGCGTCAGTGCTAAGGTCTGTTCAGCGTCTTCTCAGAAATACATTGGAAAACTCTGCGGGTCGCATTCATTCATTATCCTGTAGACCGCGTCAAACACATCCTCCGCATTGGGCTTTGAGAAGTAATCACCATCGGTGCCGTAGGCGGGCCTGTGCTCCTTTGCCGCAAGACAAACAGGCGGCGAATCAAGGAAAGCATACCCACCGTCCCTGTCCAGTACATTCTGCATCATGAATGCAGAAGCTCCTCCGGGAACATCCTCATCGAGGAAGAGAATTCTGCTTGTCTTCTTCAGGGATTCCACGATCATGCCTTTGGTATCGAACGGGATCAGAGTCTGAACATCAATAAGCTCGCATGATATTCCGGCCTCTTCCAGTTTGACTATCGCCGCTCTTGCAATGTCAACACAGGCGCCGTAAGTTACAATTGTCACATCGCTTCCCTCTTTGATTATCTCCGGCACTCCTACCGGGACCGTGATATCCCCGAGATTATCAGGCAAACGCTCCTTAAGTCTGTAAGCATTGAGTCTTTCCACTATCAGCGCGGCGTCATCAGACTTCAGGATCGTGTTGTAGAATCCTGCGGCCCTTGTCATATCCCTCGGCACGCAGACTATAACCCCCCTGAAGCAATTGATGATGGAACCCATAGGCGAACCCGAGTGCCAGATGCCTTCAAGCCTGTGTCCGCGTGTTCTCACGATCAGCGGCGCCTTTTGTCCGCCTGCAGTCCTGTACTGAAGGCAAGCAACATCATCGCTTATGATCTGCATAGCATAGAACAGGTAATCGAGATACTGAACTTCAACAATGGGCCTCAATCCTCTCATAGCGGCTCCTATCCCCTGCCCCACAATTGTCGCTTCCCTTATGCCGGTATCCGTGATCCTCAGCTCGCCGTATTTTGCCTGAAGCCCGGCCATTCCCTGATTTACGTCGCCAAGCTTTCCCACATCCTCGCCTATTGCAAAGATCCTCGGGTCCCTCATGAATGCAAGGTCAAAGAATGCGTTGAGCACCTCTCTTCCGTCCATTATCTTCGAATCCTGGGAGTAAACAGGTTTTACCTCCGGGATAAGGAATGCCGACTCTTTTGATTCGCTGAACTGGTGAGATCCAAACCTTCTTTCATTCACTTTCCTGAACTCCCGCTTCCACTCTGCAAGCTTTGCCGCGGCTCCCGAATTTCCGTTTCGCTCAATCATCAGCACCTCGCTCACGGCCTCGCCTATGCTTTTCCTGTTCACGTCAAGTGATTTCCTGAGTGATTCGCTCACCTTATTGATCTGCTCCGGCCTTGAACTCTCCGATGCAATCTCCGCAAAGATCTCCCTCACCTGCTCCCTCTCCTTCTTTATCGGCCCTATGTAATCATCCCAGGCTTCCAGCTGCATCTTCTTCACATATTCCTTGGATTCCTTTTCGATCGCAGATATTTCTTCTTCACCTGCAATACCCTCGGCGAGCATCCATTTCTTCATTTGGTTGATACAGCAGTACTCCCTTTCCCACTCGAGTCTTTCCTGCGATTTATATCTTTCGTGCGAGCCGGATGTTGAGTGTCCCTGCGGCTGAGTCACTTCCTGTATGTGAAATATCGCCGGGATATGGTCTTCGCGGATCTCAGTGATCGAATGCCTGTACATGCTCACGAGTCCCTGATAATCCCATGCCTTTGCCTTGTAGATCCTGAATCCCTGCTTTGAAATGTCATCATATTCAAATCCCTTGATGAGCTCTGAGATGTTGTCCTTTGCGATCTGTATCTTGTTCGGTACGGAGATTCCGTAGCCGTTGTCCCAGATGCTCAGCGCCACGGGGACCATAAGCACTGCAATTGCATTCAGCGCCTCAAAGAACATTCCTTCAGCACAGCTTGCGTTTCCAATTGTACCAAATGCAACTTCGTTTCCCTTGTCCGAGAAGTCTTTCATGTGGTGAAGCTCCTTGAGCTCCCTGTAAAGCTTGGATGCATAGGCAAGTCCCACAAGCCTGTTCATCTGACTCCCCGTCGGAGATACGTCGGATGCCGTGTTCTTCATCTCCATAAGGTTCTTCCAGGTGCCGTCATCATTAAGGAGCCTGTTGGCAAAATGTCCGTTCATTGACCTTCCGGCAGATGCCGGCTCATTGCTTACATCCGTATCTGCATAAAGCTGAGCGAAGAATTCCTTTACCGTCGATATTCCCGTTGCAAATGCAAACGTCTGATCACGGTAGTATCCGGAGCGGAAATCACCGTTCCTGAACACTTTGGCCATTGCGATCTGGGGCACCTCCTTGCCGTCGCCGAAAATTCCGAACTTCGCCTTGCCTGTCAGAACTTCCTTCCGCCCCAAGAGGCTCGCCTGCCTGCTTACATTAGCCAGCCTGAAGTCATCAAGGATCTCAAGCCTTTCCTTTTCCTTATACTTTGATTTACCGCCGTTGAGTGCAATGGTCTGATTGCTCATAGATATGATAATACTGCAAAGAAAATTTTGGCAATTTACTCAATATTGCCCTAAGGGTAAATCTAAAAACAGATGTAAACTCACGCCATTCACAGGTTCTTCATTCCGGCTTGCAGTAACTTCCTACCCGAAATCGGATGCACATGGAGCAATCAGTGTCTTTAATAAGCGTGGCATTAGTGCTATATTTCGCACAAATCATGTCAACCAAGCTATTAGGCGATTCCGTACAGATCAAGGAGATCAATGAGACCATCAAGCAGGTTGCTCCCACCGATGTAAGCATCCTCATCACGGGAGAAAGCGGTTCTGGGAAGGAAGTGGTTGCGAATTCGATCTTCCGGAACAGCAAGAGAGCCGACAAGCCGTTTGTGATCGTCAACTGCGGAGCAATACCGGAAGGGATCATAGAGAGTGAGCTTTTCGGGCATCAGAAGGGCGCATTCACCGGGGCCATCGAGGAAAGAAAGGGCTACTTTGAGATGGCGGATAACGGTACAATATTTCTTGATGAGATAGGAGAGATGCCTGTCTCAACGCAGGTCAAGTTTCTCCGCGTGCTTGAAACAGGAGAGTTCATGCGTGTAGGCGGAAGCAAGACGATCAGCGTTGATGTAAGGATCATTGCGGCAACCAACAAAGACCTCGCCGAAGAAGTATTGCAGAAGAATTTCAGGGAGGACCTTTATTACAGATTGAGGTCCATCAACATATATATACCTCCTCTGAGGGAAAGAAGGGCAGACATCAGACTGCTGTTCTTCACGTTCATTGAAAATTACTCCCGGCAGAACAATATAGAGTTTCACGGCATAGAAGATGACGCAATGGACTACATCATAAACTACAGCTGGCCGGGCAATGCGCGCGAACTCAAGAATTTCTGCGAAAGCATACTTGTACTTATCCCGGGCAGGATGATCACAATTGAAGATGTGAAGAAACAGCTGAAGCCGGATCTCGCCAATTCACTCATGCACTTTCCCGTTCCTTTCTCAGTCTCAAGGGAGCAGAAGGAGAAGGACTTTCTCTTCAGAGCGCTGGTTGAACTCAAATCGGACATCATTGACATTAAGGAATCTCTTGCGGGACGTGACAATGTCTTAAGAACCAACGGCGGAGCCAATCACTTCATGATCACAGAAGAAGACATGGGAAGATTCTCCATGGATGACATTGAGAAGGAGGTGATACTGTATGTGCTTGAAAAGCACGGATGGAATGTGGAGCGTACAGCCGCACATCTTAAGCAGACATCGAGAAACATCTATAAAAAAATGAAGAAGTACGGTATAAGCAGGGAAAACAGATGGAGAAGCTGAGAGGAATTATTCTTTTCGTGCTGATCTCCTGCACCTGTGCAGGCTGCGGAGTTTACGGATTCCGCGGCAATAATCCGCCTGAAGGAATAAGCAGAATCTACGTTCAGCAGTTTGATGACGTCAGCGGTTTCTCCGATCCGAATCTTCCCGAACTGCTAACACAGGAACTGAAGCAAAGGATCACAAGCGACAACACATTCAGGATCGCCGAGAAGAGCATCGCAGATGCATCACTGAACTGTTCTGTGGTGTCGGTAATTGACGATGCGCTAGTGATCGTCTCCGGCGAGAATGTTACAAGAAGGAAGATAACCGTTTCCGTCAATGCCGACTTCACTGACCTTAAGAAGCAAAAGACCATCTGGAAGAAGACCTTTACAAATTACGGAGAGTATCAGTCATCGGGAAATGATTTTTCCGAGCGTTCCAACGGCCTCAGGATCGCCTCGGGCAGGATCACCGAAGACATACTGATCGATCTCACATCAAACTGGTAAGCAATGAACACAGGCAAAACAATCATGAACTCTACAACGGACCAATGACAACCGAGAGCATCATACTTTCCGCATACATAATATCCCTCACAATTCTCTTCATATTCGGCGCTCACGGTTTCAACATGATCTATTATTATTTTAAGACCTACGGCGAGAGAACACGTGACCTGGAGGAGCATGAGTTTCATCTTGATGAATACCCTGTCGTTACAATTCAGCTTCCGCTTTTCAACGAGAGGTATGTTATCACAAGACTGATAGATGCTACCATGCGGCTTGATTATCCTAAAGAGAAGATGGAGATCCAGATACTCGACGATTCCACAGACGATACGACCGAGATCATCAGACATCACATACAAAAGTACTTAAGCGAAGGATATGACATCAAGCTTATTCACAGAACGAACAGACAGGGCTATAAGGCAGGAGCACTGAAAGAAGGGCTCGAAGTTGCCAGGGGTGAGTTTGTAGCTATTTTCGACGCAGACTTCATACCGAGAAAGAAGTTTCTCAAGAGGACAATACCTTATTTTTACAAATACGACAAGCTGGGCCTTGTGCAGACAAGATGGGAGCACCTGAACCGCGAATACTCCCTGATGACGAAGACTCAGGCAATAGCGCTTGACGGCCATTTCGTGATCGAGCAGGCAGTGAGGAACAGGGCGGGATTCTTCATCAACTTTAACGGCACCGCCGGAGTCTGGCGCAAAGAATGCATCTTTGATGCGGG
>JAIBBK010000033.1 GCA_019694675.1 Ignavibacteria bacterium
TTTTCAAATCTCATGGCTTTATTTATTTGTGCTCAAGGGGGGACTCGAACCCCCACCCGAATTCTCGGACTGCACCCTGAATGCAGCGCGTCTACCAGTTCCGCCACTTGAGCGCGAGGCAAGATAATGATATTGGATAGTTATTTCAATTTGTAAAACTCCCCCGACCCCGCTAATTCCCATTCTTGTCCAAAACGATTTGCTTACGATTGCCGTTTGCAGCGGGGATTCTATCCGCAGAAAGTTATCCGCTTTTACCCGTCTCCGCAATGAACTCGATCGCAGGATACGAGATGATGTTCCTGTCCCGGTAAATGTCACTAACTGCGGAAGGGTTTTCTCCTACAATGCCGTTGTGAAGGATCACGGATCTGAAATTTCTTTCGGATGCGCCGTTGTATGTGAAGAGCACGCAGTTCTCAGCGGCAAAGCCGGAGACTATAACAAGTCCCACATCATTTGCTCTCAGTATCTCTTCCAGGCCGGTCTCCCAAAATGCGTTTGACTTGAGTTTGCGAACTTCAATATCGCCCGGCTTTACATCTATTGAGGAAATGAAACCATACTCATCCCTGTTGTTATCGTTCTCCCCTTCTACGTCTTTCACATGAACAATCACATGGCCGCCGGTTCGGAGCTTGCCGGCAGTATAGTTAATGTATTCTGACGCGCCAACAACGTCTGCATTGTCTTTCCGCTTGTCGAGGAAAACCTTCTGCATGTCAACAATCAGCAATGCCGTCTTCATGTTCTGTGTGCTTGTTTGATAATCGGCAACTATCGAATTCCGGAAGTAACTTTCGAATTTGAATGGGCGAGAGCAGTTCTTCTGAGTCAGGATTCACAAGATCTGGAATTCCGCAGAATAGATCATCGCTCAAATGATGACTTCCGAAACAGCATCAAAAACATCATAGCATTTGATGAGATCCTTATATCTGAAGATCCCGAAAACCCTGACTCAGAGATCCTGTGTTACTTTACAAGCGTCATCTTCATTGTCTCTGAACGGTTGCCCGCTTCGAGCCTGTACAAATAAACTCCTGCTGAAAGCGAAGTTGCGTTGAAGTCAACGCTGTAACTACCCCTGTCAAGATATCCGTTGACAAGCTGTGCGACCTGCCTGCCAAGCATGTCATACACCTTCAGCGTTGCAAATGTCCTTTCAGGCAGGCTGAAGTTTATGAGTGTGGATGGATTGAACGGGTTAGGATAATTCTGCATAAGCCTGAACTCTTCCGCATTGCCTCCGAATGCGTTCACTGAGGTGAGCGTAAGTATGCCTTCAAACGGCATGAGGTTCGTTCCGGTGATCACACCGGTTACGGGCAGAGATTCGGTGAGCAGTGACTTGTCTATTGTGAAATTTCCAAGACTGTCAGTGTATCCCGATGCCTTGAGAAGGTCAGACTGATGGAGCGCAACAAGACTTCCTTTTACATTATCTCCTTCAGCCTTCACATTCACTGTGAAAAAGTTGCCGCTCAGAGATGAAGTTACCGAAACATTCTTCGGAGCATCAGAGAAAGCTTCCTGCGACGGGTCTCCGAGTACCATGAACTGATTGATCGTTTCGGTTACTGTTCCGTTACCGTTAAAGTACTGATATGCCTTTATCTTTCCGAAGTTCAGCATCGAGCCGAAATCCCTGATGCCGTGCCTGAAGTATGAATAAAGCATTTCCCTGCCGATCGTATCTGTTGTGTAAAATGCGCAAAGCTCTGTAGATGCGGCAATGTTGGATGCTGAATTACCCCTCTCCCTTTCTATCCAGGCTTCGCCGAAACAGTTGTTTGTCGTGGAATAGTCAAGGTCGGCATTTGAGCATGCTATTGAAACTATCGAAGGCTGTTTCTTGCCGAAGTTAAGATTTACCATGTTACTCATGCTCCAGACGGGATCGGCCCATGAAGTTGACGAGCCGTGACCGATGAACCATATCCAGCTTACTCCCTGATTTATCAACGCGGTTATCTGCGACTGCGTAAACGAATTATTCACAATTTCAACATTGTCAAAGCCGCCTTCATTTTCAAACACCCTCTTTGCCACCTGCCCGTTCACGGGGTCAATTCCGTCATTGCTGTGAAGCACTATGGCACGCTTGTACCAGTCAGTCTGAAGAGTGTTGGGCTGTCTTTCGTACTGAATGAGTTTTGATGCGGCCGAGTCAAGTTCCGGCAGTGTCTGAACCGATATGCGGCCGACAGAAATGTCAGGAAGAATGTCTGTTCCGTCAAGACACTGGTAAGGATGATCCGACTTTCCACCTGTTGCTGTGAACCAAGGGAAAGTGTTCGTGCCGGATGCATCACCGACTATAAGCACAAATTCCGGTCTGTCGGGTGAGTTATAAAGTTGTGTAAGATATGTTTTGACCTGCTCCGCAGTTGGTGACGGTATGCCGGCTATCTCCGACTTTTTCACAACCGTGGTGGCAATGCCTTTTCTCTGTTTCCAGTCTCTTATCGGAAGCACTCCGTCATAAAGCGCATCAGCGACAAGCAAAAGCAGTTTGGGAGCTGACGTGAAATGATCGGGAGCTTGATAATTCATTATAAGCTGTTTGTACATTCTCTCAAAGCTCCTTGAAATGCCATTAACCGCATAGGAAACATTGTTGACAGACGACTGTCCTTCATAAACAAGATCAAACTCGATGCTTGTATAAGCTCTTACTGTCATGTTTTCAGGATTGAACAGCAACGGGTGTATTGATACTACAGCAACTCTCACATCCCTGAATGCCGCTATCTCCTTAATGCTCACAGGTGATGAGGGATTAAAGGAATCACGTGAATAGTACTCTTCGCTCACAGGTCCCTCAGCCGCGATGCCGGTTGAATTCCTCAAAGGCAATGCAGAATAAGGGCTTACTCTGATTCCCGAAATATCAACAAAGGATGAATTTCTGATTTCAATTCTTACATCCTTTCCGTTTGGAATCTGGATGAACTTAGTCACGACAGGAAGTGATGCCTCGCCGGCTTCTCCGAGAGAAACCGCATCCTTTACGCTGAGCTTCTGAAAGATCTGTGCGCCTTGCTGAATGTCTTCCTTAAAGAACCCGGACAGCTCCGCTGAAAGCGAAGTCCTGTCCGCAGTTGAACTGCGCAGGCTAACATCAAACCCGTCTCCGGGGCGGTTACCTGTCTTCACAAATATGCCGTCTGCAAATGCACTTGCAGTGATCAGCATTACCGAAAAAACTGTCAGAATCAGTTTCATTACTATATTGTTTGAGTTTGCGGTTACGTTAATTCAGGTTTCTTTTGTCATCACATCATTTAAGAACGACATTATATACTTGTCAATTCTCTCCTGCGCGAATTCATCCACCTCTATCTCATCTATCTTGTTACGCGGCTCATCAGACTTCACAGACACTTTTGCAGTGATCTTGATATTGTCTTTCAAGGGGCTGTAAGCAAATTGCAGAAAAGGCGCATTCACTCCCAGAGTTACTTTGCTGTGCCCCTGAGGATAAAACAGGATCTGGATGAATATTCGTTTGTTAGGATCACGGATAACGGCAAGCTCATTGGAATAATAATTGAGCGAACATCCCGACCTGCCAATTACCATTGAAATTTCCTTTATTAAAGGAATAATGTGATTTGTTATGATCGACTTGAAGCGCCTTGCATTCTCAGTGTCCATATGCTCAACGAGCCTGGCCTGATTGTTCTTTGATCTGCCGAGGACTTCGTCTGTGAGACGCTCAAGTTCATGTTTCATATCCTGATGCATGCAGTTGCCAAGTTGTATATTAAATTACACTTAATATCGGAAAGTTAAAAGATGAATCTCTGTTTTGTCGCTGCCCGGCCTCCTGCAAAGACGGCACGGTGAGGGTCAAACAGGAAGGCCGTTCATCCTCATTATCTCCAGCGCGTTAGTTGTAGGGCACGGATCGGGGAGTATTTTATACTCGAAAGACATTCGGCCGCCTTCAATGTGTTCCCGAAAATGATAGTTAACGGCAGCATCAAGCGAGTCTGACAATGCGGCGAGCTCCAGATCATGAGTGGTTACGAAGCCTGTGCACTTCAGAGTTGAGAGCTTCTTGAGAAATTCCATACTTCCGTGCAGACGTTCTTTGTTGTTGGTTCCCTTGAATATCTCATCAATGAAGAACATCACGTTTCCTCTGCCGGGATCTTCAAGGATATCAAGAAGCATTTTCAGCCGCTTAACTTCGGAGTAGAAGTACGAAATACCGTCAAACACTGAATCACTCACTTTGATGCACGTGAAAAGTTCATAACCGGAGGCGTGAAGGGCAGTGCATGCAGACGGCGCGCCGGAGTATGCCAGGCATAAATTGATGCCAGCGGTGCGGAGGAAAGTGCTTTTGCCCGACATGTTGGAACCGGTGATGATCACGAGTTCATTCTCCTTTTTCATCTCAAAGTCATTGAGCTTTCGGTGTTCCCTTTTCATCAGCGGGTGCCCGGCATTCTGAATGCTGAATTTCCTGTCCTCTGACATTCCGGCATACTGATAATCAGGATTCAGCTCCGCAAAGTTGGCAAGTGCAAAGAAGCACTCGAGTTCGTTGAACTTCTCCAGCCAGCCGCCGATGTGTTCCTTCACACGCAGTGCGGAGTCCCTGAACTTTCTCTGAAGGACGAAATCGTAAGGAACGATGAGGTTTATCAGTAACCTGAACACGGCATTTTCTCTGTATGCCGAAGCATCGGAAAGTTTCCGGAGGGAGTTCATTTCTTTCTGGAGGAGGCCCGAAGGGCCGAAGAAATCCGCGAAGCGGATTCGGGCGGCGGAGTTTTCCGGAAGACGGGAATTTGCGAGGGTTCTAACAACCGAGTGGAATTTTGAGATCTCTGGTTCGATCTCGGAAAGCGCTGAAAGCGCTTTCCCGGTTTTTCCGGCGAATGCAAAATAAGTGAAAAGATTGAGTATCAGGAAAAGGGCCGAAGGCCCTTCGTACAGTCCAGCAGCCGTAAGCGTGCTGGCTGCAATGAAGGCAACTGAAAATGCGAAAGAAAGAAACACGGCGGCGATAGGTGCCTTATAACTCAAATCCGTATTGAATACCCTGACTGTTGCCTCGCAGTTGATCTTCTTAGGCGAAGACAATCTTGCGCGTAACTGAAACCTCCTTCTTAACCGTGTGTATGATGAAAGCTCTCTCACTATGTTCTGCCTGTCTTGCAGTTCATCATATCCAGGAAAATCCCCGTGAATGAACTTGCGAAGAAGTTCCGAGCCCTCAACAGAGACTGTGTTGTCAAGCAGGCAGTGAAGAGACCTGTGTCCGTAAAGGTCAAGGTCACGCTCAATGAAATCCAATTCATCTGCATCTGCTGAATAGAAACCGGGCAGTTTCTCCCACTCAATGTCCATTCTTGCAATGTCTTCGTTCATTATCGAAGAGTAGACCCTGATTCTCCGCATACCCGAGAGCAGCTTATTGTGAAAGTGAACAATCAGCGAAAATACTGCAAGTGAAACGGCAAGAGATGCCCAGCCCGCAAATGTTGAAATGCTGAACAGATAAATGACAGCCGCAGACAGCGCAATGAAAGAGATCAAGCGTGCGGCCGAGTACCGGTTGCTCTTCTTTGAGTAAGACTCGAACTTCTGCCCGCATCTGCGGGAGAGTCTTAAAAGACTCTCCCGCTTTGAATTAAACGCCACATCCATATTGATTCAACTTAGCTATATGATTCAAAAAAAGAAGCACACACTTTTGAACACATTATGTTAAAGAGGATTCATAATTTGCCAAGTGCTGAAATTTGACGTGATAATAATCGGTGCCGGAGCGGCAGGACTCATGTGCGCCATCACAGCGGGAAAGCGCGGCCTGAAGGCCGCTGTCATCGAACACAACAACAGGCCCGGAAGAAAAATACTGATCTCCGGAGGCGGCAGATGCAACTTCACCAATATTCATACTTCATACGCGAACTTCATCTCGGCCAATCCCGACTTCTGCAGGTCTGCACTTGCCGGCTATACTCCCGACGATTTCATCTCTCTTGTAAAGGAGCACGGGATAAGCTTCTTCGAAAAAAAACTCGGACAGCTCTTCTGCCGCAGTTCTGCAAAACAGATCGTAGACATGCTGATGAGGGAATGTACGGAAACTTCGGTCACAGTCAGATGCGGCGAAAAGGTGATATCAGTAAAAAAGGATGACAAGTTTAGCGTCATTACATCTGCAGGTGATTATGAGGCAGGCTCGCTCGTCATCGCAACCGGAGGCAAATCAATTTCAAAAGCCGGTGCAACTGGCTTTGGATACGCGATCGCAAAACAGTTCGGCCACAGTGTCGTGGATATCAGGCCCGGGCTCGTCCCTCTCCTTCTTGGGGACAGTGACCGGAGAAAGTTTGGTGCTTTGAGCGGCGTTTCATTATCCGGAAAGGCTTCCGTTAAGGGAGCTTCATTTGAAGAGAGCATACTGTTCACTCACAAGGGGCTCAGCGGACCGGCGATACTTCAGGTCTCATCTTTTGTACGTGAAGGCGAAAAGCTCAAGGTGGAGTTAGCTGACCGCAGCATACTTGAAAAGGAGCTCGCTGAGATGAAGAGTTCGAAAGTGCAGACCGCTAACTTTCTGTCCGCTTACCTTCCTCAGCGGCTGATACCTGCATTGCTGGAAGACAAGATCTGCACAATGCCTATGAACCGGCTTACATCAGTCGAGTTGAGGACAATTGCAGATTGCGCTTCCGGGCGGGAATTCATAATCTCCGGAAATGAAGGATTTGAGAAAGCTGAAGTTACTTGCGGCGGTGTTGATACTGCAAAAATCTCATCAAAGACCATGGAGTCAAGATTAGTTAGTGGATTGTATTTCATTGGCGAAGTTGTGGATGTCACCGGCTGGCTCGGCGGCTACAATTTTCAGTGGGCGTGGGCATCAGGCTTTGCTGCAGGCAATGCCCTGCGCGTCTGAAGATGTTCGGACACATTCAGATTCAGTCACTGCCGTCTGTTCACGCTCTTGCAGATTCAGGAAGTCTGTCCCTGTATTTGCTGATCTTCCACTCATGGTCTTCAGCATCTTCGCACTCCTTACTGCACGACCTCTTGTGCGTGATCTCACATTCTTCACAGCAGATGAACTGAAAATGACAGCTGAGATGCGCACAGTTGACAAACCTGTCATGCGGCTTGCCGCAGTGATAACATTTTCCTACAAGATGATATCCTTCGGCAAAATTCACTTCAACGGAGATCCTCTCATCAAATACATAACACTTACCGTCAAAAAGTGCGCCTCTTGTCGCCGGGTCTTTTGAATAGTTGATTATACCGCCTTTGAGCTGACTGACATCACTTATTCCTTCCTTCATCAGAAGAGCAGTGAACTTCTCACATCTGATCCCGCCGGTGCAGTAAGTCAGCACTTTCCTGCCGGCCATCAAATCCTTGTTGCGCTTAACCCAGTCGGAAAATTCCTTGAAGGTCCTCACATCCGGCCTTATTGCATTCCTGAAATGGCCGAGATCGAATTCGTAGTCATTTCGGGCATCAATGATAACTGCGTCATTGTCCGACATTGCCTTCAGAAATTCTTCAGGCATCAGATACTTTCCTGTTTCTGAATTTGGGTCAATATCGTATTCAGTCTGCAACGTTACGATTTCGTCCCGCGCTCTTACGAACATCTTTTTGAAAGCATGCCCGTCCGCTTCATCTGTTTTGAATTCCATATCCGTGAACTCGGGTATCATCCTCATAGCAGATATGTACGTTTCCGTTTGCTGAACCGTGCCTGACACTGTTCCGTTTATTCCTTCCGGAGCAACGAGGATCCTGCCTCTTATGTCAAGCGCCTTGCAGAAGTTCAGATGCAACTCGGCAAACTTCTCCGGGTCATTCAGTCTTACGAATTTGTAGTAAAGCAACACCCTGTAGGGTTTTGTGGTCTTCTTCATGTGCAAAATTAAGCCCGGCAGGTGTAAATAGAAAATTCAAAACTTTCCCCGGTGAGTGCCAATGTTCGCTGTTTGCAGCAAATAAAGCGTTCCGGCAGATTCATTCATAAACCCTTTCAATTGCATTTTCTAGTTAGATTTTTAATTGATAACTTTTTGAAGTCATCAATACCAACAATTAATCACACAGTCATGGCCTACACGCAAGCGGATGTGGATGAAGTAACAAGAGAAACATCGGCTGAAATTGTACGAATGGTTTCTCCCGAAGAATCAGATATGTTTGAAGAGATTTTTGCCTCTGTGAGAAGTTCTGATGCCGGCAAAGAGAATCCGGACAGCATGCTCGGTTTTGGAGTTGATGCACTGCAATTTCTTCAGACACCGGCTGTAATAGGTATGGTGAGTACTGTAGCGGGATTCTTGTTCAGCGAACTGGTGAAGTCCCTGAAAGATGAATCGTCGGTCATCATAAAGGCAAAGATCAAGAAGCTTTTTAAGAAGAGTAAAGATGATCCGAAGGAACTTCTTCCTGCATTTACAAAAGAGCAGTATGCCAATCTGAAGAAACTGGCATTTGATTCTGCAAAGAAGTTCGGAGCAACCGATGATGCGGCTGAAAAAATGTCTCTTGCACTTCTGGGTTCGATGAATCTCCCGCAGGAATCATGACATGAACTCTCAACCAGGGCCTGACGCTTCGGTAGCATTCAGATTTCCCGCCGAAACAAGCATATACTTTTTCCTGCTGATACTTTCGGCGCTTTTTGTGTCTGTCAACATCTCACAGAATATTGAACGGAGCATTCAGGTGATATCGGAACCCGGTGAGACTGAAACAGGCAAGCCGCTTCTTCCAGACATCCTCGGCGAGCAAAGCTCAGCACAGCTGATCCTGGCATACGCCAAACCGCTGGTTGTCCCTGCAGTCACTGCAGTCCTGCTTTTACTTGCAACGTCTGTTCTTTACTTCGCATATCCTGTTTTGATCTTGAGGAAAGTCAAACAACCTGCAGTGGTTTCGGGAACGCTTGCGGCAACAAAGGATTATGTCTCAGATGTTGCATTTGCATTCGGAGCAAAAGTGGATGTTGTCCTTAACTCAACACTGCTGTCAGCCAATGCAAGGGCATTCGGCACCGGCATTAAGAATTACATTAAGCTCGACGCAGGGCTTGCACTGCTTAAGCTGAAGGCAAATGATGTGTTCAATGCAATTATCGGACATGAACTTGGGCATGTGATCAACAAAGACATTCCGAAGACTTACATTGCCGTTGTTATCTGGTATTCAGTTGCTGTACTGTTCGTCATTCCCCTGTTCATTGTACTCGGATTCGTATTTATTCAGGGCATCATGGATAAAGCACTTCCCGACGGTCTGGACGGAACGGAGATACGGAAAATACTCACTGTAAATGTTCCGTTTCTCATCAAGCCGTTACTTCAGATAATCCTTCTGCTAATTCTCATTATATTCTTCAGGAACAGGGTGTTGCGGTCAAGAGAGTTCTATGCGGATCTGAGAAGCGCCGAAATGGGCAACCGGGATGGACTCCTGAAGATCCTGAAAAGCGAAAAGCCTGAAAGGCACGGATTCTTCAGGAAATTGCTTGCCTATCATCCTTCTTCAGCGGGTCGGGCGAAAGTGGTCGAAGACCCTTTGCAGTTATTCAGATCGGACAGGATCGCATCTTTCTTCACAGGTGTGCTGAGCGCCGTCATCGTTAATGCTTCATTCTTTCCGCTGATGAACCTTGCACTGCTCTTGTCACTTGTTATCTTTCCTGAAAAGGACACGACAGGAAGTGCCGGAGATGTGCTCCGCTTTTTCATCGCCGCAGCTATTCCCTTTTTGCTTGTTCTGACAATTGCTCTTGTATTCTCGTCACTCATTGCATTAAGTATAGGATTGCAGTCAATGAAGCAATCCTATGCCTCAGTGTTCAGCGGAACTTATGCAGGCAGAAAGGGAGCTGACATTATACTTATTCCTCTGATCTTTACAGCAGGCGCAGAGGCGGGTTTCCTTCTTCAGCCGTTCTACGATCTTTCGCCGGCAACACCCGTGCAATTCCTGATTGCCGCCCTTACGGATTTGATGCTGATTGCATCTTTGTCTTTTGTCATTGCGTATTCAGGTTTTGCAGGAAGATCGCTGGCATCTGCAAATCCTGCAGCGCCGGCGTTCAGGAGAAAAGTGAGATCTGTATTGGCGCTTGAGACAGTGGCAATGACTTTCATCTGGCTTGCGGCTGTTGCCGCAAGAATTTACATGACTTCACAACAATAAAATAAAAACAGCAATGTTCAGGTCAATTCAGGGGATCGGCGGTGTGTTCATATATGCCAATGATGCTCCGGCAATGAGAAACTGGTATTCCAAAGTGTTCGGGCTTGTTCCCGACGATCCTGAAAGCGAGATCTTTTATGTGGAATACAGGTACCTAAACCACAAAGACCCTGAAGTCAAGGAGAGCTTCTCCTGGGCTATCATTCCGGCAAAGGAAAAACTCGACACCTCTTCTCAAAGGTATTTCATCAACTACCGCGTAAGAAATATGGATGAGTTCATAAGGCATCTTAATGAGATCGGCATTGAATGCAGTGAAGTGAAGGACTTTCCCGAGGGCAGGTTCACTTCCATTACAGATCCGGAGAATAACCGGCTCGAAATATGGGAACCTTCCGGGAAATTTATGACATGGGAATAAATGGCCGACCTGATTAAGAAGACTCCGGCTATTGTTTACATCATCGCACTTGCAGGATTTGGTGTGCAGATGTGGGCGGGACTTAACTATGATATGTTCCGTGACGAGTTCTACTATCTTGAATGCGCAAGGCACCTTGACTGGGGGTATGTTGATCATCCTCCCTTCTCCATACTCAAACTATGGGCATGGATTTCCTTCTTCGGAGATTCGCAGGTGAGTATACGAATAATCCCTTCCGTTTTGTTTTCTCTTATGATCATCCTTTCGTCATTCATCACAAAGAGCATGAAAGGAAGTCCGTTCTCACAGATCATCACAGCGCTCGCGGTATTCTCCTGTCCGCAGTATCTCGGACTTACCGGCTTCTACTCAATGAACGCATTTGACCTCTTCTTCTGGGCATTGCTGTTTTTGATACTTCTGTTCATCATCAACACTGAGAACCAAAAGCTGTGGCTGCTTTTCGGACTCTTCTTTGGAATTGCGCTTATGAACAAGTTCACCATTGGGGTACTGGCAATTTCAGTAAGCATCGGTGTTTACTTCACATATTTCCGGAAGATCACGAAAAACTTCTATTACAACATCTCATCTCTGGTTGCAATTCTGATCTTCCTCCCTTTCATGATCTGGAACTATGCAAATGGCTTTCCGACAATTGAGTTCATGCGAAATGCATCTTTGTACAAGAACGCGGACATTGGCTTGGGAGAGTTCTTTCTGTCGCAGATCATAAGCATGGGACCGGTCATTTCCCTTCTCTGGCTCGGTGGATTGGGATACATACTGCTTTCGGCACGAATGAGCAGATACAGGTTCTTCGGCTACATATACGTTATTACATTCTTCATTCTTTCCGTTTTCAACAGCAAACCTTACTACATGGCAGGTGCATACTTCCCGCTCATTTCTGCAGGTGCAATTGCAGTGACTTCTTTCTCATCTCAGAGGATGAACAAGAGTCTGGGATATGCTTCGGCCGCTCTTCTTCTGATAAGTTTCATTGTGTTTTCACCTATGGCTATTCCGGTCCTGCCTCCTGAGCGGTTCATCGAATATTCTGCCGCCCTTGGGTTCAGGCCTCAGGAATCGGAAAGGCATGAGCAGGGTGAACTTCCTCAGCACTTTGCTGACAGATTCGGCTGGAGGGAACTTACTGATGAAGTCGCATCTGCTTATTATTCACTGCCTGAAGATGAAAGAAAAAGCACGGCGATCTACGGACAAAACTACGGCGAGTCGGGAGCAGTCACTTACTATGGCAGGAGCAAAGGACTACCGCCGGCCATAAGCGGGCACAACAGTTACTGGCTGTGGGGACCCGGAACGGGTGAGATCAAAACGGTGATTATCATCGGCGGAGAAATCGAAGATCATCTTGAAGCTTTTGAAGACGTTGTACTGCATGGCAGGGTAATGAGCAGGTTCAGCATGCCGTATGAAAACGATCTTCCGGTTTACATTGCTCGCAAGCCGAAAGCGGGTCTGATAGAGATATGGAATGAAACAAAGCACTACAACTGACTGCGCCGGTTACATCGGAACAACCCTTGGGTGAATTCCGTCATTTACAATTGCAAATATCCCGTCTCCCCTTTCAGGCCTGATAATGTGATTGCCTGTGAACTCTCCAAAGGCAGGAAGTGTCAGGGTCTTCTTCCTCAAATGAAAGCACTGAAGCACTGCAGACTGCCTTGCTTTCCCGAAAACTCTGACTGCCGGATGAATGTGTCCGTGTATCGATATCAAAGAGTCTTCAACAGCATCTCCCGGAATGTGTACAAGGTGAAATCCTCTTAACCTGTATTCTTCAACTGCCTCCAGCCCCAGTGCGTTAAACTCATGATCCGGGATCCTGTCATGATTGCCTCTGACCAATGTAAAAGCTGTAGAGCTGAAAGATTTTCTCCAGCCGGAAAAAAGCTCTGCATCCTTTTCATGCCCTATGTGAAACAGGTCTCCGAGGATAATCACTCTTGCCGGGCACACTGCCCTGATCAGATTGCCGAGTTTCAGGAGATCTGCCGAATAGAGAGATGAAGGCACTGCTATTCCGGACCGCCTGAAGTGCGAAGATTTTCCGAGATGAATATCTGAGAGTAGCAGCTCTGAAGTTCCGGGGAAAAGAACTGCTTTCTCAGGAAGAAGCACAGCTTCTTCGTCTGCAAACCTTATGCGTACTGAGCCTTCGGGGTTATATTCAGTTGTCTTCATATTCGATCTGCATCTTCTTTACCCTGTCTTCAAGTTTCTCCGAAGTAAGCTTCTCTCTTCCGAGGCGGTCAACAAGTATCGGGAATGAGAATGGTGAAGGCCTTTCAGGATAGGTGATAATGAGTTTCTGTTTCTGCATTCTCAGAAGTGCGCTCATCATTCTGTAATACTCAAGCTGCTGCTGAAGCATCTCGTCATAGGCCTGCTTCAATAGAAGGTTGTCCGGCTCGTATTTGCTGAACACTTCGAAGAGCAGTTCAGACGACGCCTGAAGGCTCTTGCCTGTCTTGTACTTTCCGGGATATCCCTGAAATATAAGCCCGGAGATCCTTGCAATCTGCCTGAACCTCCTCTTTGCAAGTTCAGTGCTGTTCATGCTTTGAAGTATATCCTGTTCAAGATTGTCGGTACTCAGCAATCCGCTGTCGAGCGCTTCATGCAGTGGAATTTCCGAATCGCTGAGCAGTTCAAATCCGTAGTCATTCATGGCAAATGAGAAGGTCATGGGTTTCAGACGCGATAACCTGCACCCGAACAATGCGGCAAGTCCTTCGTGTGCAAGCCTTCCTTCAAAAGGATACACGAACATGTGATGACCTTCATCTGATTCGAACATCTCGATCAGCAGTTCGTTCTTCCCGGGAACATGCGAAAGATCCGATTGCAGTCTCACTAACGGCTGAATGGCTTTGAGTTCGGGACCTTCTGCTTCCGGCAGAAGGCACTCGCCGAGCTTCATTCTGAGCAGTTCAGCAAGCTGAGAAGAAAGAGGCATCCGCCCTCCCATCCAGCTTGGCACACGGGTGCTGCGCTTTTTGGACCGCTTCACATATGCAACCGATTCCCTGACCCTTACGAGCTCAAGGTTTCTTCCTGCAAACGAAAACACATCTCCCGTCCTCATTGCGGCAATGAAATCCTCTTCCACAGAACCCAGCGCTCCTCCCGTCATGAGTTTGACTATCATGCTCATTTCACTCACTATTGTACCAATGGACAATTTATGGAACAGGAGCTTCCTCCTTTCCGTGATCCTGTACCGGCCTTCGGTGAACTCTACTTTTGAATACTCATCGTAATTGCGAAGTACCTCGCCGCCGTGCACTATGAAGTTCATGACCCATCCCCATTCTTCGTCCGTAAGATCGCCGTATGAGAATGTGTTCCTGATCTCACTCAGTGCTTTCCCCGGCTCAAGTCCGTCTCCGGCCGCAAGTGTAAGCAGATATTGTATGAGAACGTCGATCGGTTTGAGAACGGGCTGTCTGCTCTCAAGAAGCTCCGAGCCGACTGCATGCTTCAATGCCGCGCCTTCTACAAGTTCAAGCGAGTGAGTGGGAACAAAGAAGATCCTGCTTGTTGCATCGGGCCTGTGGCCGCTCCTTCCTGCGCGCTGGAGAAATCTCGCAACTCCCTTGGGACTTCCGATCTGTATCACGGTGTCAACAGGATAGAAGTCAACTCCAAGATCAAGGCTTGATGTGCAGACTACCGCTTTCAGCTTTCCCTTGTGCAGGCTCGATTCAACCCAGTCGCGGATCCTTCTGTCAATCGAGCCATGATGAAGCGCAATGTTTCCCGCAAATTCGGGATGATGTTCGAGGAGTTTCTGGTACCAAATCTCAGACTGCGATCTTGTATTCGTAAAGATCAGCGTTGAACCCGAATTGTTTATTACTGACACTACCTTCTCAAGCATCTTGATCCCAAGATATCCCGCCCAAGGATACCTCTCCACTTCATCGGGAATCATTGAGCTGATCGAAATGCTCTTCTTCACTTCAGAACGGACGATCTTGCTTTTGCCTCTTTTACTTCCGAGAAGCACTAGAAGAGACTCTTTCAGATTCCCTATTGTTGCGGAGATGCCCCATATTCTCGCCTTCGGATTCACCGCCCTGATTCGTGAAAGCGCAAGCTCCGTCTGCACTCCCCGCTTGCTTCCGAGAAGTTCATGCCACTCGTCAACTACAACGCATTCAAGCTGTTCAAAGAATTTCTCATGTTCTTTTGACGCGATCATCAGGTGAAGACTCTCGGGAGTTGTGATGAGTACCTGAAATTCATTCTTCTTTTGCTTTGCCTTCATTGCGGCTGTAGTGTCGCCCGTTCTTGTGCTGATCTTCCATTCAATCCCGAGACCCCCCGCTGAATCCTTCAACGCCCGCTCGATGTCTTTGGAAAGCGCCTTTAGCGGCGTCACCCAAAGCAGTTTCAGCCCCTCGCCTTTTTTCGGCTTCAGTTTTCCTGTGTTAAGATGCTTTGAAAGAACTGCAAACCAGAGCGCAAAGGTCTTACCGCTTCCTGTGGGAGCATTCAGAATTCCGTCATAGCCTTTCCTGTAAAGATCCCATACTTCTCTCTGAAAGAGAAACGGTTTCCAGCCCTTTGAATCAAACCACTCATTGATACTCCTGTCGGCTCCTGTATAGTCTGTCTTTTTCATTCTGCATTGAGAAGTACTTTCAGTGAGCTTAATGTGCCGGCATCATGCGGCTGTTTCTCCTTTTTCCACTTTGAGATTTTCGGAGATCGAAGCGCAATACCTGACTTCCTTCTTGCAGATACCGTCACTCCTTCAAATTCGATCTCGAATACAAGTTCGGGCTTCACTGTCCTGACAGGCCCGTATCTCTCGAGTGTGTTCAGCCGGATGTAGTTGTCGATCTCCATCATTTCCGATTTCCCGAGTCCTCTGCTTGTTCTGGCTATAGTCACCATCTTCTCTTCGTGCCACACGGCAAATGTATATTCAGTCAGCAGTGCGGATGAGGAATCCGGCGAGGGACTTGCGCATGTAAGCACTGCATCAATCCTGACCGGCTCCCGCTTAAGTTTCAGCCACAGTTCACCTGTGCATCCGGGATCATAAATTGAGTCAATTCGCCTGAGTAATATTCCTTCTGTGCCTTTGTTTACTATCGTCTGCAATATGCCGCTCAACTCTTTCCATGATGTAAATCTGATCTTCTCGGATATTTCAATGATCTCAGGGCTGAAGTGCTTTGACAATGCTTCCAGAAGTTCTCTGCGTTCTGAGAGTTTCAGGATTCGCACATCATCCCCGTTGCACTCAAGCATGTCGAAAGCTATGTAAACTGCCGGAAATTCCAGGAGTGTTCGGGGAGTGGGTTTCTTAATTGATGCACGGCGCTGAAGAGAACCGAATGAAAGAGGCTTACCGGCTTTCCTGCAAACGATCACGCCGTCCAGGACCGTACCTTCTGGAAGTTCCGATGATGCACGGCTAACTTCCGGAAACTTATCCGTAATGATCTCCTCACCTTCTGACCACAAACAGAATTCTCCATTCTTTCTTATCAACTGCGCCCTGATCCCGTCAATGCTCCACTCGGCAATCCACTCTTGTTTCTTTCCCAGTTCCGCCGGGTTTCCATTCAACACTCCGGCAACGCAGAACGGACAGGGCCTTACCAGACTTGCGGCTCTCTCAGCATTTTCCACAACCTCCGGGTAGTATGAATTTTCCGGTCTCCAGTTCCCCGATATGATCCGCGCGGCTGTGTAAGCATCGGTATTCTCATAAATTGCAACCGCCTTTGCAAGCTGTCCGTGTGTTGCGCACCTCTTCAGGCCGCCTGTGAGAAGTCTGTTGAAAGCATACAGTTCCGCCTTCCCCAGTGACTCCCTGATCTCATTAATGCCTTCCCTGAGTTCGTGTTCGCTCATTTCTGAAGAGCGCGAGATGAACCTGCAGCAGTCTTCCAGACTTATTGAAGAACTCGCGCCGGAATTATGCAGAAGCAAAGTCATCGTCTCCGCAAGATCGCCGGAAAAGCTCAGGCTATCTTCAAACAGCCGGCTGTCAATGCCCGCAGTCTCCAGTGTCCACTCTATGAGTTTAGAAGAAGTGAAATTCTTCTTCAGTCTTCCTCCCGAAAGCAAAAAGATCATCCAGAGCTTGTCTCTGTCCTTTGAGTTTTCGAGATACTCAACAATAAAAGCCGTCTTTTCGGAAGGATCACTGGTGTTAAGAAGATCCTCTATGAGTTTGCCGAACTCTTTCATCCGCCGCTCCGTACTGAAGCAGTTTCTGTACCGGGCTTTAGTGTTCCTCCGCGAACAGGAGTTGCGTTGATCCCGTTTACATTCAGCCACCGTGAGAATTCATCCGCAAATCCGTGCACAACAAAGACCCGTTCCGCTTCCGACTGCCTTACAACTTCATTGAGACCGTTCCAGTCTGCATGATCCGATACGGGGAAGCCCGCACCGGCATTGCGTGATCTTCTGCTCCCGCGCACCGCCATCCAGCCTGAGGCAAAGGCCTTGGTGTATGGCGCAAGTTTTTCTGCATCGTCAGATCCCGTGAATGAAGGAGGTACAATTGAGAGCGCGCCCTTCATTTCCTTCGTCACTGTCTGGAAGTTCATGACTCTCGCTTCCGGTACATCATATCCTGATCTTCTTACTGCATCGTTGGTTCTCTCGATCAGCGGATGAACATACAGGTGCGGAATATGGCGGTGCAAGAGCTTGATCAGTCTTTGAGATTTGCCAAGCGAGTATGCACAAAGAAATGATGTTAAACCTTTCGCTGAATTCCTCTTCCACCAGTCAACTACCGAGTCTCTGATAATTTCCTGCTTATCCCATTTGAAGAGCGGTAATGCAAATGTTGATTCGGTAACCAGAACGTTGCACCTTAACAGTTCGAAACTTTCCGAGAGACCGTCGCTCTCCGTCTTGTAATCACCGGTGACAACGCATACCTCTCCTCCGAATTCGAGCCTCACCTGTGCGGATCCGGGAACGTGCCCCGCAGGATAAAGCGAAATGCTGACTCCGTTGATCATCACTTCCTCTCCGAACTCAATTCCCTCTATTGAAGCTGAAGTGCCGATCCTGTGCCTCAGTATGCCGGCATTGCCCCGCGACGTGAGATATGCGCGACTGCCTTTCCGCGCGTGGTCTGAATGTGAATGTGTTATCACTGCCTTGTCAACCGAACGTGACGGATCTATGTAGATTCCTGCTCTCGGACAGAAGATTCCGGACGGAGTAAATTCTATGAGCAAATGTGTGAATGTTAGACTGAAAGTTAATCAAAGCCGCTGCTTTATAAAATCAACTAATAAAGCAGGGGCATCGGATCATCAATTGTTTCAGGATAATTCCCGGATATTATCACACATCTTCACGATAGATATTCCCAATGAATTATTGGCGCCGGGAAGTGATGACATTCTTATGAGCGATCCGCGTCCGCTGTGTTTGACAAATGTGAATTCTGTTTCAAACTGATACTTAGGGCGTTGTATGACTCGGTTCTTATGACTACTTTTGCAAAATTTTAAACAAAGACAAATGACTAGACTCCTTACTGTTATGCTGATCTTCGTTGCAAGCCAGCTCATCCCGCATCTGACATTTGCTCAGGCAACAGCCATAAACACATACGCCGGTTACGCCTTTGAGGACGCCATCCGGTATCAGGATGTGCCGCTGGAATACGACGCGACTCTGGAAGGCGGATTGATCTGGGGCGCGGGATTTGAGTATGTGCCTTACAGGTCAAACTACGGAATTGAATTGCTGTATCTCAATCAAAGCTCAAACGCAATCCCCAATTCCAATTCAAATGATTCGCTTGTATCAGAATTTGAGGTCAAAATTAATTACGGACTTGTAGGAACAAATGCTTACTTCAGCATGAACAGGGCTCGGACTTTCTATTCCTTTGCAGGTGCAATGCTCGGTCTTTCGTTTGTCAATTCAACGAGCAAAGCTACGTCTGCATCCGAGTCAAGCACTAACTTCGCATGGGGTCTCAGGCTTGGCACAAGGTTCAAACCTGCCGACAACATCTCTCTGAACTTCACCGCCCAACTGCTGTCTACTACTCAAGGTGTTACAAAAGACAGTTACCTGAGTTCGCAATACAATTCCGAAGGAAGCGCTTCAATAATCCAGTTCGGACTTCTTGGAGGTGTCTCTTACATTTTCGGAGATTAACATCATCGTTTTATCGTCTATGAAAAAGAATGCATCGCGCACTTCGGACGAATCTGTGGCAAAGGCAACCGGCAAGAGCTGGAGTGAGTGGTTCAAAATCCTCGACAGTAAGAAGATGAATCTGAAAACTCACAGAGAGATCGCGAGCTGGCTGCACGAAAATTATGATATCAGCGGCTGGTGGAGCCAGATGGTAACAGTTGAATATGAAAAGGAAAGGGGCATGCGTGAAGATTATCAGAAACCCGGAGGATATGAGATAAGTGCGGGAAAGACCATCAACGCTTCAGTTGACTCGCTCTTCGGTTTTTTTGCTGACAAAGTGAAAAGAAAGAAGTGGCTTAAAGAGAAGGTAGAGATCTCAACAGCCACGCCGAATAAATCATTGCGGGCATTGTGGATAGATGACGGGACAAGGATCTCGGTCAACTTTTACCCGAAGTCTGAAAGCAAATGCCAGGTTACAGTTCAGCACCTGAAACTGAAAGACAAGGCATCGGCTGTTTCCAGAAAGAAATTCTGGACGGAGAGACTGTCACAACTGAACGACATCGCAGTCGGATAAGATCACACTGCGCCGACCGCCATAACACTCTCATTGTCTTCGGCCCAGCCTTGGGCGTATGAGACTATGTTCTCAATTGTTGATCCCTCAAAGGGCGATCCGAGATCTGCGACTTTGAGAAGTTCCAGGAAAGGCTTTCGTCCGCCTTCATTACAGAGTCTCAGGTAATCTTCCCATGCAGTGCTTCTGTCGTTGTTCGACTTCTTCCAGAACTGAAGTGCGCAGACCTGTGCGAGGCAGTAGTCAATGTAATAAAACGGCATCCGGAACACATGCTGCTGGTGGAACCAGAATCCGCCTCGGTTAAGGAATTCATTGTCTGCATAGTCAACCATCGGTGTGTACTTCTTTTCGATCTCCCTCCACTGCGCCTTTCTTTCCTCCGGCGTTGCATCCGGATTGTCGTAAACGAAATGCTGGAATTCATCAATGCTTACTCCGTAAGGTATGAACTTGAGGGCTCTTGTAAGATGATGAAAGAGAAACTTGTCACCGTCCTCGCCGAAGAAGAGTTTCATCCACGGCCATGTCAGAAATTCCATGCCCATTGAATGAACTTCGCAAGCCTCCGCAGTTGCATGCCTGAACGCAGGGTTAACTTCATTCCTGCATACAAATGCCTGGAATGCGTGCCCTGCTTCGTGTGTCAGAACTCTCACGTCATGGCTTGTTCCGTTCATGTTGGCAAAGATGAACGGGCTCCTGTAGTCACCGAGAAATGAGCAGTAACCTCCGTTGGACTTTCCGTTCCTGTTGTACAGGTCCATCAGGTCTCCGTCAACCATAAAGTTGATGAATTCTGAAGTTTCAGGTGACAGCTCTTCATACATGGTCACTGCATTGTCAACTATCCATTTAGGATCTCCCTTCGGAAATGGATTTCCGTCTGCAAAGTCATAAAGCGCATCGTAGTAATAGAGCTTTTCCAGCCCGAGTCTCTTCCTTCGCATCTCATGCAGTACTTCGGTTACGGGGACGATGAACTCCTTAACATTATCCCTGAACTGTTTTACTTGCCCGGGGCCGTAATCGAACCTGTGCATTCTGTCATATCCGAGCTGAATGAAGTTATCATATCCCAGCTTCTTTGCCATGGATGTCCTCACCTTCACAAGCTCATCATAGATCCTGTCAAATTCCTTTTCATTGTCTTCAAAGAATTTCCACTTTGCCTCATTTGCTTCCTTTCTTTCGTCTCTGTCAGAAGACTGCATGTAAGGCTCCATGCCTGCAATGTTTCTGTCTTCGCCTCTGAACGGTATCTTTGCAGAAGCAATCAGCTTGATGTACTCATTGGTAAGTTTGCTTTCCTTCACAAGTTCATCGGCGATCTCTTTTGAAAAAGTCCTCAGATCAGTTTCAGCATGGTCAAATACGATCTTTCCAAGATCCTTCTCCAGCTCCTTTCTGAATTTGGAACCGAGCAATGCTTTCTTCAACTCGCTCTCGATCTCAAGGAACTTTGGCTTATTGTTATCGAAAAATTCATGCTCTGCATTGTAATACTCGTCATTTGTATTGACGGTGAATCTGATCCTTGCAAGAGTCCGCATTGTATTCACATGCTCCATCTCTTTTATGATCCTGAGATAGGTTTCCTTTTGCGTTTCCGCATCGGAAGCATTTCCGAAATCGCCGATCAGCGATCTCATCTCTGTTTCAAATGCTTCAAGGTCTGGCCTTTCGTAACCGAAATCTCCGAACTTAGCTGCCATTTCAGTTTTCATGTTTTTATTGTTGAAAATTTTTCGCTTCCCCGGAACCTACTTCCAGCTTATCTCTATTCTGACTGATTCAGTGCTGTCTTCTGTAACGAGAAGATCCTTAACAACTTCACCTCCGATCAGGTGTTCCTGAATGATCCTTTCAAGATTTTCCTCATTGCATGAGTGGTACCAGACTCCTTCGGGATAAACCACTGCGATCGGCCCTGCCGCACAAAGTCTCAGGCAATTGGCCTTTGTCCTGAAAACTCCTCCACTGCCTGTCAGCTTAAGTTCATCAAGCCTGTCCTTCAGATACTCCCATGCCCTTATGCCGTCCTCCTTGCTGCAGCATTTTGGCTTTGTCTGATCTGCACAGATGAAGATATGCCTTTTGATCCCCGCGATCTTCAGCTCTTCCGTTTTCTCAATGAGTTTCTTTGTCCGTGCCATGTTGAGTGTGATTTGCTTCAGATGCTTTCTGCTGATTCAAGTTTTCCGGTGAAGGCCTTGTTCCTGAGAGTATGACGCTTTGTGGATGAGAGTATCGCCTTCCTGAGCCTTATGCTCTTCGGAGTAACTTCCACAAGCTCGTCATCTTTAATGAATTCGATCGCACGCTCAAGTGTCATCGGTATCACGGGAGTAAGCATTATTCCGTCATCCTTTCCTGAAGCCCTCATGTTTGTGAGTTTTTTCCCTTTGCACGGATTGACATCAAGGTCATTGTCGCGGTTATGTTCGCCTACAATCATTCCTTCATATACAGGTTCGTTTGGAACGGTGAAGAGAGTTCCGCGAGGCTCCAGGTTGTATAATGCATAAGAAAGTGCATCTCCCTGCCTGTCTGAAACAAGCGAACCCGTTACCCTTGAGCTGAAGTCACCTCTGTAATCTTCGTATCCCTGCAGGTAAGAATTCATTATTCCTGTTCCTCTTGTGTCTGTGAGAAATTCATTACGGTATCCGATGAGCGACCTTGAAGGAATGCTGAATTCCATTCTCACTCTTCCGGATCCGTGATTGACAAGGTTGATCATCCTGCCTTTTCTCCTCGAAAGCTTCTCAGACACAATACCGACGAAGTCCTCGTCGCAGTCTATGAACAAATGCTCTATCGGCTCAAGTCTCTTGCCATTGCTGACTTTGTAGATGACCTGCGGCCTGCCCACGCTCAGCTCGTAGCCTTCCCTTCTCATCGTTTCTATTATGATCGCCATCTGAAATTCGCCGCGTCCCTTAACGATGAAGCTGTCGCCTTCGGGAGAGTCTTCGATCTTAAGCGCTACGTTTCTCAGAGCTTCCTTGAAAAGCCGCTCCCTGATCTTGTTTGACTGCACATGCTTTCCCTCCCTGCCCGCGAGCGGAGATGTGTTGATGGAAAACATCATCGAGATCGTCGGCTCGTCAACGGCAATTCTCTTCAGCGCCTTTGGCGACTCCCTGTTGCAGATGGTATCCCCGATGTGAACGTCTTCTATGCCTGCAAGAATTGCAATGTCACCGGCTTCAGAGAACTCCGAATCCCTAAGGTTTATTCCTTCATAGTTCTGAAGTTTGGAGATCCTCAGCGGGAGCACTTCCGAATCCTCATTAATGCAGACGAGCTCATCGTTTTGCCTGACTGTGCCGTTGGCTATCTTCCCTATTGCAAGCCTTCCGAGATAGTCTGAGTATCCGAGGTCGGCAACCAGCATCTGAAACGGCTCGGCGGGATCGAATTCGGGGCCCGGAATTTCTTCAATAATGGTATCAAACAATTTGCTCAGATCTTCTGCACTGTCATCAGGATTCTTCATGGCTCTTCCTTCCCTGCCCACCGCATAAAGGACCGGAAACTCGATCTGTGTTTCAGTTGCATCAAGGTCGAGAAAGAGTTCGTAGATCTCGTCAAGCACTTCAGAAGGACGCGCATCTTTACGGTCAACTTTGTTAACGACCACTATCACCTTAAGCTTTGCTTCAAGCGCTTTGCGTAGTACAAATCTCGTCTGCGGAAGCGGGCCTTCGGAAGCATCAACAAGCAGGACCACACCGTCAACCATCATCAGTGCGCGTTCCACTTCACCGCCGAAGTCCGCGTGCCCGGGCGTATCGAGTATGTTGATCTTAACTCCGTTCCATTTCACAGAACAGTTCTTTGCGGCTATCGTGATACCGCGTTCCTTTTCAAGATCCATGTTGTCCATCAGACGCTCGGCTACCTCCTGATTTTCTCTGAACATTCCGCTCTGCCTGAACATGTGGTCAACAAGTGTCGTCTTTCCGTGGTCAACGTGCGCAATTATTGCTATGTTTCTCAGTTTGTTATTGCGAGATAATGCTTTCATTCAGTTGTTTAAGAATTCCCTTATCGTTTCAGGGAATATTTTGGGGGGATAATTTCATTTTGGGAGCAAAAATAACCTTATTGTATTTGGTAAACAAGGCATGTGATCAGCGCCCTTTGGAAGTTTCCTGATTGCTTTCCAAATTATCTTGCCGAGTGGAAAAAGTCCAAGTTCTTACGACTGTGCCGGTGCCTCTCTGTTTCAGACGGGTTCCCGAACGTAGTGAGGGTCGCCGGCAGCTTACCCGGAGCAACCCGACTTGTCTTAGCATCACATCCGCGTTTAGCCCATCCAGTTTTTACAACTCAATTGAACTCGCAATTGCAGTTAGCCAAGTTGCAGTGAATACTAGTATCAATGAGCTACGATCTTCCCAACAGCGGGTTCGTTACGCTCAAAGTGTATGACATGCTCGGGCGTGAAGTGAAGACCCTTGTGAATGAGATGAAGACTGCGGGATATCACGAAGCGCAGTTCACTCAGCCCACGGATTCATCCGTGGGCGAATGGCGGAGACTCGCCAGCGGCGCGTACTTCTACCGGCTTTCGGTAAGCGGTAGTGCGGGAGAGTTTGTTGCGGTGAGGAAGTGTGTAATACTGAAGTAATAGCGCCCGCACTCAGCCCACGGATTCATCCGTGGGCGAATGGCGGAGACTTGCGAGCGGCGCATACTTCTACCGGCTTTCGGTAAGCGGCGATGCGGGAGAGTTTGTCGCGGTGAGGAAGTGTGTAATACTGAAGTAATAGCGCCCGCATTCAGCCCACGGATTCATCCGTGGGCGAATGGCGGAGACTCGCCAGCGGCGCGTACTTCTACCGGCTTTCGGTAAGCGGTAGTGCGGGAGAGTTTGTTGCGGTAAAGAAGTGTGTAATACTGAAATAGTAGCGCCCGCATTCAGCCCACGGATTCATCCGCGGGCGAATGGCTGATAAATCCGCAGGTAACAGGAAACTTCGATTCCAGCGCATTTTAGCATATAAGTTCGAATTATTCTCAAGAATAATTGCTCCGTACTCAAGAATAATTGCTCCGTACGCAAGAATAATTGCTCCGTACTCAAGAATAATTGCTCCGTACGCAAGAATAAATGCTCCGTACGCATGAATAACCGCTCCGTACTCAAGAATGACTGCTCCGTACTCAAGAATAACTGCTCCGTACTCAAGAATAACTGCTCCGTACTCAGGGATAATTGCTCCGTACGCAAGAATAATTACTCCGTACTCAGGAATAACTGTTCCGTACTCAAGAATAACTGCTCCGTACTCGAATTTATTTGCGAAGATATGTGCCCACGCGGCGCCGTCTTCGTCGCGTCCCGAAAACACAAATCGTTTTCGGGACTGCTCAGACAGACGCCGCTAGCTTGAAGCAACATCCCACTAAGCCAAAAGCAACGTCACACTGAGCAGTCCCGATAACGCAAAGCGTTATTGGGACGAGACGAAGTGCGACGTTGCGTGTGAGGCATTGATGAAGTGTGAACTTTTGTTGACTCATCGCGACGCTGTCCCGAAAACACAAATCGTTTTCGGGACTGCTCAGACAGACGCCGCTAGCTTGAAGCAACATCCCACTAAGCCAAAAGCAACGTCACACTGAGCAGTCCCGATAACGCAAAGCGTTATTGGGACGAGACGAAGTGCGACGTTGCGCGATGAGGCATTGATGAAGTGTGAACTCTTGTTGACTCATCGCGACGCAGTCCCGAAAACATAACTCGTATTCGGGAATGCTGATACATATACCGCTTGTTTGAATCAACTTCAGCTTGAGCCAAAAGCAACGTCACACTGAGCAGTCCCGATAACGCAAAGCGTTATTGGGACGAGACGAAGTGCGACGTTGCGCGATGAGGCATTGATGAAGTGTGAACTCTTGTTGACTCATCGCGACGGAGTCCTGAAATAAGTTACGATCTTCCCAACAGCGGATTACAAACAACGTTAGACTTTAGCCGGCCTTTCGTGAATTGATCTTCAAAGAGAATTATCATCCACACTGTCAAGGTAGCTTTCGATCTCGCCTGCAAGTTTCTTTATCACACCGGCATCAAAGGGTGACTCGAGTCCGGCGCTGCTAAGCACATTCAGAAATGATTTACTGCCCCCGATGTTGCACACTTCAATATACTTTCCCAGATACTCGCCGAAGCCTGCGCTGTTATGGATTGCGTTGCTCCAGAACTGAAACGCACAGATCTGCGCAAGGCAGTAATCAATGTAATAAAAAGGCGACTCGTAAATGTGCCCCTGCTTCTGCCATCTTCCTCCCGTTTCAAGATACTCAATGTCACCGTAATTGAGGTGCGGCATGTAGATCTTCTCAAGCTCTCTCCACTTGGCGTTTCTCTCCTTCGGCTTTGCTGCCGGATTCTCGTAAACCCAGTGCTGAAATTCGTCAACAAGTACGCCGTAAGGCAGGAAATGCACCGTGTTGCACAGGTGCGTGTATTTAAACTTCTCCGTATCTTCCTTAAAGAACAGATCCATCCACGGGTAAGTGAGAAATTCCATGCTCATGGAATGGATCTCCGCCGTTTCATAAGACGGAAGCATATACTCGAACACTTCAAAGTCCCTGTTGCAGTATGACTGGAACGCATGCCCGGCTTCATGCGTAAGCACGGTAATGTCATCGTCTGTTCCGTTCATGTTTGCAAAGATATAGGGATTCCTGTATACCGGAATGTAATCGCAGTAGCCCATGTCCGCCTTTCCTTTTCTGCTGATCACATCCATAAGATCATTTTCCATCATGTATCTGTAGAACACGGATGTCTCAGGCGAAAGCTCATCATACATCTTCTCACCGTTCTTCAGGATCCATTCCGGGTCTCCTTTCGGATGTGAGTTTCCGGTTGTGTACTGGCAAAACAGATCATAGACCATGAGCTTTTCTACGCCAAGCCTTGCCCTCTGTTTTTCCCTCAGCTTCATCGAGAGGGGAACAATGTAGTCCCTTATACTCTTTCTGAATCCTTCCACCATGCTCTTGTTATAGTCCGCGCGGCTCATTCTGTTATAACCCAGCTCAACAAAATTCCCGTACCCGAGCCTGGAGGCCATGTCATTTCTCAGGTAAACGAGCTTGTCATAGATCGTGTCAAATTCTGCGGCGTTCTCTTCAAAGAATCTCCAGTACAGATGAAATGCTTCCTTCCTGGTTTCCCTGTCTTCAGATTCCATGTAAGGTTCCATCTCCTGCAGATTCTTCTCTTCTCCCCTGAACATGATCTTTGCGGAAGCTTTCAGCTTCATGTACTGGCTTCCGAGATGATTCTCTTTCTGAAGGTCTTCAATCACTTCGTGGTTGGTTGTCTTCGCCTTCATTTCCGCAAGCTTGAACAGGTAATCACCGTAATGCTTCTTGAGGTCGCTGATATGCCGGCAGTTTACAAGGGCCTTGCAGTACTTCGTCAGGCACTCCTCGTACAGGGGTTGCGACTCGTCCATGTAATCCTGCTCTTCCTGAAACGAAGCATTATTCGTGTCATTGGAGTAATTTATGGCGGCAAGGGACTTCATTGATTCGAATTCCTTCCGTAAAACAGTTACCTGCTCTATGATCGCCTTCTCTTCCTCAAATGAGCCTGCGTGCTCAAACGAATTTATGAGCTCTTCAAATCTCTTAACGGTCTTCTCAATATCCGGCCTGACATAGGTCATTTCAGAAAATCTCATCTTGTTCGTACTTTTTTGATTGGAATAAATTTCTGCAAAGATGGTTCTTTGGATTCAATTTTTCTATCCACTATAATAGGAACAAAATGAGATTCTTGGGTTCATGTCCAAGACATCAAAATTGACTTTCAGCAGGATCAGATGAAATCAATTGACAAATATTGTATACATATGACACCCGGAAAGATCAATGCGGGTCTGAGTCCGTTGTGTTTGAATAATTGAAATTAAAAATCATTTCAGGTAAGTTTGCACAAGTCATAATTCAAACATCTACCAACCCCGAAAGGAGGAGCAATGAGTCTCCTGAAAGGCCTTACAAAGGCTCAGAAGTTATCATTTACGTTTCTGACTTGCCTTGCCGCTGTTCTCGGCTATTTACTGTACAACTCCACCGCAGAAAATATCCGGGGGCAGAAGCTCGTCAAAGAAATGAGGGAAGAAAACCTTGACCTCTCTCAGGACATTGAGATTGTAAAACAGAAATATGACAATCTCGAGAAACAGTTGAAGGCCCTTGACAACAAAGTTGTCAAGATCACGCATAAGAAATCCTTCAAGAAGAAGAAACTCTATTCGGCAGGAAAGAGCAGTAAGAAGAAGATTCATTACAGGAAAAGCAAAGTGAATTACAAGAAGCTGTACTTTGATCTTAAGAGGCAGTGCAGTACGGGCAAGAAGAGCAAGTACACATCAGCTTACTCATACAGAAAGAACAGATAGTACCGGTTCACATACTTACGCTTCTGCATGTGGTTTTCCGGCAGGGCAGTCGCTGACTGTTTCTGCCGGTTTTGCAAACGGCTGAAATCCGCGCTCATCCTTGTGAATCTTTCTGCGCACTGACTGCGTAATCTGAGAAGCACGGAAGTTCTGATCTATCTTCGGACTTCCGCAACCTGCTAACAACTAATCAAGACATGAAATACATACTTACAACATTGATCTGCGTTATGCTTATTGCGCACACAGCAAATGCTCAATCGCTTTCCGGCGAAGAGATATCGTACATAGACAGCGTCCTCAATGCGGCTTACAAAGACGATCAGCCGGGAATCTCATTCATTGTTGCCGTTGACGGCAAGCCTGTTTACCGGAGGAGCATCGGGATGTCGGACTTAGGCAGTTCGGTAAAGCTCACCCCTGAGACCCTGATGCCGATCGGATCAATGTCGAAGCAGTTTGCCGCCGCATGCCTGCTGATACTTGTGAACGACGGCAAGCTTTCTCTCAATGATGACATTACAAAGTTCCTTCCCGGATACAATTCGCACGGGAAGCGGATAACAATTGAAAACCTCCTGACCCACACTTCCGGAGTTCCGAGCTTTACAGAGCTGAAGGGCTTCATGGATGTTTACGGAAAAGATGTGACTCTGCAGGAGATAATTTCATTCTTTGAGAATGAGCCGCTGATGTTTGAGCCGTCTGAAGACTGGAGCTATACAAATTCCGGATACACTCTCATTGCGAAGATAATTGAGAATATCTCGGGAATGCCATACGGCGAGTTTGCTTCATCAAAGCTGATAGCGCCGCTCGGGCTTAATAACACATATATCGGGGGAACGGGAAAGGCGCCTTCTGAGCAAATGGCTAAGGGCTATGAACCCGGAGACGAGAACTCGATGAAACAATCAACGGACATAAACTGGAGCTGGCCTGTAGGCGCGGGAGATGTAATATCCAATGTTGACGACCTGGCAAAATGGGATGCATCACTTTACAACTTTCCTCTGATCTCCAAAGATCTCCTTGAGAAGGCCTGGATCCCGTTTGTGTTGAAGAACAGTCAGGTCTCAAACTACGGATACGGCTGGGCAGTTACAGAACTGAACGGCATGAAGTTCATCTCTCACGGCGGAGCAATTGACGGATTTCTTAGCGAAGCTGTAAGGATACCGGGAAAGAAGATCTATGTGGCGGCGCTCTCAAATAATATGTCTGTAAATCCCACACCTGTTGCAGACAAGATTGCAGTAATGCTTGCCGGTATTGATACGGAAGATCCGAAAGCCATTACTGTTGCAGGTGAAGAGCTTCAGAAGTACGCCGGTGTATATGAAATGAGCAGGTCCGGCGGGAGGAAGACAACAAACTACGGTGACAAGAAGATGTACCGCAATTTCTTCGCTGAAGGAGACGATCTCTACCTTCAGCCGACGGGCGGCGTCAAGGGCAAGCTGATCCCCTACGGCGAAGGCAGGTTTTATTCCGAACTCAGCAAAGCAAGATTCTCCTTTAACGCAGATTCTGAGGGAAATATCGTTAGCATGACTCTGACTCCATATCCGTTTCCTCTTGGTCCAGTAGAGACAGCACTCAAGACTTCCCTGCCGCTTCCTGAATCAAGAAAGGAGATAGCCGTGAGCGAAGATCTTGTCAAAGACTATCTTGGCACTTATGAACTTATGCCCGGGTTCAATCTTGAATTTCTGTTCGAAGACGGAAAGTTCATGATCCTTCCTACCGGACAGTCAAAGGAAGAGATCTTTGCCGAGACTGATACCAAGTTCTTTCTCAAGACGGTGGATGCAACTCTGGAATTCAAAAGAGGTGAAGACGGAAAAGTGAGCAGTGTTATTCTCACTCAGGGGCAAACGTATGACTGCAAAAAAGTAAAATGAATCGCTGTATGTGAACGAGCTGAGTTCAGCTTGATCAGCACTTTGTCAGCATGCTTTCATTAATGACAGAGTATTGACGATCAGAAGTCATAATAGAATGTGAATGCAACACGGCTGGCATAACCTTTGTCACCCGATTTCACGCGCTTCTCGCCGTAAGTGTACTCAAGCCCCACTTTGTTGTCATTGAAAGTGAAAAATACATTCGCCGCTATGTACAGTCCCCTTTCAAATGCATCCTCCGAGTAATAGTCCTGCATCCTGAAATTAACAAGCCCGGAGGCGAGATTAACATCAAGGGAATTCCTGAAGAGTTTTTGAGAGATTGCAAGGAATCCACCGTAGCTTCTTGTCAGTTCGTAGTCCTGAGAGTTCGGATTGAAGTTCACGTCATATGCCTGTCCTCCGGAAAGATTGAGAAAGGAAGCGATGCCGGAGCCGTAAACTCCCTGAAAGAGTATCTCTGTTGTTTTAGTGAGGTTTATCTTCGCACTTACCAAAGCTCCGGCTCCAAGCAGGTTGACCCTTGATCCGTCAAGATTTCTGGCCGAGATCGGATTGATGATCCCTGCCGCTTTGACGCCAATGATGTTCCAGTCCTTCTTCAGATTCATGGCAAGAGCCGGGAAGCTCTGTGACACCGGCTCTACGGATAAGGTGTCTGGCACGCTCACCGAATAAGACGGTACTTCAACACTTGCCCTGAACCTCCACCTGTCTCCGAAATTGTTGTAGTATTTGATCTGAACAGTCCTCTTGGATATGGCTGTTGGAGGCCCGTCAAGGTCAACCGTGTTGGGAAGCGTCTCAATGTCACTGAAACTTGTCCACGTCTGCCCGGCAATCAGAAAATTGGTTTGCCCGTATGCATGCCTAATCCTGAATCCGTTGCCGTCCTTGTTGAAATCTGTTTCTATCCGCAGGAACAGTTCCCCTATGCCGGTTTCCTGAGTGGCTTCAAGCCCGAGCCTTGTAATATTGGCGGTCATGAAGAAGGTGTTCTCGCCGGAATAGTCAGAGTTTACCGGAATCTCTCCCAGAGAAAATCCAGTCCCTCCCGACAGTCCGAAAAAATCATTTGACCCGAACAGTCTGATTGATCCAAGGATCCTTATGCGTGAAGTTTTGCTGGGCGACTCAATGTAGAATCCCTTGCTCTCGGGAGAGTCCTGAGGATGAACCTCAATTGATTCGGTAGAATCTTTTGACTCTGATTTCTTCTGCCCGTGCGCAGGGGATACAGTGATCAGCGCCAAACACAACAGCAGAACGCTCGCAGATATGTGGCTTATGGATGCGGATGTCATAGACTGCAATATTGCTAATAGCATTCTTATATGAAATCATTTTTGCCGTCACACCTGCGCTGAAATGTTCCTCCGGTCTGAATGGATTTCCCGTCTCAAAGGTGATATGCCGGTGGTCCGTGAAACTCTGGCAAAATTTTTTCTCTATTTATTCCCGATGACAAGGAGCTTATTTGCGCAATTATAAAGCGAAGAATGGAAGCCATTATTTATCTGCCGGGACTCGGCACACGGCTGTTCGATCAGTCGCTCGAAAGCTTTGCCTACAGGCTTAAGAAAGCTCTCGACATCAACGACTCAAATGCCGCGAATCATTACGAGGTCGAGTTCAGAAAGGTCAACTTCGGCAAGGACAACCGCCAGGAGTCTAACATCGCGACAATATACACACTCAACGGAGGCAAGCGTACGGATATCTATGAACTGTTCGAGCTTGAATACGGCAAGAATCTTGTGGACAAGTTTGAGAACAAGAACATAATCGTGCGGGCCTTTCTGCTTTTTGCCGCTATCATTCTCAAGATACCGGAGCTCCTGTTTCAGTTCATCAGGGCGCTCCTGCCGGGAGGGAAGAAGAAGAAGTCAACACTCTCACTGAAGGACGTTTTCCAGTTCACTTATGCCGCAGGCCTTCTTCTGATGATCAGCATCTTCGGGATCACACTCATTGTTTCTCTTATCTCTTATCTGCCCGATCTGCTGACAGCCAACAACATTCCCCTGCCTGAATCCGTGAATCGCTACATTTTAATGTTCAGGGATTTCATAAATGCAAAGTTCGTGATCCTCTTCTCGACTCTGATCATGCTGTTCATGCCTAACGTCAAGAATTTTCTTGGAATACTCGCAACCGAATATGTTTGCACGATCTATTATCTGAACTTCGGAGAGCGCAGGCAGGACATCATCGGCAAACTGGAAGAACTCGCGGAGTATATTGCCGAGAGCAGGAACATAAAGAAGCTGGATATATACAGCGTAAGTTTCGGCTCGATCATTGCCTGCGATGCTTTGTTCCCGCAGGACGGCACAACATCTCAGCGCCTTGCCGGAGTCGGCACGCTTGTAACGATAGGAAGCCCGATTGATTTCATTAATGTTTACTGGCCGCGGTATTTCAGCAACAGGGCTAAGTCAAATGTTAGACTTAGGAAGTGGTATAACGTCTATTCGATGAGCGACATACTGTCCTCCAATTTCCGCTATGACGATAAGATCGGAGAAGCCGAGTATTCAATTTCAGAGGATCTCCTGCTTCCGACAAACATACCATACAACATTGTCAATACACAGCACAACTACGTTCTCGCTTTGCTGTTTCTCGGCGGGCTGAGGGCGAATCAGCTTTACTGGGACGATGAAGTTTACAGCGCGAGCTGTCTCACAAACCTCGTGCTTAAGATGAAAGAAGACGGAATGATGAAATGAAGAGCCTGCGGTTCAGACCACTTTCACTACTCCGCAGGTCATGTCATCGCTCTGATCTGTGCCTTCGGCGAAAGTCTTCACATCGTCAAAGATCCCATTTAGCAATTCCTCCGCCGGGAGGCCGATATGCCTGCCTATAGTCTCGCACAATCTCTCATCGCCGTAAAGCTCTCCTGAACTGCTGAACGCTTCCGAGATGCCGTCTGTGAAGCAAACGATAGTATCTCCCTCCATAAGCTGAAACGATTCCGATGTATAGGGCAGGTCGGCAAGTCCGAGAAATACTCCGCCCGCGTTAAGGTCTTTGCACACTTTCCCGTTCCTGAATACAAAAGTGCTGTTGTGGCCGGAATTAATGCTCACAATGGTCCTGTCGGATGAATCATACAGGCCGAACCATGCGGTGGCAAACTTCTCTTCCGTGGTTGATTCGATCAGCACCTTATTAAGCGCAGAAACTATCTGTTCAAGCTCTGCATGTTCGGGCTTCATCTTCAGGTAAGTCATCATGCAGGAGCAGATGGTTGAAACAATAAGCGCGGCCGAGACGCTCTTGCCGGAGACATCGCAAATGAAGAACAGCGTGTGTGTTTCGTCAAGCTTATAGACATTGTAATAGTCGCCGCCGATCTCCTTTGCAGACCTGAGCCTGAATGCAATATCAAGCCCCGCAACCGAAGGCAGTTTCTGAGGCAGGAGATTTTCCTGTATCATTCTGGCCGTTTCCAGCTCCCGCTCAAATGCCTTCTGCCTGATCTGAATGTCCGTCAACCTTGCATTCTCTATGGAAATGCCGCACTGCGATGCGAGTATCTGAAACAGGTTGAGGTCGCGCTCGGTGAAGCTCTTTTCGCCTTTCTTGTTGATCACCTGTATCACTCCGATCAGCCTCTCTTCCATTAGCATAGGTACGCATATCATCGACCTCGTTCTGAATCCCGTCTGCTTGTCATATTCAGGATTGAATCGCGGATCGCTGTAGCAATCCTCGACGAGCAGAGGCTTCCTGTTCTCTGCAACCCATCCTGCAATGCCCTCCCCCATGTTGCAGACAATCTTCTTGACTTCATGACCTTTGTCACCGAGAGCTACCTCGAAGTAAAGATTGTTCTCCTTTTCATCATATATCAGAAGCGAGCTCGCCTCCGAGTTTGTAACTTCTTTACAGCTTTCCATTATTTCATGAAGAAGAACTTCAATATCCTTCTTCTGCGAAATCCTCTGCGAAACCTGATGAAGGTAGTTAAGCTCCTTCACCATGGACTCAAGCTGTTCTACATGGTTGTTGCTAAGTTCCTGATTCATTTTGCAAGATATGCAAACGCATAATTGTTTTGTATTCACTTGTCATACGCCGCGGCCGGGCAAAGAGGACTTATTCGCCCGGAATACTCCCGAATGCCTGCATCTCTGCATAGCAATTGCAGATTTACATGAGTAATTTTGCTCACAATGGATCAGAGCACATTTAAGAGGTTACTTACTGCGGCAGGAATTCTGATCATAATCCTGGCCATTGGCACTTTCGGCTATTACCGCCTTACCGGTGAAGATGAAAGCCTGTTCGACTGTCTTTACATGACGGTGATCACTCTGACCACAATAGGATTTGACGAGACCATTGACCTTGAGGGAAATACGCCCGCAAGGATATTCACTATCTTCATAGCATTCTCCGGAATCGGTTTTCTTTCGTTCTTCATTTCAACAATATCTTCGATATTTCTCGAAGGTACCTTAAGAGACAAATACAAGAACAACAGAATGAACAAGAGTCTTTACAATATCAGCGGCCACTATATCATTTGCGGCCTGGGAAGAAATTCCATACACCTGCTTGATGAAATGGTACTTACAAACAGGGATTGCGTTGCTATAGACATCAGCAAGGAAGTGATACAAGGCGTTCTGATCAAACACCCTCATCTTGTTTATGTCAACGGTGACGCCAGCGAGGATGAAATTCTCCGCAGGGCGGGAATAATGAAAGCAAACGGACTCTTCGCGGCCACAAGCGACGACAACGTGAACCTTGTAATATCCCTTTCGGCGCGACGGCTTAAGCCGGACCTGAAAATTGTTGCCCTGTGCAGTAATCACTCCAGCTCAGGCAAACTGAGACTCGCCGGTGCTGACAGCGTTGTATCTACAAACCTCATAAGCGGACTGAGGCTGGCATCTGAAATGCTGAGGCCAACTGTTACTCAGATGCTCGACATTCTGCAAAGCGGAAAGAACAATGACCTGAGGATAGAGCAGATAGAACTTGACGAACGCTACGAAGGTAGATCGGTCGGTGACCTGCTTGTAACCGATTTCAAGGATACACTGCTGATTGCATTGAAATCAAATGACCAGATCCTCTTCAAGCCGAATGACGATATTGAGATCCGTAAAGGCGATGCCGCAATAATTATTATATCTCCGGAGAAAAGGCTTCAGCTGGAAAACAAGGAATGATTCCGGCTGTTTATGAAGCCTGAATAAGACGATCTGTTCTTCCGTGTTAAGAATACTTAACATACTTGACTATTTCATTATTTAAATGGCAGGGAATTTTTTCTTCCTTAAGAAAAGTTTACGAACCCATTATAGCAAATAAAAACATAAAAAATGCCAACTGACTTATTACTTTGGATCGGATTCTCAGTGTTCCTGATAATCATGCTTGCTCTTGACCTTGGCGTGTTTCATAAGGAATCACATGTCGTTGAATTCAAGGAAGCAATGATATGGAGCGGCATCTGGGTGGGACTGGCGGTGCTCTTCAATATCGGGGTGTTCTATTACTTCGGCGAAGTGAAGGGGCTGGAGTTCATGACCGGATACCTTGTGGAAAAATCACTCAGCGTTGACAACGTCTTTGTAATTGCCCTTATATTCACATACTTCAGCGTGCCAAGGCAGTATCAGCACAGAGTGCTCTTCTGGGGCGTCATCGGCGCACTCGTCATGCGCGCAATCCTGATCGCTGTCGGAGCAACACTTATCAGGGAGTTCGCGTGGATCATTTATATATTCGGTGCATTCCTGGTTTTCACCGGTTTCAAAATGTACTTTCAGAAAAATGAAGGGATTGATCCTGACAAGAATCCTGTGGTGAGGTTCTTTAAGAAATTCATCCCTGTCACGGATGAATATAACAAGGAGAAGTTCTTCCTGATCAAGAACGGCAAAAGGTTTGCGACTCCCCTGTTCATTGTTCTGCTTATGGTCGAGACAACCGATCTTATCTTTGCCGTTGATTCGATCCCTGCAATATTTGCGATCACTCAGGACCCGTTCATTGTTTTTACTTCCAATGCATTTGCAATACTCGGGCTCCGGTCACTGTACTTTGCGCTGGCGGGAGTGATCTACAAATTCTATTACCTGAAGGCAGGGCTTTCCGTCATACTTGTGTTTGTGGGTATCAAGATGATGCTGATCGACATTTACAAGATCCCGATCGGCATTTCACTCGGATTCGTTTCACTTGTGATCCTGATCTCAGTTATAGCATCAGTGATCAAAAACAGGAAACTCAGTGAAAGCACTGACGCGGCCTGAGTTTGCCGCAGGTCTGTAAATTTATTCGGGGAGCATGGGGTGTTTCACTCCATGCTCTTTCTGAATCTGAGTGAACTAAGAAGAAGTATGACTGCTCCAATCGTGAACATTGCCGACAACTCTGCCCAGAGATCCTGAATCATCAGCCCCTTTAGAACGATCCCCCTGATTATCACAATGAAGTACCTTAACGGAATAATGTAAGTAACATACTGGATGACCTGGGGCATATTCTCAATCGGAAATGCAAACCCGGAAAGGAATATCATAGGCATTATCACGAGGAAGGCCGACGTGACCATTGCCTGTTGCTGAGTCTTTGAGATGGTGGATACGAATAGCCCAAGCCCCAGAGTTGACAGCATGAAAACAACTGATGAAAACAGAAGCAGGGTCATGCTTCCTTTCACTTCAATTCCGAACCAGAATATCATAACAGAAAGGACGAGAATAACTGCAACAAATCCGATGATCATGAACGGCAGAAGCTTGCCGAGTATTATCTGATACGGCTTTACCGGTGTTACGAGAAGTTGTTCGAGCGTGCCTATCTCCCTTTCCTTCACAACAGCAAGAGAGGTCATTGTCACTGTAATGATGATCAGAACAAGCCCGACAATAGATGGAAGCATGAATTCCCTGGTGGTCAGGTTCGGATTGTACCACACTCTTGTAACTGCCTCTATGCTTCCTGCGGGATTCACCTTCAGTCCCTTGTGTTCGATCCTTTCTGTAAGGATTTCTCTGCTGTAAGCCGACACAATTGACATGACATAGCCTGCCGCAATTGAAGCTTTGTTGCCGTCTGAGCCGTCAAATATAACCTGAACTGCGGCAGTCTTTCCGACTTTCAGGTCTGTTTCGAATCCGGACGGAATTACTATCGCAATGAGAGCGCTTCCGTCATCTATTGATCTGCCGAGCTCTTCATAATTGTCCGGATATCCTGCCACTTTAAAGTACCCGGAACCGCTGAACTTCTCACCCAGGGTTCGAGACGACTGCGTCATGTCGCGGTCAAGTATGACAGTCTTAATTTCATTCAGGTCACGGTTTGCGGCATAGCCGAGAAACACCAGCTGAATTATGGGCGCAATAAGCACAATGCCGAACATCTTTGGATCACGGATGAACTGCATGAATTCCTTTTTCATGAAATCCCTGATCGTCCTCATAAGGCAGATGACCTCCTTATCCTCACGGTTGACACTGTTATGAGTATCCCCGCAAAGATGAGCAGATACAGCATCTGATCTGCAAATGTCGAGAACGGAGTTCCCTTGATCATGATATCACGAAGTATCACGATGAAGTACTTCGACGGAGTCACATACGAAAGGAGCTGTATTGCCCTGGGCATGCTTTCTATTGGAAAGATGAATCCCGAGAGGATTACCGTGGGAAGCTGTGACGCGATCTGTGAGATCTGAAATGCAACCTGCTGTGAATCTGCAACTGTGGAAATGAAAATGCCCATGCTGAGCGTCGCCAGAAGGTAGCATGAGGTGCCGAGGAATAGATGCAGATAACTTCCTTTCACTGTAACTCCGAAGAATACGTAACCCATAAGAACCATAGAAGCGGCAATGATCAGTGATACTATAAGATAAGGGATGATCTTTCCGATTATCAGTTCCAGCGAACCGACGGGCGACACTTTTATCTGCTCAATCGTCCCAAGCTCCTTTTCTCTGACAAGTGATATTGATACGAGTATGACAGAGATCACGATCAGGATCATCGCCACAAGTCCCGGAATGAAGAATTGTGTTGTGTCGAGATTCTTGTTGTACCAGAATTGTGTCTCCACATTCAGAGGATTTTCAATTCTGACAGGACTTCTAACCGCAATGAAATCCGCTACAACCCTCTGAGAAAAACTCTGCACAGCGGCGGCAACATAGCTTTGGATCACGCTTGCAGTGCTTGCATCCATTCCGTCAATCAGAAACTGGATCCTTGCATTCTCCTTTCGCACAAAATCCGATTCCAACCCGGACGGTATCACAACAGCACACTGGATCATTCCCCTGTTGAGAAGTTCATCAGCTTCCCTTTCATCTTCAAGACGGGTAACAACCGTAAAGTATCCCGACGCGTCCAGTGATGACACGAACTCGCGTGAAAGTCCCGTATTGTCCCGGTCGAGCACGCCAAGCGTAATGTCGTTTATGTCGAGCGTGACTGCATAGCCGAACATGATGAGAAGAAAGACGGGCAATGCAAAGATTATCAGCAGGCTTCTCTTATCCCTGCTGATCTGCAGGACCTCTTTCAGCGATATCTGAATTATCCTTCTAATCATTTTCAATTGTCTCAAGGAATACGTCTTCAAGAGACGGAAGTACCGGCCTTATGCTCTTTACGCCGATACCGCCGGAAGTGAGGAGCTTTCTAAGAGCATCGGATGATTCAGCGACGCTTTGCGACTTGCCGCTGAGTGATGCATGGAGAGCGCTTCCGAAGATAGAGGCATTCTGCACGAGATCGCTGTTTGAAAGAAGTTCGTATGCGCGGTAAACATCATCAGCATCAATGAAAAGCATTCCGTTCCGGATCGTATTCTCCTTCAGCTCCATCGGGCTTCCCTCAGCCACTATCTTTCCCGCATCAAGAAGCACGATCCTGTTGCAGAACTCCGCCTCGTCAAGGTTGTGCGTCGTCACAAAAACGGTTGTGCCGCCGCCGGAATAGTCGTTGATAAGATTCCAGAAACTTCTTCTCGATACCGGATCAACACCGCCTGTAGGCTCGTCAAGGAAAACAACTGCGGGTTCATGTATCACAGAACATCCGAGCGCAAGCCGCTGTTTGAATCCGACAGAGAGCTGTCCCGCCAGCGACTTCCTCCTTTCTGCAAGCCCCGACATCTCCAAAACCCAGTCCTTGCGTGACCTGAGCTTGCCGCTGTCAAGTCCATAGATCCCTCCGAAGAATTCTATATTCTCCTCAACAGTAAGGTCTGCGTAAAGCGAAAATTTCTGCGACATATAGCCGATGCTCTCTTTAACCTTCTCGGTTTCATTCTTTATATCATATCCGCTGACCTTCGCATCTCCCGAAGTCGGCGCAATTATTCCGCAGAGCATTCGGATCGTTGTGGATTTTCCCGAACCGTTTGCGCCGAGGAATCCGAACACTTCTCCCTTTTCCACATGGAAAGAAATGCTGTCAACGGCGGTGAACTTTCCGAACTTCTTCGTCAGGCCGTTTACTTCAACTGAGTTCATGCTATTGCAGGTATGGCATATTCGGTATGGACATTGTTACAACGGCGACGCGGAAGGGAATTCATTCTTAGCTCAGTAAAGAATTATCCCGCACGACTTCTTCAGAGCTATCAGGGACAGCCGGAGGTCTATCATTGCAAATGCATAATTCCTCCTCGCGATGAATAGCGAAGTTTCCGCATCCGCGAGTTCAGTGCTTGTGGAAAGCTGTACATCATACTTCTTGAGAATTTCATCATAGCTTTGCTGAGCAAGCCTTACGGAAAGTTCCGATGTTTCCATTCTCTTCTTCTGATATTCGGCATTCAGATACTTCTGTCTTACTTCCTGCTCTATCTTCTTTCTTGCAAGGTCCAGCCGGCTGATGTTCTGCTGTTCCGTCTGTCTTGCCTGCTCCGTGAGCGAAGATGTGAAGCCCCAGTTCCAGAGATCCCATGTCAGCCCGATTCCCACATCCCATGTTGCATTGAACTTGTCAACGGGCGGCTGAATACGCTGATTCGGATTTGCATAATACACGTTGCCGAACAACGAGACATAGGGATAGTACAGCGACTTCGATGCGCGTATGTTTTCTCTTGAGGATTCAATAGCAAACTTCAAACTCTTAAGCTCATTGCGGTTTTCAATTGCGTATTCCACATAGTATGACTCCGGACTCAATGTCTCCTCCGGAAATGCCGATGCAGTGTCAGGCTCAGTAGGGCTTTCTGCCGGATACCCGATTATCCTGTTCAGCGCTATCCTGGCATTGCTCATTGCGTTCTCAGCTTCCAGCAGCTGAAGTTTCGCATTCGAATTCTGAACTTCAAGCCTGAGCAGGTCTGTGCTGGTTGCAAGTCCTGAGAGAAGGAAATTTTTCGTCTCCGTTATCCTCCTTTCTGTCTGCATCACCGTCTGCTCCGCGATCTGCCTGCCGAGCATTGCCTTGTAGAGATTCCAGTAAGCTGTCAGCGCTTCAAAGGCCGCGTTATTCTTGGATTCGTCATAATCAACGGATGAGATCCTGCTTCCGTATTCTGCAATGCTCTTAAGCGATGCAAGCCTGAAGCCTGAAAAGACCACCTGGCTTGCTGAAAGTCTCAACGTGTAATTATTCAGAACTGCGTCAGCTATCTTCACCGGTACGGGAGAGAACGGGACTGTGACAAGGAAAGGGTCAACCGAGCTGAGCCTTGTATAGCCTGCGGAGAACTTCAATTGCGGCAGCATCTGCGAAGACACTTCGGTGATCTTAGATTCCGACTCCCTGACCTTCGACCTGCTGATCCTGATCTCATCGCTGTTTTGCAGTGAAAGCTTCACACACTCATCAATGCCGATCCTCCTGCTCTGAGAAAGGAGTTCTGCAGGCAATACCGCAAGCATTGCCGCTAATATGACAAGTAGCCGCTTCATTGCTTTCCCGCCTTCATAAGGTGTATGAATGCATTCTCAAGGGAGGGTTGCGATCTTCTCAGATCAGCGATATTAACACCGTTAACCTTAAGCATGTTAGTCAATTCTGCTTCAGATGCCGATTCAGATTCAAGTATTACATTAACCCTGTCCCCGAAAAGCTGAACTTCATCTTCGCCTTTGGCTGTGATAAGGTCATATGCCCTTCTTGCCGGTGTGCAGACGATCTCAAGCACTGTCTTATGTATCTTGCCCTTTATTCCTTCCGGGGTATCAACTGCAAGTATTTGCCCGTTTTCGATCAATGCGATCTCGCTGAATCTTTCCGCCTCTTCCATATAAGGAGTGGAAATAATGACGGTAAGGTCATCATTAAGCAATCCTGCAAGTATCAGCCAGAATTCCCTTCTTGAAACAGGGTCAACGCCGGTTGTCGGTTCGTCTAGCAGGAGTATCTTTGGCCTGTAGATGAGTGTGCATGCAAGGCCGAGCTTCTGCTTCATTCCCCCCGAAAGATTGCCTGCAAGAAAGTTCCTGAATTTCTTCATTCTCGTGAATTCAAGCAGTTCCTCCCTTCTGTCTTTATAGTCCTTCACACCGTGGATCTCGGCTATGAACCGGATGTTCTCGTCAACGGTGAGATCGGAATATAGACTGAACTTCTGGGAGAGATAACCGATGCTGTCCCGCACTTTGACATAATCACGGGGCATCCTTTGCCCGAGCATTTCAATCTCACCGCTGTCGGCGCTCAGAAGTCCGCAAAGGATTCTGATGAGCGTTGTCTTGCCGGCCCCGTCCGGGCCCGCAATACCGAATATTACATTCCTCTTGACTTCGAACGAAACTCCGTTCAGCGCTGCAACTTCGCCGTATTTTTTTACAAGTCCCTCAACTCTGACTGCCGTTTCCATTTCACCATACCTTTATTAGTGCGTCAGCCGGCATCCCTGATTTCAACTCCCTTTCGGGATTCTGAATACGCACCTTCACCGCATACACAAGCTTAGTTCTTTCCTCTTCCGTTTGAATGTTTTTCGGAGTGAACTCTGCCTGAGGGGATATATAGATTATCTTTCCCGTATATTTCCTGTCTTTGAAAGAATCGGTTTTTACTTCAACGCTGTCGCCGGTCTTTACTTTTCCAAGTTGCTGTTCGGGTATGTAGATCTTCAGGTCAAGAGCAGAAAGGTCGGCAATATTAAGCAATGATGAACCGGGATTAACATACTCCCCTGCTTCAGCAAACTTGCGTGTGACGGTGCCTGCTACCGGAGCCAGTATAGTGCAGTCCTCAATGTTCTTTCGGATCAGGTCAGCCGCCGCCTGAGTTTTCTTGAGATTCGCCTTTGCTGATCCGATCTCTTCCGGCCTGATGATGCTCTTGACCTTCTTAAGATTCTCCAGCGCGGTGTTCAGCTGATTCGCCGCCATGTCGTGCTTTGCCACGGCATCATCATACTGCTTTCGCGTGATCGTATTTGTTGAGATCAGCTGTTCAAACCTGTCCTTGTCGTCTTTTGCCTGCTGAAGATTTATCCTAGCAAGGTCAACCTGCTCCTGTGCGATACGTATATCTTCCTTTCTTGCTCCCGACTGCAGAAGCTGAAGCTGAGATTCGGCCTGCTGAACTCCCGCCTCCGCCTGTCTGAGCTGAACATCAAGAAGTGAGTGGTCGAGCACAGCCAGCACATCTCCGGACTTCACCTCATCTCCCTCCTGAATTCCGAATGACATGATCTCGCCCGCCGTCTTTGAACTGACGGTCACTTCAGTCGCTTCAAAATTACCGGAGGCTTTTATGAGATTTGGGTTTTCCTGTTCTTTGCATGAGAATGGAATTAACAGTACAAGGGGAAGCATAAGAAGACACTTGCATTGCAACAGCTTGAGATGTGCCATAGACGTCAATGAAGTATTTCACAAAAGTAAGAAATGCGATCCAGATAAGCAGTTTAGATTTTCTTTAGTCCGGGATCAACCTAGCGTGTACAAAGCAGGTCTGCACAGTTAATGAGTTACGTGTACGTAATATGCAAAGCACGCTAAGACAATTTGGAAGCAGGGCGGATTTGTTTCAGCAGGCGGAACAATATTAACCGCCTGCAATTCAATGCAGCAGTCTCACAGACCCGTTAAACGCCCGCGCAGTCTGGCAGGCGCATTCAGAATCTTGAGTCAGCGCCAGTAACCGCCTCCGTACACTCCGACGTTAACGCCGGGATGGACTCCCCAGCCGTAAGGACCTCCGTAGTACCCCATTCCGAAACTTCCGCTTACACCAACGCTTACACCTGCGCATGAGTAAATGATGATTGCTGTCAATGCAACCAGAATAATGCCGATCAATATTTTCATGATGATTATTTTTTTTTACGTTAAGAAACAGATCCTTACTGATAAGGCCAAAGCTGAATTGCAAAAGGCGCACCTGTTGGGTCCATTAGCACGGCAATGCTTCCTTTCCTTATCTTCTCATTCGGTTTGATGAGCACCTTGGCGCCGGCATCTTCGGCTTTCTTCAGAGCCGCATCAATATCGCTTACCTTTATATACTGAACCCAGTATGACCTTGCATCAATAGCAGGACTCTGAATGATACCGGAGCACCTTCTGTTGTCTTTGTTCACAACCCGGTAAGTTATGCTGTCAACTTCCTTCTGCTCGATCTCAGCCGCAAGCAGATTCTTATAGAAATCGCCAGCCCCTGCAGGGTCGTTTGCCCAAAGTTCAGACCAAAGCCACTCGTTCACAGCAGCTTCCTTATTTGCCTGTGGATCGCCGTCTGCAGATCTGATCACGGCAAAAACTGCTCTCTGAGGATCTGCCAACAATGCCGCCATTCCCCTTCCCTCCATTTCTGACGGACCTTTAACAACCGTGCCGCCGGCCGCAGATGTCTTCTTTGCGGCGGTCTCAACGTTCGGAACGGAAACATAAGATATCCACTCACCTCCCGCATCCGGCTTTGCCCCGGTCATTTCAAACATTCCCGCAACTTTCTTTCCGTTGTTCCTGAAGATCCAGTACGGCAGTTCTTCCGTACCTGTCTTTTCAACTGTCCACCCGAATGCCTTACGGTAAAACTCAGATGCTCTCTTCGGATCAGGCGTGATAAGGTCTCTCCAAACCACCTGACCCGGGTTGTACGTCATTGTGGAAGTCTCCGTAACCGAAGGATACTTCACCGACGAACTGCATCCCGTCATAAAAGACAACATCGCAAACAACAGCACAATGCTTGCGGCTTGCCGGCAGGTTCTCTTTCCAATGTTCATTGTTATGAATTTGTTTTGAATTTTGATTGCCGCAAGATAATGAAGCAGGCGGACTATAATAATATAAAATGGCGGACCTCGGAATTCCGGTGTTGAGTCAGCCCACGAATTTATTCGTGGGCGGTATGTGCACATCCTGATGCGAATGCCGATAAACGGGTTTCACCCGCCGGCCGGCCCACGAATTTATTCGTGGGCGGTGTTTTTTAATTCACAATATGCCAGCCCACGAATTTATTCGCGGGCGGTGATGTGCGCATCCTGATGCGGATGCCGATACACATGTTTCACCCACCTGCCAGCCCACGAATTTATTCGCGGGCGGTGATGTGCGCATCCTGATGCGGATGCCGATACACATGTTTCACCCACCTGTCAGCCCACGAATTCATTCGCGGGCGGTATGTGCGCATCCTGATGCGGATGCCGATACACAAGTTTCACCCACCGGCCGGCCCACGAATTTATTCGTGGGCGGTGTTTTTTTAATTCACAATATGCCAGCCCACGAATTCATTCGTGGGCGGTGGTTTTTTAATTCACAATATGCCAGCCCACGAATTCATTCGTGGGCGGTGGTTTTTTAATTCACAATATGCCAGCCCACGAATTTATTCGCGGGCTGTGTTTCGTAATTCACAATATGTCAGCCCACGAATTTATTCGTGGGCGGTATGTGCACATCCTGATGCGGATGCCGATACACGTGTTTCACCCAGCGGTCAGCCCACGAATTTATTCGTGGGCTGTGTTTGTTAATCATTATTCATTGGCTTCAAAATTCTACATTGTAATAAATCTCAATTTTGTTGACTTTTCCGCAACAAACAGACTCCCATGAAGAACATCTTATTCCCGACTGATTTTTCCCAAAATGCCGAGAATGCACTCAAATTTGCTGTTGAGATCACAAGGCAGGTCAGGGGAAGTCTTATACTTTTTCACGCGTACAGCGTGCAGTTGATAGATCCTAACATGCCCGCGGAAATATATCTCTCCGCTTATCAGGAAGAGGAAAAATCTGCAAAGGACTCGATCGAAGATCTGAAGAACAGGATCGTGAATACAAACAGGGACGAGTCCGGAAAGGAGATTTTCTCAACAGAAGCAGTGGTCTCGCAAGGCCTCGTTGTGGAAGAGACACTTTCTATGATCAGCGATTTCAAGATCGATCTTGTGGTAATGGGTACGCACGGTGCAAGCGGAATTACGGAACTGATACTCGGAAGCAACACGGCAAGCGTGATCGAGAAGTCCCCCGTGCCGGTGCTTGCAATCCCCCATAACTGCCCGCCGAGAGCCCTTAAGAAAATTGTTTACGCCTACGATGACATCAAATCAGGTTTGCCCTCTTTTCAGAAACTCCTGACCTTTGCATCAATATATGACTCCGAGATTACGCTTCTTCATATCATTGATTCTGCCAGAGACACCGAGGAACTCAACAGGAGGGAATTTGAGAAGATCAAGAGCGCCACTGACTACAGCAAGCTCAGTCTCGAGCTTGTGAAAGAAGAGAATGTACTCGAAGGAATAAATGAATATGTGAACACTCATGATGTTGATTCGCTTGCAATGACGATCAAAAAGCGGACACTCTTCGACAGAATTTTCAACAAGAGCCTGACCAAGAAGATGGCTTACCATACAAGGATTCCCCTGCTTGCACTTCATGTCTGATGACTGCGTAATTAAGACCGGCAGGTTCACTCATAAACTTACAGCATTACAAATTGCCTGAGAAGCTGTTCCTCATAGACGCAATGGCCATGATCTACAGGGCTTACTTCGCAATGATCTCTAGCCCGCTGATCAATTCCAAAGGCAAGAACACTTCGGCTGTGTTCGGCTTTGTGAACTCCCTTGTCAAGATCATTGAAGACGAGAAACCCGACCACATAGCCGTATGCTTCGACACTGCCGCTCCCACTTTCAGGCATAAACAATTTCCTCAGTACAAAGCCCACAGGGATGAGATCCCTTCAGATATGCCGTGGCAGATCGACAAGGCAAAAGAAGTGGTGAAGGCAATGAGCATCCCCATGATAGAGCTTGACGGTTATGAAGCGGATGACATTATAGGAACTCTGGTGAAACAGGCGGAGAAGGAAAATGCCGTCAGTTATATGGTTACACCCGACAAGGACTACATGCAACTCGTAACTGACAGGACTTTCCTTTATAAGCCCTCAAGAAATTCCTTCGGAAATAAAGTGACTGATGTTGAGATCATTGATTCCAAAGGCGTTATAGAGAAGTTCGGCGTGCCGCCTGAGAAAGTTATTGACGTTCTCGGGCTCATGGGCGACACATCCGACAACATTCCGGGAGTTAAAGGTGTGGGTGAGAAGACTGCACGGGACCTTATACTGGAATTCGGCTCTATCGAAAACCTTTACAAAAATATTGACAAGGTAAGCAAGCCAAAGCTGAAGGAGAAGCTTGTTAATGACAGGGAGAACGCACTGCTGTCGGAAATGCTCGTTACCATCAACACCAAAGTTCCGCTTTCAGTCAGCTTTCATGACCTTAACCTGAAAGAGCCCGACAGGGAAAGTCTCTCCCGCTTATTTGAAGACCTTGAGTTCAGAACTCTCAGAAAGAAATTTTCCCCCGATACAGTTGCAGGTGACGGCGAAAAGGAAATTCCGAAAGCGTCAAAGACCCAGCCTGCAGAAACCGAGTCAGATGAACCGAAGCATGTAAAGAAAGAGGAGATACTCAGGACGATACACGACGTCCCTCATGACTATAAAATAATCACATCAAAGGCAGACCTCAAAAAGCTCGCGGCTCTGCTTGATGCAGAACCCGCATTCTGCTTTGATACGGAAACCGATTCAATTGACCCGATGCTTGCCAGTCTTGTAGGGATCTCTTTTTCCGTAAAGGAGAATGAAGGATTCTATATTCCGGTCAAATTTGAGAATATCCGCTCCGGCGGAGCTGAAGACGGTTCGCTGTTCGGTGACGGTTCTTCCAAAGAAGGCGGAGCTGATCTTCCGGATGTGAAGGCCGTCACTTCAATACTGAAACCGGTTCTTGAAGACAGGTCAAAGCTCATTATCGGACAGAACCTCAAATACGATTACATTGTGATGAAGAACTACGGCGTGGATCTCGGCGGCAGGTTCTTCGATACGCTGATAGGGGCTTACATACTTCGCCCCGAAGGTTCGCATGACATGGACAGCCTTTCCGTGAAGTATCTCAATTATAAGCCGGTCTCCATTACGGAGCTTATCGGAAAGGGCAAAGATCAGATCACAATGGACAAGGTTGATATCGGCAAGGCGGCAGAGTATGCGGCTGAAGACACGGACGTTACGCTTCAGCTTTTTTACAGGATACGCTACGAACTTGGTAAGTCAGGACTGCGAAGCCTTTGCAATGACGTTGAGTTTCCGCTGGTCAGAGTGCTTGCGGAGATGGAGTTTGAAGGATTCAGAGTGGATGAGAAGATCCTGTCGATCATCAATACTCAAACCGAGAAACTGATCAAGGAGTTTGAGCAGAAGATCTATGAATCTGCAGGTGAGAAGTTCAACATAAACTCAACTCAACAACTTGCGCATATTCTTTTTAACAAACTCAGCCTTACTCCGCTCCGCAAAACAAAAACGGGATTTTCAACGGATGTAAAGGTGCTTGAAGAGCTCAAGTATCAGCATGAGATAGCATCTCAGCTTGTTGATTACAGGATACTGACGAAGCTGAAGTCAACATACCTTGACGGACTGAAGAAGGCCATTAATCCCCGGACAGGAAGGGTTCACACGGAGTTCAACCAGGTCGCATCCGCGACGGGAAGGTTGTCGAGCAACAATCCGAATCTGCAGAACATACCCATAAGAACGGAAGTGGGACGCAGTCTGCGAAAGGCATTCGTCCCGCGTGATAAGAATTTTCTTATACTCTCAGCCGACTATTCGCAGATTGAGCTTCGCATAATGGCGCACTTTGCAAATGATGCAAACATGATAAATGCGTTCAAACGGAAGCATGACATTCACACAGACACTGCGATGAGAGTGTTCAGCCTAAGTTCGAAGAACGATGTAACACCCGGCATGAGGAGGAAAGCAAAGGAAGTGAACTTCGGGATCATTTACGGGATCGGCGCATTCGGCCTTGCGAACAGGCTTGAAATAAAAAACTCCGAAGCAAAGGATATCATTGACAGATATTTCAGGACGTACCCGAATGTCAGGGAATACATGGAGAATACAAAGAAGTTTGCACACGAGCACGGCTATGTTGAGACACTTCTCGGCAGAAGGCGTTACCTGAGCCAGATCAACAATGCAAACGCGGCGGCGCGCGCAGAGGATGAACGGGCGGCCATTAATATGCCGATACAGGGCACTGCAGCAGACATGATAAAGATCGCGATGGTGAACATCTACAATGAATTTGAGAAGAAGAAGATCAAGTCAAAGATGCTCCTGCAGGTACATGACGAACTTGTATTTGAAGTTAAGAAAGATGAGCTTGATACGGTGCGAAGCATTGTAGTGGATAAGATGGAAAACGCGATGCAGTTGAACGTGCCGATAGTGGTAGAGACGGGCGTGGGCGAGAACTGGTTTGATGCACATTAAGATGAAGAACCGGTTTGCCTGAACTGTCATCACGTCTTGCAGAGATCTTCATTTACAGGATCAACGGCGATGCTCCGGAATATCTTTTATTGAAGAGAAGCGGCAAAGTTACATACTCCGGCATCTGGTCTGTGTGTGCCGGAAAGATCGAACCCGGTGAAAAGGCATACGAAGCCGCCGTTAGGGAGATGCGGGAAGAAACCGGGCTCGCTCCCGAAGAGCTTTACAATGTGGATGCGGTCAATGTGTTCTATGATCCGGTAACAGACGGAATGCATGTTGTTCCCGTCTTTCTTGCCAGAGTTGAAATTTGTGATGTTACTCTTAACGAAGAGCACACTGAGTATAAATGGCTGACAGCAGATGAGGCCGTGAAAACGCTTCACTGGGTCAGTCATAAGAACAATCTGAAACTGATCCGGAAATGCCTTACGCATGAAGAATATTTCAGGACATTAAATCTCATACTAAAAAAATAAAATGATCGTTGTAACCGGAGGAGCAGGGTTCATTGGAAGCGCGATTGTCTGGCGCCTCAACGAGCTCGGACGCGAAGACATAATAATTGTTGATGTGTTTGACGAAACTGAAAAGTGGAAGAATCTCATACCACTCAGATTTGCGGATGTATTTGACAAAGACGATTTCGGCCACATGCTTTCGTCTGATTTTCTCAAGAGGTTTGAAGTGGATACGATGTTTCATATGGGAGCATGCAGCGCTACAACCGAAAAGAACTTCGATTTCCTTCTTCGCAACAATTACGAATATTCCAAGTATCTCTGTGAAAAGTCACTCGACAGCAACGTAAGATTCATTTACGCTTCTTCAGCCGCGACTTACGGCGACGGCTCTCAGGGTTATTCGGATGATGAATCACTGCTTGAAACACTGCGGCCTCTGAACGGCTACGGATATTCGAAGCACATGTTTGACCTTTGGGCTAAGAGAAGCAGGATCCTCGACAGGATCGCAGGCCTCAAATACTTCAATGTTTACGGCCCCAATGAGTATCACAAAGGCGACATGAGGAGCGTGGTCAACAAATGTTATGATCAGATAAAGGAAACAGGCAAAGCCCGGCTGTTCAAATCTGACCGCGAAGGAATAGAGGACGGCGGACAGAGGAGAGATTTCATTTATGTGAAGGATGCAGTGGAGATGACTTTGCATTTCATGAACAACAAACTCGCCTCGGGAATTTACAATATAGGCACCGGAGAAGCTCACAGCTTCAGGGAGCTTGTAGCCCCGGTCTTCGGAGCATTGGGACTCAAAGAAAATATCGAGTATTTCGAAATGCCTGAAGTACTGAAGTCAAAATATCAGTACTTCACAGAGGCGGACATTTCCAAACTTCGTGATACGGGATTTACACAGCAGGCTACACCTATCAAAGATGCAGTTTCAGATTATGTGAAGAATTATCTTGACACCGGTTACCCGTATCTGTCATCAACGGAAATTCAAAAGACAATTCAATGAGAATAATTATTGCCGTCACGGCGCTCTTGATCCTGAACAGCTTGATTGCCGCGCAGGGTCTTCCTCACTATATGAACGAGGCGGAAAGAAAAGCAATGGAGAACTATGTGCCGCCTGTCTCAGCTACAGACGACACAAATCCGCCGCCTACACCGGTGAGAACCATGGCCGAATGGGAGGAAGTGCAGGGTATTATTGTAGCATGGACTTCCTACACTACCATCATAAGGCAGATAGTTGACTATGCGCAGGATGAATGCCTTGTGTTCATTGTCAGTACAGATTCCAATTCCGTTAAATCATTTCTTACATCGGGCGGAGTGCCTTTGGTCAATCTGAAATTTGTTCAGGCATCATTCAATTCCGTGTGGTGCAGGGATTACGGCCCTTGGGCGGTCTATTCCGGAGTGGCAGATTCACTTAAGCTTGTTGACTGGATATACAACAGGCCGAGGCCGCTTGACGACCAGGTTTCTGTTGCATTTGCGAATTACGCGAGTCTTCCCATCTATCAAACCACCGTTGCTCCGAACAATCTAATAGCCACCGGCGGTAACTTCATGGTTGACGGGCATGGAACCGGATTCTCATCGAGGCTGATCATTGATGAAAATCCGACACAGAACGAAACGCAGATAAACAACATCATGAATATGTACATGGGCATAAGCCGGTACATCAAAATGGAAACGCTTCCCTATGACCAGATCCACCATATTGATATGCACATGAAACTGCTGGACGAGGAAACGATCATGGTTGGAGAATATCCCGCGGGAGTTGCAGACGGCCCGCAGATAGAGGCGAACCTGCAATATGTGCTGAGCAATTTTCAGACATGCTTCGGAAGGCCTTACAAAGTTGTAAGAATTCCAATGCCGCCGAGCGCTTCGGGACAGTATCCACCCAACTCAAATTACTACACTTACACAAATTCAGTCTTTGTCAACAAGACAGTGATAGTGCCTGTTTACGGACTTTCGCAGGACTCGACCGCTTTAGGGATCTACAGGGAAGCGCTTCCAGGTTACAGGGTGGTTGGAATCAACTCAAGCGGAATGATCTCAGCGCTCGGCGCAATCCACTGTATTACAAAGGAAATCGGAGTATCTGAACCTGTATTCATCTCACATGCTAAACTGCTCAACAATTCATCAACCACAGTGCCGTATCAGGTAAAGGCCTATGTGAAGTCGCGGTCAGGAATCTCCGGAGCATCACTTTACTGGAGAACTGACACAACTCAGGCATACAGCGCAGTGGCAATGACTCTGTCCCAGGATACATTCAGGGCAAGCATTCCTGCACAGCCGCTCGGCACAAATGTCTATTATTACGTTTCAGCAACTTCAAATTCCGGCAGAACCGTCACCAAGCCGATAACAGCTCCGCAGGGATATATCAGGTTCAGGATCGACAATCAGACAGGCATAACGGGTACTCACATCAGTCCGGGTGAATACTCACTCAGCCAGAATTATCCGAATCCGTTCAATCCTCAGACTGTGATCTTATTCAATCTACCGTCAAAGAGTTATGTTTCTCTTAAGGTCTATGATGCACTCGGACGAGAGATTGCAGAAGCTGCAAGCGGAGTTAAAGAGCCCGGAGTTCACAAAGTGACATTTGATGCCGGAAGCCTCTCAGCCGGCGTTTATTTTTACAGCCTTACTGCCGGGGAATTTGCCGATACTAAAAAAATGCTGATCGTGAAGTAAGCAGTGAGTCTTCCTGTTGCAGGATGCATGCCGACGGCAGACAAATCTGCAATATGTTTTGCCTGACTGGCTGTAATACAAAATATCACAGCCCGGTCAATGAGACAAAACTTCAGAGAATTCTGAAAGATCATAATTTGTTGAATAGCTATAACAATTTTAAGAACAGAAAATAATGAAGGACAGGAATAATTATTCAGGCTTACTAAAACATTCAAAGAGCAAGCTTAGAAAGCACTTGTCCGGCCTTCCTGTAGAACAGAAGATCCGCATACTTATTGAATTGCAGAAGATGGGCAAGCTTGCGAATCCGGAAAAAACTAAATATAAGATGGTCTGGGTATGCAAGCTGGAAGCATGAAGCTGAAAACACTCACTCATCAGCTTACTATTTGATCAGCATCATCCTCTTCGTCTCCGAAAAACTTTCCGACCTGAGTTCATAATAATACACGCCGCTTGGCAGATTGTCTCCGCTGAACTGAACAGAATAACTTCCGAGCTTGAGATACTCATTTACAATGACTTCAACTTCTCTGCCTAAAACATCAAAAACTTTCAGCAATACATTGCCCGCAGTTCTTACATCGAACCTGATGGTTGTGGATGGGTTGAAGGGGTTGGGGTAGTTTTGGTACAACTCATATTCATCCGGCACTTCTGTGCTTGCCGGCTGAATGCCAACCGGCTCATCCGGCGGGATGAAGCCGTATTGATTTGTGCGATAGCGATCGTGTCCCCACATTGGCCATGGAAAATCTTCCCTTTTATATGGTACACCCGGAATTGTCCACGCATAAATTGCACAGCCGTCGCCGCCGTTTATTACTCCGTTTGTTGTTACAATCACATCGAGCTGGCCGTCCTTGTTGAGGTCGGTAAGGTTTGGAGCTGTGCCTGGTATTCCAAGCGGTCTCATGTCTTCTACGATCTGCTTACCGGTAATAGTCGAGTGAATCTTAACATAACCCCTTAATCCATTCCCTCCTATTGTATCCTGAGTTTCTGTTGAAACAAAAGAAGGAACGCCAAACACCATTCCTGTATTGTGATTCCTTAGTTGAGCTCCTTCAATAAAAACCGGATATCCCTGAAACATATTTCCGTTAAAAGAAATAGCATTTGTGAAGAAGAAATCTCCAAATAGAAAGTAGCTTTCATTATTATCCAACTTGCCAAGTGTCATACTTTCATTTCTGTAATAGTTAATATATGTTCGGTTAAGTAACAGCGATCCCGAACTGCTATAGGTTCTAAATCTTGTTTTGAAATTATTGAATCCCGGCATTCCGAACTTTGGGACATTGGAGAGTACTGAAAATACATTATTCCCCACTTCCCTATGTATTATTGCATAATTCCAAAAATCAAAATAGTATCCTGAATCAGAAATTATGGGTGTAGATGGATAATTAGATCCGTCCTCTTGCAAGATATAAATTTTACTTGAATCCAGATTTGGTGTTGTAATATTATTTGAAGATGGTATGACTATTTCAGCCATGCCGTCATTGTTCAAATCGCCAACAGATAAATATGAAAGAAAAGTTGTCCCTCCCTGATTGAAATTTACGGGCCAGCCTGTTCTGACTTTCCCGTTCGAGTTCACAACATAAAGCATATTCCCGCGCCCCAAAAGTATTTCTGTTCTTCCGTCACTGTCTAGGTCATAAAGTGCAATCTTATCCAACAAAGTATTAGACTGCAGCGGTATGTAAATCGGGAACCCTGTCACGTTAATGCCAAACTGGTCGAAAACATACAGAGAATCCGTTTTAGCAACAAGGTCGAGCTTTCCGTCTAAATCAATATCACCTGCCGCAATATTGATGTAGCTTGAAACACAGCTGACGGTTTTCGGGAAACCATTTTTGTGTACTCCATTTTCTGTCATAAGGAATACTTTCCCAATTAATGAAAATGTATTCACCCCCACAAATATCTCATTCCTCCCGTCTGAATCAAAGTCAGCAATAATCGGGCCGTCATTATAAGTAAAATCTATGCTGTCAAGAATTACTGGAAACCCGGGCAAAAGTACCGGTGAGCTTTGGCTTAAAGACACTTTGGAATGAATCATAAGTATGAGGAGGAAGAGAATTGCAATCTTCATTTCACCGGTATTTTGTATAATCCCTTTCCCGATGCAATAACTCTGTTTCCGATCATTCTTATTCTGTTTATGTTCTTGTATGATGTGTCCTTTGTCCATGTGCTCCCTCCGTTGGTGGTAAATTGTAAATGACCTTCTGAAGTATTTGAATTTCTGTTTAGTCCTCCCACAAATCCTGTCATCTCGCTAATAAAGCAGATTCCCTGGGCTTCAAAACCTCTTTCATTGATTTGTGATTTTCTAAGTAACCATGTCCTTCCTGAATCTGTTGTTTTCAGGAAGCTAAATGTGTCGGTCGGGTTGTTCAGCGCCTGAATTGACACATAGCCTGTTTTTGAATCCGTAAAAGAAATCTTCCATGCTATCTCGCTTCCTGCAACGCCCTCATAAACTCTCTTCCAGTTTACTCCGCCGTCGGTTGTAAGAATCACTGCCGGCCTTGAACTAAAGTAATTGCTGTCCCATACTCCGCCTGTAATAACTCCATTTTTCTTGTCAAAGAAATAGCAGTCCACGGCAGATGATAAATGAAGTCTCAGGTCACTAACCTTCCATGTAAGCCCGCTGTCATAAGAGTTCAGGAAATGAGCGGGGCCGGAGTATCTTCCGCAGGCAAAAACATTCTTTGAGTCGGGTGACTGAATACTGCAGATTCCTTTGGGAACTCCTGCCAGCTTATATCCCGAACTAATCCAGGTTTGACCTCCGTCCTCTGTTTCAAGCAAGAGGCTTGAATCCAATGTTCCCACAAAACCGTGCAAGTTGCTTAAAAAACAAATTGATCTTAATATAAATCTTTCGCTTTTATATACTACAAACCAGGTACTGCATCCGTCCGTCGTCTTATATATTTTTTTGACAGGATCAACGCCTCTCAGCGTCCATCCGATCAGCGAATCGGCAAAGCAAAAGTCTTCCAGCCTGAAAACGCTTTCTGGAACCTCAACATCTGTCGCCGTTCTATAGCATCCTGAAACTGAAAGAGCCAAAGTAAGTAAGACCAAGAAATAGGCCCGTGTTTTCATTATAATCGGGCAAGGCTCAGGAAAGAACCCTGCCCTGCAATCATAAACAATTTATTCCGGTGTGCCTATATTTACGTGGGTTACAGGATTGGCAGGCGAACCTCCTGAAATTACCACGGTTGTAGTACCCGGCCCGTAACCAAATTTCTCCGCCCTTACTTCGTAAGTGCCATCAGGAAAACTGTTGCCGCCGTTTCCAAACCATGTAAATCCATTGGGATCTGTAGTATGAGGGCTACCGAATAGATTATTACCACTCTGTCTAATATAAACAGATGCATCCTGCACTAGCCCGGTACCAAATTCATAATGAACTGTAACCGACCACGAAGGAAGGTCACCGGAACTTGTGTTCTGTTTACTACTTGTTAAACCTGTAAGAAACATAACAGCCGCTAATGCAACCAGCATCAGCGACAGAGTAAGTAAGCGTTTCATACTTGAACTCCTTTAATTTAAGTTTATAATACTTTATACATACAATATTTGAAAAAAAAAAAAAATCATAAACAAGTTATAAATAATTACTCCCCGTACATTCTTGAAACTCGTCTGAATCTTGAGGCATCAAGTCTTTCGAGACTGTCCGAGAACCAGTTGTCACGGAGGGCTTCCGCCGTCGGTAAATTAGCAAAGGGCTCACTTTCATTTAGAGTTAGCGCCAATTATTTTGGCGGAAAGTTGAACTTCATAAAATGAAAGGAGCCCTTCAGATGCAAAATACAAATTTCCAAATT
>JAIBBK010000032.1 GCA_019694675.1 Ignavibacteria bacterium
TCACTGTTCTTATGGCACCCGCCGCACGAAGGAGAGAACTTCGCATGAAGATTATCATCAGGCCTTAGATGGCACTCATTGCAGTTTGACCTGATCTCAGCCGAAAGAAGATCATGTTCAAATTTAACCGGAGAAACCTGCGCATGAACGCCGCTATGATCGGTATGGCATGCTGTACACTTATCGTTTGCAAGCTTATCGTGAAACATGACCCGCTTTTCTTTATCAGCCGGGTTTCCTGATGCGTCCTTCAATCCTATCTCGGTTAACTTGTGACATTCAATGCATCTGTTTGACTCGATACCCCGGAACAACTGATGACATGATGTGCAATCTTCCCTTATCTTCTGATGTCCTTCTGTCAATTCACCGGGATAAAGCATCAGGAGCGGATACTTTAAGGATAGTGCTGCTACAGCAACAGCTGCCAGTATGATCATACCCGATTTCATTCCACGAACATAACAATTGTTATTATGTGCAAGATAACCAACAAAGCCAGCAGGAGAGTAATTGGCATATGAACAGTCCTCCATTTCTTCATCAGGTCAACAGTAAGTGAGTCCATGAACAGTTTCTTCTCTGCCTCTTCCTTTGTCATGCCTGACTTCATTTCAGCCTGAACCTTCTCTCTCAATGCTTCGACAGACTTCTTCAAAAGAAATTTACCTATAAGCCCGGAAGCCACAGCGATCAGAAGCATTAATACGGCAAGCCACGGCAGCAGAGCATTGAAATGAATTCCTGCATGCACAAGGATCATGATTGACCCGCCCCAGGCCATGTATTCGTGCATGATCAGAAGATTTCGCGGCGAACCAAACCGGATGACCTTTCTCTTTCTAAGTGAGTAAACAAAAGATACTGCAATAAGAAGTGTACCTGCATAGCCGAGATAGCGCCCGGCAGATACTGCATTGAATCGGTGCAGAATGTAGTCGATAGCTATTGCAATGATGAACATAAGAGCAAACCACTGCACAAATGGAAAGACGAACCTGCGTACAATTGATCTGTTCATTTTGTCTTTGCAGGTAATTCGCCGGATAAAGACATTGCGTAAAGGATACTGGATGTGTTAGCGTGATTTATGATCATTCAATCCACTTTTCCGATACTGCAATTTATGCGAATTATGTTACTTGTAATGCGCAAAAAATAATCTCAGTGTTTTTCTGAATGAAACATCAGTTGTGTGGGGGGCTTTGTTTACCTAAATCATCTGACGGCACGAATATTGCAGTAATGAAATCTTTATGTGCTCCATATTGCCTGGATAGATTAATGCTTTTCAATTTCCATTCTGCAGGCTTAGTTTTGTACACATACCAATCTCATTCGAAAGGGGTTAAGCATGAGAAGTCTTTCATTTGCTTTGATCATTCTTGTTGCTGTAACAGTTCAGAATTCATTTTCACAATGGAGCAACATCTCTGCCGGGCTCGGCAATAAACAAGTCTATTCATTCTCCAACAATTCCACAAACCTCTTTGCCGGAACATTCAACTACGGATTATATACATCCACAGACAACGGGATGAACTGGACGCAGGCCGGCATTGGACTAAACAACAGAATCGTTTTTGCTTTGACCGTATTTGGGAATTACCTGTATGCGGGCACCGACATTGGAATCTGGAGAACTTCCAACAACGGTGCATACTGGAGTCTTATCGGATTGAACAACAACACGATCTATTCACTGGCATCAAACCAAAGCCGCGTATTTGCGGGAACGCATGTTTCGACTCTGTTCTACTCAGCAGGGGGAACGAGTTGGTTCATCAGCTCTTTGGGAGTTATAAATATCAGGGCAATTGCCGTTAATGGAAACTTAGTTCTTGCCGGAGCGGGCGGAAGTGCAGGAGTATTCTTATCCAACAACAACGGAAACAACTGGGTCTCAACATCATTGAACAACAAGTCGGTTTACTCCATTGCGTTGAACGGGAGTCATGCCTATGCGGGAACCGGTGGCGGCGTTTATTACTCGCTTGACAGCGGATATACATGGACACGATCTTCTTTGAATAATGATCTTGTATATTCGCTGGCAGTAACAGGGAGTACCGTTTATGCAGGCACTGAAACCAATGGCGTATTTATTTCTACAGACAGCGGAGTAAGTTGGAATTCACTAAATGACGGTTTGCCCGCCGGTGTCTCGATTTTCGCAATGTACATCTATGAAAATCATGTTTATGCCGGCGCTTCACAGAACGGTGTTTACAGGCGTCCTGTTTTCCTGTCACCGCTCACATTGAACCTTAAGATCTGCCTGCAAGGATCCTACAATCCTGCAAGCAATAATATGTTAAGCGATACCGTATATGCTTACCTAAGGAATGCCCAACCACCATATGAGGTTGCTGATATTGCCATGGGCGTTGCAGATCCGAACGGACAGAGTACTTTCGAATTTTCCAATGCAGTGAACGGTTCAGATTATTACCTGCAGATCGAACACAGGAATACGCTGCAGACATGGAGCAGTGTGCCTCTGCAATTTACCGGTAACTCGCTTACATTTGATTTTACATCAGCACAATCACAGGCTTTTGGCAGCAACATGATCTTGGCAGATGACTCGCCGGTGACTTATGCACTTTACAGCGGGGATGTGGACCAGGATGGAACTATAGACGCATCCGATCTGAGCATGATTGACAACGATGCCACAGCGTTCGTGACAGGATATGTGGTCACTGACATTACAGGAGACAACTTTGTAGATGGCAGTGATTATTCAATTGCTGATAATAACGCTTCACAGTTCATTTCGGCAATTCTTCCGTAATAGTGCATTACATCTGTGACATCAGTATGACTCAATAATCTTTGGTGAGAGTTCGTATGATGTAAGCATCTCAAATATGAACTCTCCCTCTGACGTATTGTGACGATTTTTGCTCAATTGTTCCTGCAATTCATCCCCCTTTTAAAAGTTAACTCTCAAAGTCAACATTTATGAGGGGACATATGTCACTATTTCAATAATACCATCTTTTTCGCCGAGACATAACTTCCGGCACAGATGCTGTAAATGTATGTGCCGGACGGAAGAGAACTTCCGTCAAACGCAGCTGAGTGGTATCCGGCCTCTTTGAATTCATTTACAAGAGTTCTAACTTCCCGCCCCGTCATGTCGAATATCTTCACAGTAACATTGCCCGCCTGTGGAAGGCCGTAAGCAATTGTTGTAACCGGATTGAACGGGTTCGGAAAGTTCTGCCGGAGTTCATACTCAGTAAAATTGAGGGAATACGATTCCTTAATATCTGTCAGCTGTGAATACTTGACTGTCATAATGTCACCTTCATTTCCCTGGCTGTTTCCGCTGACATAAACGGAGCCGTTCTTATCAACTTCCATGCAAGTGGCATTGTCGTTCAGCGCCGGTCCGGAGCAAGTCATATTCCATTTCATAACCCCGGATGGATCAAGCTTTACGGTTACAAAGTCATTGCCTGTATTGGCATTCGTACAGGTTCCTGCCAGATATATATTACCCGCCGAATCTGATCTCATCGCGCATACCACATCATTCGAATCCCCGCTTCCGTTGTGCTTGAATGTCCAGAGCAGGTTGCCGGCTGAATCATATTTCAATGCAAGGTAATCGTACACTGAGCTGTTTCCTACAGCGCCTGAAACATACACGGAATTAGCGTCAGTTGTAATTACTTCAACAGGATAAGATATTCCCGGATACCCGGCAGTCCATTGCAACTGGCCGCTGCCGTTATACTTCAGGGTTGTAATCATACGTTCATGGTTATTCCCGAAGCACTCGCCCGTAACATAAACATTTCCGGATTCATCGGTGTCCACTGACCTTCCAAAGTCGGAGGAATCTCCCGTGCCGTTATAGAATGCCACCCATTGCTGAATTCCCGAAGGACTATACTTAACGGTTCCGATGTCATAGTTACCCTGAGCTATCCTGTAAGTTTCACCGGTCACAATAATGTTTCCCATTTTATCAACAGTGAGATCACCTGCATAGTCCATTGCCTCACCTTCATACCTCGCAGACCACAGGATATTTCCCGATGAATCATACTTAAGAATCAGGTAATCAGAATAGAAACCGGGACCTATTCCATATCCAAGGCACACAACATTTCCTGAATCATCAACAGCCAAATCACATACACTGTTATATGGCCCTCCATAGAATTCTGACCAGACAACATTGCCGACTGCGTTGTATTTGATGATCAGCACGCCCTCCGGGACTGTAGCGTTATATACGCTTCCCCCCACGTATACATTTCCCAAGTCGTCAGATTGAACATCGACTCCCTCATCAAAGAAAGGACCGCCGGCATATATTGCGCTCCAAAGCAGTGAACCACTTGCAGAGTATCTGAGTGTCAGTATATCTGCATAACCGAATGTACTTTCATAGAGCCAACCGGCAACCGTTACATTGCCGTAACGATCGGCAGTGATGGCACGCGAGAAATCACCAAGGCCTTCCGGCCCGTTGTATCTTGCGACCCATTCCTGAGAGACTTGTGCAGTTGAGCTGGCTGTAAAGAAAATTGGGAACAGGAATATGAATGAAACAATAACAGCTAGTCGCTTTTTCATTTTTGTTACCCCCTTATAGTCAATTCTTTTCCAAAATTACCTCGCGACAAACTGCCCTGATTAAACTCAAAGTTTGAGTCGCGCCCAAATCATTTCAGGGAAACGTTAGATTCAGCATTAAATTTGCAACGAGGTATCTCCTTGTTTTGCGAATGGAACAACCATAGACCATATCTCCTGTCATCATTCACAAAGTTTCAAATTTGAATTCCAAACGGTCCTTCAACGCAATCAATTCTGTTCGAACTTGCCCCACAAAACTTTGTTCCATGATGATGCTGTGAAGCAATCAAATCAAAGCGCTTCAGAAAGCCATCACTTGAACAAGATCATCTTCCTCGCAGAAACAAAACTGCCGCTTTCAATCCGGTAAATGTATGTACCCGATGATAGAGAGCTCCCGTCAAACCTTTCCGAGTAAAAGCCAGCTTTTCTTGATTCATTCACAAGCGTTCTGATCTCCCTTCCGGCCATGTCAAAAATCTTCAGAGTCACATTACCTGCATAAGGAATTCCATATTGAATTACGGTGTGCGGGTTGAATGGGTTCGGATAGTTCTGATCAATGAAGTATTTGTCAGGAACACCAACATTCACCGCCTCCGGAAGTTCGAAGTACTCGAAGTTTCCGTTGAAGTCAATTTGTTTGAGACGGTAACGATAGCTACCATTACCAGGATTCTTGTCGTTGAACGAATACTTTGATATCTGACTTGCTGTTCCGTTTCCATTCACAAATCCGATCTTACTCCACAGAATTTCAGTAGCCAAAGACCTTTCGATATCAAATCCTGAATTGTTCATCTCCGATAGAGTTAACCATTCAAGCAGAACGTCCGATCGTGAAACAACTGCATAAAATCCCGCCAGTTCCACCGGAAGAGGTTCTTCAATCGGCAGTCTCCACACACCTCCGTTGAGAGTAGCCGCGAAGAGAAATCCGTTGACAGCCTCCAGTGATGATACGTTTCTGTACAAAAGTCCTTCGCTGATGTCGCTCCAGTTCACTCCATCATCGGTTGTTACAAACACTCCGTCCGATGTCCCTGCAAACAATTTGTCGTTTAGGACTGCAAAGCATCTCACATTCAAAACTGACAATCCGTTATTAACAGCAATCCAGCTCATGCCATGATTGCCAGTAACATAAACGCCGTGATTTCCGAAGCTTGCGAAAATCAGGTTTCCTTTTCCGATAATTGAACCGGCGTATGACACAGGTGTTCCATTGTTCATGGATGTCCAGTTAGCGCCGTAGTCCGTCGTCATCTGCATTCCGTGATATGCCGAGCTAACTATCAATTCATTAAGAGAGGCATAAAGACATGCAGCATAGTAGAGATTGCCAATCCGGTTCCAGCTAAGGCCGTCATTCGAGCTCATGTACAAACCGGGGTTCATGAAGTTTCTGGTGCTGACATAAACCCGATCATTTGTTACTGCAAACGCCGCAATGTCAAACACTTCACTGTTGCCAATGTGTAACCAGTTTGCTCCGCGATCACTCGAGCGGTAAAGTCCTGCCTGATCCCAAACAGTCGAGACATAAATATTGTTGATGTTGGCGGCAAGTCCGGTAATTGGAAACCCATACTCCATTCCGGCAGCCTCCCAGTCATAACCACTGTTTGATGTGTACTTAACACCACCACTTTGGAGTCCGGCAAACAGTGCGCCTCCCGAGTATCCAATATCCACTATGACCGGAATAATGAAACCCCTTAAAGTGGAATTCCATGTGTTGCCGTTATCAGTTGTCTTATAAATCCCCAGCATGCTTCTGTAAGCACCGCAGTAAACTTCACTGCCCAGCGAAGTGAGTGAAAGGAAGTCAAGCATATTAGGTTCACAGAGCTCCCAATACTCGCCGCCGTTTGAACTGCGGAACATGCCCATATTCCCAGACGCAAAAATGTAGTATCCGTCAGACTCAAATTCATGAATCTTGCCGGAAATTCCGTTGTTGATCTCCGTCCAACTGCTTCCCCTGTCATGAGATACCATTACACTGGCGGGAGAAACATATGAGACATAAAGAGAATGGTTGATCACGTCCAGTTCCGGATCCCAGTATCCCTCAAATCCGATGTATGTCCAGCTTTCTCCGTAGTCCGAAGATCGATAGATTCCCCAATGATAGCTCAAGATTACGTAGATGAACCCGCTGTCGATATCAACATCAGCAACGTACAAAGAAGGCAGGCCGTTGTTTCTGCTTGACCAAGAGTTACCGTTGTCGGTTGAGACAAATACTCCATTTCCGAAAGTGCCGGCAACTAAGACACTGTCTTGTACCATAAGGCAGTTTCCGTCCGGAATTACAGCACATGTGTTCCAGTTGTTCCCCAGGTTTGTTGTCTTAACTACATAGTCTCCGATCATAGCAAAAAGTAATGATCCTTCAGCAGCCAGCGCGTTCACACCACAGCCATGATACCCGATCTCAGACCAATTGCTCCCATGATCGCCAGTGAATAATATTCCATTTGATTCAACGGCGGCGTACAGACGACTGCCGTCTGATTCCAGTGAAAGAACATTTGCACCGGCAGGACCATTGGTTTGAATCCATTGAGCTAAAGATGTTTTGTATGAGAAAAGTATAACCGCAATAGCCAATGTATAAATGAGACTTTTCATGAGTCCCTCCTTCCAACAATATTTAAAACTTACTGCCAACATTTGCATATTGTGGCATCAGTTTAGTTAATGTTCAGCGCCGACAGTACTAGGATATTTTGGGACTACATCTGCGATACTATCAAGCGTCGACACATTCATGCGTCTGCTACAAAGTTTTTTGCAGGATTCAAACTCCTGCATAAATTGTTTCTTGATGAAATCCATCGTCCATAGTCAAAGCTGCTCACAAAGCATGCAGCATCAGCGTGCAACAGAGTTGCAGGTTGACTCTGACATGCACATCTGTTGTGTGTTTGAACCGCTGAAAAATTAGTGAATGAAAATGAATTACCGGGAATTTCATTGCTGTCTTGCATTCGATTATTCAAACAGTCAACAAAGAAGACTAAGACCAATGCTTGCAATGCAGATTCAACATCAGTTTAAAGCGGCAGGTTATGTAGGGTTCGTGTTGTAAGAACAGTGTAAGCAATAGATGCTTTCCTTCACATACAAAATCACTTTTGCTGAGTGAAGTTGAAATGCAATAAGTTATGCCGTTGGCATTGCAATTGCGTTTCGAAATCAGGTTTTGGTGGAAACATTGATGTTGGTTGATCGGAACTTAGAATTGGGAATTAGGATATTTTTAGGATACAATCATATTTAAATACTCTTATTTATATCCAGTAATTTTGCTGTCAGATGGGATAAAGGGGTTTGCTTTCCAACGTAATATGAAAACCGTTCAACTTGAACCAAAGCATGAACATATTCAAACTGGCTAAGAATAGATTCATGAAGCCATTCAAATGAATTTCGATTATGAAGCATTGGTGTTATTGCCGGAGAAACCTCTGATAAGCCTTTTCCAGCCTATCCTTATCAGGATAATTTTGCCTGCCCTGCGGCAGAATGATTGACTTCCCGTTGGTTCTTTGGAGGCCGTACTTCAACATGTCTCCGTCTTTTTCTTCAAGTACATCATCTCTCACTTTTATTTCATAATCCGGAGAAATGCCTATTATGAGTTTATCAAAAGACGCATGATGAATCTTACACAGGGACAATCCATTACTAAATATAGGATGTCCATCAACATCTTTATCCGGAACTATGTGAGCAGCATCAAGAAGTTCTTCGTGTTTAATACCGCAAATTGTGCATTGTCTTCTGTAAGCTGTTATGACTCTTTCTCTGAATGCAGATTGATGCATTCTTTGTCTTATCATAGCTACGGAATATCTTCTTAAGAGATTATCATCCGAAATTACTGCACCAACACTTTCAGATTCAAACATACTTGACTGCTGGATTGCAGAAGGGGTTAAATCAACTTTAACCTCCAGCTTTCCGGCATTATCCCCGATAACAATTACGGGGAAATATGCATTGTATCTTCCTTTGCTTATGGATTTGAAATAGATTAGCTGAGTCATAGTCATATGAGCGTCTCTGAGCCCTCTGTTATCTCTATGATTAGGATCGGAGCCCCTATACTTATAAGTTAGAATTCCATCCGATGACATTTCGTCAGGATAGGGACCATCTTCGGAAGTTCTAATTGAAATAGGCATTTTGAACCCTTTTGGTATCCAAATCCCCGTTGGTCCCACTAACGAAATTATTTTGTCTTCAATTGTGAAACCTTTCTGTAATTCAGCAAAGCTGAATACGCCTGCATTTATCAGGTTCTTCTCCTGCAGCCACTCAAATGCGCGAATTCGAACTGCAAGTTCATTCATACACACCATTCTTGATTTTCGCAGGCCCGACGTTCAGAAACTTCAGAACATCTTCTTTTGAATGATGCTCACCAATTTCAAAAACGCTGTTCCGGTCACGGTTGAGGGCAAGCCAGTTGGAAATGACTTTGATCTCGTCGAGTTCCTGCGGAGTGAATTTGTGCTTCACGAATTTGCTCAGGGAAAAATAGAGGTAATCGGTGGTCTCCGTCAGCTCGTCTGCAATATCCCTTTGGTCAAACTCGCCCTCATTCTCCGCCCTGAATGTTTTGACAAGCTTGCCGTTCTGTATGAAAAAGAATTCGGTCACGCTTCCGCCGTTGCACTTAATGATTATCTTCTTTCCGTTTATGGCCGGTGTTATGACCTTCTGATAGCTCATCACCTTTCTGATATCGTTAAGCCTGTCGCGCAGGAAAGCCGCACGTTCAAATTCCATTTCTCCGGCATGCCGGTTCATATTCTCTTCATACATCGCCTGAGCAGACACCCCGTTATCCGACACAAGGAAATCGTGAACTTTTCTTACCTGCTCAGCATACTGATGTTTGCTTTCGGAGAAATTGCAGGGAGCGTTGCATTTCTTCATTTCCAGATACATACAGGTCGGATGCTGAGGTGAAGGTTTGAGTTTGCCGGCTTCACACTTTCTCAGAAGGAATCTTTCATTAATGTCTTTCAGAAGGCGGTTGACAGTCATGCCGCTTGAGAAGGGCCCGTAGTAATTTGCTCCGTCGTTTTCTATCTCATAGACCTTCTCTATCTTCGGATATTCATTCTGTATGTCGATCTTGAGAAACGGATGAAAGCGAAACCTCTTCATGGCAGAGTTGAACCTTGGCTTATGCTGTTTGATGAGTCTTGACTCGAGAATCAAAGCAGAAAGCTCAGAACCCGTGATCTCGTAGTCAACTGAGGCAACCTGCTGTATGAGCCTTGCTGTTCTCGGAGGAAGTTCCGAATTGTGCCTGAAGTAGGATGACAGCCTTTCGCGGAGATCTTTTGCTTTGCCGATGTAAAGGATATCGCCGTTCCTGTCGTTCATGAAATAGACACCCGGCTTTCGCGGAAAATCCTTAAGCGACATGTTAATGCGCTTCAGAGCAGGCGACTTGTTTTCATTTGTATAGATCCGCGTATTCTGAAATTTCAGTATATCCGACGTCTTGTCGAATTCAAAATCACCCTGCAGGATGTCGAGAAAATTGATCAGTATCTTTGCGGTTGCCAACGCATCATCATAGGCACGGTGCTGTCTGTCGAATTTGATCCCAAAGTAAGAAGCAACGTTTATCAGGGATTTACTGCGCAGTCTTCTGAGCAGTCGCCGCGCCAGCTTGCAGGTGCAGAGGACTTTCATGTCAAAGAACTTCTCAGTCCTGGCAAATGAGTGCTGTAAGAATTTGTAATCGAATGCGGCGTTATGTCCGGCAAACACCACGTTCTTCTCTCTTCCGTCACCGAAGAATGAGCTTATTTCTGGTGCGATCTCCCCGAAAGGCGGCTTGTCATATACGTCCTCATTCGAGATACCCGTCAGAGCTGTTATCCCGTAAGGAATGTGCTGTTCGGGATTGATGAGGGTTGAAAATCTCTCTGTGATCTCCCCGTTAATGACACGTATGAGCGCAATTTCAGTAATGCGGTTGGAGGAAGGGCTAAGACCTGTTGTCTCCACATCGCAGACGATGAATTCCGTTTCGAGAATTGGTGTGTTCAAATTAAGGGAACGATTTCTGCGAAAATAGTTAATCGAACTGAAAAGTGAAAAGTTGAAATTGGAATTGGATTGTTGCTGAGAATCCGGTGATCTCTGTTGCATCTCCCGCAGATCACTCTGACTGCGCAGAGCAGGTTTGGTGGATTATTTTTCATTCTGTGAAAACTTACTGAGGGAGACGCCCGCAGATCATGCTTATTTCGCAGATCAGTTTTAGCGCCAACCTCTACTGCAATAAGAACATAATTAGGGAGTCTTCTATTAGAAATTTGCCGTATCGGTAACTATTAGTTAACAGCGCCGGCCCAAAGATTCTTTTGAAAGCATTTCCGGAACAAGATCAATGAAAATTTCAGAACTTACCTTCCGTTACCTGCGCTAAGGGCCTTTATGTAAGCTCTTTCCGTGTATTCTTTCACCATCCTTTGGGTGCTGAAGTAGCCCGCAAGGTTCTTTATGGAGTTCCTGATCTTTGCGACCCACTCTTTCGGAATACCTTGCTTATCCCTCTTGTAATAGAGCGGAATAATTTCCTTCTCAAGAACGCTGTACAGACTTTCTGCTTCATAAGCGTCTCTCTGTTCAACGGGCATTGATTCGTCAGTGATCGTGTCAATCTTCCAGCCGTTTTCGGGAGTGTATGCTTCGGCCCACCATCCGTCCAGAATACTGAAGTTCAGGCCGCCGTTCGCAATCACTTTCATACCGCTTGTACCTGACGCTTCCTGCGGCCTTCTGGGATTGTTAAGCCAGATGTCACAACCTTCCACAAGATAGCGGGCTACGTAAATATTGTAATTGTCTATGAAGATGATCTTGTTTCTCAGCTCTTTATCCGTTGTGAACGAATTTATCTCTGCAATGAGTGCCTTACCCTGCTCGTCTTTGGGATGAGCTTTGCCGGAAAAAATTATCTGCACGGGTTTTTCCGGATCATTCAGGATCTTCTTAAGCCTGTCAGCATCCCTCAGAATAAGATTGCCGCGCTTATAAGTGGCAAACCTTCTTGCAAAGCCGATCGTCAGCGCTTTAGGGTCAAAGAGAGAGTCTATCTCTTTGAGCTTGCTGCTGCTTTCTCCGAGGAAGATCCGTTTGTCCTTGAGTCTCCTTCTCGCGAATTTGACCAGCTCGATCTTATTGAGGAGCCTTAATGTCCAGAGTTCTTCATCAGGAATTTCATCAAACCTCTGCCATATTGTTTCATCGTATTCCCATTTATCGGTGAAGTAGCCGTTCAGCAAAGTATTGGTGTGAGCGGAGATGTAGCTTGGAGTGTGTATTCCATTGGTTATCGAAGTGATCTGCGGCCTCGTATCCGGCAAATGCCACATCTTCCTTGACACTTCCCCGTGAAGCCTGCTTACTCCGTTTACAAAAGTTGAGTTGTTTATGGCAAGGTACGCCATATTAAACCTGTTGTCCCCGTTCTCGGGCACAAGGTTTCCCTCGTTGAAAAGATCATTGACTTCAACACCGGTTTCCTTTTCTGCATAGTCTTTAAAGTACTTTTCAAAGAGAGGCTTTTCGAAAATGTCTATTCCCGCCGGAACCGGAGTGTGTGTTGTAAATATGTTTGTCTGATAGCAAAGTGACTTCGCCTCATAGTATCCGCAATTGCGCTCTCTCATTGTATTCCTGATCCTCTCAAAGCAAAGGAATGCGGAATGCCCTTCGTTAAGATGAAACGCCTTGATATTGTGACCGAGCTGTTCAAGCAGTCTCACTCCTCCTATTCCAAGCACGATCTCCTGCATGATCCTCTTTTCCTGATTGCCGCCGTAAAGTCTGTCAGTTATTCGCCTGTCATCAACCGTGTTCTCCGGCAGAGAAGTATCAAG
>JAIBBK010000029.1 GCA_019694675.1 Ignavibacteria bacterium
GTATATAACTTGTATCTTGCTCATTTCCCCAATCCGTTACAGCCCATCCCTTTAACGAATCTATAAATTCCAACCCTTTTATTAGTTTACTTACAGGAATACTCTGCTGATACCATTGCGAGTACACTGAGCCTGTATTGAACGCATTGATGAACACAAAGATGCTGAAGAAATATAACAGGCTCGAAAGAAACGTAACAGCGCGGGTATGTGGGATGTGTTTCAAAATAACTTCCTTTATACAAACTTATGTGAAAAGGTTTTTAGAAACTATGACCTGCGTCATAGTTTCTAAAAATATTTTCTATTGCTCTTGCTGGATCAGCGCAACAGCAGTCCCACCGTCTGCACCCGGCCTCCGCGAATTATTTTCTTCATCTCATTACCTCTGCGTAAATCCGTTTAATTGCCACTGCTTGAGCAAATGCTTCAACAATTCAATTCCCGGGATGAAGCAAAAAAGGCCCGCACCTGTGCGCGGGCTTTGTGTCAGTATCTGCTAGGGAGACATGAGAATCTATGATCTTTTCAATAAAGTCTCCAGCCTTCTTCTTATAAATTGATCCGGATGATAAAGCAGATACGCCGGCTCATCCATTACCTTCACATAGTCAATCCACACGCTTACATCTTTATACCAGTGAATCTCAAAATCAACCTTACAGGAATCGAAATATTCATACTTGTCCCTGTGGTCAAGGCCTGGAGGAAAGCCCCTGTTTATTCCTGTGTCTGTTGAGTTGGCGGGAACGGAAACCCCGTTGGGAAGGAAGTCTTCAAGAAATCTTCCATTATACCCATTCTGACCAAGAAAACGATCTGTTGAAATATCCCTTTCATAAACTATTTCCCCATCGAAAGATCTTACCACAATCTTTATGACATTTTTGGCTGTTCCATATGCGTCAGAAGAATCTATCCTCATTCGAGGTTTGATATACCACCGGTTGTCTTTCTGATATCCGTTTGCCTCCCACCGCCATTGCTTTTTCGGATCAAGAACCAATCCCGAAAATGAATGAACCGCATTTTCCTTAACCCCCTTGAGAACCGCTACAGAAATTCCCCTTTCATTTGGCGGAATCATGCTGATATCAAAATATCTGGCAGTGACCGTTTCTCCCTGAAATGTCTCCGTAGTGTCTTTGCCCAAACTGTGATGCATGTATCTGAAACTGTCAGCCGTATTACTTTCTACCTGATGCACTATCACTTTTCCCAATGCAAATTGCATCAGTGTGTCAGGCTGAAAATAGCCTGAGATATTGTGCGAGTACAGACTGTCAAGTATGAATCCGTGATAACCGGCTTCGCCTATTCCCCAGCCCTGCCACAGATTTACATTCAGTTCATCATACCAACTCCAGTTTGTAGAGTTTGTGACGTAATCATAATTAGGGTACGTTCCGCTGTAAGCGATTGTAAATTCTTTCGTCTGAGCATTTGATAACGCCTGAACGAAAATCGCAAAAACAACAAACAGAAAAATTGACTTCTTCATGTTGCCCCCCTATTATTTAAGTTATTCTTGTCGCCTCTTGCTCTAAATCAATTGCAGGTGCTCACTGTTTATTTTAAATAGATCATCTTCCTTGAATCAGAAAAAACCATATTTCCTTCTGATGTTTTTGCTGTGAGTCTGTAAATATAAACCCCGGAGCTCAGGTTATCACCCGTGAAACTGTATTCGTAAGTTCCTGCCTGCAAAATACCTTCACCCGGCCACTTGAAAACCTGCCTGCCAAGCATGTCAAAAACTGCTATCTCTGCTTCTGACGATTGCTTAATGGTAAATCTGATCACTGTTGATGAGTTGAACGGATTGGGATGGTTCTGATAGAGTTCAAATGTGCCCGGTGTTTCATTGCTCAGTCCGCCGATATATGTAAGTCCGCCGTTTGTTGTCTTCGAAATGCCATAATCAGCTGACCAACCTGTAAGTTCATCTTTGAAATGTATTGAATATGAAGCACTGGAATCAATCTGTGTAATCCAATTATATCCTCCATTTGTAGATTTAAATATTCTTTGAGTTCTTGTTCCGCACCATCCTATCGAATCATTTACGAAAAAGACAGAATGAACAGTTCCTCCACCAATTGTAGCAGGATTTGAATAAGTCCAGCTCAACCCCCCATTATTTGTAATTCCAACCTTGTTATTAGTTAGAGCCACCCAACCCAAATGCTCGCTATTAAATTGTATGTCCATTACATCCTCGCCGAATTGAAACAATTCAAACCAGTTCACACCCGCATTTACGGTTTTGAATATCTTGAAACTTCCTCCGCAATATCCGGTGTCTTGGTTTAAGAAATAGAGCGCTCTTGGCATGCTGATATGAAGTCCACTACTCCTATCTGTCCAGCTTATTCCACCGTTTGTTGTTAATTTTACTCCTCCAAAGAATCCATCGCATGCATAGCCTGCATTCTCATTTACAAAAAACATCTCAGTCATAATCAAAATATTACTTACAATGATACTTTCCCAATTCAATCCTCCGTTGGTTGTTCGCAAGAACAGTGCGAATCCGCTGGTATCTGCTCCTCCTGCATAGCAAATATTGTCGCCCAATACATCTATGCAATACAGGCCGACATTCCCTCTGAATTGAATATGCCAGTCAACTCCGCCGTTTGTTGTATGAATTATGTATGCGGTATCTGATGTTGAAGTGTTATATGAAATCGCCCAGCCGGTGTTTTCATTTGCAAACTCTATTCCCAGTATTGGTTTATTCACCGGAATGCTTTGAGGTACCCACTGAGAATGAAGATGCCCGGGCAGAGCAATCAGCATGAAGATGCTGAAGAAATAAAACAGGCTCGATAGTAACCTGTCTGCGCGGGAATGTGAGGTATGTTTCATGATTACTTCCTTTATACAAAACTACGGAGGATAGATTTCAGAAACTATGACTTTGGTCATGTTTTGAAAACAAGATTCGGCAGTTCGAAGGTGTCTTGTCGGGAGGGAAGATATGCAAACCAGAGATCTTCTTTCCTTCAGTCAATGCCGGAAAATTTCAACCGTTACCGGAACTGTGCCGCCCAAAGAAGGTCATAGATATAATCAAATTCCATGACTGCCAATGTGCTGCAGAAGCATTGGAATTTCTGATGTAAGCAAATCATGCATCCACGGCAATAATCATCCGCGAATGCATGAGGGTTTTTCAGAAGACAAAGATCGCTACTTGATAAGAACCATCATGGAACTCTTTCTGAACTTCCCGCCGCCGGAAAGCGCTTCTGCATCAATGCTGTAAATGTAACTGCCGCTTGCGAGGTTGGATGCATCAAACCGTAATCTGTACCTTCCCATCTCATATCTGCCTTCCACAGCGGTCTCCAACTGCCTGCCAAGCATATCAAATATCCTGATCTGTAAGTAAGAAGGCTCAGGCACTGCAAAGATGATCTCAGTTGATGCATTAAAAGGGTTTGGGTAGTTCTGATCCAGTTCATAGGAAGTGATTTCCACTCCCGGGCCTGTCCTGTTCACAAGTTTGAAATTGTCGATCCAGACATTATCGGAATTTCTGCCAAGCACGCCGGCATCAAGCATTCTGTAATTGACTGCAAAGTAAACGCTCTTACCTGCAAATGCGGAAAGGTCATAGCTCTTCTTGTGCCATGCGCCAATCGGCCCGTCGGCTTTGAACCTGTCGATCTCCGTAAAGTCGGCAAGCTGATTTCCGGAAACTGAAACAAGCACTCTCAAGGAATCTTTGAAGTTCTTGTCAACCGCTCCGCACCAGAAAGACATCTCATCATATTTTTCGATGACCGGAAGCTGAGGAGTGATCAGCCATTCGTCAATCACGCGTTGTTCATTCGCATTGAGCGCATCAAACTTAACGAAGTACCTGCCTGCCTGCGGATTCATCGGGCCTCCGTTTGTGAATGTGAAAGCTTCGTAAAGCAAAGGGTAATCCACGAGATTGCCGTCGTTGTTGAGTATGATCCATCCCCGTGATTCGGGGCTGAGAGTATCGAAGAGTTCCTCGAACTTAATTAACTGCCCGAATGCAGTTTGCCTTAAAGATAACAGGAACAAAAGCGATATGAGTAGTCTGCTGAGCATCAGAAGCAGAATCCGGGAAACATTATTGACTTAACTCTCTCAAGCATCTTGAGCGACTCGCCAACAGTCTGTGGCACAGGTTCGTTTATGTTTGCATGCTTCATTGCGATCTCAACAAGTCCCCTCTGATATCCGGACAGCTTCTCATTGTTGAAATATTCCCTGTCACCGAAATACTCAAATGGCCTTGGTACGGTCACCGGCCATGTGCTTCTGTCTCTCGGTGTGTCAAGATTAAACACATTGTTCAGTGTGTGCGGATTGAACTCGTCCCGGTTAGTGAGATACGGGAATCCGTGTTTCTCTTTCAGCGTCTTGATCACGCTTGTATGCTCAAACTCCGTGTTGATGATCGTGTTCTTCTTAAGATATGCCGATACGAGCACTGTGGGCACCCGCACTCCCGACCTGTTGAACTGAAATCCCATTTCATTTTCATGCGAAAACGGCGGGGGGAAATTGAAGTACGGAGGCGTTACCCTGATTGGCGGCACATGATCATGACATCCTCCGTGTTCATCATATGTAATTATCAGAAGCGTGTTCTTCCAGTTGTTGTTCTTGCTGTCAGAGTTTTTGATCGCCGTATAAACTGTGTGTATGAGCCTTTCGCCCGCAAGCACATTTGACGGCCCCGGGAAATTCGTATTCTGAAGAATCCCTTCGTCAGGCGGATGCTCGTCATTATGGAACCAGTGCATCCGCGGTTCTACGAATGAGTATTTGGGCAGATTACCGGTGGCAACATCTGAAAGAAATTTGTCGAATGTACAAAAATGATCAAGGTGTTTCAGAAGTTGGGGAAGATGAAGCAGTAAAGTCGCCGGAATGATGTCGAGCACATCAAAGTAAACTTTCCAGGGCACATTGTAATCGCTGAGCCGGTTGTAAACCGTCGGTGCGGCATTCTGAATCCATCTTGCCGACGGCGCATTGTTCACATAGCCCCATGAGGAAGCAGAGTTGAAGAATGAGCGGTTGCAGTACGTCTGGCTCGGTACCGAGCAGAACCAGTGATCGCAGACCGCAAATTCCTTTGCAAGCGTGCTGATTACCGGAACTGCCGCCGGCGGGAAACATCCCATGATGATCTTGTATTCCTCATCCTTCGGGTACCTTCCGAAAAAGAGTTTGAAGTAATAAATGTAATCAGTTACAAATCCTTTCATTGCTGCAGTGTCGGGCACGGGAAACGGCTCATTGTATGGCGGCTGCATTTGTGATACATGCCTGTACCTGTTGGAGTCAGGCAGGATGGTGCTGAACAACTGTGTGTTCACGTGCGGGTATTCTTCCCCCGGATCCGGACTCGGGTTGGTCATCACAGTATCCCTGTAAACATGCACGCTGTCTTTTGAGTAGACAGTGTCCTGCGGATTGACGTTGAGCGGATTGGAGATGTTCTTTCCGATGACACCTTCAAATCTCTGTCCCGGCGGAACTTCTTCCGGACTGTAAAGATATCCGAGCATATTATCGAAGGACCTGTTCTCAAGCATAAGCACCACGATGTGTTCGTACTTGTCAATGCCGGATATCTCAGACGCATCCCTGAAATACTTCGGAAGGCCTGCGCCCAATGCGCTTAAAGCAATTCCCGACGCGCCGAATTTCAGAAAGTCTCTTCTCTTCATAAGATTGCGGCAAGTTTAATAAAAGCCTGTCAATTATGAAACATACTTGCCGGAGTTTGAAAAGGCCATGCTTCACTCCCGATGCCGTCTTTTTTTGAGATTGAACTTTGCTCTGCAAATTCCATTATTTGCCGAAGTTCAAATCAAGTGAGTATGAACGGAAATCCCGGGAACAAAACAGCTCTTACGATCCTTGCCGCAGGAATTACACTGGCTCTTTCGGCAGGAATCTATGCGCTCGCTTTCTTCTTCATGGGAATACTGGTCTTTGCATGTCAGAATTCAATACCGGACTGGATCTATATGATCCTCGTCGCTGGCATGCCGGCAATACTGCTCTCCGCTTGCATAACCACTGTTTATTTGTATTACAGGAGGCAAAGCCTTCTTACAGCCGTTATTGTATATTCGGGCGGTGTTTTCTTCTCGGGGATGCTCTTCATTGCGTGGTTCCTGCTCATGGCAAACTACTGCTGAATCGTAAGGAGCATGGAAATATGAAGTAAGTTGGGTGGCGTGGGAGGATTACGGAACTATGGAATGTCTGCAAGTTCAATGCAGGTTTGAGAACTTTCAGAAGTTGTTGCGGAAGAACGGATTAAGATCGGGTAGTGCAGGCAGGCTTGTTGCAGGACACTTTAAGAATATCAGTGTTGCGGAATGTGCGGATGTTAATGCTAATGTATTTCCGGCTTCAAAGGAAGCCGGAGCTGTGAACTCTTGCTTACCGGCAAATCACTTTCCTCTTGCATCAAGACTGTCAAGCTTTTTCTGAAGTTCATTTCTCATTGTCTCGAGTTTAATCTGAAGCTCACGAAGTTCTGTTTCTCTTTGTTCAAGATCAAACTCTTTGTTCAGAATCCGGTTTTCGCGGGAAGCCATTGTCTGCTGGTATTGCGACTTGTCCCAGTAACCAAGATCTTCAAAATATCCCTTGAACAGGAAATTGTGTTTGAGAGCTTCCATGTTCTGGTAGAAGCTGAATGAGCCCATTTCAAGATTTGCAGTTGTTCGGTTCGTATTTCTTACCACTCCCTTGATGTTGTTTGCAAAGGATGTGTCCGTCAGTAGTGTTCCTACAAAACTCTCGCTAGAGTTTATCTTTGTCGTGATCTCGCCGAGGTTGTCAGTTATGGTCCTGATACTCTGGGTAAGGCTCTGAATATCGCCGGTTACCGTATTTATTGTTCCTGATGTCTGTGCAAGTATTCTGTCTATCTTCTCCGTTGAGCCTGCAATGTTTGATGTGAGCGAATCCAGATTGTCGTAAAGATCGCTGTTGTTTATGAGCCGTCCGAGCGTGCCTTCTCCCTGATTGACCTTCTTCGTGATCTCGGAGATCTCCTTTGCGATAACTTCTGCTTCTTTCGAAGACTGATTCAGGTTGTTTATGATGTCTCCCAACTGCGCCGGCATGACTGCCTTCAAAGTGTCGCCGCTTTCAACCGAAGCTGAGCCGGGGGTACCGCCGGATATCATTAGCACCTTGTTTCCAACAAGTCCTTCGGAATTAATGGATGCTTCGGAGTCTTTCTTGATGAAATGCCGTACATCGCTTTTTATGTTCATGATCACTTTCACTTTGTCGGTTGACATTATCACAATGGACTTCACTGTGCCTACATTGATGCCGGCAAACTGCACGTTATTTCCCTCGTTCAGCCCGTTTACGGAAGAGAATGTGGAAGTGATCTCGAAAGTCTTGGTAAAGAGGTTGTCCCTGCTTCCGATGTAGAACAATCCTGCAATGAGAAGCAGCAGGCCGGCTGTTATGAAGATGCCGAGCTTAAGAAGTTTTGATTTATCCATTCCCATATTAACTGAAGTTTACTTTGCTGTCAGGTTGTTCGGCTTACTCAAACTTAAAGAATCCGCTTACGAAATCATCTTTCGATCTTTCAAGTTCATCATACGTTCCTTCCGCCGTGAACTCACCCTGCTTAAGCACCACTATCCTGTTTGAAACAAGCCTGGCGCAGGGCATGTCGTGCGTTACTATCAGAGAACTGACACCGTACTTCTTCTGCATGTCAAGTATCAGATGGCTGATCTCGTTTGATGTTACAGGATCAAGTCCGGTTGTCGGCTCATCATACAGAATTATCTCGGGATCGAGCATGAGAGTTCTTGCAAGACCAATCCTCTTCTGCATTCCTCCGGATAGTTCCGAAGGCATCTTGTCGATCGCATTCAGAAGTCCGACATTATCAAGCATCTCCTCAATTTTGGCCGTAAGATCCGCGCCTTTATATCCGGGCTGCCGTATGACCGGGAACATAAGATTTTCCCGGACAGTCATTGAGTCATAAAGCGCTCCTCCCTGAAAAAGAAACCCCACCCTGATCCTGAGACTGCTCATTTGCTTCTCGTTCAGTTCAAGGAAGTTTTCACCGAAGATCCTTATGCTTCCGCTGTCGGGCCGGATAAGGCCTATGATGCATTTGAGAATCACCGATTTTCCAGTGCCGGATCTTCCGAGTATTACAACCGTTTCTCCCTTGCTGATCTTCAGGTCAACGTCATTGAGAACGGCATTCCCTGAAAATGACTTCTTCAGTCCCTCAATGACGAGAATGTCATTGTCTTTGACGCTTTCAGTCCTATCCGTCAAAACAGAATTGAGATAAGCTGAACCATAACCATATCAATTAGTATGACAAGCAGAGATGCTATCACAACTGCGGTATTTGCAGCAATGCCTACGCTTTCTGTTCCCCTGCTTGCATTGAATCCCTCGTAACAACCGACAACGCCAACGCCAAAGCCGAACAGGAACGTTTTGAACGTGGCGGGAAGAACTTCCCTGAATCCGAGATTTGCCATTGAACTTGCAATGAACGTCTGAAGGTTCATGCCGCCAAACAGATTCACTGCCAGAAATCCGCCCAGCAATGCGATGGCATCAGCAAGTATGACAAGGACGGGAAGCATGAGCGTAGCCGCGATCACCCGTGTTACCGCAAGATACTTGAACGGATTCGTGCCGGATACTTCCATTGCATCTATCTGCTCTGTCACTCTCATTGAGCCGAGTTCTGCGCCAATGCCTGAACCGATCTTTCCCGCAAAGATGAGGGCCGTAATGACCGGGCCGATCTCCAGCATGACAGCAAGCGCAACCATTGACGGCACAAGGGATTCCGCCCCGAACTTCTGAAGCGTCGGAATAGACTGAAGCGTGAGCGTGAGGCCGATTATGAATCCCGTAACGGAAATCAGCGGCAGTGATTTGTATCCGATCATGTAGCATTGTTTCAGCGTCTCTGAGATCTCATACGGCGGAAGGAAAGCCTCCTTCACAATTCTGAAAGCGAAGACCGCAAGTCCCGCTGTCTTGACAAAGAAATCATCTAATGACTTCGGCAGATTGATCAGTGTCTTTTCACTTTTACCGGCTGTGTTCATTTTGTCGGATTGCTGTTTCTTATGTTGAGGTCAGTGAAGGGATTTGCAATACCAATCATTAGTCCGAATGAGAAATCGAACATGTCTGATCCTTCCGGTATGTAAGTGTATCTCGCCTTGACATTCGGATAGATCAACAGCTTGTCGTTCCGGATTGAGTATCCGTAACCGATCTCAGGTGAAACGCCGTGATTATTGAAATCATAGAAGTATGATGCACCGAGCGTGATGCATGATGTTCCCTGCAGGAAATTTGAAGGCCGTATCCGGTCCTTCAGAAGTATGTCGTACTTGTATCCGAACCGCAGATTACTGCTTGCATCCGATCTGAAGACATAAGAATACTCTCCCGCTAATCTGTGCTCACCGAAGTAACCGAATCCGACTGACAGTTCCTTTGTCAATCCGCCTGCGATCTTATCATTCTGAAAGAGTACAATTGGATTAAGCAGATACAGGAAGCTCGCAAGTCCTACTCCGATGGCAAGAGACGAATTGGATGATTCAGACCTGTCGTGGGCTTTAAATGAACGAAGAGAACTGACAGAAGGTAAAGTCTGTGAATTCAGAGTTACGGGAACTGCGGCATGCATAACTGCAATCGCACAGCAAAGCATTATCGGCAGAGCGTGTGTCCGGAGTCCTTTCTTCAGAAGCATTGGCAATGCGCAATACAGTTCTTCATAAGCCGGAGTTCATGTCAATCGCGCTTGTCCTTCAATGTGCGGTCAGTAATCAATTGACAAAGTTACAAAGCCGTAATCATCATTGAATTTCACTCCCTGATAGACATTGTCAATCATTCTGTGCACATAATAAATATCCAGGTAGAACTGCCTCAGGAACTGCCAGTTAAGATTTGCAGTGATAATGTCTCTGTTAATCCTGTTGCCTTTCAGAAACTCCGGTTCCGAGTAAGAGTATCCGCTTGCGTTATTGATGTCGCCTCCGTAGTTCACCAAAACTCTTCCGAGACTGTCAAGGATAATTCCGTTTGCAGACCTCTGATGCTGATAGAGCAGTTTGAGCCTCACTCTGTTTGTAATGTCATAGTCAAGCCCGAATGCGATCTCATCCGAATTGGGCTCAAGATGATGCCCGAGCGGCAGGTCCCAGTGAGTGTACTGAGTCTTGTTTGACACATGCGAATACACGAACGGGTCCAGCCGGGTGTACTCTGCCTTGAATCTCAGATTTGGCAACGTAAAGGCATTCTCCCAAAGGCCGCCCAACTGCCATGCAAATTTATTCGTGACTGATGAATTGTCTTTGAAAAGGGTGCTGAAGTCAAGATCGTCAACAAGCAGTGAGCCCTGGAAAGCAAGCGACCTCACCGGATTCACATACATGTCAATTCCGAGAAGTGAGTTGTTGTCATTGTTCTCCCCTTCCTGTGAGGACTTGTTCAGCTCAGCCGAGGTCAGAAAGCTGACCGGATTGAGGAATGTGAAACTGAACGGCGTGTTTGCCGAGATCACACTTTCAAAGAATCCCATCTGAAATGCGCCTGAGAACATTATGTCCAGTCTGTGCGTTGCAATGTTCTTTGCGTCAAGGTTGCGGCCAAGCGAATCTCCGCGCAGGCTTCCGTAAATGAAACTGTATGCAACGGCCTTATACGCAAGGTCAAGCTTGAGATAGTCAAAGGCAACTGTGTTGTTGGAAAGATAGAGCCGGTCAGTGAAACCGAAGCCCATGTAAACGGGATTTCTGCCTACAACAAGCGCGAGCCAGTTGCCGGGAGTTCTGAAACGAAGATAGCCGTCAAACGTGTCGAAGTTATTCTGCTCATACTGAAACTTATACTGAGCAAAGAGCCTCGGGTCAGTGTTTCTGGCAAACGTCACATCGCCGGAGTCTCCCGAGAGCTTTTGTCCGTTGGAAGCGCGAAGGTAATACCCGACACTGTTGTAAAGCGTTCCGCGAAGCCTGAAGCCCAGTTCACCGAGTGTGATGGAGTGTCTTCCGATAGAATCTCCTCGCGATTCCCTTTGTGAAAGTCCTCCGAGTCCGTCAAAGAATAGAGTGGCATTTGAATCAGCGTAGCCGTAAAGGTCTTTCTGCTTGTCGTCGGAGAAGATGTGCTTCGTGGTTTTGAACAGAGAAGCGCGCTTGTCCAGGGTTCCGGTAAGCTCATAGGAGAATTCGATCTCATAATCCCTGAGCAGTTTCTTGTCCACAGGAGTGAGCTTGCGTGATTCTTCTGAAATGATCCTGAGAAAACCTGCGGCAGTTTCGCGTGATACGGGAATAATACCCGGATTGTATTCAGGCAGGATCTGAAGCGCCCTCATCCTCGAGAAATAGTCGTACACGGGACTTGAGACGGGAACCAGTTCCACCTGGGCACTGGCATTCGCGAGCAAAATGAAGAACAGAACCGGTATTAATCTTTTGATCATATCGGTAAACTAATGAATGAAATGTAAATGGAAATTTACGGAGAAACAGAAGGATGCAGGTACTGAACCTCTCCGGCGTATTCCGGAACGAGGTTTTTCAGCATGGAGACTATAACTTCTCTGTCATTCTCATGCCTCTTCTCCAGCAGGAGTTCAAGATTCTCTTCAAATCCGTCCGGAATGAAGTGACTCGCATTTGATGCGATCAGGATCTTCTCGTGCAGAGTTTTTTCATATATCTCACCTGAAATGAAAAGCTCTTCGAACAGCTTTTCACCGGGCCTAAGGCCAATCATGTTGATCTTGATGTCTTTGTCCACTTCATAACCTGACAGCCTGATGATATCTTTGGCAAGGTCATAGATCTTTATCGGCTTGCCCATGTCGAGTACGAATATCTCACCTCCGTTGCCAATCACGGATGCCTGAAGCACAAGCTGTACGGCTTCCGGTATGGTCATGAAATACCTCTGAATATCGGGATGGGTGATCGTCACGGGGCCGCCTTCAGTGATCTGCTTCTTGAAAGTGAGAACAACACTGCCGCGGCTTCCGAGGACGTTTCCAAATCTAACGGCCGAGTAATTCTTTCCGTACTCCCTTGCAGCCTTCAGCACTATCATCTCTGCAACTCTCTTGCTTGCTCCCATGATGCTTGAGGGATTGACGGCTTTATCTGTGGAGATAAAGACAAAATTGCCGACATTATGCTTAAGCGAAAGGTCAATGAGATTCTGAGTGCCTTTGATATTATTGCTGACGGCCTCACAGGAGTTCTGCTCCATCATCGGCACATGCTTGTGAGCGGCGGCGTGGAATATCACATCCGGCTGAACTTCTCCGAGAAGGTTGTCAACCCTGTTGTAAGACCTGATGTTTGCAATTGAAGTGTTTACTTTGGTGCCGGCATATTTTCCGTTGAGAAGCGAGAGTCTTTTCAGTACCTCATGCTCGATGTCGAAAATAGAATTCTCGCCTTGTCCGACCAGGGTGAGTTCTTCGGGAGAGCACTTAATGATCTGCCTGCAAAGTTCACTGCCTATAGAACCGCCTGCTCCCGTTACCAGCACTTTCTTTCCTTTGAGAAAATCCGCAACTCTCTTAATATCGGTCTGCACGGGTTCTCTTCTTAGAAGGTCTTCGATCTGAACTTCCCTGATATTGTCTATCCTGACTTTCTCGTCGAGAATTTCGTAAATGCCGGGAATGGTTCTTGTCTGAACGCCGCATTTCCTGCAGATGGAGACGATGTCCCTGATCTCTGAACCCGGCGCCGTGGGCATGGCGATAATGACCTTGCTGATGTTGTGCTTTGTGATCGCTTCCGGTATGCTGTGCCTTGATCCGATCACAGGAATGCCTCGTATCTTGAGGTCCCTTTTTTCGATGTCATCATCAATGAATGCAACGGGCACCATTCCGAGCTGAGGATTCCTTTGCATCTCCTGAACTATGGATGTGCCGGACTTTCCGGAACCAACAATCAGCACACGCTCTCCGTGGAAGGACATTTTCCTTTTCTCATTGAACCTCTCCATCAGCCTTATGCTGAACCTTGAACCGGTGACAAAGAAGAAAATGAAGATTCCGTCGAGCAAAGGAATGGATGCGGGAAGTGTCTCGAATCCCAGAACATCAAAGTTATGGAAGAATATGAACACGACGGAATGGATCAGGACAGCCCAGAAAATAATGAATATAAGCTTGGCAAGTTCGTCAACGCTTGCACTGTGCCAGTACCTTTTATAAAGGCCAAGCTTCAGGAATACAAGCATATCTATCACAAGGAAGATGAGCGTGCAGAAAATGAGCCCGCTTAAGTAGGGGTCGATATCCACTTTGACGTCAAGGCGAAGGGTCAAAGCCAGGAAAGGGCTTATGAGGAGGAATAACAGATCGAAAACAAGCAGATGCCTGTTCCTGAGTTTAAGAATTCCCCTATTTAGAAATTTTTCAAACATTAATATTAATGTTCATCTTACCCTGTATTCACACTTCACCATATACGCATTGAGTCGTATCCTGCAGGAAAACGTTTTGGGGATTTGCCTTCCTTATGAGGGTCTTTTGAATAGTCCAAATTAAACAATCATTCAGATTGATTCAACAAAGATTTTGATGTTTTATATAAATAGATTTTAATGCTGCAGTCAGATTAATTCAGGATCCGGAGCTCCCATTCACAATTGCGGCTACAGTTCTGACCATAACCTTGATGTCCTTCAGGATTGACCTGTCATTAATGTATTCAAGGTTGATCCTTATCTTATCCGGCATGATATGCCTGATGTAATGATCCTCCGGATCAGGCTTTCCGCTCAGTATTTCATTCTCATTTCTGTATTTAATTGAGGCGAGGTCTGTTATGCCTGGCCTCACTTCAAGGACCTTCCTCTGGTCTTCGTCGTAAAGTTCGACATATTTTCTTACCTCGGGGCGCGGACCGACTATGCTCATGTCTCCTTTTATAACATTGAACAACTGCGGCAGTTCGTCCAGTTTGTACTTTCTGAGTATCGCACCAACACCCGTAATGCGCGGATCCCTGTCTCCCACAGTAAGCAGACCTTTTCTGTCGGAGCCGGTGTACATTGACCTGAACTTATAGACCTCAAAGTCCGCGCTGTTCCTTCCCACCCGCTTCTGCCTGTATATTGCAGGACCCGGCGAGCTTGCCTTTACTGCAATGAAGATGATCAACAGAAGGGGGGAGAGCACAAGAATGCCGCCGCCCGAAAGAACTATGTCTGAAATCCTCTTGAGCACTAATGCTTTATAACAGTATCGTATGCATGGATCACTGACGATGTTATCTTCTGAAGATCGTCATCCGTAAGCTGAGGATAGACCGGAAGAGTTATCACTCCTTTGTAGTTTGAATAGCTTATGGGATAGTCTGCAATGTCGTATCCTCTATCGCGGAAGACCTTCAGCATTGGCATTGGAATGAAGTGGACGTTAACCGCTACTCCCTGTTCGTTGATCACTTCGATCATACTGTCGCGCTCCGATTCTGAAATGTCTTTGATGCGCAGAAGATAAATATGGCATGATGACTCTCTCCCGTCATAAGATCTCGGCGGAAGAACAGCCCAGTGTTTTGAAGAGAATGCCTTATCATAGATCTCAAAGATCCTGTGACGTTTCTTCAGAAGGTCCGACTCGTATTTTCTGATCTGTGCCAGTCCTACCGCGGCACATATATCGTTGAGGTTGATCTTGAATCCCGGATAGACAATGTCGTACCGCCAGTTGCCGCCCTGCGATTTCGTGAATGCATCCTTCGTCTGACCGTTGAGCGAAAGAAGTCTGAGCCAGGTATAAAGCTCTCTATTGTCGAAAGGTTCGGGAAGATCGATGCAGACTGCACCGCCTTCGGCAGTAGTAACATTCTTGACTGCATGAAAAGAATAGACCGTCACATCGCTCATTTTTGCGGCCGGCCTGTCTTTGTATGTTGCACCGATCGAATGCGCCGCATCTGCAATAATGAGCATCCGTCCAAGCTTCTCCTGCTCCGGGGATTCAGCTTTGAACAAGCTCTTCACTTCGGGAGAATCGATAACTTTCCTGAGTGAGTCGTAATCGCATGGATAACCTGCAATATCAACCGGCATTACCGCCTTTGTCTTATCGCTTATAAGAAGTTTCATCTTTTCGGTATCAATGCAGAAGTCCTCGTCCACATCGCACATTACGGGAGTTGCGCCTACGTGCATTACGGCAAGCGCGGTTGCGCAGTAAGTGTACGCGGGAACAATCACCTCATCACCCTTCTTTACACCAAACCAATGGAGCATCAGCATCAGGGCGGATGTTGCAGAGTTCACACACAGGACATTCTCGATCCCCGCAAGTTTCCCAACTTCTTCTTCAAGGGCTTTTACTTTCGGGCCGGTCGTGATCCACCCTGAGGTGAGTGAGTCCATTACTTCCCTTATCACATCTTCGTCTATCAGCGGCGGTGAAAACGGTATCATGTTTTTAATTTGTTTTGGGATTTGTATTCGATGAGCTTCTTCCTCAGGATCAGAATAAAAGGAAGGCTGAGGTAAACGGACAGTTCAACAGTGTAGCTGTATCTTTCAAGGGAAGATTCAACACTGCTTACAAGCAAGGCCTTAAGTATGAAGATCAGTGCAAACATCGCAGAAAGCACAGCATCACTGTCGCGGAACTTACTGACCGCAAGGACCCGCAGGGAATAATAGATCATGGCGGCAAACAGTAACAGCCACAAAGGATTTCTGAAAACAACAGCCGAAAGACTGAGGTAAGCACCGGCTATGCTCATTAACAAAGTCGGTTTCAAGGTTACGCTTCCGTCCGAGTTTCTTATGAACCCGTCAAGCTGTTCCTGCTCATCAAATTTTATCTTCACGAAATCTTTCACACTTGCATTTAGTCCGGCATCTCCCGAGACCTGCCGCCATTTACCGTCTTCAAGCTCTCTTACGAATCTCCTGTCAATCACAGATCTCTTATATATCCTGCCGAGCTCCCCGAAATAATCCATGTTTCTGCCTATGTTGGTAAAGAAGTAGTACAGATTGCATAGAAAGAATTTGGCATAAATTTCAGGGTGTGTCGAAATGGCGTCCAGTGATATCTGCCTGAGGTACGGCTGAGCCTTTATGTAGGTCATTGTGCTGTCAGACCTCTTCAGATTGTCAACAAGCATCATCTGCATATGGAAGTGATCCTTGAACGTATTGAAGAGCCGGTCAGGGTTATAGGAATTCCTTACATAGTTCAGGTCACGCCTCGGAATCGAATCAAGAGTTGACCGGATCGCATTATTCACATTCTCCGGATACTTTTCTGACGGCCCCATGAAAAGTACCGTAACACCGGCGAGGTTTGCTTCACCAAAAGGAGTAATGGTGAACTTTCCCAGCGTGGACAGATTGTAAGTGCACAAAGCAAGCAGGATCAACGCACAGGGTGCGATCACCGCCAAATAAGATCTGACACCGGTCTTGTTCAAATAGAAATAAAAAGCAAGCGGGAGGATGAGTCCGATAAGAAAAAGCCCGGCAGGCCTGATACAGATCAACAATCCTGTAAGTGCAGAAAACACAGCCCACGCCCATGGTTTCCCCGACTTCACCGACATCATCAGCACTCCTGATGCAAACAGCACAATGCTGGTGAATATGCCTTCGGTGAGCATTGACATCTCAAGCACCAGGAAGTAGCCGGAAGTGATGAATCCGCAAACCGCAACAGCAAACCAGATCACTGTCCTGCCGTAATATCTGTAAGCGACTGCAAGGAAGAATACTGCCGACAGGTATGTGATCACACTTTGCACAAGCGATATTGCGATGAAGTTCTTGCCTAACGACCAGACTGCGGCAATGAATAGCGGATATCCGGGAGTTCTAATATCAAAGAGCGGAGCCTTCAGCTCCATAAGCTGAAACGCAGCGGCGATGTACGAGGCGCTGTCGCTGGACAGCACAATGACAGGATAGTGCATGAAGTACGGCAATCTCGTAATGAGAAAGGCCGCAGACACTGCAAGAACGCTGCCGAAGAAACTTCTGCCGCTGTTCAAATCAGCGCCGCCCCTGGTCAATCAGGTCATCCTCCCTGTTGAGAATGTGTTTGAGCTGAACAGACAGAAGTCCGATTCCGAACATCAGCACTGAAAGAAGGATGCTCCCGAGTCCGAGATAGAATGTGATAGTCTTCTTGAATGCGAAGGACAATACAAAATTGAAACCTGCAAACAGAAGAAGAAGCGCGGAGAATACGATAAAGATCTTTATGGGATTGTAGAACATTATTGCTTCAACTATGAACTGCAACGTCCTCATTGAATCACGGAAGAGCCTCACTTTTGTTTTGCCCTCCCTTTTGTGATATTCGATCGGGATGTACTTTACGAACATTCCGTTCATCATGTATGCGAGCGTCAGTGAAGTGGTGAAGCTGAATGTATCGCACAGCTTTGAGAAGTACGGAATTACCTCATTCTTCGAAAAGACCCTCAGCCCGGAGTTGATATCAGGTATCTTGCGGCCTGCGGTGAATTCGACAAGCTTCTTCAGCACAAGTCTGAGGGACTTCTTTCTGAATGACTCATCATAGTTCTCACCCTGCCTCGCGCCAACCACCATGTTGAATCCCTTTCTGTATTCTTCAACAAGCGCCGGTATCCTGTCGATCGGGTAAGTTCCGTCCGCATCTGTGATCACAATTGTATCATGCTTAGCAGCACGGATGCCGTCCTTAAGCGACCTGCCGTATCCGATATTGTGCGGGTGTGTGATAGTAACAGCTCCTGACTTCAGGCTCATTTCAGCGGTCTTGTCTGTGGAACCGTCATCAACAACTATTATCTCAGCATCCCTGATCCCTGAATTATCAAGCATCCTTTGGACTTCAAAAACGGTTACTGCAATAACTGAGCCTTCATTGTATGCCGGTATTACAACTGTGAACATGGCCTGGTTAATTTTTTCTGTAAATACTAATCAGCGAAATCCCGATCGGTGAATTAAGAGGAAGCAACTTTCTCGAAAGAGGAACAACATACTTGTCAAACAATCCTATCTCCGATTCAGTGTCGTTTATGTTGCCCGATTTCATAAGTTTGTAAACAGCCCAGTAACCAAGCGCACCGATCGGATTGAAGTAATACTGTTTTAGCAGTTCAACACTTTCAGGAAGAACGAAACTGTTCATAACTTCCTTAGTGTATCTTCTGAAGTGGCCGGCCGCAACGTCGAAGTTGGAGTAAAGGAATTTATGCGAGGGCACAAGATGAAACAACACGCCGCCTTTCTTCAGGAGTCCCAGGAGTTTTGAGAAGAACGCGGAGTCGTTTTCCACGTGCTCCATCACGTTCATGCAAACTATCAGATCAAAGCTTCCCTCAACTTCCATCAGGTCAATGCATTCGATCCTCAGTCCTTCTGCAAAATCCTTCTTTCTTATATGCTCAATTGCGGGAGCGGAAATATCAATGCAGTAAAGCGAATCGAATCCGCCGTGCTGTACAATCAACTTAGTGAAAGAGCCTACGCCGCAACCCACCTCAAGCACGTCGCCGCGTATGTATTCGCTGAACAGGTCAAATGTCCATTGATTGTAGTTGGTTGCTTTCTGCATTTGCTCCGCAGATGTGAAAAGTTCAGACATATTACTCCTCATCGATTTTCTTTACGAACACTGCAGGATTGCCTGCATAAATGCTGAAGGGTTCAACGTCCTTGGAGACAACACTTCCAGCGGCAATTATGGACCCTTTGCCGACAGTAACTCCCTTCATAATGAAACAGCTTGCACCGATCCAGACGTCATCTTCAATTTTCACCGGCTTCCTGACAATCTTATCCCACCTTCTCAGCCGGTTCTCCCACGGAACATTGTGAGTGTTTGTATCCATGATCACCGTATTGGCTCCGATCATTATCCTGCTGCCGAGTGTCACGCTTATCTCACTGATGATGGAAGTACCGTTAAGATAGACCTCGTCTCCGGTTATGATGCTCCCTTCCTTTGAAGCTCTCAGAAGTACCGGCCCTTCGAGATTGCCTGAATTGTAAGTGCAAACAGCCGAGTTAAGGCGCATATTATTCCCGAGAGAGATCTTTCCTCTGTTCTCGATCCTCGGAATCCCGTAAACTCTTACTCCCCTGCCGTATTTCACACCGTTAAGACTGAGAACCAGCTTTGCGAAAGGAGACATAAGCACAACACCTGCTTTTGACGGATGCAAGAGGCCGTCTTTAAGAAGCTCATAGTAATTCTCGTTGCCTGTATCAAACCTGAGCTTCTCGTCATATCCGAATAACTTACCCATCTACGCGCACTGATTCAGATCTTCACTCCGCTGCCGCTCCAGCTTACACCTTTATATGGCCTGATGCTGACATCTTTGAAAATTTTTTCGTCAAACCATTTGCCGATCCTGTCTCTGCTGATGAAATCAACCTGCGGTGCGTTGAGTTTGTCGAAGACATTAAGCGTGTTCCTTTCAAAGCTGAGTTTTCTGAAATTCCCGAAGTATTCATAGAAGGGCAGGAACTTCAGAGGAAGGAGATATACTGAGTAAACCGGAACATACAGGAGCGCAGTAATTAACTTCGACAATCCAAGCAATGCTTCGCGGCTCATGTTCCTCAGAAATGTTTTCCTGAACGGCTCCACTATCTTCTCCACGAGTTCATTTCCCTCCTTTGAATAGACCCAGACTATTAGCTTTCCTCCCGGCTTCACATGCCTTGTCAGGTTAGCAATTGTCCTGTCGGGATCATCCGTATGGTGCACAACGCCTATTGAGAAGACAATATCATACTGCCTGCCCAGATCCATTGCGGCAATATCCGCCTCAACAAACTCAACATTACGGGCGCCGGCATTTCTCTTCTTTGCAATTTCAGTCGTGTTAAGATCAACTGCTGTTACAGATTCTGCGAACGGAGCAATGAATGAAGTGTGCTGTCCTCCGCCGCATCCGCATTCCAGCACAGACTTTCCCCGAAAATCTTCAAGGGTGTTCGGGAGGATCCAGTCTTTGAATAGAAACAGCTCATTGTCTTCAAGCAGAGTCCATTGCCTGTGCCACTCAGACTGCTTCTTCTGTTCAGCGGAGCTTTCTGTCATATACATATTTGTTGAAGGTCCTGAATTCATCCATACCGTTAGTTCCCAGCCAGCTCCCTACAGGGGCGTTGAACCCGCTCTTTTTCTTGTCGAGAACGAACCCGGGAAGGATCTTCCTCAAAGCTTTCCTGAGAATATATTTTGTCTCAAAACCTTTCATCTTCAGTTCGGCCGGTATTGAAGCGGCATAGCATGCAAGTTCGGGGTCAAGATAAGGACTTCTTGCTTCAAGCCCCCAGTGCATTGCTGACCGGTCCACTTTTACCAGAATGTCATCCGGAAGCCATGTCATACAGTCAACGTAGAGATTCCTGTCAAGCGCGCTGAGGCCTTCTGCTTCGTCGTAAAATTTCCTGAATATCCTGAACGGATCGGTGTCAAATACAAGCTGTTCGTTCTCCCTTCCGAGGATGGCAACTCTTTCCTCAGGCGTGAAGTATTGCCTCCACATAAAGTGTGCCCTGTCAGCATCATGCATTGCTCCGTTTAGGAACTGTCTTTGCTTGTACTGCCAGTTCAGTTTCTTTGAATTGCCTGATGAAGAAAGCAGAGAAGAGACAAGCTTCTTAAGCGCGTTTGGAACCGGCCGGGCAAAGGCATGATACTTGTCGGCCTTGTATGTTATGTAACCGGCAAACATCTCGTCTGCGCCGTCACCGCTCAGCACTACTTTTACATACTTTGAAGCAAGCCCTGACACTTCAACCATAGGGATGAGTGAATTGTCCGCAAAAGGTTCATCGAATGCATCTATTGATCCGTTGACTGCTTCAATTGAATTGTCCCTGTTGCAGATCATGCTGTGATGAACTGTGCCGATCCATGAGGATATTCTCTCTGCATCCGGAAGTTCGTTGTAGGATTCGCTTTGAAATCCCACACTGAAAGTATGAAGCTCACCTGTATGAAATTTCTTCATCATAGCCACAACGGAGCTGGAGTCAATGCCACCGCTGAGAAAAGCTCCAACGGGCACATCGCTGATCATCCTTCTTTTTACGGATTCGCCGAGAAGTTCAAGGATGTGCTCCGCTATCTCTTCCTCATTTTCATTGGTCTTGGTTCTGAATGCATCAGAGAAGTTCCAGTATCTTACCGGTGCAGTCGTTTTGTCTCTTGAGAATCGTATGTATGAAGCTGGCTCAAGCTTCCGGACATCCCTGTACAGACTCATCGGAGACAGGATATAGCCCAATGCGAGAAAACAATTAATGCCTTCCGGCGAGATCGTTTTAGGCACGGAGCTGTCGAGCATAAGCGATGTGAGTTCCGACGCAAACACTACATTACCCGAACCCGAGACATAATAATAGAGCGGTTTCTTTCCGAAGCGGTCTCTCGCAAGTATGAGTTCCTTTTTCTCTTCATCCCAGATCGCAATGGCAAACATTCCGTTGAACATCTCAAAGCAATTCGCGCCGTACTTTGCATAACACTGCAGGATCACTTCCGTATCGGAGTGGCTGAAAAAGCTGATGCCGGATTCCTTTTCGAGCATTTCCCTGAGCATCGGAAAGTTATACACTTCTCCGTTGTACGCGATGAAATGTCTGCCCCCCGGAACTGTCATCGGCTGATTGCCTTTTTCCGACAAGTCAATGATGGATAGCCTGCGATGCCCGAGTGATACATTTTCAAGGTCAAGCACGCCTTCGAAGTCGGGGCCGCGGTGTGAAAGTGATCTTGTGATCTCCCTTACTACCGCACTCCTGCTGCTGTCTGATCCGTTCCAGTCAGTCTTCCCGGCTATTCCGCACATCGGTTCCTGATCTCAGTAAATGTTGTAATATTTCCTGTACCACTCCACAAACTTCCCAAGCCCTTCGCCGATCCTGACCTGCGGCTTGAAGCCGGTAAGCTTCTCAAGCTCTGATGAATCCGCATAAGTGATCTTGACATCTCCCGGCTGCATCTCTTTGAAGATGATCTCTGCCTTCTTTCCTATTCTGTCTTCGAGCGTGGTGATGAAATCCATAAGATTCACCGGATGTTCACCGCCGATATTGAGAAGACGATAGCCCTCAGGATGCACCCTGGTGATGAGCCGGTACATGGATTCAACCACATCATCAATGTAAGTGAAGTCACGCATCATATCGCCGTTGTTGTAAACCTCGATCGGCTTGCCTGCGAAGATGTTTCCCGCGAATTTGAAGTACGCCATGTCGGGCCTGCCCCAGGGGCCGTAAACAGTGAAGAAGCGGAGACCCGTAACAGGGATACCGTAAAGATGATGATAGGTGTAGGCCATAAGTTCATTTGCCTTCTTTGTAGCCGCATAAAGTGAAACCGGATGGTCAACATTGTCAGCGACGGAGAAAGGCACCTTAGAGCTGTTTCCGTAAACCGAGCTTGATGAAGCATAGATAAGTGAGCCGACACCTGCTTCCCTGCACGACTCAAGCAGATTGAAGAAGGCGTTCACGTTATTTGTAAGACTCACTTCAGGATTGGTGATCGAATACCTGACACCGGGCTGTGCAGCGAGATTTACAACTGTCTCCGGTCTTTCTTCTGTTATGAATTTTGTCAGGCTGTCTTTGTCTGTCATGTCAACGAGACCGAACCTGAATCCGGAGTTTTCTCCAAGCATGGCGAGCCTTGCCTTCTTCAGATCCACATCATAGTATGCATTGAGATTATCAATACCAGACACTTCAATGCCGGATTCAATCAGTCTTCGGGCAAGATGATAACCGATAAACCCTGCGGCGCCCGTTACGAGTACTTTCAAACCTTTTCCTTCACGTTTGATTTGGCAAGATACTTTTTCAGTTTATTTCTCATGGAGATATACTGCGTGATTCCCGGATAGGTGTAATTGCCTGACTTGGTATTCCGCAGAGGCAGAGGCTTGTGGTTACCATTCTCAAGAGACTCAAGAAAATCGCCGACTTCACCGAGACTGTCGAATATCGCCTTGTGACCGATGAAAGAATAATTGTGACGAGTCAGGTCAATACCCTTTGCTTTTCCCTGAACATACACCTCGCCCGCATCTATCTTGTCATTCATTCTGAGAAACGAATATGCAAGGTTGCCGTATTCTTCGTTGTAAAGAGTCCAGAACGGCGAGTAGAGGCCCTTGTACTCCGGCGTAAGGCCTTCATGCCAGAGGAACACACCGTAAGCCGGAATCGCACGGATCTTCTTTCCAAAGAAGTCATTTACACACATTGCAAAGATAATGTCCGGTTTCACTTCATTCAGAAAATCAAGAACTTCCTTCTTGTTCACATTATCTGAACTGATCTCGGGGAATTTGAGGTCGCTGAATTTTCTGCCGGCGGATTTCCAGTAAGGCCTGATTATTTCTCTCTTGAGATAACCGAGGTCTTTCACGGCAACTCTTTTCTTTACATAGAAGAAGAGAAGTAGTTCATTGATCACCTTAAAGAATCCGTATTTCTTCGCCCTCTTCATTCCGTAGTCGAATCTGCCTTTCCATGACTTCCGCCAGGTTGCAGAATCGGACCAAACAACTCCGGCAAGATGCGTACGTTCAGCAATCCAGTCAACTATCATTTCATCGAACTCATTCTTTGATCCGATGAATACGCTTTTCATTTTCAGCTTCTTCACTGTTCGTGCAAATACTTTTTCAATTCTTCGGCAAACTCAGGAATGATCTTGTTTCTGTCAAATTCCTTATTTGCAGTTGCTGTACAATTCTCAGACAGTTGTTTTAGAAGTCTGGCATCGTCAATGAGCTTACGGATATTCCCGGAGAGCGCATTCAGATCGCCCGGAGGATTCACGAGTCCGACGTTCCTTGAACTTACAATGGCTGCGCCTTCACCCGAACCCGAGAACAGGATCGGAAGCCCGGCAGACATGGCTTCATATATCTTTGAAGGGACCGCGCCGTAGATGTTCCTTACAAGCGGGATGAGAGCACAGTCAAACTCTGAGAGAAGCGCAGGCACCTTTTCTCTCGGAACCGGATCGTGAAGAAAGACTCCCCTCTCAGGATGCCTGCTGACAAGATCCTGTATGGCAATGCGCTCTGCACCTTCTCCGTAAATATGGAACTCGCACCCGAGCTCAGTGAAATCAATTCCTTCCGCGATCACTGAGATCTTTTGGGCAACGCCCAGCAAGCCTGCATAGATGATCCTCATCTTTCCCGAAGAAAGCCCTTCGGGCTTTTTGAGCCCGGCAAACCGCTTCACATCAACTCCGTTCCTGAAAAGATATTGGCGCTTCGCGCCGCTCTTCCTCAAATGATCCACAATCTCCTCCGACTGCCCAGTGCACATGAACGCATTCCTGTACAAATACTTCTCAAGCGATTCGATCGCACGGTAGAGCTTACCGTCGCTCACCGAGCCGAGCTCCTTTGCCGACAGAGGCCAGATGTCCGATACATTCATCAGGAGCTTAGCTCCGCAGGAGCGGGCAAGCACAAGCCCTGAAAGGGCGAGCGTAAGCGGCGGGCTTTCGGCAAAAATATAATCGGGCCTGAACTTCCTTACTGAAGAAACACTGAAAAGACTGGTGAATGAAATGGAAAGCATAGATACTATCCTCGGCAACGACCTCGGCTGATTTGACGCGTAGAGCCAGTATCTTTCAACGTCTATTCCGCTTATCTTTTCTCTTTTCCTTAGCAAGCCGGAATATTCAGCAAAGATCTTTCCTTTCGGATAATTGGGCAGAGCCGTAACCACCTTCACTTTCCATCCAAGGTCCGTGAACATCTGCGAGAGTTCAAGCAACCTGTTCTGCGGTGCGCCGGTCTCCGGATAAAAATACTGAGTCAGAATTACGATCTTCAAATCACTTCATGCACGAGTAAAAGTGCTTCATCTTTCCTGCCTTCGTCCTCTTTATGCTGTCAACCCGGACGATCTCGAAACTCAGTCCCGGCTCAAGGTAAAGGTCAATGTTCTTCTGTATGAGATCTTTGTCGGTCTGCGACACATCACTTTCGGAAACAACTTCGAATACAAATCTGTCGGGCGCTACCTGCCTGATAATGAACTCTTTCAGGTTGCCTGTATTTTCAAGGATCTTCCTCGTGATGAAATAGAAGCTAATGCCGGAAGATTTCTTTCCGCTCGGAAGTACAACGATATCATTCACGCCTCCAAGCAATTGCCTGATCGTGATCTTTCCGTCCGTAACATCTACGAGCGCCCTGTCGCCGATCTCGTATCTTATGAACGGCATTGCCTTATTGTGCAGCGACGTCAGCACTATTCTGCCTTCGCCTTCTCCCTGAACGTGATTCCCTTCTTCATTAAGGACTTCTATGAAAATGTTCTCATTTGAAAGTCTCCAGACTCCTTCCAGATCTTCGAAAGCTATCAGGTCAACTTCTGAAGTCCCGTATTCATTCACAGCTTTTACGCCGAATGCGCTTTCAATAATCTTCTTGTCCTCTGATGTGCAGTTCTCCGATGTGCAGATGCAGACTTTCAGTGACGGGCATACCTTTTTCAGAATGACATCCTTTCTGATCAGATATCGTGCAAAGAGAACGATCGAATTTGTGTAGCCGTAAACATAATCAAAACTGTCATTTCGGAATCTTTCGAGAAATCCTTCGAGCACTTCATCTGAAAGATCAAACACCGGGAATCGGAGCCTGTTTGCAAGATAGTCCTTGGTGCGTTCAACGTAATAGTCGATCTTCTCAAATGGGATGCCGTAAAATCTCGCCTGTCTTGAATTGAGAGTAAGCCCGTAATAGCGGTAGCGATCCTTTATAAGCGCCCAAGTCAGTGCATGAGCATGCTTGTCCTTTGCATATCTGAACGGATGTCCTGAAGAACCCGAAGTGTAGCCGGTGTAAATGTCCTTCGGATCAAATGTCTTCGATATAGTATTCAGTCTGTCCTGCTGATAGTCTGATTTCTGAAGCACGGGAAGATCTCCCCATGAGGAAGGCAGTTTACCCCCGATCCTCTCAGCATAGAATTCATTGTTCTCAAGATGATATCTCACGATCTCCCATTTCTTCTTCTCCTGCCAATCGGCAAACTCTTCAGGCGAAAGCGACTTCACCACGGCCAGCTCTTCTTCTGCTTCCTTGATCGGAAAGCCTTTCAGCTTCAGTGTAAGTTCAAGGAATGACATGCTGAGGCGCCTTTCTTCCGACCAGCGGATCTATGAGGTCAAACCACTTGAGCCTGACCTTATCCCAGTCAAACTCCTCAACCTTCTTCCTTGCATTAACAGACATCGCAAAAGCTCTGTCCGGATCCTCTAGCAGTGAGATCACCGCGTCCGTGAATACCCTTGCATTTCCCGGCTCCACGAGCGTTCCGTCAGCTTTGTCATCCACAAGGTATGGAATGCCTCCGACATTTGTTGATACGACCGGCATTCCGAGCGCCATTGCTTCAATCACACTGACAGGATGATTGTCAAAGTTTGTTGTATTGATGAAGATGTCATAATCCTGCGAAAGTTCTGTCCACTCCTTCTTCGAAAGCCTGCCGGTGATCTTCACCGAACCGCCGATGCCAAGATGATCAACCTTTTTCATGAACGGTGCAAGGCTTCCGTCCTTATCTGGACCCACCATGCAAAGCTCAGCATCCGGATAAGATTTTTTTAACAATGCAAGTGCATCAGCTGCCAATTCAGGATTGTATATCTCATGAAAGGACCTTACCCAGAAGAGTTTCGGTTTCACAGATCTTCTCTCCCTGAACGGATAATCATTTACAGGTATGAAGTTAGGAATGTATTCAACATCATAGCCCTCATCAGTAAAGTGTTTCTTCAGGTAGAGGGAAGGTGAAATGTTACGGTAAGCATTGCCGAAAATATCGCGGCAAAGTGACGGAGAACTCTTCAGCCTTTCCGGATACCCTCCCCCTCTCAGGATAGGCACATAAGGTATATTGTTTCTTCTGCTGAGTCTTGCAAGAACGTATGTGAACCAGAATGCCCTCATGCTGTAAGAGTCTATCAGTACAAGTTTCAGCTCTTTCTTATGCCGGTTGAAGGTTCTGACCATATCCATAAGCCTGTGCGGCTGGCTAAGCTTATCTGAAACTGCCGTGAGACTGTATTGCTCCGAAAGTTTCGGTGCAAGAGATTCGATAAAAGTGGGAGTATAACCGTGTGATGAAAGTATGTTCCCCGCGTAGAGAATCATACGGGGGGCCTGCGAAGCAAGTGAATGAAAGCGAGGCCGTATATGAATCCGGGCGCAGCTGTCCTCATGGCCGCATGGCCAAGCGTTATGAACACAAACACCGTGCACATTACAAGTATGATCCTGTCATCTGTCGATCTGATCTTGAAGAATGTCATTACGGGAACAAGCACAATTATTGCGATAACAGCAACGCCGAACACGCCGTGCTCGGCAAGAAGCCTCGAGTATTCAATATGCGCTGCCGCCTCTATACCGCTGATCTCTCCACGCTTAAAAGTTGCCATCCCGGGGCCCACACCCGTAAGCATATTATCTTCAAAGATCATCAGGTCCTCTTCGAAGATCTCTTCCCTTCCGCTGAACATGTTGCTCTTTTCCTTATTGTACATGGATTCCCCCTTGAACCTCATCTCAAGCAATCCGCCGCTCACTTCATTCACATAGTAGAAGCCGAGAGAGCCTATCACAAATATGAACATGAATGAAAACACTACCCGGTTCAGTTTGTCTTTGAATCTGCTGTCAAGCAGTGTCATGATAATTATCGTCAGTGCGATCGCAATTGCCGGAGCAAGCATACCTCCGCGGGAGAATGTTGCAAGCCCTCTCACAAGAAAGCTCAGCAGAAGTATTCCCGCAATATAATTGACCCTGAAGAGACGAATATTGAGAAAGTAAGCCATTGCAATGAGCATGATTCCCAGCCCGAAAATTGTTGACACCTGATTCGGGCCGAATCCTCCGCTTGCCTGAAAATTCGACTCTGTTGTAAATTCAACATCCTCAAGTGAACCCGACTTGAAGTAAACAAAGATCGACATCGCGGCAATCGGATAAAGCATTGCAAGAATTGTCCGCCTGAATTGCGGAAGAGGGATCTTACGCCTGTAGAAATACATTCCTGCAACTCCGAGCGTGATCGGTCCCGACAGATTGAACGACACCATCTGCCTTGAAAGGTCAAATGTGCCGAAATCAACATACATGATCGACGGAAGCAGGAGGAGTACAAGAATGATGAATATGAATGGTATCTTCTTTTTTGCCCCCACAAGCGTGCCAAGCAGAAGGAATACAACAACGGCATATTTTCCCCATTCATAAGAGAAGCCGCCGGAATTCATACGGAACAGAACTTCAACACCCACAACGTAAGCCGAAAAAATGTGCGCGGAACCATCGGCGTTCTTCTTGGCCATGATCCGGTAAACTCCGTAGAGCATTATCAGAATGGAATAGATCTCGCTCAGCCTTGGATTGAACAGCATTGACATTGCGAGAGCAATGTTCAGAACGAGGAATATTTCGGCTTTAAACGGTGAGTTTTTCACGGCCTAAAGTTACCATAAATTGACTTCAAAATAAATCACCATATTGCTTATGACCTGCCATTTCCCGCTTCCAGTATCTCAGTTCTGAGCAGGTTAATGTAATGACTGTATGTGAAATTCCCGGCAAGCTGCATGCATCTTTCAGAACGCTGCCTGAGCTGAATGCGGTCACTGAGCGCCGTATCAACTGCTTCTGCAATTCCTTCAGGCGTGATCTCATTCAGGAATACTGCAGCGTCACTTCCAAAGAACTGACTGATCGAAGAGATATCTGACACCACAGGTACACAGCCGTATGCGGCAGCTTCCGCTATCACTTTCGGGAATCCCTCGGAGCGGCTCGGTAAAAGGAGCATGTGAGAATCTTTGTAGATGCCGGACAGCACATCTCTGCCAACAAACCCGGTGAACTCCGCATTCACACCGGTGTCTTTCATTTGCAGTTTGAGAGAATCCAGCATTGCGCCGCCTCCTGCAAACGTGATCTTGTTTATCTTATCCCTGCTCTTCATCAGATCCAGCGCTTCGGGTATCATGCCGCACCCTTTGTTATCTGTCAGAGTGCCTGCGAAACAGATATTGAGATTTCCTTCAAAGCTCTTGTTCATGCCGCACTCCCGCGCCATCCTGAGTTCTTCATCTTCAAGACAAGGATTAGGAAAGCTGATGATGTGCCGCTGCTGTCCTTCCCACCACCCGTTGATCGTGACCTTGCAGTTAAGCAGATCGCTTTCGAGCATCCACTTCTGCAGTGAGTATGAAAGCGGCGGATCATCCATTTTCCAGTTTCCTGCATACTTGACCCATTTGCGCTGAGACCTTTTAATTGCCAGATACGGAAGGACATACAATCCCATGGCAGTAGGTGCGCGGAACTGCACCCAGTCGGCATCACGAATATTATCTCTTATAATGCTGAAGTTGTGAAAAGCGGTAGTAAGTATGGATAACTTATCCGAAAGCTTCTCGCCTCCGTAAGGCTTTAGCGGAACAAACTTCACATTATCCGACACGTATCCGAGAGAACTTTCGGGAGCCGCCTCGCTGTGAAGAGGCGCAATATGCACTATGCTTCCGAACAATCCGGTAAGATGATCAAGCTCCCTGACAGTCGGCCCCCAGCCCGTGATCTTTCCGTTCCTGTGATAGTGAGGAGTGTGTGAAACAACCGCCAGCTTCATCTGCTTCTGTTCCAGAGATTCAGACTGTACAGCATAAGGATTCTCTGGTAAACACCCGCACGGCTTATCTCCTGCTCCGCTCCTTCCCTGCTTTCAAGCATTCTGAACAGGAACTCGACGTAATCCTTTCTTATGTAATTAAGCGAGATGCTCTCTTTGCCGAGAAGCTCGCTTCTGATCTCAGAATAATCATCCTTTGTCAGAGCCTTGTCAAGCGGGATTGTGAATCCTTTCTTTGCACCCTTGCTGGTATGAGAAGGATAGATATCACTGTGAATGTCTCTGAGGATCTTTTTCGTCTTGCCGAGTCCCGACTTTTGAGTGAAAGGAATACTCAGAGCGAATGTTGTAAGGTCTTCATCAAGGAACGGCACCCTGTACTCTACTCCGTTGAGCATTGACATCATGTCCGTCTTGCGAAGATAATCGCTGAGCATTGTCTTTCTGAAATAATCAAACACAATGAAATTTCTGAACTCTGCCGGAGCTTCTTCGCTGAAAAGCCTGCCGTATAATTTCATTCCTTCATCCGGATCGAAGAGGAAGGGCGAAGTGCCGCCAAACACTGATCTTCTCGGAAACCACGAGTGCCAGTCATACAGCATTTCATGGGGATTGTCGGACCACAGTCCCGCAAGTCTTCCGGCAATTCTCTTTGCGGATGATCCGGCAACGGAAGCTGCCGCTGTGAGAATTTTTTTCGCAGCTCCCGCCCTGATGCCCGACCTTGAAAGCATCTCAAGATATGAGAGCCAGGTTTGAGAAGGATACCCGTTGAAAAGCTCATCGCCGCCGTCGCCTCCCACAAGCACTTTGGTGAACTTTGAAGATGCGCGAGTGAGAAAGTAAACGTTGACTGCCGATGAGTCAGCATACGGCTGATCAAAATTTGCAAGCAGACAGTTGAGCGTAGGAAGATCTAGTGAAGAATCCGCCATGACTGACTCCAAAGTGCCGTTGACAGTCTTTGCATACAAGGATGCGGTCTCTGACTCGTCATGCTCTTTGTCGGAGAAGCTGACAGTAAGCCCTTTCACATTGCTGTCAGAATCATGTGCCAGCGCATAGATGAGTGATGAATCAATTCCGCCGCTGAGAGCAACCGCAACTTCAACATCTGCAACGAGATTTCTCCTGACTGCGGTCTTCAGCAATTCCAGTGTCCTTTCCCTGTTTGCAGTGTAAGACAAGTCGTTCACTTTTCCGAAGTCGTAGCTTATCAGCCGCCTCTCATCATAACCCCCGATGGAAATTGTTGCCACATGCCCGGGCTTCACCGTGCTTATTTCATTATAGACGGTGTGAGGTTCCGGACAATAGCCGAGATTGAGATAGCACTTCAGAATACTCTCATTTACTGTAAGCCTGTTCCTTACTGACGGAAGGAGAGCTTTTATCTCGCTTCCGAAGACACTGAATCCGGAATCATGGTAAATGTAAAGCGGCTTGATTCCCGAAGGATCTCTCGCAAGTATTACCTTCCGTGCATTCCTTTCGTCGAGTATTGAAACAGAATAGATGCCGCGAAGCTGCCTGAAGAACTCTGCTCCGTGTCTGATGTATCCTTCCATGATCACTTCCGTATCCGACGTTGTTCTGAACTGATGGCCGCGAAAACTCTCTTTCAGCTCTGCATAGTTGTAGATCTCCCCGTTATAGATCACACTAACCTTTCCGTCGGCTGAGACCATGGGCATATCAGCAAGCGAAGAGAGGTCTATAATGCTCAGTCTGCTGTGACCCAGAAAATAGTTCTCACCTGTCTTTTCCTTTATGCCGTCGGGGCCCCGGTGGCGTATTGCGCTAAGGCCCTTGCGCAATGCATCGAGTCTTGAAGCTACAGGTTCCCTGAAATCAATTGCGCCAAGAAATCCGCACATCAGGCGTTTATCCTTTCGAGTTCACTTATGTATGATCTTATGATGTTGCTCCAGTGATGCTTCTTTGCCCATTCCTTTGCATTGCGGCTGAATGCGCCGTAGTCACTCACTATCTTGTCTACGGCGTCAATGATCTCTTTATCATTTGACGGGTCAACAAGCATGCCGCTGTAATTATTGCTGATCGCATCTTCAAGTCCGCTGTTGCGCGAACCGATCGCAGGCAGTCCGAAGAAATTCCCTTCGATAACTGCAATACCGAATCCTTCAAAGTCTCCACTCTTCTGAGTTTCGCTCAGAAGTATGAAGATATCAGATTCATTCAGCAATGACATCAGTTTTTGATTGTCTGCCTGTCCGTGAAAGACTGCGATCTCCTTCATCTCCTGAGTCATCAGCTCATTCACTCTGCTCATATCTGCCATTCTGCCTATTATGTCGTACCTGATGCCCGGGAATTTCTTCCTGAGTTCAGGCAGGACTCTCAGCACATTGTGATGCCCTTTACGCGGCCACACTGTCCCTACCGATATGAGCCTCAGCGTTCCGGGCTTCAGCGATTTCTCAGGAACACTTATCTCTCCGATGTTCTCAAGATCGAATCCGTTGGGTATCACCTTTATCTTCTTACCGACATTGCCGGCAGTTATCCTCGAAGCGGAGAAATTCGAAACCGGAATAATAAGGTCAGATCTTTGAAGCGCCCTGTTGACAAGATTTCGTTCAAGCGTGTTTGCGGGATTAACATCACCTCCGTGTGCGATCGAAATAAACTTCTTACCATCTTTCGGTACAAGGAGAGATGCCAGCAGAGAAGACATTCCGGAGAATATTACATGTGAATAGCAGCCGGAAGTAACCGCTGATCTGATCTCACTGATCCTGTCAGTGTAAGTCTTCAGTTTACCTGCAGATCTTTTATGACGTCGGACACTGAATCTGCACTTTTCATCAAACCTGAGTGCTTCTTCCTTTGTCACAAAATCCGAGACTGTCAGAACGTCCGTATTGATTCCGCTGAGATTGAGATACTTTGCGAGATTGAAAGCATGGTTGCCAATGCCGCCTGGTCCGGGCGGAAACTCATTTGATATCAGAAGCACTTTTTCAGAGCCGGTCAATCTTGTCTCCTTCTTCAAGCATCCTTCCCGACCTTCTCCATGAGATCCACAGCTGCATCAGCAAAACAGGAAATATAAGGCAAGCGGCGATCGCGCTCAGAGGATAAAGAAATTTTTTGCCCTTCCACTTATAAGGGATAAGTGAAGGCAGCATTCCGATGAGCATTGCATTTGCAACGAAGCCGGCAGGATAATATTTCCTGTAAAGATACAGGACACTCGGCAACGGCCTTGGTGAAAAGAACTTTTTGGGGCGGAAGGCATCCCAAGAGCCCATTTGCCTCAGCCCGCCTGTTCCTATCTTCAGATGGATCCTCTTTGCAAGAGGATGGGAGATGCTTCTGAATCCGCTGAGATAAGCCCTTAGTCCGAACTCTCCGTCTCCCATCCTCTGCCTGTCGAACTGCCTGTCGAACAAACCCACTTTCACGAAGACTCTCTTTCTGACCATTGCATTTCCCGAATCAAACTGATCCGCCCATCTGAAGAAACTGTAGTTCTCCGGGACCTTATCGCCCACTGTTGAGATCGAGACTCCGGCGGAAATATCCGCATCAAAATAGTCAATGCCTTTGATATGCTGAGTGATCCAGTCGCTGTCAACTCTTGAGTCATCATCGAAGAACAGGAACAGATCGCCCTTGCTGTTCTTTATTGCTTCATTTCTTGCAAGCCACTGTCCTTTGCCTTCCTGGAAGATGACCTTCATGTCAAGATCAATGTTCCTGTAGAATTCCTTGTCCGGGTTGTCAGTCTGATCAACAACGATCACTTCGAAATTCTTGTAGTCCTGACGGACAAGATCTTCCATCACGTCCTTCAGGTATTCGTATCTGTTCAGCGTGGGAATTATCACGCTGACCTTCGGATTTTCTTTGAGCAGTTTTGAATCAAACTCATCATATCCGGGATATAACGCGTGGGGATGAATGAGATCTTCCTTTTGAATGCCGGATGTAGCCGAAAAAGCCCTGAGTTCTCTGACCGGGTTTCTGAAGCTCAGAATGTTCTTGATCAGAAAGTAGTAAACCCGGTGGCTCTTGTAAAACTTGCGGATGAATATATATTCATCCGCAACATCGATCTCTTCCTTATGCAACAGATCTCCGGGTTTCACTTCCCTCGCCTCAAGCATTATGCCCCTGTTCCAAGCCTGAAAACCCATGTCAAGCTCCCTTGCCGTCCGGGTCCTGTACCGGAAGTCTTCCTTCACCAGATGTTTCTGTTCATCGGGTATTTTCTGACGATCAGAATTGAAGTAGCATGCAGGAAATGTATCTGAATTTTCCGGCAACAGGTTGAAATACCATCCGGGATTGAGATACTTCAGGATGAGAAAGTTCTGCGGTGCAGTCACAGATTCAGGTCTGTGTCGCAGAGAGTGAACCGGAACTTCTTCGCATCATTGAGAAATCCGTCGCTTGAGTAGTGAATGATGTTCTCCTCATTCCTTGCCCTTATGAATCCAAGGTCTGAAAGATTCGATTCTTCTTCATGTGTATTTGCTACAGCTTGTATGATCCCGCAGTCATCTTTCTTTGCATTTGCAATGACTTCGCTTACCATTTCCCTGGTCTCCTGTGCTGAATGACAGAACCAGTCATAAATAATGTACGTATCGCCGAAACATCCGTGCAGTGCGAATGCTCCTGAATCGGAACATATCCTGAGAAACTCCGGTGCAAAGTTGAGGAATCCTCCTGCCCTCCATTCCAGGAAACTCATGTCATGCACAACCGCTGATTCTTCTCCGTTCTTCCGTGCGACTGCCATCAGTTCCGCCGTTTCTTCAATAGTGCATTCTCTGAAGATCCTTCCGGTTGAAACGAGCTTTGATGCCTTGTATGAAAAATAAAACTGCAATGCTCCGGAGAGTGCAGGCGTCAAGAACTGGAGTCTGCCGGGAATGACCCATTTGAGAATGTGAGATGCTTTGACCGGAAAGACCATGAGTCTTCCGCTTGATATCTTTCTGAATCCTGATTTGAGCATGAGAGCTTCAGCTCCCGGACTGGGATTGTTGCCTATTGTCATCATGTCCCTGCTGAACGCATTTTCGAAAAGCAATCTGCCCACTCCTTCTCTTCTGTGATCAGGATCAACCATCAGGTCGCATGCCCACTGCGATCTCTTTTCTGCTCCGTTGAAGTTCACTTTGACAGGTATCAAACCAAGCTGACCGATCACCTTATCTCCTGATACTGCAAGAAGAAGGCCGTCAACACTTCCCTTTTCCGGCCCTCTGAATTTCCATCTGACATACACTTCTTCCCTCCGCCTTCTCTTGCGGGGCCACATGGCCGAGCTGAAGATCCTGTGCGCTTCAACAAGTTCATCGCAGTAGGCAGTTACTTCAATTCCCGCCCGGTTGACTGCCTTCAAACTTTGTCTTTATGTAAGATGAAACTGTTGTTGCTGATAGTCTTCCCTCAGAAATATATTTGCCGGCTTCTTTCATGAACCTGTCGAAATGCTCTTTGCTTTCTGACTTCTGCCTGCTCAGTCCGGCGGGATGCCCGACTATTACTACCGCCTTCTCCTTCTCAATAGCGGCGGATAAATACTTCAGTGCAAAATCGTCAAACCCTGTGTAATGCTGAGGCACACACACAATTCCGCTGCTCTTCTCCCAAACCGGAAAATCAACTTCTTCAACCGGTGTTCCGTAAAGCTTGTCCCATACAGGCCTGTAACTCTTCAGCACTCTGCACCAGCCGTAGCCGAGTTTGTTAAGATGTCTCAATATGTTTTCAATGTCACTGCCTTTGTGAAAAGGATACAGTCCCCTGTCACCCAGGCTGAAAGAGAATTTGGAATACCAGCTCATCGGCCTGCTGTGAGGCGGCACGAACCCCTTAACGGAATCAGGTTCGCCCGTGCAAAGCTCGAGCGCCGACTTGCTTCTCTCCAGCGATCTTTCTATCTGCTTCTCCGTGATGTACGGGAACCATTCGTGCTTCCATGAATGTGATGCGATCTCATGCCCGAGCGAGCGGATCTTTCTGATCTGCTCGGGATTGTTGAACGGAAATACTCCTTCTTCAGCAACAAATCCCACGCAGGCAAAAGTCATGCTTACTCCGAAATGTCCGGCCTGCTCAAGTATGTATTCAACATTCTCTATCTCCTCGTAGATGGGCTTGTAGCTGAAATTGTAAGGCATAGTAGAATTGATCTGCCCCAATGCAGTGTCATAGTCCCAGATTATGAGCAGTGTTCCGGGCATTCAGGCCTTACCGTTATTTACATCTTTCAATTCTCTGCGCCCGCTTCCTTCTGCAAGCGCCGCTGCTATGACGGGGAAGAGTATGTAAGGGAAGTTATACCGTGACCGCGTCTCGGTTACGGGAAGCAGAAGCAGTGAATAACCGAGATAAGACCATAGCACAAACACCGTTAACGGCGGGAGCTCCCTGTTCTTCAGGAAAAACATCAACGGGAAAAACAGTATAAGCCAGAAGAGAAAATTTTCAACAGTCTGAAAGAACGACTCGAGTATTCTTGCATTCGGATATTTGGTGAACTCAAAGAAATAACTGATCGACCAGTCCTGCCGACCCGAATACTTCATAAGCCTGAAAGGAATTCCTTTGGCATAGAGGTCGGGATTGTCGAGCAGGAACTGCTTTGTCCTGTTCTTGAATTCTTCATCAAGTTCCACTTCAGTCATTCCTTTATACTTGATCAGCAGAGAATCGGGCACACCGTTGAATCCTCCCATCTTTGTATAGTCATTCGTGACGTTTGAGCTGTACAACCCCAGTCCTGTTGTGGGCATCAGTCTCAGCTTTCCGTAAATGCTGTAATTGCGGATTATCCACGGAGAATAGAACAGAAGCGCGGCACCCAGCACAACAGCGATCCTTCCGGCAATGAACCCTGCATTCCTTCCGCCGTGATATTCGATCAGGAACGGGATCAGCAGTGCGGGCATCACGAAGTTGAACCTTACATACATCTCCGCAGCAATTATCGCACCCATTATCACCAGCTGATATGCCTTTCCGCTGTAGTTCTTCAGCATGATGAACAGAAGCAGTACAAAGAAAAAGAATGACAGCTGTGTGTTTGAGCTGGATGCCATGAACAGCAGATTTGGCGAGATGCTTATGTATGCGAATGCAATTAGCGAGGCAATCCCGGTGAAGTTCCTGAACAAAAAATAGCCGGCTAACAATACCCCGAATGAGAACATTATCATTACAATCGCATAGGTGACCGGAGCATTGTAGATCAGCAGGCCAATGGCAAAAGCCGCCGGTAGTCCCGGCTGTCTGAAATTGCGCAGTTCAACTCCCGTGAAGTCGTAGAACTCACCTTCAAATGCAAGCCTCTGCCCGAGTCTCTCATGCTTTTCATAATCACTGTCCTGAACCGGTCTGTTCACCATATCATGCGCGGCAAAAATCAGCCGCAGTACAATTCCTGTAATGAGAAGCCCCTTGTAAACACTCTGCTTTCTTATCTTGAGAGTCTCCTTGTCAAAGATCCTCTTTACAAGATATGCCGCAGCGGCTATCAGGAACACCTCAATTACATAATCAGCATACTGATGCTTCACAGCCATGAACAGCCGGTTCGCAATTCCTGAAAATATCAGAAGGACAAGAAGGACGATGTTTCCGATCCGTCCTGTCTTATTATATAACTCCAGCAGTTTGGTCACTGTGCGTTATCCTCAAAAAATTTCCTTATGTGGTAGATCACGTAGTCAAGGTCATCATCAGACAGTTCATAATAGAACGGCAGTCTCAGCAGCCTGTCAGTGTACTTGTCCGAGTTCGGCATCCTTCTCCCGTCTGAAAATCTGCGGAAGTATTCACTCTCGTTGAGAGACAGGTAATGGAACACCGCGTAAATAGTTCTTTCCTTCAGATAAGCGATCAGTCTGTTTCTTTCATCAAGGCTCCTGCAAATCACATAGAACATGTGTGCGTTGTTTGTGGCATATCCGGGTATCTTAGCAAACTCAAAAAAGCCCCGCTCCGCAAGATCACCGAGCTTTGAGTGATAGTAACTCCAGATGTGTTTTCGTTTTGACTGTATATCATCAAGGTTCTCAAGCTGTGCAAACAGAAACGCCGCTATAATATCTGACGGAAGAAAGGATGAGCCGATATCAACCCAGCCGTACTTGTCAACTTCGCCTCTGAAGAATGCGGACCTGTTTGTGCCTTTCTCACGTATGATCTCAGCCCTCTTGAAGAATCTTTCGTCATTGATCACCAGCATGCCGCCTTCTCCCGAAATGAGGTTCTTCGTTTCGTGGAATGAGAAGCAGCCGAGATGCCCGATCGAACCGAGCGGCCTTGACCTGAAGTATGAATCAATTGAATGCGCCGCATCTTCGATAACGTAAAGCCCGTGCTTTTCTGCAAGCGCCATTATGCTGTCCATATCTGCCGACATGCCCGCATAATGCACAACCACAATTGCCTTCGTCTTATCAGTGATCAGCTCTCCGATCTTTCCGGCATCAATGTTCGGCGTGTCCGGCTCGCTGTCGCAGAAGACCATTTTCGCGCCCCTGAGTACAAATGCATTTGCAGAAGAAACAAAGGTGTACGCCGGCGCAATTATCTCGTCACCGGCTTGTGTATCAATCAGTATCGCCGCCATCTCGAGTGCATCAGTGCACGAAGTTGTAAGCAGTACTTTCCTGAAGCCGAATCTTTTTTCGAAGAACTCGTGGCATTTCTTTGTGAAGACACCGTCTCCGGAGATCTTCCTCGACCTTACAGATTCAAGGATATACTCTGTTTCTCTTCCTGTAAGATAAGGCTTGTTGAATCCTATATGCCTGCGCTTTGGTTCTTCCGTTTTCATCTCTTATTTATTTTCAAGCACCGCCAATCCCACGCCTGTCTTTCCAAAACTGTTTCCGTTGTACAGCATGAAGCGCTTGCCGCCGTGATCGTAAATGAATCCGTACTCGATCATCTCGCTGTCCCAACCGCCGGCGGAAACGTCAAGCCCCACTTCGTCGTCCATTCTCTCCCAGATCTTGCCGTCCGGAGATTCCGCGTATCCGATCCTGTATGTCATTGCCTTTGCAGACTCTCTCACAGAATACCACATCTTGTAGATCCCTTCCTCCTTCAGGACAAAAGGCCTTGCAATGGCATATTCATGTTCGTTTGCAAAGTCAATGCAAACATGCCCCCGTCGGTCCCATTCAATGCCGTTGTCCGATTCAGCATACCTGATATTGTAGTAGTGCTTCAGTGTGCTACCTTCTTCAACCCATTTGATAAGCGACACATACCACATTTTCCACTTCCCGTCATCAATGATCACGAACGGCGCAAATGTCGAGTAAGGATCAATGTCGTTTGAGTAAAGAACGGCCGGCCCTCTTGAGATCTTCTCAAACGTCCTACCGCCGTCACTGCTGATTGCTGCTCCGTTGAAGGAAAAGAACGGAACATTCCTTCCAAGCGTCCAGCCGTTGTAATACATGTATTTCCTGTCTTCGAAATTCACAATGCTTGTCGGCATTATTCCCGAATCATCAAAAGCGCCGAGGCGGCCAAGCTTCAGCACAGGTTCGGCGCTAACTTCCAGAATGCGGAACGGATCGTTCAGGTCTGTTACAATGAAAGCTCCCTGCGACCTGTTCCTTTCATCCCGTGAAGAGAAATAGATCCTCGCCTTGCCATCTTCCGACTTGTCCAGTACAGGCATCATTGCGTGCGTCATCATCCATGGATTTTCTCCGGATGAATTGAACAGCAGGCCAAGTTTTTTCCAGTTCTGCATTATCTCAGGAGATCTTCAGTTCATCGCTGTTCTTCTCGAACTTCGTGCTCCTTGGGGGAAGGTACACTCCTTTTTCTTCTGTGTCCTTCATGATTATCGCACCTGCGGCAACAAGCGTCTGCGGGGCTATTGTTATCCCGTCACGGATCGTCGCATTCACGCCGAGGAACGAATTATGGCCGATCTTTACGAATCCCGAAACAACAACATGCGAGGTGATGAAGCAGTGGTCCGAAATTTCAACATCATGCCCGATATGGTTTCCGCTCCAGAGCACCACGTTGTTTCCGATCTTCACATAAGGCTGAATTGTGTTGTCCTCGAGAATGAAACAATTGTCTCCCGGCTGAAACTGCGACAGGTAACTGCACCGTGAGCTTATGTAATTCGCCATTGTGTAGCCCATTGACTTGCACTCGTTGTAAAGCATTTCCCTGATCTTGTTCATCTTTGTATAACCCACCGCAACAAATGCCTCAAACTGATCGGGCGGGTACTTGTCGTGAAGCGTTTCAAACGGCACAAGCGGCAGTCCTTCGTATTCATCAGTCTCAATGTACTTTGCATGAGCAGAGAATGCAACGGGCTCATAGTCTGAATCGTAACTGAAGAAATACTTTGCAAGCCTTGCGTTCGATGTGTTGCCGATTATCACTACTTTTTTTGTCTTCATGATTCTTTGAATGATTTCATAAATTTTGTTGCATTTTGTCCTTCGTTAAAGATCAGATCAATTATACTGACCGCATGCGTGAACTCCCCGTACAACTGTGTGTAGGGCGGATAGCCGGAGTAATCGAAATAGTGGACACTGATGTTCTGCTCCCGGAACAGCTCTTCGTTCATGTATGCCTTGGCCGCGGGACCCGAATAATAATCGGTAGCTTCGAGTTTCATGCAGATATCAACAAGACGTTCTGTCTTTTCCTCCTTTAGCTGAAACTCCGATGACCATATCATAGGTGTTTCGATCCCAAGCAGTTCATTGATCTTCTTCATGAACCGGAAATTCACTTTGCTCAGGTGCTCTTCATCACAGCCGAGATACAGTTCCTCGAAAATGTCTTTGTATTCGTCAAAATGTTCCGCCTTTGAATAACTGTGGCGTATAGTATCCCAGTGGCTGCGCACCCATGACTTGTCGCTGATCTTCGTTTCGCTGATCTTCTGGAAATACTTGCCCTTGACTTCCACCGGGATCGTCAGCCACTTAACGCCGTCCTTGGTCTTGATCATGTTCCTGTTGCGCCAGTCGCGGCGCGTGTACTGCATGTCATCGTAGATCACGAAGGCGTCCGCCATGTTGATGGAATCGAAATACCCTTTCCAGGGAATGTAGTTCGATTGAGTTATTATGATCTTCTTCACTCAGAGATTCAGTTTCTTATCAATTATAAACAACGGCCTTTGCTTGGTCTGCTCAAAGATCTTACCGATGTATATGCCCGTGATGCCTATGCTCATCAGTATGAGCCCTGTTGAAAACAGTATTGCAACGATCAAGCTCGGCCATCCGGGCTGAAAACTTTTCAGGAAGTAACTGATCACAATGTATATTCCTACAAGCAAAGTGATTGCCGAAATGAGCAAGCCGGAATAGATCGAAAGTCTTAGCAGTTTGTCGGAATAAGATGTCCAGCCCTGAATTGCCGTAAAGAACAGCTTTGAGATCGAATAGCTTGACTTTCCTTCGTATCTCTCTCTGTGTTCAACAGGCACATATGTTGATCTGAAGCCGATCCATTTCAGAAGCTGAATGTAAAGGCGGTCCTGGTCTTTCAGCCGTATGAACTCGTCCTTGACCCTTGCGCTGAACATTGTCATGGAACCGACGTTGAGTTCGTAGTTCTTGTCGGAGAAGAGCGTGAACATCGAATTATAGATCTTCGCCGTGATCATCTTGAAGAATGAGTGCTTCCTGCCGATCCTTCGGGTAAAGACAATTTCAAAACCCCTTTTATACTCGTCAAGCAGTCTTGCAATATGAGCGGGGTCGTCCTGCAGATCGCAGTCCATCACTACGATCACATCACCCGTTGCCTGCATCAGTCCGGCCGTGATCGCGTAGTGCTGTCCGAAATTTCTGCTGAGAAGAATTCCCTTCACATGAGTGTCGCGCCTGCAGTTCTCTTCGATCCTGTTCCATGAATCATCGCCGCCGCAATCCTCCACAAGTATGATCTCGTAATCATCCGTGAGTCCGCGCAGAACATCTGACAGCCGCTTAACAAGTTCGTCCACAATCTTCTCGGCTTTGTAAACCGGGCTTACTACAGAGATCTTCATTTGTGTGAGTTGTTCATTTGTCAGGCGGCTTTGTTTAAGCCGGAGAAAAAGTCATTGAAAAGTTCTTTCTGTCTTTCATAAGTGAAATCCTTCTCAAGTCTCATCCTCGCATTCATCGCGATCTCTCTTCTGACGGCTTCCTCCATACCGATCACGCTGATAAGTCTTTCGGCAAAACTGCGTGGACTTCTCCTCTCCGCAAAAAAGCCGGTTACGCCGTCTACAACATTCTCCTTCAGCCCGTCCGCATCGCTCACTACGCAAAGCAGGCCCGTTGCCTGCGCTTCAAGCGCGGAAACACAGAAGCCTTCCTGCATGCTGGTCTGGAGATATATGTCGGACCTTCTCATCATATCCGATGTCTTTTCGTGTGAGAGCTTTCCGTGAAATGTCACATCATCTTCAATTCCTGCCTGATGAACGGCAAAACGGATGCGCTCCATCTCGGGGCCTTCGCCGGCAATATCATAAGTGAATCTTACGCCCTTCCTTTTCAGGATACCGAGTGCGGACACGGCGGTTTCATAATCCTTGATCCAGTTCAGTCTTCCGACAGTGAAGATCCTTACCGGGTTGTGTATGGACCCCGGTGCGTCTTTGAGCGGAAATGACCTGAGGTCAACCGCTGGTGTGATCTTCATGTGAGGTATACCTGCAGAAAGTCCCATACCGATCGCTTTTGTGTAAAGGTAACCGGATATGGAATGGACCTTGTCAAGCCTCTTCCAAAGCAGGCTGTAGCATCCGGGATGCTTGAGCGGATAAACGTTTATGTCGAATCCCCTGAAACTGACGCTCATCTTTGCGCCGGTCGCCGCGGCAGCATTTTCCCTCTTCAGTGCAGTAGTCGCAAATCCGAAATGCAGAACATCCGTTCTGTGACTGATTATGTGGGCATTGAGGTAAAGATTTTTCATTGCCTCGCGCTTACTGCGCCCGGAGTTTCTTTCGAGTTCGAGAAATCTTCTTGCCTCAGGAAAAGAACCCGACAGGAGCTTTGCATATGCCGTTGCCATGTTCACTGCAATCCCTGCCTTGCCTTTGCCTGATGTAGGGAGAGCCCTGACAACCCTGAAGCCGCTTCTTTCGGTCTCTTTGCCTTCTGAAGTAAAGACAATGACCTCGTGTCCGTTCTCTGCAAGTCCCTTGATCTTCATGTTGAAAAATGTCTCCGAGTATTGAGGAAGCTCAGGCAGAACCAGCCCGATTTTCATTAGGCCGCTAACTTGTTATAGAATGCCGCGAAATTCTTCTTCTGCAATTCTCTCGTAAATCCCATGCGGACCGTTTCTCGCGCCGATCCGGTTATTGAACTGACCTGTTCAGGGTTCATGCGTGCGAGCAACTCAACTTTCGCCGCCATTGCTTCCGCATCTCTCACTCGTGTGATGAATCCGTTCTCTCCGTCCTTCACCACTTCATTCATTCCGCCGCAATCTGTAGTTAAAACCGGCACACCTGCCGCCATCGCCTCAAGAACCACGTTCGCGATTCCTTCTTCAACACTCGGCAGTAACAGCGCATCCGAACTCCTTACTTTCTCCATAAGTTTGGAATGCTCCATGCCGGGCAGAATACTTACGCTGTTATTAAGATCGTACTCGTTAAGGAGAAACTGTATTTCTTCAGGCACGTCACCCTGCGCTACAATGTCGTACTGACACTCCACACCCTTCTTCTTCAGAATGTTCATTGCATCAAGTCCGTAATGATATCCTTTCTTCCAGTGAAACCTGCCTACGGAGATAAGTCTGAACTTTCCGTCTCTTTTCACTTCTTTGGGGGGAGTGTTCATAAGTTCATCACGCACACTCGTATGGATCACAGTCGTCTTGTCAGGGTCGGCGCCGTACTTTGCCGCCTCAAGCTTAATTGCCTCTGACACGGCATGAAATGCGCTCACTCCGGGGAAGTATTTCCTGTATGCATCTGCAAGCGAAGGATCGTTCAGAGGCGAATAATTTATGTGCGCGCCGCGCAGACTTACCGCTATCTTTCCGGTAAGATGCTCGAACAACTCGGGATAGACCTGTACGGTCTTTGCCCATTGTACATGGAAGATGCCGGGATCTTCGTTTATGATCGGAAGCATTGCCCCCATATCTCTGAGAAACTGCCTTGGGCTTCCCGTCCTCTTTCTGACGGAAGAGTACAGCTTGGCAAATTTACGCCTGTCGCGGGCGATCATTTTCACTGACTCCTTCAGTACGAACAATGCAAGCGCCGGTGTATTCTGTGGAGTGGGAATGATCTTCACGTTGCCGTAATAGCTTACACGCCTGTTCATTTTTCCAAACAGGACAATATTCATTCCCGACTCTGCCATCCCTTCAATGAGATTTTCGATGAATGTGGTTGAAGGAATGTTGCCGGAATATATGGCCACGGTAAGTTCTTCTTTCCTCATCAGTTCAGGTTCATTCTGCAAAACTCAGACAAGGTAAGAAGCATGCTCACGGGATGAGAATACTTCACATCATCCTCCTGTTTGAATTTATCATAGAAGCTTTTCACTATGTCTGAAGGAATGAACCCTGAGAAGCTCTTTCCGCCGAACAGCCTCTCTCTCAACTGCCTGTCATTTTCCTCTCCGCAGAATTGTATCTCCCAGTTCCTTGTCACAAGTTTCCTGCCAAACAGATTCCGCTTCACAATGTTCTTCCCCTTTCTCAAAGCCCTGTACGGAAGCATCGAGGGTGACTCGAATTTTCCGTAGTTGTAAAGATTCAGAGGATCATAATCCTGCCAGGCAACAGAAGCGAGTTCGGGAGATATCTTCTTTATGTACTCTATCTGAATTTTCCTTCCGGCAAGGAGCTCTTCGGGAACCGTGCAGATGAACCTGCACATTTCTTCATCATAATAAGGTATTGCTACGGGCTTGAAGGAACTGAACGCACTCATGTTTGCACTTGTCCATCTCGGCGCCCAGTACATTGACTTGAATGCTCTGATCCTTGCATTCACATTTTCAATTTTGATTTCGGCAAGAAGCCCGGCCAGTCTGTTTTTCAAATGATCCTCAAATGTGCCTTCAATCCCCCAGGCTTTCCAAAGCGAGTTTGCCAGCTCCGTTCCTCCGCGCTTCACTATCTTCTTCTGCAGTGCAGTCACCTGTTCATCGAAACTCAGACTTTCCGGCAGTCCCATATCGTCAAAGAGAACATCGCCCCAGTGCCCGAGATAGAATATGTCTCCGAGAGTGCTGAGCTCCTCAATGTGCGCCATTTGCCTCGGATGAGTGAAGTCTGCATAACATTTGTTTATACCTGAGATCTGCTCAAGCCGCTTCCAAAGGTAGCCTCTCGGGATCACATAACTGCTGAATCTGAATCCTCGGATCTTCGCTATCTCTTCTCCGTACTTGGTTTCGTCGAAACTGTCTTCAAACCTGTAAGAATATGAATGAACCATTCCGGGATCTTTCAGAACAGCCGCCTGAGTCCTGCTGTCCAGTCCGCCGGATAACGGAAGTATGACATTGCAGGAACCCAGAAGACGGCTTGTGATCTTTTCAAACAGGTGTGCAAATTCATCCACTGCATCTTGAAGAGCCATTTCTGAAGGCGTGTGATGCCATTTCCAGTACGTTGACTCTGACACATGTTCATTATTGTCATCAAATTCATACTCAGTTGCAGGCTGAAGTGCTTTGAGATTCCTGTAATATGTATCTTCGCCCAGGAAGAACCCTGCGGCGGCAAAGATGCATATTGCTTTAAGGTCTAATGATGAATCATTTCCTTTTGTGCAGAACTTCTGCTCAGCGGGAATCAGCGGCATCTTTATCTTCACTGTTGTCAATTTCTGCCGAGTATGTCGAATCTGATCTTCGCAGATACTTTGCTTGCAAGGTCAAAAGGCAATGCAAGGTCAAGCAGGTAATCACAGGTAAACTTAGAGCCAAGGTCGGGATACTCACGAAGCTTTTTCAGAAGAAGTTTCCTGCTGTTGAAATAATTCTCCCTTCCAACGACCCTCTTCAAAGTTCTGTAGTATGCAAAATCATTCTCATCTATCAGGGTCTTCTCAGCATTTGAATTCCTAAGAAAATCTCCCACCCATCTGTAGAAAACCAGATCCCATTCATCCATCTTGCCCGAGCGCTTGGCAACTCTCAGCGTGGAATCATGATGCTTCCTGTATTTGATCAGGACCTCATTATCAAAGTATACAGGATAATCCCGTGCGATCTTCAGCCAAAGCACAATGTCTTCGGAACCCCTTATCGACTCCTCATAACCTTTCACATTGCCGAATGCACTGCGCCTGAGCAGGCTTCCGCTTGGCAGAGGCGTGCCTTTCAGATCGCTGAGAAAAATTCTTATGAACGAAGGCGGATCATATACTCCGGGTTCGAGCCCGCCTCCTCTGTATCCCACCGGCTGAACGAATGTCCTGTCTGCATACCAGTAAAGCGCCGGCGACCACACCATTGCACAGGCCGGATTCGAGTCAAGTATCTTCAGCTGATGCGAGAGCCGGTTGCCGTACCAGATGTCATCCTGATCAATGAACGCGATTATTTCGCCCTGCGACTTTTCGAATGCACGGTTGCGTGTATAAGCAGTTCCGTGATTCGCTCCGCCCTCATGCATGAACAGTTTGATCCTTGCAGGATCGGCTTCGGCAAGCTTACCTGCTATCTCCGCAGTGTTATCCGTACTGCCGTCGTCAAAGAATATCCATTCCCAGTCGCGGAAATCCTGTGCCAGCACACTCTCCGCAGTTTCAGTAAGCGTCTTCGAACCGTTGTAAAGCGGTGTGATTATTGAAACTTTCGGCATCAGACTTTTCGGTTCATGAATTGTTCTTGAATGCGACCGAGTAGATCGTTGTTTCCGGAAAAAGTCTCGAAACTCCGAATATGCCCTTCGAAAAGAACTTTCTGTGTATTCGTCTCAGCATGAATCCGGCTGATGATTCGTCAGGGCTCTTTTCATAAAGGACCTGCGGCAAAGGATACCTGAGAGGCATGAGATTCTCTCCCTTGTCCCTTGTGAGTGATATCCTTGCGCGGCTGTCGTCAAATTTCATCGGGCTGTACAACTGCTTCGTTCCGTCGTACGTGAATCTCCAGAGGTCAAGGGGCATCTTTGAGATCTTTCTTACATAGCATTCGGAAAGAATCATACTGCCGCCATGCTTCAGCATGCTGAACAGATTTCGTGCGGCTTCAAACGGATTAAGCACATGCGTCATGACTTCCATGCAGATTACAGTGCCGAAACTCTCCCGGTGTTCAGTGATGAAAGCCGATTTGCCGTCGGTGATATCCGCGACATGATCAACGCCTTCGCCTTCTGAAATGTCAATTCCTGTAATGAGCGAGACACCAAGTTCCGTAAGGTGCTGTCTTATGTTTGCCCTGTCAAAGTCGTACTGCTTTGAACCGACTATGAGAACAGGCTCGGTTATTGCATCCTTGTTATCGCGGATGAACTTCAGTTGATTCTTCGTTGCCAATGGTCTTCAAAAAATTTCTGAGTGTGTGTGAATTTTACGTCCGGCCATTTCTTCAGGACATTTGTTATCAGCAGGTCAAGTTCACGAAGCGACCTCTCCCTGTATCCGCGGTCAAATCGTCCTGAAAAATTAACTCTGTGGAAGTCAATCACTGCCGGCTGATCGTTTTCAAATGCCTTTCCGACCGATTCAGTGCACTGTTCATGGCCAAAATCGTAGCCGGGATACGGATCAAGCCTTGCATTTCTGACTGACCATATAAATCCTTTTCTGATCCTGAAGTACGGATATCTGTATCTGTTCTTCTTGCTGTCAACAAGTCTGTTGGATGACTGTATCAGTCTGATGCCGGCATCAGCGAGACTCTGCAACACAGCATCGTCAAGTATGAACGTCGGCGGGATCACAGTGAGTGAACGAAATCCGAACGTCTTCTCGAATACATCAGCGGCATCCTTGATGAGTGTGCTTTCACCATTTGAAGAGGACAGTTCGCCCTGAAGAAATGAGAGCCTTCCTCTAAGTGTTGTACAGCAGGCCAGAAACTTATTTTCAAATGATTCCCGTGCTTCATCTGTGGTGAAGTATTTCCTGAGTGCGGTAACGTCATAGTGGCTGTATCCGTGGAGCTGAGGGAACATAAGCCGCCGTGCAATTCCTCTTTCATAGGCTTCCTGCAGTTTGCCTCCTTCGCTGAAGCCATCGGATATAGGCCTGAAAAGCAACTCGTCACGGGAACCGTAGTCAATGTTATGGGTGATGAAATTTGCCGTGACAACGGGAGGGTTGCCTTCATTGTCCTTGTGTTTTTCGAGAACTGAGTAAAGCTCATCGAGGTCCTCTTCAGTCTCAAGCGCGTCAAGAGTCCACCTTGTAAAATCGGTAACGGAGTATCTTCTCCTTGCCCATTCAATTGACTGTTCATCTATTCCCCTTTCAAGACCCCAGTCATCGCTTTCTATCATCAGTAACTTCCCGCTGAACTTCTTCCTGAGATAATGCGGAAGGAATTCAAAAGGTCCTGACAAGCTCAACCTCGGGCGCCGTTATCTTTGCTGACCCCCGCAAGGTTCTTATACAACTGCTCAAGTTTCTTCACTTCGTTCTCAATGGAATAGTGCTCCATAATGAACTCATACTGTTTTCTTATCCTTGCTTCCTTTTCTTCCTTTGTCAGCCTTACGGCATGAAGGATCTTGTTGGCTATGGCGCCGGGATTCTCTGATTCGAATAGCTGGTCGGGCAGTTCCTTGAACTGATCTCTGATGCCTGAAACATCACTGCCGTAACAAAGGACACCGCTTGCCATTGCTTCAAGCACTGATATAGGTCCGCCTTCGCCTGTCTTAGTTGAGGATAATATGAAAATATCCGCAACCCTGAAAAATGGCCTGATCTCGCTCTGCCTTCCGGTAAATATCACATTACTTTCAAGGCCCTTCTCAATCAGCTCTTCTTTCAGTGTGTCGGCATACTCCGTCTTGTCTTCACCTATTATGAGAAGTTTCGCTTCGGGCAGGTCTTCGAGTATCAACTCGAATCCTTTGATCAGAAATTCTATCCCCTTGATGGGTATCACGTTTGCGATAGTAATTATCACGGGTCGTGAACTTTCAATATCATATCTGCTCTTTATGTCCGATACGTCGTCACTGGCAGCAAATTCGGAGACATCAATCCCGATCGGAATGAGATTCAGGTTATTATTTTCCGGAAAGAATTCTTTCACCATATCAGAATTCTGCGGAACTATGGCATTCGACAGAAATGTCCTTATCTTCCATGCGTTGCTTCCCCAGCTCATATTCTTCTTCGTGTAAAGCCACTTGATCCCGGCCATACGCGCCGCAAGCGCTTCGGAATAGTCGTCTGAATAATTGTATGAATGAATTATATCGGGATTCAGTCTTTTAAAAAATCTTGACAGTCTGTAAACATTTCTGACAGCCCTCAGTCTTGGCTTCATTAGAGTTGTGAAGTTGGAAATGTGCACCGGCACACCTGTGTTCCTTGCAAGCTGGAAAAGAACACCGCGCTCGTGCCTGCAGCAAATTTCAGGCTCAAAACGATCCTTATCAAGCCGTTCCACAACATTCAGCAATGCCCTGCCGCTTCCCGCGGTGTTGAAGTTCGGGATAGTGAAGAGGACTCTGATCTTCCTTCGCTTACCTGTTTCATTGCCGCTTCTTCCCACGATGCCCGGCTGAAGAAGGTCATCGTATAATTCCTTGTACTTCTTGTCAACGATCACAGTAGACCAGTTGTCAACGGCTTTCTGTCTTGCGTAGAGCCCGATCTCGTTCAGCTTTCCGTTTGATGCCAGAAGCATTCTCAGAGAGCCGGCCAGTTCTTCCTTACTGCCCTGCCTGAATACGATGCCGTCCCTTCCGTTGTCGATCTGCGCTTTTGCAATCTCAGGAATGTCTGAGCCTATAACGGCAAGCCCGCTCGACATTGCCTCTATTATGGAGATCGGAAAGCCTTCTTTCTTTGACGGGAGAACAAATATATCCGAGCTCTTCATGTACTCGTCAACATTGTTCACTATGCTTTCTGTGAACATCACTTTGTCTCCGATCCTCCCCATTGCGACTTTGTCTTTCAGCCCCTGAATGTACTGAGGATCGTATTTGTAGGTCGGTCCCGCGATCACAAGGCGCAGGTCCTTGTGCTGTTCGGAAACTTCGGCAAATGCATCCACCAGCAGGTGCACACCCTTTCTTTCATTTATGCCGCCGACAAACAGCACGATCCTGCCATCTTCCCACAAGCCAAGTTTCTTCCTCAGCAATTTTCTTTCACCGGCATCAACCGGGGCGAACTGAGCCGTGTCAACCGAGTAAGGTATCTCATATACCTTTTCGGGGGGGATCTCGGACCTTGCATAGATTTCCGAAATTACCGGCGATTTGCTGACAAATCCGTCAGCCATCTTATAGAACCTGTACCTGATGAACTTGGGTTTGAGATAATCCTTCCAGCTTGTGAACCTTCCGAGTGAAAGCGGATCGTCGTCACCGACAAGAGATGTTTCTGTGACTGCTTTCTTTCCAAGAAGTTTCGCAATGAATATTGCTACCCTGTTGAATGCGAAACCGGAATTGAAATTGTGGACGATGTCATACCTGTCCCTGTATTTCCACATCGGATGTATCAGAGCTTTGAAACAGCTGATCATGTGGGCATACTGCTGGAAGTACACAAACACCCCCCTGGCATCGTGGGGATTTTCCGGAAATGATACGTCATGCACAAAGCCGATCTTTCGCCCGCTCTTGCTGTACGCCCCTGTCCTGTCCCAGCCGATCACTATTATATCAGATTCAGGATCGGCGAGGAGTCTATTTGCATAAAGAAAAGCAGCTACCTCTGCTCCGCCGTATGCGGGCGGAAGTATGGCAGAGACTATGCAGACTCTGTACTTTGCGTTTTCCTTTTTCTGTGTAGTGATCATCTTAAATGATGATGCCGGTGAATTTCGTCAAAGTGTTTTGATGATCTCTTCGTACATCATTTCAACGGGGTCGGCAGGAACTGTCTTTCTGATGCTTTCGCCCGCCTTTATGCCCAGGTCTTTCCATTCCGAACGCCTCTTCCATGCGCGTTCAAGAGCTTCATCAAGGTGCAGTGGAGTTGCAGCGCCGGCAAGAAATCCGTTCACATTGTCTTCAACAACTTCCGGGTTGCCGCTTACTGCGGTGACAACAGGAACCCTTGCAGAAAGCATCGCCTCCACCAGTGCCAGCGGAAGTCCTTCGTATCTTGATGACAGTATGAGTCCGTGGTTTGAATTCCAGATCTCTTCCGGAGGTATGTGCCCTTCTATCTTAACCTTGTCGAGTCCGAAATGCTCCATCAGGCGCCTTATGTTGCCGGAATGCTCGCCTTTTCCGTACAGGCTGACCGTAAGATCACGTTCTTTCCATTTCCTGTCGCTCAATACCTGAAACAGAATGTCCTGCCCTTTCGCAAAGATCTCATGCCTTGCAACATTGGCAAGCCTGTATCCTCCGCCTGTATCAGGGTAAGGTGATGAATACTCGTAACCAACATTGAAAGGATTGAATACCACTTTTGCATTGCTGATACTTCCCGCGGCCTGCAATTCGGACAATCTGATGTTAGCTCTGCTCACATAGAAATTAACTTCTGCATTCTTCAATCCCCTGTAAAGTCTTTCCGAAGAACTGTCGTCCGGCCACTTAGCTTCGTTTGCGGCCTGGGAGATTGTCACGTAACGCAATTTGTTGTCTGCACAAAATTCCATCAGATCAATTCCTCCCCAGTTACCGCCCTGATTGACAACGGTAAGTTCGGGACGAAAACTCAACAGAAATCTGTACCCGTCGTTCACGTAATTGAACTGCATGCCGGAGGGAAGAAACCTGTTGAACAATTTCTTATGTCCCGGAATATCGGTGGTGAAGTGTACGTCAATGCCGGCTTTTCTGAGCTGTTCGATATCATCGGGAAGTGACTTCCATCTTGGGATGCCCGCCTTCACTTCATGGCCTGATCCGGCAAAGCGCAATGCGGTCCTGTGCCAGAGGTACTCACTGCCGCCCCAGGCAGATTTGTTAGTGGAGACGAAAGCAATTTTGTGCGCTGAGCTCAATGACCCTTATGTTCTGATTCAGCCAATGCTTTTTAAGATGAAATTGAATGCAGGAATGATATTGAATTTCCTCAGTGTCCTTTTGAGCTTCAGCCTGTTTGCGTAACTCTTCTGATACTTATTCAGATACTTCACGTCCATCAATGACAGGCACTTGTTCAGCAACTTGAAGTTCTCCGTCGTGCTGGCCTTTCTCGCCGTCTGATACAGAACATTCTGTATCGCTCCGGTTGCAATCGCCTTTGTACGTGCATCGAACTCAATATCAAACTCATATCCCCTGTAATCTTTTATTCCGTGAATCTCTTCAAGCAGTTTCGCTTCTTTTTCAAGGCCGCACTTCTTTGCAATCGAGGCAAAGATCCTGTTGTACTCATTCTGAAACCTGAACTGATATGTCTTGGATTCGGAATGTATCCTGAAATGAGTCAGCAGTTTGTTAACATAGAGTATGTCATCCTGCCCGAACGTGAACAGGAACCTCTTGAATATGTCCTGATCCATGACGTACTGCAGACTGACATTCAGTTCGCCCAGTTTTCTCAGACTTTCGAGGTCAAAGAAACATGAGGGCTGATTGAGAAGCACAATTGCAAGCGTCTGCTCAAGCGTTGGCTGAAGCTTGAAATCTATCAGCTTGTCATCCTCTGTACCGTCATCATGAAAAATTCTGTAATCTCCCGCAATGAGCCTTGTCTTTCCGGGCACGTAACATGAAGCCAGCACGCTGAAGCAGTCCTCATGATAGTAGTCATCGCTGTTCAGCCAGTTGAAGATGTCTCCGGTGCATTCCTTAAGCCCTTTGTTGATCGCATCTGACTGTCCGTTGTCCTTCTCGCTAACGAAGTGGTCAATCCACTTTGAGTATTTTGCAAGCACTTCGATAGTTT
>JAIBBK010000052.1 GCA_019694675.1 Ignavibacteria bacterium
TCAGCACAGCTGAACAAACTGTATGACTGGTCAAAGAGAACGAAGGACGGAACGCTTTCCGATATTGACTTTGAGGTCTCTCACGAAGTCTGGGACACTGTTTGTTCGGAAAGAGGAATATGTACGAAGAAGACCTGCGGAGGAGAGAAGACCAAGTGTTTCTTTCAGAAGGCACGCATGGAGCTTGAGAAATGCGATGTGATCATTCTCAATCATCATCTGTTTTTTACGCTTTACGACGGCGTGATTGAAGACAAAAGCGGTTACCTATACAGCAATGACCTCGTGATCTTTGATGAAGCTCATACCGTGGAGCAGGTGGCTGCAGATCACATTTCTCCTGCAGTCTCAAGAGATGCGATCAGGTATAATCTGCTCAGGTTGTATAACTCGAAGAAGAAACGGGGCTTTTTGCTTGAACTGCCCTCTCTTCATCTGCAGATGCAGGTTCAGAACCTGCTGGAGCTCAACCAGTATTTCTTTCACAGGTTGAGAAGGGAGCTGTTTCATGCTGATTCAGGCAAGCTCAACGGGCTGGCTGTGAGGATCTACGAAAAGGATTTCACTGATAACGAACTTGGTCCGGAACTAATGTCACTCATTGAAAGTCTGAGGGAACTTCGCCCCGCATGTGCGACTGACTCACAAACCAATGAACTCAATGAATTCATTACCAGGTTTTCGGAGATCCGGAGTGCACTTGATTCGTTCATAACACAGAAAGAAAATACGGGTGATAACGAATTCGTTTACTGGGCGGAACTCGGCTCTGCCAGGCCCGAGTCGAACCTGAAGCTCTGTTCTTCTCCGGTTGACCTATCCGGTTATTTCAGAACAAACATATTCAAAAACGACAATTCTGCCATACTGACGAGCGCAACGCTTACGACTGGCAACTCATTCGATTACTTCAACAAAAGGCTCGGAGCGGAGGCGGCAGGCAAGCTGATACTTGATTCGCCATTCGATTATTCAAGGCAGGTGCGGCTTTATATACCTAAGGACATACCTCCTCCCGTCAATGATTCCGATGAAGTTTACCTTGATTCGCTCAAAGAGTGGATAATGTACTTCGTTGACATGACAGGTGGCAAGGCGCTTGTCCTCTTCACAAACAGGTCTCTTTTGAGAAGAGTGGGTGAAGACCTGAAGCAGTCATTTGCGGAAAGGTCAATAGATCTTCTGATGCAGGGTGAGAGCAGGTCGAGGAAGATGCTTCTTGATAGATTCCGAAGCGATGTTAGGTCGGTCCTCTTCGGTTTGGACAGCTTCTGGATGGGTATTGACGTCCCGGGAGAATCACTGAGCAATCTCATAATAATCAAGCTCCCCTTTCAGGTGCCGAGCCATCCTTTGGTTCAGGCGAGGATCGAATTCATAGAGAAGAACGGAGGAAACAGTTTCATCGAATATTCGCTTCCTGAAGCCGTCCTTAAATTCAGGCAGGGTATCGGAAGGCTCATAAGAAATTCGAATGACAAAGGCATAATAGCAATTCTCGACAACCGGGTGATCACTAAGCCTTACGGCAAGACGTTTCTTAACTCAATTGAAGATTGCCCCATGGAGATAATCGGATCCGACGACATTCCTGTGACATTCAGACAATGACCGCCAGAAGCTAATTCCATTTCATCTCAGAGCACCAATACTTATTTTTTTTCATGGAAAACAAATCAGAATCATCAGCACCTGTAATTGCCGAAAACGGCAAACACACAAGACAACCCAGGGAAGAGAAACCCCTGTACGCGGATGCACGGGCGTGCGCCGTGAAGATACTCTGCCGCTGTGAAAGAACGGATTCATATTTAGAGAAGCTCATAGACGCCGAGATCAGGAATGACCGGCTTAACGACTTTGACAAAGCTCTCCTGAATGAGATCTCCCACGGAGTGATAAGATGGATGAGGAGGCTCGACTGGTTCCTCAACGGATTTTACCGCGGAAACTATGAGAAGTGCCTGCCTGAAGTGAGGAATGCTCTGCGAGTTGCTTTGTATCAGATACTGTTTCTGAACAAGATACCGTATTCAGCGGCCGTGAATGAAGCGGTTGAGTTCGTAAAGCGAATACATGGAGATAAACACGCAGGCGTGGTGAACGGTCTTCTGAGAACCATCATAAGAACGCTCGACAATCTTGTCTGGCCCACAAGGGAGATTGATGAAGTGAACTATCTCGGGATTGTGCAGTCCCACCCGAACTGGATAGTAAGAAGATGGATCAGAAGATTCGGATTCGAAGATGCTGTGAAACTGTGCGAGGAGAACAACCGTCGTCCGGTGATGTCACTGAGGGTGAACACTCTTAAGATCAATCCTTCGGAATTTGAGACATATCTCAATGAGAAGAAGATATATTTCCGAAAAGGTCTTTACGCTGAAGGCTTCTTTTCTGCAAAGACAATGTCAAAGCTCTACACAGATGAATTCTTCAGCAAAGGATACTTCTCCGTTCAGGACGAGAGTGCAGGGCTTGTATCATTGCTGACCGATCCGAAGAAAGATGAGCTTGTACTGGATGTTTGCGCCGCGCCCGGAGGCAAGTCGTCGCACATGTCCGAACTGATGGGAAATGAAGGCAAGATAATAGCAGTGGAAAAATACCTGTCAAGGGTTGAGACCATGAACAGGAATATAGCAAGGCTCGGAATAAAGAACATCAAGACTTTTCATGATGATATTTCAGAGCCGAGAAGTCCGGAGCTGAGAGAATCCCTTACCGGAAAGGCGGATAAAATACTTGTTGACGCACCGTGTTCAGGCCTCGGTGTGCTTTCCAAGAAGCCCGACATAAAGTGGAAGAGAGAGCTTGAAGACATTCACAAGCTGCAGAAACTTCAGCTTGAACTGCTGGAAAACTGTGTTAAGTATCTGAAGCCCGGAGGTGTGATAGTTTACAGCACATGCACTACAGAACCTGAGGAGAATGCAGAGGTAGCGGAGGCATTTCTCCGGCAACACGAAGAGTTTGCCGTTGAAAGCGCTTCAGGGTTCCTGCCTGAGTCAGTTGTGAATGAAAAGGGTTACATGGAGCTTCTTCCGCATATTCACAAGACCGACGGCGCATTTGCTGTCAGGTTAAGGCACAAAGGCTGATCAGCCGTTGTACTTTTCATAGGCATGGATGATATCCTTCACCAGCTTGTGCCGTACCACATCCGTCTTGTCGAAGTAAAGGAATGAAATACCTTCAACTCCGGAAAGCACGTCTCTCACCTGGATAAGTCCCGACATTTCCTTCTTTGGAAGATCGATCTGCGTAATGTCACCGGTGATTATGGCCTTTGAATTGGGTCCGAGGCGAGTAAGGAACATCTTCATCTGCATCGATGTGGAATTCTGCGCTTCGTCAAGGATCACGAATGCATTGTTGAGTGTCCTACCCCTCATGAATGCAAGCGGTATCACTTCTACCACATTCTTCTTCATATAGGTTTCGAGCTTTTCAAAAGGGATCATATCTTCAAGCGCATCATACAGGGGCCTGAGATAAGGGTCAACTTTCTCGGCAAGATCACCCGGCAGGAATCCAAGATTCTCGCCCGCTTCCACTGCAGGCCTCGTGAGTACGATCTTAGAGACCTCCTTGTTCTTGAGAGCTGCCACTGCAAAAGCGACTGCCAGATAGGTCTTACCCGTTCCGGCGGGCCCGATCGCAAATACAATGTCGTTTTCCCTCGTAAGCCTGAGATACTCAGACTGGTTCTTAGACCTTGGCTTGATGAAGTCGCTCTTTCTTGCAAGTATGACATCCTTCAGCTCGTTAGGAGAGAAGCCGAATTTCTCTTTCAGTCTTTCATTTTCATCAGGGCGGCTGTCTGTCAGGTTCATTACAAGTTCAACATCCTTCGGAGAAATGAAGCCCTGCCTTTTTTGGAGAAATGCAAGTTCATTGATGATCTTTTCAATGATCTTAAGTTCTTGTTCCTCGCCCCTGACTGCGATCATATCTCCGCGCATTACAATTGTGGAGGAGAATCTGTCTTTGAGCTTGTTCAGATTCTCGTCATTTACACCGGAGAAGTTCAGAAGGTCTATGCCTTCAAGCGATATTTTCTTTTCCTCTGTTTTTTCCTGCATAATAAATATAAAGAGCCCTTACGCATGAAGCATAAGGGCTCTGAAGTTCTGAAATAGCGACAACCTTTCAGAAGGAATTACTTCTTCTTTGTTGTGTCAACTTTCTTTACTTCGGTCTTCTTTGTTGTCTCTGTTGTGGTTGACTTGGAAACTCTTTTCTTCTTTGTGCCTTTGTACATTGAAGATTTGGATTCCATTTCCTTCTTCTGAGCATCTGTCAGAGCAGGAATCTTAAGTACCTGTCCCGGATAGATGAGGTTCGGATTCGGGATTGTCTTAGCAACTTTCGGCGGAGCTGAAACTACGCCGTTCTTGTTTGCTTCCCAGATTGCCGGCCAAAGCTTGGAGCTTCCGTACTTTGCACCTGCGATCTTTGAAAGGCAATCACCCTTTACAACTGTGTAGTTGCTTGCATCAACCTTTCCTTTGCAGTCTTCGATCTTCTTCTTCATAGCATTATATCTGCTCCAGAATTCATCGAGACACTTGAAGTAACCCTTGTTGCCGCCGTCTGTGATAGCCGGCCATACGTTCTTTTCGATGTCCATTGCATCATCCGGTCCTTTGCAGTTGTTAACTCTCTTTTCTGCATCGGCGAACTTTGTCTTGTAGGCCTCATAGTCTGACTTTGAGCCAACGAGTGACCAAAGAGCCATACCGGCATTTGTTTCTCTTTCCTTTGTGTCTTTGAGCTTGTCTTTCAGTGTATTGATCTCTGCGTTGCAGGCATCAATTTGTGTTTGAAGGTCGGCTTTCCTGGCAGTGTACTCGTCCATTTGTGCTTGCCATGTTTCCTCGTCCATTTCCACAGGCTCTTCCATGTCGTCGTCATCGTCATCCTGTGCAACAGAAACTTTTGCAAACACTGCCAAAGAGAAGACCATCATAAAAATCAACATTTTATGAAACTTCATTTTTTTGATCTCCTTAAGTTTTAAAATTTTTTGAATTGTTTAAAAACTTGACCGCAATTACGGGCAATTTTTGTTTACGGCTTTGGCCATGTTCTGCCATTCCTGGATCTGTGCTTCTGAATCTGCGATTTGCTTCTGCAGGTCAGCTTTTTGGTCGTTGCATGAATTGAGCTGAGCTGTCATTGCATCAACTTCAGCGATCAAGTCATTCAACATTTGAATTTGCTCTTCATCCACACCGCCACCACAACCGACAAGGAACGTCGAGCCGGTCAGAGCAACAACTGTGAGTAAAATGAAAAACATGTTTTTCATTTTTGCCATTTTAAATCCTCCTGATTTTTTTGGCATTTTTGAGAAATAGGGTTAATTAAGCTGTTGCAAATATAGAGCGAATAGAAAGGGTTGTCAAGTCAGATTCTAAAAAAGTGGACAGAAAAAGTGGAAGGAATTTAAAGAAAGTGAACCCCCGGCTCAAGTGTTTCAAAAAAAATACACTAAGGCTGAGCCACGTTCATGGGGATTCTGTTCCGGATCATATTTTATCAATACAGCTCAGGATCAAAGAAGTCACCGATTTTAATCCTCATATTGAGGAAAGCGGTGATGACTCCGAAATTGTCGCTTGGAGTTTTTCCGAATCTGATAGATGGGCCGATACCGACTGCCTTATTTGCAAAACCGGCCCACTGGCTGTCGAAATACAATTCTGTAAGCAATTGAAAATCGCGTTTTCCGGGGAAAGTAGCATTGATTCGGAAGTCAAAAATGAAATTCTCGATCTTCATTTCCCTTCCGGAATAACCGAGATGATATTCCCCGAATTTCTTGGCAAAGTAGAATTTCGCCCTTGTTGAATTAAAGACAATTATGTTCGGGGTTCTGACCTCAAAACCGAAATATTCACCTCTGACAATATTGTTCTTCATCGGGTCTCCTGTTACTTCATTCCTTACGATCACCGGCGGATCAGTTTCGTCAAGCGTATCTATGGTTGAAAAATAAGACAGTCTGAGGAAAGGAAGTTCTGCAGAGACTTCAAATCCAAGATGCGGTGTGTACAGATTATTCCAATTGCCGATCCAGGTATTGCGCGTATCTTCAATCTTGTTATTGGCCGAATACTTGAGCACGAATTCCTTAATTCTCGAAGTAACAGAGAAGTCAAAGATGAGCAGGTGAATGCCTCCCTTCACGAAATCTGTTTCCATTGGTCCGGAATATGGAGTTCCGAATGCGGCGGTCATTCCGACACCGGCCTTGTAAGCGAACGGAATTCCGAGCTCATCGCCGCCGAATGCCTGGAAATACGGATTTACATAATAGTCTGGTGAAACTATGTATCTTCTGGCCCCGACGTTTGCAAACCTAATGCTGAAGTCATCCCAAATGCTTTTGGTAGCCCCTGTTACCGGTGTGAGGATGTTTCCCTTGTCAATGCCGGTCTTGGTCTGAGACTCTTCTCCGCCGACGATCTTGCACCCGCCAGTAACGCTGTTGAGAATCCGGAGCAAATCCTGATTCAGGTTTCTTTGTTTATTGCCGAATGAAACAAGCCCCACATCCACCTGAACCACAATGTCGCTGAGAAGTTTGCACTGGCCAATCTGAAGTTCGCTGTTCAGTTCCCTGTCGCCTTTCATGTAGTCAAGAAGTTCCGGACCGTTCAGACAAAGGTCACATCCTGCTCTTATCTTAAAATCTGTTTGGGAGAATGCATTACCGGACATGAGAAAAGAGACTGCAAGGAAAATCACAGGCAAGAGAAATCCGGACTTTAAGAAGCAAACAAACTCTCTGATATTCTTCATCTCAGTTTGGGTTGTAAAATTTTCACAGTCGCTGTTTCATTGAATTTGGTTAAAGATTCAATCAAGAATGTTTCTGTTTCCTGACTTGCCGCGTGTATCTCTGAAGTTAACGAGAAAACTTTTCATCTCAGGATCAAGCTTATTGAAGTTAAAATCCACCTCGAGTATTCTTACAAGCCCCGGATCCTTCTCCAGATTCACTTCAATATCGACAGTTGCGGGCAAAGGAAAATCAATCTTATCAATGCTTGATGTTTTGCCGGTGGTCTCATCCCCAAGAAGGCCTTCATCGGTCTGTTCGGAAACAGTGGCAGAACGGTTCTCATCATACTGCCTGAAATACCTGTCATACTCTTCGCTGAATCTCCAGTCCTTCGGTGAATAATAGGTGTATAACCTCTCTCTTGGATTATCAAAAATATTCTTGAGTCTCCTGCTGAAGTCCGGATAATCTCTGAGTGCAAGTGAGGAGATGCTAAATCGTTTTGGTGTATTGTCTGCCACATCCACGGATTTCAGCGTGACCTTGTATGGTATTCTGTAATACTTACCCTCAATCTGAACAATCAGAGTATCTGAATGAAGCAGACTTACATTCTTCTGGTAAGTATTGAGAAATTTTATCGTATCAAGATCATATTGGCGCCCTGCATCAACTGTGTCTGATTGTGCAAAGGAATCTTTCTGAGAAATAAGCAGCAGCAGGCATACAAAAGTCAATGCGAGACAAAAATTGGATCTCAATGCCAATACTAACTTGCGTATCATGTTCATTTCCTGTTTGTCTTCTTGATTTTTTGCCGAAGCGTGAACTTCAGGGGCTTATTGTGCAAAGGTATCTCGGGATCAGTCATGATCACTCCGATCGGAAATTCAGCATACCCCTGACTCCTGAACTTTCCCATATCCTGCTGGATCAATGCGTCTATCTCCGAGCTTCTCTTAAGTCTGATCTGAAATCTGCTGGAGTCTGCAGACTGCACCACATCAATGTATGGTGAAGATTCCGGAAGCGGGGTGACCTTGATCCGAAAGGGCTTGACATCATCTGAAATTACGAGGTCATAAAGTCTTCTTCCTTTATATGCATTTATCTTCTTTGCACTGACAATTGAACCGTTGCTTGACAATCCTGCTTCAAACACAACATCCTCATATACAAAAGGAATATTTTCAGCGGAGCTGATATAGTAGTTCACTTCATAAGGACTGTTGTCGCTCAACAACCATTCAAAATTGAACAGTAGACTGTCAAAACCATTGACCTCCAGCTCAAACTTCTGCCTTGGTTCAATATCCATAATGAAAGACTGTCCCTCAGCCCCCAGGCCGTAAACCTTTCCCGGATAAGGCAAAACATTTTCGAAAAGTCCGTTTGAACTCTTGATTGTCTTGTTAAGCGCGATCACGGGATCTATAAGAACATCATTCGAATCCTCCTGAGCAAAAGCACTGAACGAAACTGACACGGTTAACAATAAGCACAGAAGAACCGGCAGCAGACAGGCTCTCCAAGCCGGGACCTTAAATGTTCCGCTATCAGCAGAGGTGTATGCTGTCAATTCGACTTTTTTTCACCTCCCTTAATCTTTGGAACCACAGGCGGATCAGTCTTCGGCTGTTCGGTTCTTGGGGTTGGTGTCGGTTTGGTTCTGTCTATTACTACCACCCCTGTCTTAACTTTCTCAAGACTGTCGATCTTTCTTTCAAGAGCCGGGATAACGGATGCTTCAACAATTGTGTCTGATTTTCCTACATGCTCAATTCTTTTATCTTCTTCCGGCTTCCTGATGACGATCTGATCTTCTTCGATCTTTGTATATTGAGGAAGATTGCTGAGAGTCATGTGATTCATTGCCAACGATGATATTACAAGTATATACAATGACTGGTAGATTATAAATTTGACATCCCTCTTTTTCTTTCTGACTATCATTTATGCAAACCTCCCGGCTGATTATTTATTTGAAGATCTCTGACCTGAATCCTTGCCGAGTATGTTAGAAAGATCCTTCAGGTTGTTAACAAATCCGTTGAGCGTTTCGGAGCTCTGGCTGGCCATTTTCGATATGCTGTCCAGTTTGACAATGTCTTCGTGAGAGAACTCTATGATCTTCTTCTTGAGTGCCTCAAGGATCTGAGCGTTATCGTTCTCATTCCTCACAATTGTGAGATATCTTTCCGCAAGACTGTCGAACATTGATTCAAAAAGCTTCGCGGATGCAAGCAGAAAGATTGATTTGATCTCCAGCGGTGCGGCAAAACCGTAGAAGATCTCACTGCTGTTCGGCTTAACTGCATAATACAGAAGCAAAGCAGCTCCTATAAGAGGCAAAGCGGTTCCGATACCGTCAACTATTCCCGAATATTTGTCAACTTTCAGAGTTATCTTGGCTTCCGTAAGTTCCTTATCATTCCTCAATTCATTATTAGCCTTGATAGCCATCCAGATAAAGACGCCAAACACTACAAGGGGGAAAATGTATGAAAAGAAAATGATCAGTGCATTAGGGAAAAAATCAATTGGCACTCTTGAAAACGGGAATAAAATAATTGACAAGACCACAACCAAGAAAGAAAGCAAAGGAAAGACCAGTTCCGAATAGCTCCAACCATTATTCATGGGCTTTAAAGTACTTATAATTTGGTTTAAAATATTATTGATTCACAAATAATCAATGTAATTTCCTTCCTCCGAAGCATCATCGAAAGCAGGGAAACATTCCATCTCAATATGAATAGCCAGAAACTCCGGCATTTCCTTTTTCAAGCTTAAGCACATTCAGGCTCGAATTCGTCCTGTCTTTTACGGTCAGGCCGTTGTACGGCAGTTGTTTTCCGGTTATGTTTTCGAGTGCATTGTTCAATGTCTCGCGCGTGTTGTTTCCGGCGGCGATCAGCTCAAACAGGAGTTTGGCAGTACCGTATCCGAAGAAATAATTCCTTCTGTCTTCGGGCTTTATGAGCGCTGCCTTGTCGGTGAACTTTTCGCCAAGCACAAAGTCTGACTCAATCCAAAGGTGTTCTATATATCCGGAAGCCTGTTTCAGCGCGTCGGTATTCCAGTCGCTTGTACCAAGAACGGGCAGGCCGAGCCTGCTTTTGTAAAGTTCGAATGAGATCTTTTCAATTTCAGATGGCTGAGAAACCGGTATGTAGATCGCATCCGCGAGTCCGAAAACCACATTGAACACTTTCGGATCATAACCAACAGTCCGTAAGCCACCCGCCATGAGCGAGTTTGCAAGACCGTCCCCGAAGAGTCTGTAAACGCTAACAAGATACCTTCCCTGAGAAAGTGTGTCTATCGCTGACTTGCTCAGCCCTGCCTTCATCAGCATCTCTGTCTGTTCGTCCTGCAATCCCGAGAAATCAACAAACCTGTCATGATCTTCGAGAAATTTTCTTACCGAACCGACTTCGTCCGCCAAATCCCAGTCATCCCTTTTGTAAGTTACGACAAGAAGAATGCTGTCTTCGTTTATATTTGCCTCTGATTGAAAAGCATTGGCGTATTCTTTTCCGTATGCATCTTCGGCAAGTATTATGAACCTTCTCATACCAAGCTCGCGGTGAGCATATCTTGCAATAAGTTTTCCTCTTATATCATAAGTGGGATTCAGCTGGAACAAATACGGATTCTCCTTTGCCGCGAAGTTCACGGTTGCAGTGGGAGAAATGACGGGCATCTTATGGAAATTTCCCGCACCCGCAGTAACGGAAAGCTCACTGCTGAAGACGGGGCCGATCACTCCAATGATGCTTCTGTCGCTACCGAACTTGTTTATTACTTCAAGTGCAGTTTCAGGAACTCTCTTCGTATCTTCCACAACAAGACTAATGAGCGCAGAAGTGTCAACGGTTTCATGTTCCCTGAGTGCATCGGTTATTCCCTTCAGCATTTGCTCACCCACCGGATTTCCGGACTTGCCCTGTTCATCATAAGCGAGCGGCAGAGCCAGACCGATCTTCACCTGCGAAGTTGCTTCGCCGTTAAGAAAGAGGGCAACTGAAAATGCAAAAAATATGATGCGTTTCCTGATCATTCCCATTCAATTGTTGCCGGCGGTTTAGAGCTTACGTCATATACAACCCTGTTTACGCCTCTTACATTGTTAATGATCATATTGGATGCTTCGGATAGAAATTCTCCGGTGAAGTCATAGAAGTCAGCAGTCATGCCGTCAACTGAAGTTACGGCCCTGAGCGCAATCACATTCTCGTAACTTCTTTCATCTCCCATAACACCTACGGTCTGAACCGGCAGAAGTACAGCGAAGGCCTGCCATATCTTCTTATAAAGACCGTGTTTTTTGAGCAGGCCTATGTAGATATCATCGGCATTGCGCAGGAGATCAAGCCTTGCCGGAGTCACATCACCGAGGACTCTTATGGCGAGTCCGGGACCGGGAAACGGATGCCTGAAGATAAGGTCTCCCGGGATTCCAAGTTTCAAACCAACTTCCCTTACTTCATCCTTAAAAAGTTCTCTGAATGGCTCGATGAGCTTCAGTTTCATTTTTTCGGGCAAGCCGCCGACATTGTGGTGAGTCTTGATCGTTGCTGACGGGCCTTTGAACGAGACTGATTCGATCACGTCCGGATAGAGCGTGCCCTGGAGAAGATACCGTGCTCCTTTGATCTTCCGGGCTTCTTTCTCGAAGACCCTGATGAAGGTCCGGCCGATGATCTTTCGTTTCTCCTCAGGATCCGTCACACCTTTCAGTTTCTTCAGAAACAGATCCGAAGCATCCACCAGTTCAAGGTTGATCTTGAAATTCTTTCTGAACAGATC
>JAIBBK010000103.1 GCA_019694675.1 Ignavibacteria bacterium
CGAATCCGTTTAATCCGAGTACAGTCATCCGGTTCGAGATAAAAACTTCAGGCAATGTACTTCTCAGAGTGTTTGATGTGCTGGGAAGGGAAGTTACGGTGCTTGTGAATGAGTACTTAAGACAGGGCAGTTACGAGACAGTATTTGATGCAAGCATATACGGCGGACAGGCCGTGAGCGGAATTTACCTTTACCAGATTGTTGTGAACTCATCAGGGCAGCATAACGCTTCTGCTGACGATATCAGTGAAGTCGGGTTTTCTGACGTTAAGAAAATGCTTCTGATTAAGTGATGCATCTGAATTATTCTGACTTTTTATTAAGGTCAAATGTTTCCGATTAACTCAGTGCATTAGCGGCAGTCATAAGCACTGCGTCATTCCCGGAAGGTGTTCAATCTGCTGTCCGGTGGCTTACTAAATGCCCTCGTTTTGATAATCAACTGATCCTGTCAGGGGATTACATTTGAATAAACCTGAAGCTGCTCTGTCTCCATAAAAAAACAGACCCGCACAAGTATCTGCACGGGTCAATTCACATTACAACAATCTCAGGGAACTACTGTCCCAGATAAGTCTTCAGAGCTTTGCTTCTTGATGCCTGTCTCAGTCTTCTGATTGCTTTTTCCTTTATCTGTCTTACTCTTTCACGGGTCAGTTTATACTTGTCGCCAATTTCTTCAAGCGTCAGAGGATTTTCCTTCTCAAGGCCGTAGTACAACTTCACCACTTCCTTTTCTCTCTGCGACAATGTATCAAGGGCTCTTTCGATCTCGATCCTCAGGGAATCTTTCATGAGGTTCACATCAGGCATCTTTTCCTGCTTGTCCGGCATGATGTCTATAAGCTTTGTGTCTTCACCGTGTATGCTCGGTGCATCAACCGAAACATGGCCTCCTGAATTCTTAAGAGTTTCCTGAACTTCCCAGATGCTCATATCCAGCTTCTCAGCGATCTCAAGTACATTCGGTGCGCGCTCGTTCTGCTGTTCCAGTTCGCTGATCGTCTTTGCGATCTTGCTCTTTTGCTGAACAATGTTGAGCGGAAGCCTCACAACCCTTGACTGCTCTGCAAGGGCCTGCAGTATTGACTGCCTGATCCACCATACTGCGTATGAAATGAATTTGAATCCTCTGGTTTCATCAAACTTCTTGGCTGCTTTGATCAGTCCCAGGTTGCCTTCGTTTATCAGGTCATTTAGCGACAGCCCCTGATTCTGATATTGCTTTGCCACGCTGACCACAAACCTCAGATTAGCCTTGACAAGAGCATCCAGCGCTTTCTTATCCCCCTTCTTGATCCTCTTCGCATATTCAATCTCCTCCTCAACCGATAAGGGCGTTGTCTTACTGATCTCTTTCAGATAGATATCAGTTGACTGGTTCTCCCTGCTTGTGTACTGTTTCCCTAATTTCATCCGGGTTTATTTTTGATTACTGAATTGTATTTCCTTATTACTTCCTGCCTGCTTATGAGTTTTACGCTGAACTTTTCCGAAAGTGACAGGTATCTGCCGGTGTCGTATGTTACAAGCGGAAGCTTCGCTTCAGAGCACATGGTTATCACAAATGCATCCCTGAAATTGCCCTCCTTGCAGTCAATTGATTCCTTCAGAACTTCAGACATCTTCACGGAATACCTGTATGGCATTCCCAAAAGGCCTGTGCCGTAAAATGCTCTCTTCGCAGTTTCCCTTTGCTCACTTGTATCGCAGGCGGAAAGGACTTCGGCGATATTCACCACGCTCGTATAGCAATGGTCAAATACCGTCATGCACTTTATTAAGAAAGAACATCCGCCCGTTGCTGACACCAGGTGATCTGCAAACACCGGGCTGTCAAGAAACGCCTCCCTGCCGGGCTTCATCCGGCATCCATTGCCGCATGAACCCTTTTGACTAAATCCGTGCCCGTGAAAATTCCCTGTGAATGCACTAAAAGCCCGACAATATTCTCGTCGAGCTTTAGCTTCTCCTGAAGATACTTGATCTGTTCATTCTTTACGGAAACTGCGGATTGCAGACTTTCCGAGGGCTTCTTTCTAGGCATCCCTTTCTCCGCGGGATAATTATTGAAGAACTTATTCGATGACGCCGAGCAGGTCGATCTTGTCGTCCTTATGCAGAGTTACAATGGCCTTCTTTCTGTCTGCCCTGTATCCTGCAAATCTTCCTTTGCGCGTCATCTGTGACTTGCTCTTTCCCTTTGCAACGATTGTCCTGACTTTGGAAACGCGGACATTGAACTTCTTTTCAATTGCTCTTGCTATCTCTATCTTGTTTGCATCTCTGCCTACCTCAAATGCATACTGATTCAGGTTCTCCTGCAGAGTCGTATTCTTCTCGGTTACCAGCGGCCTTACCAATATCGTCTTCATTTATTCTGCACCCTCCGCGCTTTGATTGATCAGATTCCTGCACAGTGATTCCACTGCGGACTTTTGCATCAGTATCATCTTATTGTCAAGAAGGTCGTATGTAGCCGCCTTGTCAGATATCTTCACGTTGAGTTTCTCTATGTTCCTTCCGGACTTGTAAACATTTTCGTTCTTTCCGCCAAGAAGAAGCAACGTCTTTGTTTCGTGAAGCTTCAGAGATTTCAGAATGTTGAAAAGGTCCTTTGTCTTCGGTGATTCAAACGTGAAATCCTCAACGACCATTATCTCGTTTCCCTTTGCCTTGAGACTGAGTGCGCTCTTTCTTGCAACCCTTGCCGCCTTCTTTGGGATCTTGAGTTTGTATGTGTGCGGCTTCGGCCCGAAGATCGTACCGCCGCCAACCATAACAGGTGACCTGCTCGTTCCTCTTCTGGCATTTCCGGTTCCCTTTTGCCTGAACGGCTTCTTTCCGCCTCCGCTTACTTCGCTCCTCTCCTTTGACTTGTGAGTTCCCTGCCTCTGATTTGACAGATAAGTTCTCACCGCCTGGTAAACAAGATGTTCATTCGGAGTCTCGAGTTCAAACACCTCACCGGGCAGATCAACTGTTTCACCGGATTCGCTTCCGTCGAGTTTATAAACCTTGAGTTTCATTATTCGTTATTTATAGATTTCAACCAATCCGGTCTTTGAACCCGGGACTGCGCCTTTTACAAGAATGAGGTTCGAGTCGCCGAACACTTTAACGACCTTCAGGTTTCTTACCGAAACCTTGTCACCGCCCATTCTGCCGGCCATTCTCTGACCTTTGAAAACACGGGACGGAAATGAACTTCCTCCGATCGATCCCGGCGCTCTTTCCCTGTCGCTTTGTCCGTGCGTTCTTACACCACCGCCGAATCCGTGCCTTTTTACAACTCCCTGAAAGCCTTTGCCCTTGGAAACACCGGTGACTTTGACCGTATCGCCTTCCTTGAACATATCAACTTTCACCACATCACCTTCCTTAAGGTTCTCATGCTCAAAATCCCTGATCTCCTTCAGGTGCCGGAGCATCGGGAGCTTGTGCTTCTTGAACAACCCTGCTTCGGGTTTGGTGGTGTGCTTTTCCTTCTTCTCCCCAAAACCCAGCTGAACGGAATTGTATCCGTGCTTATCCGCGGTCTTGACGCCGGTAACGTAGCATGGCCCTGCTTCGATCACGGTGCAGGGTACATAACTTCCGTCTTCCGTAAAGACAGAGGTCATCCCTATCTTCTTTCCGATAATGCCAATCATCTGTAAATGCCCTGGTTACTTTTATACTTTGATCTCAATATCGACACCGCCCGGAGGATCAAGCTTTGTCAGCGCCTCAAGAGTCTTGTTTGACGAGTTCAGTATGTCAATAAGCCTCTTGTGCGAACGAGTCTCGAACTGTTCACGCGACTTCTTATCCACATGCGGCGACCTGAGTACCGTGTACACATTCTTCTTTGAAGGAAGCGGGATCGGGCCGCTGACGATTGCCCCTGTCTGCTTGATAGCCCTAATGATCCTTTCCGTCCACTTATCGAGAAGCGTATGGTCGTATGACTTCAGCTTGATTCTTATCTTTTGCGATGCCAATTTTGCTTCGTTTAGAATTATTCAATGATCTTTGTTACAACACCCGCTCCAACGGTCCTTCCGCCTTCTCTGATAGCGAACTTGAGCCCTTCTTCCATGGCGATCGGGCTGATAAGTTCAATGATGAGCTTGTCAACGTTGTCACCCGGCATAACCATCTGAATGTTCTCCGGAAGATGTACAACACCGGTCACGTCAGTGGTTCTGAAATAGAACTGCGGCCTGTAGTTTGTGCTGAACGGTGTGTGCCTTCCGCCTTCTTCCTTTGAAAGCACATAGACCTGAGCTTCGAACTTCTTGTGCGGTGTAATGCTGGCGGTCTTTGCAAGCACCATTCCTCTTTCGATCTCTTTCTTGTCAACGCCTCTGAGCAGAAGTCCGCAGTTGAATCCTGCTTCAGCTTCATCAAGTTCCTTATTGAACATTTCAGCGCCCGTTACTACGGTCTTCTTCTTCGCACCGAGTCCGATAAGCTCAACTTCCTCGCCGACCTTAACTTTACCTCTTTCAATTCTGCCTGTGGCAACAGTTCCTCTTCCCGTGATCGAGAATACGTCTTCAACCGGCATAAGGAACGGTTTGTCAACTTCCCTCTGCGGCTGAGGCACGTAGCTGTCAACTTTATCCATGAGTTCATAGATGCAATTGAGCCTTTCGTCATCTGCAGTTGCGGCTGCATCAACACCCGCTTCCATTGCCTTAAGTGCGCTTCCTCTTACGATCGGAATCTCATCTCCCGGATATCCGAATCCGTTGAGGATGTCCCTGAGTTCTGACTCAACAACTTCGAGAAGAAGTTCTGCGTCTTCAGCAGTCTTTTCCTGAGCATAGATCATGTCAACCTTGTTGAGGAATACAACAATAGCCGGCACGCCCACCTGCCTTGCAAGCAGAATGTGTTCCTTGGTCTGAGGCATCGCGCCGTCTGTAGCGGCAACAACGAGTATCGAACCGTCCATCTGAGCCGCACCGGTGATCATGTTCTTGATGTAGTCGGCGTGTCCCGGACAGTCAACGTGTGCATAGTGCCTGTTGGCTGTTTCATACTCCACGTGTGCCGTTGCGATCGTAATACCTCTTGCTCTTTCTTCCGGAGCTTTATCAATTGAATCGAACGCTCTTACTTTTGCATGCCCTTTTTTGGCAAGCGCCATTGTGATAGCTGCAGTTAATGTGGTCTTACCGTGGTCAACGTGGCCGATGGTTCCGATATTAACGTGCGGCTTACTGGTATTAAATTTCTCTTTAGCCATTTAGTGTTTCCCCTTATTACAGTTGATTAATGAATTAATGTTTTTTTGAATTTCAGCAGACTCTCAAACAGACCCGGGACGTTCGTTGATCATTGTGTCAATTCCTGTCAGTATCTGATTGCGAAAGCCCGAAAGAGCGCGATCCTGCTTTCTGTAAAATCAGTGGGTCAGGGAGGAATTGAACCTCCCACCTCGTGCTTATAAGGCACGCGCTCTAACCATCTGAGCTACTGACCCTGATGGGAACCTCCCAGTTGTATCAAGACTCTTAGACAACCTTCGGTTTTATAGAGCTGTTACCGTGTCTGATCGACGAGTTATGCCCGCCGGTTTGGCGGACTGACCCAGCTAAATTAAAGAACGAATATCAGATCAGTTTGCGACTTTCTCTTTTCCTTTGACCTTCTCCACTATCTGATCCGAAATGCTCTTCGGCGCTTCATCATAGTGGGAGAACTGCATTGTGTATATTGCCCGGCCCTGTGTCATCGATCTCATCGTTGTTGCATATCCGAACATCTCCGAAAGCGGGACCATTGCTTTGATCACCTGTGCATCGCTTCTTTGCGACATGCCTTCGATCCTGCCTCTTCTTGAGCTCAGATCACCCATCACATCACCCATGTATTCTTCCGGAGTCACAACTTCCACTTCCATGATCGGCTCAAGCAATACGGGATTCGCCTTTCTTGCGCCTTCCTTGAATGCCATGGAGCCTGCGATCTTGAATGCCATTTCTGAAGAGTCAACATCGTGATACGATCCGTCGAACAATTTTATCTTAACATCCTCAACGGGATATCCTGCAAGCACACCGTTCTTCATGGCCTCTTCAATTCCGTCCGAAACAGGATTGATGTATTCCTTAGGAATAACGCCTCCAACAATGGCATTTTCAAATACAAAGCCTTTACCCTTTTCATTAGGTTCGATCTCTATCCATACGTGCCCGAACTGTCCGCGGCCTCCCGACTGCCTTACGAACTTGCCTTCCTGAACAACCTTCTTTCTGATAGTCTCTTTATATGCCACCTGCGGATTTCCGACATTTGCATCAACTTTGAATTCTCTCCTGAGTCTGTCAACAATGATATCGAGGTGAAGCTCACCCATTCCGGCAATCAGTGTCTGGCCGGTCTCTTCATCTGTCTTGACCCTGAATGTCGGATCTTCGTCTGAAAGCTTTGCAAGCGATTCCGAAAGTCTGTCCTGATCTGCCTTTGTCTTGGGCTCGATCGCGATCTGAATGACCGGCTCCGGAAAGCTGATCTTCTCAAGCACAATTGGATCTGATTCATCGCACAGCGTATCACCTGTCCTTGTGAACTTGAGCCCGACTGCCGCCGCTATATCTCCGCAATAAACTTCCTTTATATCTTCCCGGCTGTTTGCATGCATCTGAAGAAGCCTGCTGAACCTTTCCTTCTTGCCGGCAACTGAGTTATAAACATAGCTTCCGGCCTGTGCAACGCCCGAGTAAACCCTGAAGAACGTGAGCTTTCCCACGAACGGGTCCGTCATGATCTTGAAAGCAAGCGCTGTAAACTTCTCGTCATCAGAGATCTTTCTGATTATATGATCGTCCGTGTGAACATGATGTCCTTCAACATCATCGATATCAAGCGGCGATGGCAAAAGGTCAACAACCCTGTCAAGCAGGTTTTGCACACCCTTGTTCTTGAATGAAGATCCGCAAAGGACGGGAATTATCTTCACTTCTATGGTTGCCTGCCTCAGAACCTTCAGTATCTCAGCCTCCGAAATCTCCTTGCCTTCAAGAAACTTCTCAAGAAGTGTGTCGTCCACATCGGCGACAGCCTCAAGGAGCTTCTGCCTGTATTCATTTGCCTGATCAAGGAGCGATGCAGGAATATCAACATCCTCAAATGTTGCTCCGAGCGTATCCTCATTGAACATCCTTGCCCTCATTGTAATGAGGTCAATAATGCCCGTGAACATGTCACCCTGTCCGATTGGCAGATGAATTGGCACGGCGTTTGTCTTTAGCCTGTCCTTCATCATCTGAATGGCGTTAAAAAAATCAGCGCCGATCCGGTCCATTTTATTCACGAATGCGATCCTCGGCACTTTGTACTTGTCTGCCTGTCTCCATACTGTCTCCGACTGCGGCTCTACACCGCCCACAGAGCAGAAAAGCGCAACTGCACCATCAAGTACTCTGAGCGATCTCTCAACTTCCGCAGTGAAATCCACGTGTCCGGGCGTATCAATGATGTTGATCCTGTGTTCACGCCATGAACATGTGGTTGCCGCTGAAGTTATCGTGATTCCTCTTTCCTTCTCCTGTTCCATCCAGTCCATAGTGGCTGCGCCTTCATGCACCTCTCCAATCCTGTGAAGCCTTCCTGTGTAGTAAAGGATTCTTTCCGTCGTTGTCGTCTTTCCGGCATCAATATGAGCCATGATGCCTATATTTCTGGTTTTCTCTAAGCTTACTTGCCTTGGCATTGTGTTGTTTTGAGTGCTTTACTGTTTATAAAAATTCTTACCACCTGAAATGAGCAAAAGCCTTGTTGGCCTCAGCCATCTTGTGCACGTCCTCTTTCTTCTTAACTGCGTTTCCTTCTCCCTGCGCCGCGGCAAGGATCTCGTTTGCGAGCTTCATTGACATTGATTTCTCATTCCTTGCATTCGAATACGTCAGCAGCCACTTTATTCCGAGAGCAACCCTTCTGTCGGGCCTTACTTCGGAGGGCACCTGATAGTTTGCGCCTCCAACCCTTCTTGATCTTACTTCGATGGCAGGCTGTACATTCGTCATCGCCTTCTTGAATACCTCTACGGGTTCGGTGTTTGACTTCTCCTCAATAATATTGAGGGCCTGATACATGATCTTTTGCGCAACCTGTTTCTTCCCATCCTGCATAAGGCTGTTGATGAACCTTCCGATAAGAACATCATTGTATTTCGGATCCGGCCTTCTGATCCTCTTCTCTGCTCGCTTTCTTCTCATTTATTTGTGAGTGATACTTGTTTTGGATTCGTTCAATTATGCTGCGGCTGTCTTAGCCTTCTTTGCACCGTACTTCGACCTTGCCTTTTTCCTGTTGGCAACGCCCGCCGTATCCAGCGCTCCCCTGATTATGTGATACCTTACACCGGGAAGATCCTTCACCCTTCCGCCTCTGATAAGTACGATCGAATGCTCCTGAAGATTATGACCCTCGCCCGGTATGTAAGCGGTAACCTCAATCTGATTTGTAAGTCTTACCCTGGCAACCTTTCTCATTGCAGAGTTCGGCTTCTTCGGCGTTGAAGTGTAAACCCTGGTGCAGACACCCCTTTTCTGAGGGCTGGAATCCATGGCAGGCGCCTTGCTTTTGGATACTATCTTCTTTCTTCCTTTCCTGATCAGCTGGTTAATTGTTGGCAATGTGCAAAGTCATTATTTTGGAAACTTATAAAATACTAATTCCGCCCTCTTTAGTCAATAAATTTTCCCGTGCACTTTGTAAAATTATCGGCTTTTTTGGAATGTAAGTTCAAACCGGACAAATCTCAGGCGATACCGTCTCCTGCCTTCAAAAAACAAGGGAAAACAGCCCGTATGCGTATGAATAATCATTTGAAGTCCCCGAGGTAAGGTTCTTCTCCGTGTTGTATGAGTAATAAAAGTCGAATCTGTAGTCCCTGACCGGCTCATATGTAAGCTTCAGCCCGAAAACACTCTTGTTTATCCTTATCCCGTCAAGGAAATACATCTCTACAGGGTCAACTCCGTCCCTGTAAGCCTGAAAGACATCGCCGCCTACGTTCTTTTCAAGTTTGCCGGTTGAGTCGTAAACATTCTCTCCGCTCCTTATGAACTGATACTCACCTCTTAAGAAAAGCCTGTCTGTGATGTTCAGATCCAGTGCGGCAAAGACCTGATCGGAATTCGGGCCTATCGGATGTCCTATTATCTGACCGAATGAAGTGTATGTGTTCTTTATATTGTAGTGAGAATAAACAAAGGGCCTTATCTTCGTGTACTCAAATGACAGCCCGAGGTTTTCTATGCTTGCGGGACGGTACCAGTACACTCCCGCCTGATACCCGGTCTTGTTCGAATATCTTGAGAAATCGCTGAGGTTTGAAAGGATGTTTTCGTCCAGCAGGAAAGTACCCTGGAATTCGACATCTTTGAGAAAGTGGGTCTGCAGGTCAAAGTAAATTGAACCGTTATCCCTGTCCTGAAGCGAATGCTCCACAAATTTGTAGAAGATCACGGGATTGAGGTAAGCCAGTTCCAGCCTGTCTGAAAAAATAACCGTTTCACCGATGCCTATGTCAAACAGGTCTTCAAATGAGAGCATCAGCCTGTTGGATGAGATGTATTTTGTGTAATTCATGCTCTTGTCAGGACTGTACGGCCCCACTCCGGATCCGAAGAATGAATAGTAATTTATGATGCCGTACCTGAACTGCAGTCGAAGAAAATCAAAGTCGGGAGCGTTTCCGGACATTATGAGACTGCTGCTGTATCCGTAACCGAGCTTTACTTTTTCTCTGCCAAACTGTCCCGATATACCCATGCCTTCTTCAGGCTCTGTAAAGTACTTTAGATAGCCCTTGGCAAAGTCATAGCTCCTTATGTTTTCGATATTTTCAAGGTACTTGAAATTCGTCCGCAGTTCGGGGAGCATATACTCCGCAAGAGCTGTATCGCCTGCCATGCCGCCCTTAAGCACAGAAAAATAGTATCCCAGCTTGCCGAACACAGTTCCCCTGATGTCGAATCCTACATCAAAGATCTTCGCATTGGTCTTTGTCCCAGGCGTGATGGAATTGTTGTAGCCGAGGTGGCCTCCGCCTCTGAAGAAAACGTTGTTGTCATTCTTCTGATATGCAAAAAGATATTTCTGCTTGTCCGAGAACATCTCCCCGAAGCCATCGGCCATGTTCATGTTTCCACCAAACAGCGAGGCATTCGTCTTTCTGCTGATCAGCTTAGCATCGTACTCTTCACGGTATCTTCTCAGCAGGTTCTTTTCGGTTGTGGAAAGTTTTGCTGATGACTCATCCACAATCGTAAGGTAATCAGCCACCTGAAACCTGGACAGGCCCGATATTCCGTCATCATAATTGCTTATGATCCCTCTGACCCTCATATCCTTAAGAAACCTGTAAACCGGCTCTCCGAATGGGACATTTTCCACCTGTGCAGAGCTTGATTGAGGCAGAAAAAGAATTGCCGCGGCAACCGCAATTGCGAATGCGAAAATGATATTGATGTTCCGGCGATTCAAGTAAGGAATATCTGCTTAAGCGGTGAATTATCAAAAACGAACTGACGAACTTCCCGAAATTTATTGAGAATATAAAGATAGATTTTAGTAATATTGAACTTGCGTGTTGCCGGACGCACTTGAAATGTACCGCCGCAGACCATCCCGGCAATGGTCAGCAGAAACAGTATTAGCAAAGTAATAATGTATGCGGCGGATCATCTGATAACCTGAAAAAAACAAAACCGGAGAATCCATGTCCCAAATGAATGCAGTGGCACTGAGCGGAGGCGGAGACAAGGGCGCATTCACGGTCGGAGTACTGAAGAGATTATACAACAAAGGCGAGAGGTTTGACATAATCGCAGGCACTTCAACCGGCGCTCTCATTGCACCGCTTCTGGCGATAGATGAGATCGATCTGCTGTGGAGTATTTATGAAAATGTGAAGAAGGAAGACGTATTGAGTCAGTTGAAACCGGCCACCGAAATCATTACCGGAACGTCGCTTTATGATGTGAAACCGCTGGAGAGGATGATCAGAAGGATAGTAACAGACGAAATGTATATGAGGATCATGGATTCGGGCAAGGAGATCTTCATCTCCACGGTTTGCCTGCAGAACCAGAGACTCACTTACTTCACCAATTCCGCTCTTCCCGGCACAAAGCATTATGATATGCTAAGGTGGAGGGACCGCGATCAGTTCATCATGGCAATTGTCGCAAGCTGTATCCAGCCCGTCATAATGCCGCCGGTCAACATGAGCCGGCTTCAGTTTGTTGACGGCGGGATCAGGAACTTCCTTCCTGCAGATGTAACTATTGATGCGGGAGCTGAAAATATCACCGCCATAATCACGCTTCCGGATAATGAAAGGCCGTTTGATGCGGACGTGCTGGGAAATGTGAAAGACATTCTGCTGAGAACCTTGGACATTTTCTCAAATGAAGTCTATTCAAATGACATCCGCATTACCGAGCTTTATTCAAAAGGCGCGAGCTTTGTGGAAGCTCTGAGGGAGCGTGTGAAAAGAAACACCGGACTGACTGACGAGCAGATAGACGTGATCTTCACTTCGGCAGGAAATCCGTTCTTCGGGAAAAGAAAGATCGGGCTTCGCGTGATAAGGCCTCAGAGAAATCTCGGAGACGGCCTGTCATTCACTAACATGAAAGAAATGCTTGCACTCGGATATGACACTCCCGATTCGATCACTTCTTTTTATGTCTGATCATCAGCAGATAATGTCTGAAGATTCATGAAGACCATGTACATTCCATCTTACACAGTGCTTCATGATTCCGGAGAGCTACGGATGCGTGCATCCAAGCTTGTTTCAATGCTGTCTTCATGCAACATCTGCCCCAAAGACTGCCGAAACAACCGTCTTGAAAACAAGATTGCCGCCTGTTATTCCGGGGCGCTTCCGGTTGTTTCCTCATACTGCATACATCATGGAGAAGAGCCGTTGCTCTCGGGATCGAAGGATGCGGGCAACGACAATGGCGTGGGAAATATCTTCTTCGGTAATTGCAACCTCAGATGCGTGTATTGCCAGAACTATGAGATCTCACAGAACCACAAACTGGAGATAAAGAACGAAGTCACTGTTGAAAGTCTTGCCTTGATCATGCTGGAATTACAGGACAAAGGAGTTAATGCGGTCGGGCTTGTTTCCCCCACGCATTTCGTACCGCAGATTGTCTCTGCGCTTGATATTGCCGCAGGAAAAGGCTTTCAGCTTCCGCTCATTTACAATACAAATTCCTACGACTCTGTCGAGGTGCTGAAACTTCTCGACGGGATCATTGACATTTACCTTCCCGATATAAAGTACTCCGAAGACGAATACGGATACAGGTATTCAAAGATCAAAGAATATGTCAGCCATTCGAGGGCTTCGCTTACAGAGATGCACAGGCAGGTGGGAAGTTCTCTTATCATTGAGAACGGGCTGCTGAAGAGAGGCCTGATCGTAAGGCATCTCATACTTCCCAATGACCTTGCCGGAAGCAGGGACACGCTTGAGTTCATTGCAGGGCTTGACAAAGAGATCTCTGTGTCCGTCATGTCGCAGTATTATCCTGTGCACAAGGCACTTGAGACAGACCTTCTTTCAAGGAACATACATGAAAGTGAATATGAGAAGGTCTTAATACTGATGGATGAGCTCGGGCTTGAGAACGGCTTTGTTCAGGAATTTGAATCTGAAGGTTACTACAGGCCTGATTTCAGCGACAGGCAGGAACCGTTCAAACGCTGACCGGACGGAATTCCGCTGAACCGTTAGTAGCTGACATCAGCCTTTCTCTGAACTCTCCTAAACAACTCTTCCTCACTTCCGCCAGAAATGTGCAATGTTCTGCAGACCTGTTCTCAATGATCTTTATTCCGAGATCTTCGATGGCTTTCATTACAGCGCTCATGTAAGGATAGCTGAACACCAGCAGATATGTTTCAGAGACATGAACTTCCACAAAATTGGCTGAAGCAAGGCATTCGTCAGCAGCAGTGAAGAACGCTCGCCTGAGCCCGCCGACTCCGAGTTTCACTCCGCCGAAATATCTTACTACGGTAATAACTGAATTTGTAAGCGAATGCTTCTGAAGAGCATCTGCAAGCGGCTTGCCTCCGGTTCCGGACGGCTCGCCGTCGTCGGAGGATTTCGATACCGAACCAGAAGGATTGACGCGGTAGGCATATGGAAAGTGGGCGGCGTCGTGATAAAGCTTCTTTACCGAGGCATACCTTTCGATCGCCTCTTCCGCAGAACCTGCGTGAAATGCAAGCGCAATGAATCTTGACTTCGACTCACGGTGTTCATATTCCGCCGGCGATGCCAGCGTCCTGTAGCTGAAAATTTCCGTTTGTTCAGCCATCGGGATTTACAGGTCAGTCCCCATCTTTCCATCCTTCTTCGCCTATGAGCGGAACGAAACGGAAGTAATTATATTTCTTTACAGACACCTCCGGCTCATCCTCAAAATTCTGAGAAGGGTCCCTCGTCACAAGATGTACTTCCTGCGAAGCAGATGTTCCAACGGGTATTATGAGCCGGCCTCCCGGACTGAGTTGTCTGATCAGTGCATCGGGAACCTGCGGCGCGCCGGCAGTTACTATTATTCCGTCATACGGCTGATGCTCTTTCCAGCCGAGTGTGCCGTCACCAAGCTTTAGCTTGGCATCATAACCCAGCGAGGCGAGAGTCTTTCCGGCCTTCTGATACAGCGAAGAGATCCTTTCAACAGAGTGAACTTTGGCGCCGAGTTCGCACAGCACTGCAGTCTGATAACCCGATCCTGTGCCTATCTCAAGCACTTTGTCACCCGGATTCACATTAAGAAGCTGTGTCATGAACGCGACCGTAAAAGGCTGAGATATTGTTTGGTTTCCTTCAATCGGCAATGCAACATTGTCATACGCATATCTCCGAAGTTCCTCGATCACAAAGAATTCACGGCTGACCCTGCCCATCGCATTCAAAACTTTTTCATCTGAAATGCCCTGCTTTCTAAGCAAGTCTACCAACTGCTTTCTTTCCATGTCCTGAAGCAGACCCATCAATCTTTCTTTTTTGCCTTTGCGCCTTCTTCCTCTCCGTTCTCAAACACATCGCTTCCTGTTTCCTTGAGGATCTCCTTCATTGAGCCGGCAACAGAGCGCCTTCCCATGAGTTCATTCAGTTTCTCTTTCAGCTTTGAGATGTCATTCACGATCTCCAGTTCGCCGTCTGCCGCAAGAGACACCGTCCTCCTCTCCTCAGAAATTATCACAGCCACCGCATCGGATACTTCCGTGATGCCGATACCGGCCCTGTGCCTTGTGCCGAGGCGCTTGTTCATGATCTTCTCAAGTTCGGACAAAGGCAGAAGGCATCGCGCGGCCTCGATCCTGTCGTTCTTGATGATCACGGCGCCGTCGTGAAGTGGCGAACTCGGGCTGAAAATTGAAACGATCATTTCCTTGCTGATCTTTGCCTGAATTGATTCGCCTGTTTCGATCACGCTTTTCAGGCCCGAGCTTCGTTCCAGCACAAGCAATCCGCCCCATCCTCTTGTCCTGAGGTCGAATGCGGCTTCGCTGACCTCACTGATGCTTTCGTCAACCTGTCCCCGCGTAAACAGCCGGCCAATCCGCGTCTTTCCTATGAGAAGCAGCAGTCTGCGGATCTCCGGCTGAAAAAGTATTATCAATGCGATCACCCAGATGTCAGTGATCCTGCTGAGAAGCCAGCTTGTTGCCGGAAGGTCTGCAAGCTGTGCGAGAAAGGAGAACAGCAGTATGAGTACGAGTGCGATGAAGATCTGCGCGGCCACAGTGCCCTTCATCACTTTGTAGAGCTTGTAGAACACATAAGTGACGATGAGCACGTCAATTACATCGATCAGATGGACGGTAAGAAAACCTATCTTGAACAGTTCCATTGGATCAGTTGTATGCTGTGAATGATTTGTTCATGAGAAAAAACTTCTCCCTGCTTATCCTGCATCCCGGAAACAGTTCGACGAGTTCTTTGAGCTTAAGCAGTCTAATCGAAACTGCCAGCCGTTCAGCCGAACTGTCATCCTTTTGCTTTTCATACCATCCGAGCGAAAAAGTTTTCAGCAGTGATCTCTTCACCGGAAGCGGAAGCATCTGAAAGAAAGGGAAAATGAAATGCGGTTCCACAGGGAAATTATAGTTTGGAGTTTGAACATAATAGTTCTTTGCAATTCTCCTGATGTGAGCCGCCACTTTCTTCTGTTCCTCAAACGTAAGGAAATGCTCGATGACGCTGTTCGAATATGCCACATCAAACTCACCGTCGCTGATGAACCCGAGGTCGCGGGCATCTGCCTTTATCCTGCTGAATCCGGCAGGCATATCTTCTTCTTCATCTTCAATGTTGATAAGAGTTAACCTCATTCCTTCCAGCTTATCGAGATGATCTTTCCAGTGATAGAGAGTTCCCCCGACGTCCGCAATGTTGAGCCCTGCTCCGATGCTTATGCAGTGATTCAAGAATGCATCAATGCGCCTGCTCCGGAATTTGGATGACAATGAACCTTCTGTTGTCTGATCTGCCAGTTTTCTGAGCAGGTTCATTTTTTCCCTGAATTGTTTCTCAAAGCGAAAGCCTTAATCCGACCTCAAAGAGAAGATCGTCCTGCGTTGTTCCTTCATCCGGAAGGTCCGTACGCCTGTACTCGATTCGCGACTCAGCAAACAACTGCCTCACAAATTCATACGAAACATTCAGCGTTGCATAGTCACGGTTCATCCGCATCCCTTCGAGAAATTTGTACGGCTTAAGATAAGCATCCCCGAAACCGAACGTAATATAGCCGCCGTAATTGGCTGTGACCCTGCCGGTTGAGTCAACGTCAACGCCGTATCCGGACCTCTGATGCTTCAGTGTAAGAGATGCTTTGAAGAACGGATCCGGTACATAACTTATAAGCAGAGCTATTTCGTCTGAATTGGGTGGAAGAGAATGGCCGAGTGAATAACTGTTGTTCGTAAAGGTGCTCTTGTTTGACCTGTGCGAATAGACGAACGGGTCAAGATGTGTGTACTCAAGCGAGAACGAAAACTCCGGAATGCCTGTCCACATGCCGCCTATCTGCCAGCCGAACTTGTTCTCATTCAGCGAATCGTCTTCGAAGAGTGTTTCGAAAGTAAGGTCATCAATGAGCAGTGATGCATGAAATGCGATCTCATCAGCAGGATTCACTTCGGCTTCAATCCCCATGAGGGAGTTGTTGTTGGTTGTGCTTTCATCTCCGGAACTGAGATCTGCCGATGTAAGAAAGCTCACCGGATTCAGATAAGTGAAGCTGAACGGCTGTTCGCTTACAACTACAGACTCCCAAAGACCGAGCCTGAAAGCTTTCGAAAAATTTATCCCGAGATAGTGGCTTACAATGTTCTTTGAGCTGAGCTCTCTTGAGGGAACGGGAAAACCGTTTGAAGAACCATTCCCGTGTCCGGTGAGACGTGAGATGATTGTTTCGTATCCGTTTACAGAACCGTATAAAAATCTGTACACAACAGATCCGTATTTGAGTTCAAGACTTCCGAAGTCATACGGGTCGGAGTTGTCCGAAAGGAATAGTCTGTCAATGTAACCGAATCCGGCCACTGTCCTGCTTCTACCAAACATGAGCGATGCCCATTCGTTCTTCGCGGAATATCTCAGATAGCCTTCGAACCTGCCGGAATAGCTTGTGTAATCAAAAGGATATGTAACATTCTGAGTGGTTGAGTAATAGTAATAATCCTGTGTGGGCGACTTGTTTTCCCTGAAGCCGTCTTTGCCGGCATTTGTCATTCCGAAGTATGGGGTGTGGAAGAACGAATCGTCACCTCCCCCAAGTTCATATCTCTTCTTATATCTGAACTCAGCGCCAACTGCTTTGAACAGGGCAGCTCTTAATCCGAATCCGTAGTTGCCGTAACCCAACTGACCATCGTCATCCGCTTCGTTCTTATTGCGATAGTACATGCTTCCTTCAATGTCTGCAAAGAAGGATGTGGTTGAATCTGCATAAAAGTAAAGATGCGTCGTGCGGACCTTGCCCGGCGTGTAGTTTCTGTTAAGTAGATTGTTCTGCAAGTTCGTCTTACCTGTCAAATCAAATTCAAACTCACTGAGAAAATAGTTGAGGCGATCCCTGTATGAAGGTGGAAGAGAATTCCTGACTGCATTCAGCCTGGAAAGATAAATCGCGGCCTGCCGTCTTGAGACGGGAGCCAAAGATGAATTGTATTCTTCAAGGTATCCGCTCACCTGCGATTCTTTCAGAAATTCATAGACGGGGTTTCTGATGTCAACGAGTTCGACCTGCGAAAGTGAATCGCCAAGAGAGGCCAGAAGAGCAGTGATAGCAAAGACGTAACGGAATGATTTCATTGTTGCGAAAATAGAGAAATTAACCATTGATTTAAACTCAATGAAATGACTGAATGCACGGCTCATGCCATTCTTGTCCAAGACGATTTGCTTACGACTGCCGTCTGCAGCGGGGATTCTATCCGCAGAAAGTTAACCGCTTTCTTTTGAACGATCAAAAGAAAGCTCCAAAGAAAAATCGCCCGCCCGCCTGCAAGTTGTACAATTTAATTCAATGGACTATAAGCGGGCAGGCTGCAGCATAATTGCCCGCCCGGCGAATTACTTTCAAGATAACTCCTAAAATGGCGGACGGGCCTGAAATTGCTCGCTCAGGCTGCGAGAATTTCAACTCCTCACCCAAACGATTACTTCGTTTGGGTTCGTCAAACAGGAAATTCTCGCCCGCCTGCGAAGAGTGTTCAAGTTTAGTATTCTTCGGGCAGGCTCACGCCTTCGCTTACAATTTCTTAACGGCAATTATGCTGAGGCCTGTCCGCCGTTTTTCGCTTCAAGTGAACTGTTACTTGACAGGCGGGCGGGTTGTTCCTGCGACAATCAGAAAAGTGTTTGATATCGATCTGTTTTCATAACTTTCTCTTCTTTATGAAGATGTTTTGGACGGCATTGGGCTCATGCAGGTGCGTCATTTGCACTGAAATCACAGGGCTTCCGGCCTGAGAAGTCAATTTAATCTCACCGCTCAAAAAGCTATATTAACCGCGTTTGGAACATTCAGAAGAGAACATACAGGACCCGCAATCCACGGGCGGAGAAGAGCAAATCATGCACGGAGAATACCGTGCAAGGCTGAATGAGTTTGAAGGGCCGCTTGATATTCTTCTGCACTTCGTCAAGGCAGACGAACTTGACATCTACAACATACCGATCTCAAGGATCACAAAGGATTTCCTCAGTTATATCAATTTCATGCAGTCTCTTGACATCGAGCTTGCGGGAGAATTTCTTGTGATGGCATCGGAACTTATGAAGATCAAGGCAAGGATGCTGATTCCGCAGTTGGATGAAGAGGGCAATGTAATTGAAGAGGATCCGAGACTTACTCTTGTGCGCAAACTTCTCGAGTACAAGCGGTTCAAAGATGCCTCCGAAGAGATCACGGCAATGGAGACCGAACAAAGGAAAAGGTCATTCAGGAGAAATTTCGAATTTGATGAGAAGGAATTTGAGAAAGGATTTGAGACGGATTACAGTCTGAAGAACGTAACGATCTTCAATCTCATAAAGGCCTACAAGAGAGTGATCTCAAGCATACGGCGCGAGATCGTTCACCCTATAGAGCTTCTGAATTACACTCCGGAAAACCAGAAGGAGTTTCTTGCGCTTGAGCTTTCAAAGGAAGAGGAGATAGAATTCAGCAGGCTCATAAAGGATGTTGATGAGAAGCTGAGGATAATCTGCATTTTCCTTGCGCTCCTTCAGCTTGCGCTTGAAGGATTTTTAGAGATAAGGGTCATTGACGGAGACATGTCGAGATTCATCATAAGGAAGAAGGAGCAGGCACCCGATGGTGAGCAGTGAGCTCAAAGCGATCGTCGAATCGGTGATATTTGCTTCTGAGGAAGAGATCGGTTCGCGCCAGATCAAGGAGATAATTGATTCATCCGGGCTGAGGATCTCGGTTGCGGAGATAGAGGAAGCAGTAAGGGACCTCAATGATGAATACAGGAAAGAAGGAAGGGCGTTTGAGATAATGTCTGTGGCTGGAGGATTCTCCTATGCCACGCGAAAGGATTACAGCAGATTTGTTGGCAAACTGTATGAAGAGAAACAAAGAAAGAAGCTTTCACAGTCGGCAATAGAAACACTTTCCATTATCGCTTACAAACAGCCAATCACAAGAAACGAGATCGAGTTCGTTCGCGGAGTGAACGTTGACTACATAGTCAATTCCCTTCTTGAAAGAGACCTGATCACAATTCAGGGCAGAGCGGATTCACCGGGACGCCCGATACTTTACGGCACCACAAAGAATTTTCTGAAGGTGCTCGGACTTAACTCTCTTGAAGATCTTCCCAAGCTTAAAGAGATCAACGAGATACTTAAGAATGAAGAGATCGAAGGTATAACAGAAGCGGATATTGAGCTGTTCAATTCGGTCAGTTCGGGTGGCCAGGCCTCTTCCGAAAGTGAAGATCATCAGCTTACTCTGATAACAGGTGAAGAACAGACAACCCGCGATGATGAGAGAACTTCTGATGCTGAAGATGAAGCAACTGATGCTGAAGATGAAGCAACTGATGATGAAGATGAAGCAACTGATGATGAAGATGAAGCAACTGATGATGAAGATGAGGCAACTGATGATGAAGATGAAGCAACTGATGATGAAGATGAAGCAACTGATGATGAAGATGAGGCAACTGATGATGAAGATGAGGCAACTGATGATGAAGATGAAGCAACTGATGATGAAGATGAAACAACTGATGATGAAGATGAAACAACTGATGCAAAAGATGAAACAACTGATGCAAAAGATGAAACAACTGATGCAAAAGATGAAACAACTGATGCAAAAGATGAAACAACTGATGCAAAAGATGAAACAACTGATGCAAAAGATGAAACAACTGATACGGAAATGCAAACCGGCGCGGAGGATGATGCGCATGGAAATAATGAAATCATAAAACAGGAAGGTTCATTTGAAGAAGGAGTTCGGGAAGAAGAACGGCAGGACACATTCGGGCAGGAAGACCGGGAAGACGGGTATCAGGAACCACAGCAATAACCGCCGCAGGGACGATTCTCCGGACAGCAGGAGTGGATCCGGTAATTCCGGACAGCGTGAAAGAAGATTCTCCGGAGCAGCAAGGACTCCGGGAGGCCCGGGAAAGCACGCATCGTCCGAATCGAAGGAAAGAAGATCAGCGGATAGTGCCGGCAGAGAATATGGCAGGACAAGAGAAGGAAGATCTTACAGGAAAGAAGGCGGAAGCAGTGACCGCAGAACAGGGTCGTTCTCAGGCGGAAAGCGCAGCTACGGCAAACCGGCTCAGGGTGAAAGAAGATCCTCAGGAATTGCAGGACATTCGGGAAGCCGGAAAAGCCGCGGATCACATGACTCGAAAGAAAGAAGATCTTCAGAGGGTACAGCGAGAGAATATGGCAGAACAGGAGAAGGAAGATCTTACAGGAAAGAAAGCGGAAGCAGTGACCGCAGGACCGGATCGTTCACAGGAGGAAAGCGGAGCTTCGGCAAGTCAGGGCAAGGCGAAAGAAAATTTTCCGGCATTGCAAGGCCTTCAGGAGGAAGAAGGAGATTTGCTGACAATAGCGGAAGAGAGTCCGGCAGATCAGGAGAAGGAAGAGATCACGGAAAAGGAAGCGGAAGCAGTGACCGCAGGACCGGATCGTTCACAGGCGGAAAGCGGAGCTTCGGCAAGTCAGGGCAAGGCGAAAGAAAATTTTCCGGCATTGCAAGGCCTTCGGGAGGTCAGAGAAGGCAAGGTTCAAATGATCTGAGAGGCAGAAGATTTACGGATGATGGGGGAAGCGAATTTGGCAAGACAAGTGAAAGGACCGGCTTCAGGAAGAAGACAGGAGATGGCCGTTCATTTGGTACTAAGCACAATGCCGGCACGGGAAGGAAATTTGAAAAAGGCGGAAAGTCTCCTGCGAAAAGGGTCCGGAAAGACAGTAATGAAAGAAGGAGAGCCGCCCCGAAGAATCCTGCGCCTGCTCCGGTAAGTTTGCAGACCGGTATCAGACTCAACAAGTTCATCGCAGAGTCAGGGCTTGGTTCCAGGCGCACCGTGGACGAAATGATCGGGGAAGGCAGGGTTGATATAAACGGAATAACGGTGAAGACACTCGGTGTAAGGATCGACCCTGAAAAGGATAAAGTTACGGTTGACGGTGAGACGGTAAGAAAGCCGACACGAAAAGTTTACATTCTGCTTAACAAGCCAAAGGGCATCATCACATCCGTTTCCGATGAAAAGAACAGGACAACCGTGATCGACATACTCAATATTAAAGACAGGGTGTTTCCTGTGGGAAGGCTTGACTATGACACCAGCGGATTACTTCTTCTGACGAATGACGGCGAGCTTGCAAATCTGCTGATGCACCCTTCGGGCGAGATCAGGAAGACGTATCATGCGAAGCTTTCGAAACCGCTTGAAGAGAAACACAGGATCAGGCTGTCCGAAGGAGTATTCCTTGAAGGCAAAAGAACAGCAGAGTGCGAGATCACATATCTGAAAAAGAACAGCAGGCTTGACGTGCTTGTAACAATACACGAAGGCCGCAACAGGCAGGTCAGAAAGATCTTTGAGAGTTACGGTTACTTTGTGAGAGAACTTGAGCGAACTTCGTATGCGGGAATTGAGGCAGGAAATCTCAAACCCGGAGAATGGAGGATGCTTGACAAAACCGAACTTGAAACGCTTTACAAAATGACCGGGCTCAGTGCAGGTACCGGTGAAACCGGTGCAAAAGAAAATTCTGAATAATTCTGAAAGGACCAACCACAATTGTCGGAACAAAACGAACTCATAAAGAGAAGATTTGAAGAACTCGATGAGATAAGATCTCTCGGCATCAATCCATATCCGCACAGGTTTGATGTAACGGCAGACTCCGCATCGATAATTTCCGGTTACACTGATCCTGCTGACGACAGTGAAGCCGAAAGGCGCAAGAGCGAAAAGGTTTCCGTTGCGGGACGGATCATGGCAATCCGCAAGATGGGCAAGGCTACGTTCTGCCATATCAAGGACGGAAGCGGCAGGATCCAGGTGTACATCAAAAAGGATGATGTCGGGGAAGAAGCATACGGAGTGTTCAAGCTTCTTGACATCGGCGACATAATCGGCGTAACGGGATTTGTGTTCAGGACAAGGACAGGGGAAGTGTCAGTGCATGCCGAGTCGTATGAACTGCTCTGCAAAACCGTCAGGCCGCTTCCTGTTGTGAAGGAAGAAGTCACTGAGACGGGCGAGAAGATAATACATGATGCATTCGCGGATGTTGAACTCCGCTACAGGCAGAGGTACACCGACCTCATTGTCAACGACCATGTGAAGGAAACATTCATCAAGAGGACGAAGATCATTCAGTCCATCAAGAGGACTCTTGAAGAGAAGAATTTCTTTGAAGTGGAAACTCCGACGCTGCAGACCATATACGGCGGAGCAAATGCGAAGCCGTTCATCACGCATCATAACGCGCTTGATATTGACCTGTATCTCAGGATCTCAAACGAGCTGTTCCTGAAGCGGCTTGTTGTAGGCGGTTTTGAGAGAGTCTATGAATTTGTTAGAGACTTCAGGAACGAAGGAATTGACCGCACGCACAATCCGGAGTTCACGCAGGTTGAATGGTATCAGGCTTACGGCGATTACTTTGACAGCATGAACCTCTTTGAGGAGGTTGTGGAGAATGCATGCATTGCGGTGAACGGTAAACCCGAGGCCGAATACTGCGGCACGCTTCTTGATTTCAGCAGACCGTGGAAAAGACTGAGGATGGCCGATGCAATTAAGGATAAGACGGGTGTTGACGTTCACTCCGTAAGCAAAGCAGAGCTAATTTCATTCATGAGATCGGGCAGCATTGAGTTCGACCCGAAGATATCACACAGCAAAGGACTGCTGATAGCAAGCCTGTTTGAAAGCGTATGCGAAGAAGACCTGGTTCAGCCGACATTTGTCTATGATTTTCCGATCGACACTACACCGCTCTGCAAACCTCTCAGAGAGTATTCTTTGCCGCGCCTTGAAGAGATGAAGGGTGACCCGGAGCAGGTTATCTTTGCAGAGAGGTTCGAGCCGTACATCTATAAGTGGGAGATGGGAAATTCGTACACCGAGCTTAATGACCCCGTACTGCAGAGAAAGCTTCTCGAAGAGCAGGTTGAAAGGGGCAGGGGCGGAGAGGAAGAAACACACCCGCTTGATGAGGACTTCATAAATGCCATTGAAGTGGGAATGCCGCCGACAACCGGCGTGGGTCTCGGCGTTGACAGGCTTGTTATGCTGCTAACGAATTCACAGTCAATCAGGGACGTGATATTCTTTCCTCTGATGAGGCCGCTGTAAAAAATTGCACATAAAAAAACGATAAACGAAGAAAAATGAAATACTACAACAGCATCGTTGAACTTATCGGAAATACTCCTCTGGTTAAGCTGAACAAGCTCACTAAGGGGATGAAGGCAACCGTGTTTGCAAAGCTCGAATCAAGGAATCCCGGAGGAAGCGTGAAGGACAGGATCGGATTGTCCATGATCGAAAACGCAGAGAAGGAAGGCAAGCTGAAACCAGGAGGAACAATAATCGAGGCGACATCCGGAAACACCGGCATCGGGCTTGCCCTTGTGGCCACAATGAAAGGATACAAATCAGTTTTTGTGATGACCGAAAAGGCATCGGCAGAGAAAGGCAATTTCCTGCGCGCACTAGGAGCGGAAGTCGTGATACAGCCGATGACCGCAAAGCCCGACGAGCCCGAACACTATGTGAACACGGCGATCAGGCTTTCACAGGAGATCGAGAACTCGTACTTCCCGTATCAGTATGAGAACATTAATAACCCAATGGCGCATTACCAGTCAACCGGTCCGGAGATATGGAACGACACTGACGGCAAGGTCACGCATTTTGTAGCAGGCCTTGGAACCGGCGGCACTATCAGCGGCACGGCAAAGTATCTGAAGGAAAAGAATGAAAAGGTAAAGATCATCGGTGCGGATCCGTACGGTTCGATATTCAAGGTATTCAAGGAAACGGGTGCATCTCCGGAACCGATCCCGTACCTCATAGAAGGAATCGGGCAGGACATAATCCCAAAGAATGTCTGGCTCCAGTACATTGATGAGATTGTGAATGTGACCGACAAAGACTCAGTGAACATGTGCAAGCGACTTACGATGGAAGAAGGGATTTTCTGCGGCGGGTCAACAGGTACAATTGCGCAGGTTGCGCTTGATGTGGCAGGCAAGCTGGACGAAAGCGGCATAGTTGTGTTCATAGTCTGCGATACAGGCGAAAGATATCTGTCAAAGTATCACTCTGACCAATGGCTCAGAGACAAGAGACTCCTGACACCTGAAAGCACGACTGTCGGCCAGGTATTTCTTACAAGAAAATCCGGCACCCCGGGGCTTGTATTCGTGGACGGTGACGCAAAAGTGTTTGAAGCCATGGAACTCATGGACGAATACAACCTTTCCACCATGCCGGTGCTTGAAGGAAATGAATGCATCGGCTCGCTCAGAGAATCAAGCATACTGGAGAAAGTTATGGATGACAGGACAGTCTCCGGAAAGACTGTCAGAGCGGTCATGGATGAAAAGCTGCCGATACTTGATTTCAATTCACACGTTAAGGAGGCGATCGACATATTGCACAAAGACAACGCTGTGCTCGTCTCGCAGCACGGCAGAATTAAAGGAATTCTCACAAGGTATGATGTACTGGACATCGCATAAAACAAAACACTCAAGACACTGAAATGAAATTTTCAACAAGACAGATACACGCCGGACAGCATCCTGAAGAAACAACAGGTGCGGTCATCACACCCATTTTCCAGACTTCAACATATTCAAACTCAAAGCTCGGCGAATCCAAGGGCCATGATTACGGAAGGACGATCAATCCGACACGGACCGCACTAGAAGCAAATCTCGCATCGCTTGAGAACGGAAAATACGGCTTTTGCTTCTCCTCAGGCATGGCGGCTATACAGACATTGATCTCAATGTTCTCTCCCGGCGACCATGTTATTTGTACCGATAATGTTTACGGAGGAACTTACAGGCTTTATGAACAGGTAATCAGCAAGCAAGGCATTGAGTTTTCATATGTTGACACTTCTGACAGTTCTGCAATAATTAATGCGCTGAAGCCGAACACAAAACTGATCTATGTTGAAACGCCTACCAATCCGATGCTCAACATCACAGATCTGAAAGCGCTGAACAAGATCGCCGCCGGAAAGGGAATACTGACATGTGTTGACAATACATTCATGAGTCCGTATTTCCAGAACCCGCTGGACTTTGGTATTGACATGGTGGTTCACAGTTCAACGAAATACATCAACGGCCACAGCGACGTTATCGGCGGTTGCATCATCACATCCAACGATGATGTTGCAGGGAAGCTGAAGTTCCTTCAGAATTCCATCGGCTCTGTTCCGTCCCCGTTCGACTGCTGGCTCGTTCTGCGGTCCACAAAGACACTTGCCCAAAGAATGAAGGCTCACAACGAGAACGCTGTTGCGATCAGCGGGCGGCTGTCGGGCGAAAAGAAGGTCGGGAAAGTTTATTATCCGGGGCTCAAGTCTCACCCTCAGCACGAAACAGCACTGTCACAGATGCGGGGATTCGGGGGGATCATTTCGATCGAGCTTGGTTCATACGATGCCGCAGTGAACTTCTGCAATGCCCTGAAGATATTTCAGATAGCGGAGTCACTTGGCGGAGTGGAGTCGCTTGTTTGCCATCCGGTTTCGATGACGCACGGCAGTGTGCCAAAGGAACTTCGCGAGAAGTTCGGGCTGACAGACGGGCTGGTAAGGCTGTCGGTTGGGATAGAGGACTGTGACGATCTTATGGAAGACATCGAAAACGCGCTCGCTGTTATCTGACCGCCGAACGTGAAACTGACCTTGCTTGCCGCAGTGCTCCTGATCTCCGTGCAGGCCGGCAATGCTCAAAACAGATTCCGGACAAAGATCTCGCCGCAGAAAGTTACGGAGTCGTCTTTGGATGTCGGCATTTTCCGGACTTTCAATAACATTCAGAGCCCCGTTGTGCACTCGCTTGTTAGCGTAACCAACAGTTCAATTATCCCTGTGTCAGCTCTTCTTCCGGTCGGATTATACGCATCCGCCAGGATCAACGATAATGCCTATGATGAGAACACTTCAGTTCTGCTGTTCCTTTCTGAAGCACTGAACATCGGAGTTACGCAGACGCTCAAGGAAACCGTTAGGAGGCCTCGCCCGTTTCGTTCGCTGAATAATGTTCAGCTCAGCGAAACATCTTCGGTTGCAGGAACATATTCCTTTCCGTCGGGGCATGCATCAGCGTCATTCACAATCGCCACTCTTCTTACACTCCGTTATCCTGATGACCCGTGGATCATTTCGGGGTCATTTGCCTATGCCGCAGTTACTTCGCTTGGGAGGATCTACTGGGGAGTTCATTACCCTTCGGATGTTCTTTGCGGAATGCTGATCGGCGCAGGTTCAGCGGCGCTCATCTATTCACTCAGAAGTGAGATCATCCCTGCAAAAGACAAGCTGTTCAACCAAAGTAACAGGCCTGATGAACGAGCCAAAAGCCCGGGATTGCCTGTTGTGATAGGTTCTGTTGCCGCGGCTGATATTCTGAATCACTTCATTTCGGGGACCGGAGTACCTTTGCTGAAAGCGGCAAGCGTTGGTTATCTGCCCGACGGAACCTACACGCTGAACTGCAAGATCGGATTTTAGACTCCCCGCTTATTTCCCCAAAGTAAGATGTGCAGTCTGTCAGTGTAATTGTACCCGTGCCTTATGCATGCCTCTGCCGTGATCTTCCTCTTCCTGTCAAGCTCCTCACGTGAAATGCCTTCAGGCATAAGGTAGATGTCTTCCTTTCTTAACCCGAATTGCTTTTCGTATTCCATTATTTCCGTCAGATCAGCATCCGATGTAAACACAAATTTCCACTGAATGTCGATCTTCCCTGCTCTGTGCAACTCCGCAAATCTCATCAGAGACTGTGAGTTCTTCATATTCGAAAGATGCATGGATTCATACTTGCTTCCGTAAGGCACAGAAGACTTCAGCTTTGGGCTTATGCTGGCAAGGTCTGTGAATTGTGCAAAATCACCAAAGTATGTTCCGTTCGTTTCAAGAGTGATGTAAGCGCCGCTGTTGGAACTCTTGATCGCCGCAACGAGCTGATTCAGTTCATCACCCTGCATCGCAGGCTCTCCGCCTGTGATCACAACATCGGTACAGTTTATCTTCTCATACTCGCTCAGTATTTCTGCGACGGTGAGTTTGCCGATGTTATGTGAGTCATCCGGATCCCAGCTCGTGTAAGAAGTGTCGCACAGATTTCCTCCTGAGAATCTGCATCTCAGATTGCAGAAGTTAGTTCTGATGAAAAACGAAGGCCGTCCCGCTCTCTTGCCTTCGCCTTGTATTGAATGGAAAAGCTCCGAGATCTCCATATGCTAAAGCGTTTCAGATCACTCTTTTGAATTCAGCTGTCCCGCAAGCCCGGAATACTTCGAGAGGTCGGCGTCTATCGAACCGATCAGCACCTGCGTCTTTACCTTCACCGGCATCTTGACCTGATCGTCAGTAAGCCACACGAGTATTGAGCCTTCGCTTCTGAACAATCCGCCTTCCTGAACCAAAGGTTCAAGCTTGATGCATCTGAACTCTCCTGCAGGCACTTCGATCTTCTCAATTCCGAGATACCTGATCTTGAGCGGAAATGTCTTGTCTTTGTAAAAATTTTCGAGTGTGAAAATATCTCCCTGCTTCATCTTCGAGTAATCCACAGTCCTTGAGTAATAAAATGCACTCATAACATCCTGCACATAAGGAGGAATGTCAAACTCACCTTCGAATTTTTTTGGCTCTGTTTCACCTGTGTAGGTCTTCGCCTTGTGATTCTGCTGATCGAATATCGCTTCGAAATCCCGCTGGTAAGTGCCTTCCCTGATATGCTGTTCAAATCTCCACGGAAACAGTCCTTCAACATCAACATAGGTTTTATAATAGTCCCTTACTTTGTAGACCAGATCAAAGCTTGAAGTTGAATTCACCCTGAATGTAATGTCGTAGCATTTTCTTGCGTTCATTGTCACGGTCGCTGGAGCTATTTCCATGATGGCTTCGCCTGCGGTTACGAAACCGTAGTTGATCTCGAATGTCAGCTTCTCCCCTTCTTTGAACGCCTTGTTCTCAACTTTTCTGAATTTATCCTGAGCGCCCGCACTGTTGCAGATCAGTGCAAAGGAAAACACAAGAATGAACATTCCCGCCTGCATAATTGACTTCGTCATGATATTTAATTGTATGGTTAATTGTTGTTTGAATTTCCGAGAAGCCGTGTGCAGGCTTCCAGTGCAGTGTCCGTATTTATCAGCGTCATGTCATCACTTACGTTCGCAGGTTTCATTACCGACACATGATCTCCCAGCGGCTTCCATCTTACTTCATTCATCGGTGCGCTGTTAGGAAAAAATGCAAGCACATTTCTGTTCAATGCTCCCGCAATGTGAGCCGGGCCGGTGGAGTTGGCCACAACCAGTCTGCTGTTGTCTATGAGTATCATAAGTTCTCTGAGCGAAAGCTCTCCGCAAAGATCAATGCATGCTGTGCAATTCTCCGGAATTGAAGCTGTAATTTTCTCCTTCTCATGAACAGTGCCTGTATAGATCAGCTTCATGCCTGGATATTTCATACTCAGTTTACCGGCGAGACTCCTGAATTGTTCCGAAGAAATATCCCTGGCAGAACCCCTGCTTCCGCAATGAATCACTATGTACTCCGTTCCGGGGGTAATGCCGAGTGATACTTCCTTGTGCAGAAAGTTCTTCGCCTCCTCTACCGTATAGCCAAGCAGTCTCTCCGGAAGAGAATGAACATTTTCTTCCCCGGTGATCGCCCGAAGAAGTCCGAGATTGTATTCCGATTCGTGTTTTTCGGCGAACTTTCTGTGCTCCTTCACTCTGTGTGTGAACATGTATGAATACCATCTGTATGCAGTCCCTGCCCTCACCGGTGTTCCTGTGCTTCTGAAAGCTTTTGCCAGAGAATATTCGGGCCTGGCAATGATCACAGCATCTGCATTGAGCGGAGATATCTTCCTTTTGATTTCCTGCAAAGAAAGAGGTGTGTCAACTTCTGTAGTTTCGAATCTGAGCGGACTGTGCTTAAGCAGTTCGTACATGCCAGTCCTTACAAGAAATATGATCCGGGCATCAGGGTACGCAAGCCCGGTTTCGTGGACCAGGGGCAATGTCAGGATTACGTCACCGATGTTGTCGGTTCTTGCAATCACAACCGTCTTCAGTACTTCCTCTGATACTTCCCTGCCCAATGATCACTGCAGATAGCCGTCGCTTCTGATGATATCGGAGATCCGCTCGGCCTCTTTGAGTTTTGGAATGATCATTTCAAAATACTCCCTTATATATTCAAGTCTTTTCTGTTCGTCATCCAGTTCAAGAAGATGCTGTTTCTCTTCGAGTCCCAGGCCGCATTTTTCAGCCATCAGAAAGCATGCAGACCTGTTGCCGTCAGAAATGTTCTTTTCCTCCGATGATATCCGCCTTACGCTTCCTTTGTATGCCATCTCCACGATCATGTTGTAATCCTCAACGGCTTCTGCCATAAGGTCAGGGTCAAAATCGAGATTGTTGTCTTGCAGGAACTCTACGATTCCGTCATAAAGCCCGTCTTCACCGACTGAATAGCTCTTCAGCTTGAATCTTCTCATTCCCGTAACCACAATGTCCAGCTCTCCGTTTTCAAATTTCTTTGTTACTTCGGATATTTTCACGCTTGTCCCGACCCCGAACAATCTTCCCTGATGCATAAGCACGATCCCGAACTCTCCTCCGGCTGTCAGCACGTCCCCAACGAGTCTCTTGTACCTCTCTTCATATATATGCAGAGGTATTTTCGATCCCGGGAACATCACTGCCTGCAGTGGAAAAAGCTTTATAGTTGAACTCATTCAAATGAAAAACTTCCCAAGGGCTGACCCTGCCCCGGGAAGTTTTGTTATGGACTTGTTAAATTCATTTATATGTGATGACAAGCGAAGTGATCTGCTTGTCCTTGTCGTATCCCATCATCAGGCCCACTTCCTTGCCCGCTTTCTTCCAGTTCAGTACTCCGCCTTTGTCGCTTACGAGATTCTCGCTTCCTTCGATCACTTCGTACCCTGCCTTCTTCATTTCTTCCTTGTAGAAGCTGATAATGTCGGGAACAAGATCAGTGGATTCGAATGTGACAACTGTACCTTCCGTGGAATTCAGCGAACCGAGCGTCTTGGAATTCTTCGGAGTTGGTACATCTTTGGGAAAATCGCCCGGAAGTCCCGGTGTCATACCCAGGTCGTTCTGCTTATTCTCGGTTGAGGAAGGATCGGTGTTTGCCTCTTCCTTCGAGGCCAGTTCCTGCTTTGATTTTTCTTCTTCCGCTGACGATTCGTTATTCGAAACTTCTGAGCCTGACTTCACTTCGGATTTCTTTTCTGCTGTCGTTTCTTCGTTCTTATCACCGCATGATGAAATGACAATTGCAGATGAAAATAACAGTAAGAGGAGTTTTCTCATTAATTCAGTTAATTTGGTTTAGGTCAATTATAACATCTCAGAGCTTCAAAGCTTCCCGAGATGTAGCTCTTCTTGTCATCTTTGAAACATATGATGATCTTTCCCTTCACGGTCTTATCAGTCATTGATGTGATCTGAAGCGCGCAGTTCCATGGGATCGAACCGATCCCGGATTCGCTTGATGCGCCTGTTGTGTCGTAATAAGCAATGTAACCGTCAAGGCTCTTGTCAAATGAAGCCTTCAGCACTTCGTTTGTGTCAAGACTGCCTGCTTTGTGGATCAGATGAATGGACCTTCCGCCTTCCACATAACCGCAAGGATTGTTGGGAACTCCTTCGCAGAAGTTGATCACATTGTCGCCGCTGCCGCGCCATTGCTCGAAATTCACATACTTAAATTCAAAAGGTTTGCCGCCAAGCAAACCTTTTATCGGTGTATCCGGAATGTCTGTTATCTTGAGTTCGGACCTCCATGTGAATTCAGTATCGTTCTTTTGTATTGCTTTCTGATTTCCGTCTTCCTTCCCGCAGGAAAATACCATGAAAGACAACGCCGCCAGAAATGCAATGAGAGATCTCGTATTCAAATAATCGCCTGGATGTTAGTTTGATCCCTCTGAGCTGAACTCTGCAGATGTTACTTTACAAACTTCTTGTATCTGTCGTTGATCCTGCCCCAGTGCAGATTGTTAATGAAGTTGTCTATGTAACTAGCTCTTCCGGGTCCGTCCTTATGATAGTAAGCATGTTCGAATACATCAAGTGAAATGATGGGTATTCCGCCCCAGATAGCGCCGTAATGATGCTCGTCTGTGAGAACATTGATCAGTCTCTGGCTGTAAAGCGCGTCATATGTCAGGACTCCCCATCCGGAAAGCTTCGCAGCAACTGCAGCCGCCTTGAAGTCCGCTTTCCAGTTGTCAATTGAGCCGAATTCCTTTTCAATGGCTGCCACCACTTCAGGACCTTTGGAAGTATCGCCGTCACCGCCCATTACTTCCCAGTAAACATCATGAAGCAATGCACCTGCGTGATTCCATGTGAACCTTCTCTTGAGTTCGCCTACCTGACTGTAGTTTCCGTTTGCCTTTGACCTGTCAGCCGTTTCGAGTTCCTTCTCGATGTTATTGAGGAAAGTCACATATCCTTTGTGATGAGTATTATAATGCCAGTCTGATGTCTCAGCATCAATAACGTTCTTCAGAAGCTCTTTCGCCTCTTCGTCTGTGTAAGGCCTCTTGTTGAATTTCCATTCGTAAGCCATTTTGCTATTATCTCCTTTTTGGTTTAAAGTTTTTGATTGAATGACACTTCCCAAAGTAATGCCCCCGGCGCTTGCCAGCGCAAGCCCCGACGCGGTACTCTGAATGAACTTACGCCTTCCTATCTTCTTCAAAGCTCTCCTGCGGCAGTCTTATACTCCGAAAGAACTTCCGCAACCGCAGGTCTTCACGGCATTCGGATTGTTGAACACGAATCCTTTGCCCATCAGTCCGTCAGTGTAATCAAGCTCTGTGCCCGAAAGATAGATACTGCTCTTCATATCAACCACGATCTTAACGCCGTCCATCTCATATATGTTATCGCCCGGCCTTTCCTCGGGATCAAAACCGAGTGTGTATGTGAAGCCCGAACATCCGCCGCCCTTGACGCCGACTCTCAGCATGAACTCAGCGGGCACTTTGTTCTCTTCCATAAGCCTCTTGATCTCCTTGACCGCCTTTTCGGTAACGTTGATGTCTTCACTTACGCCGGGAATGAATTCTTTTGTCTCTGACATGATATTCTTATTTGATTTCTTTTGGTTTTGAAATTACTGACTGAGGCGATTCTTCACTCAGCCTCTTCACTGCGCTTACAAGCCTTTCTGTGGCATAGTCAATCTCTTCATCCGTCGAGTACCTGCCAAAACTCAGCCTTAAGGACGAACCCGCCAGTTCACGCGGCCTGCCTATCGCCGTTAGTACATGCGACGGCTCCATGGAAGATGAAGTACATGCACTTCCTGTTGACATTGCCAGGTCGTGCAGATCTCCGATCAGGGCATTTATGTCTATGTCGGAAAAGCTGAAATTCAGATTATTAGGCAACCTCTTTTCGGGATGTCCGTTAAGGACTGTATTTTCAAGTGCAAGAACTTCCTTCATCATACGGTTCCTCATTTTCACATGTCTTTCAATTTCGTTATCCATTTCTTCAGCGGCAATCTCACATGCCTTGCCAAGACCGACTATTCCCGTGACATTGAGCGTGCCGGCACGGAGGCTTTTCTCCTGACTTCCGCCGTGTGTCTGTTTTGCAAAAGTTACTCTCGGATTCCTTCCCCTCACATAAAGAGCTCCGGCGCCTTTCGGACCGTAGAACTTGTGTGCCGATATGCTCATAAGGTCTATGTTCATCTCATCTACGTTCACAGGTATCTTGCCCACCGCCTGAGTAGCATCAGTATGAAACAGCGCGCCCTTGCTCCTGCATATTCTTCCGATCTCCGCAACGGGCTGAATTGTTCCTATTTCATTGTTTGCCATCATTACGCTTACAATTATTGTCTTCTCAGTGACTGTCCTTTCAAGCTCTTCGGTGTCCAGCAGTCCGTTGCCGTCAACTTCAAGATATGTTACTTCAAATCCGAGTTCTTCGAGATACTTGCACGTTTCGAGGATCGCCTTATGCTCCGTTGTGCAGGTAACAATGTGCCTTCCCTTCTCAGAGTAGGATTCGGCTATGCCCTTCAGGGAGATGTTGTTGGATTCGGTTGATCCGGAAGTAAATACAATATCCCGCGGAATCGCACCGATGAGATCTGCAACCCTTTTTCTCGCCACTGCCACCGCCTGCTCTGCTTCCCAGCCGAATTTGTGGTTTGAGCTCGAAGCATTCCCGAACCGCTCACAGAAATAAGGGATCATTTCTTCGAGCACTCGCGGATCAACCGGAGTTGTTGCATTGTAATCAAGATAGACCGGAAGTTTCATAGGCATACTAAACCAGATCTGAGATCGTTTTGCTTTTGAAAAGTTCTTCAACTTCTTGCTGAAGCCGGGTAAGCGGAGATTTTATGGAACAAGTATCTTCCAGACAGCACTCCCCTTCTTTCCCTATCTCCAGACACTCTGTAAGAGCCTTGTCGGCGTCCATTGCCTGCAGTACCTGATGCAGATAGATCTTGTCAGGACTCTCGGCAAGCAGGTAACCGCCGTGCGTGCCCTGTGTCGAAGATAATATATTTTCGCTCTTTAATCTCTGAAGTATTTTTGAAAGGAGGTCGTAGGGAATATTGATCTTCTCGGAGATCTCCCTCGCAGTGACAAGTCTGGGACCCGAACTGCTGATGAACTTGATAGCCATCAATGCATACTCGACCTTCTTCGAAAATCTGATCATTGAATGTTTAAAGCGGACTAATTAAGTCCTATTTTATAGCCCAAAAAACGGGAAGAAGATTCCCGCATTTTTAAATTGGCGGTCCCAACGGGATTCGAACCCGTGTTTTCACTGTGAAAGAGTGACGACCTAACCCCTAGTCGATGGGACCATTTTTGGAAAGTGCAATTTAAGCAAATTGACCAAGAGTTACAATCACCGGATTCGCCCCAACGGACAGTTTTGCCCGGGTTCTTCCTTCCGGTATCAAGATTCCTGACCTCATCCCGGTGCACAGCCAATGTTCCAATCCATCTACAGTAGTGACTTCAGTAAATCAACTTTCTTTCAGCTCCGTTCACTTCCCTGATCCATATTCTTCCGTCTCCTCTTGTTCTGTTGGTATAGATCAGCCGCCCGGATCGTGAGCAGTCCGGTGCATATGATAGTGAACTTATGATCTTCTGGGGTGAGGAAGAGTTGGGAGCATCAAAAATGTACGAGCTCGCATCCGCATATGTTCTCGAGAAGTATGCATCCGCTCCCGAAACCGACAAGTGGGTGTTGGCTGAATATCCTGTTTCAGACATTGCAAGCAGGAACTGCCTGGTGTTGAGCGCCGGGAAATAAATGAACAGGCTGTCTCCGTTCTGTATCCCGCCGCTTCCGGTTGACGGCTTGAAATAGTACAGGTTGTCTCCGTAATTAGCCCACGCCGGCCATGCACATCCCTGATCAATCAGCAAAGGCAATGATCCGTCTGAATTTGAAACAATGAGTTTTGAATTCTGTATGTAAGCGATCTTTCCGTTGCTGTGGTTCCAGCGAACAGTTACCGCACCCGGACCAATGACTAAACTTCTGATCGCATTATTCAATAAACTGTAAACATAAAGCGAGCCGCCTGCCTCAAAAGCTATGGCCGTGTCTGCAGGAGACCAGTCGGGACTTGTGACATTTCCCTGCACTATCTGAACCTTGTTTGATCCTGAAGAATCCATCACATACAGTCCGGTAAGTTCTCCATCAAGATCATTATGGATGAATGCGATCCGTCTGCCGTCGGATGACCAGGCCGCATCGAAGTCGATCTGCGTGTACTCGACGGAAGACGGATTTGTCGGAGAATCGCCTTCGCTGCACGAATAAAGAACCGCGCCAAGAAGCAATGCCGTGATTATTTTGGAAAACAGACTCCTGCCGCCAGAGATCATTTGTTGTTTTGCCTCAATTTATCAGCTAATGAATGAACATTCAATTGCCATAAAAACTGACGTATCCCGCAGGTTACGGTTTAGTGTATTGTAATTTCACGGGCACCAAACTAAGTTAGTTACTTATGCCCTCATCAAATCTCGATAAGATACTGGTCAAAGGCGCCAGAGTCCACAATCTCAAGAACATTGATATTGAGATACCGCGGGACAGTCTTGTTGTCTTCACCGGATTGTCCGGTTCCGGCAAATCATCACTGGCATTCGACACAATTTATGCTGAGGGCCAGCGAAGGTTCATGGAAACGCTGTCCGCTTACGCAAGGCAGTTCATCGGTGGAGTTGAACGCCCTGACGTTGACAAGATCGAAGGCCTTTCTCCATCAATCTCCATTGAGCAAAAAACAATCTCGCAGAATCCCAGGTCAACTGTCGGAACCGTAACGGAGATCTATGATTTCATCAGGCTTCTGTATGCGCGTTGCGGCACTCAGTATTCGCCCGATTCCGGACTGCCCGTTACACGGCAAAACCTCGATCAGATAGTGGATATGCTCCTGTCCATGAAGGAAAAGTCTAAGATCAGCATACTTGCACCTGTGGTGAAAGGAAGAAAGGGACATTACCGCGAACTTTTTGAAGAGATCGGATCACAGGGTTTCACGAAAGTCAGGGTTGACGGTGAAACTCTCGACATAACTCCGGGCATGAAGGTTGAGAGATTCAGGATCCATGACATAGAGATCATTGTTGACCGGCTTGCCGTAAGTCCGAAGTCAAGGGACCGCATAAAAGAATCCGTAGAGACCGCACTCAGGCACGGTGAAGGCATAGTGATCGTGAATGACGGCAAGAAGGACAGAATGTTCAACCAAAACCTTTCGGATCCGGTTACAGGCAGAAGCTTTGCCGAGCCGGCGCCGAATTCATTCTCATTCAACTCCCCTTACGGATGGTGCAAAGATTGTTTTGGACTTGGCGAAAAGAAGGAAATTGATACTGACAAGATAATCCCCGACAAAAATCTCAGCATTAACCAGGGAGGGATAGTTCCGCTCGGCAAGCCAAGAAGCACCTGGATATATTCGATCTTCAAGGGACTTATAGAGAAGCTCGGCCACGACTTTGACACGCCGCTGAAGAAATTCAGCAAGGACGATATGGAACTGATAATGAACGGCACCCGTGACAGGATCAAGTACTACCACACGAACTCTCTCGGCAGGACAAACCTCTATTCGCACAAGTTCGAGGGACTGGTAAATTACATTCAGCGTTACGCATCCGATACTACTTCAGAAGCAATACGAATCTGGGCGGAAAGCTTCATGGCCATCAACAAATGCAGGACTTGCGGAGGCGGAAGGCTCAATACGGATTCGCTGTGGGTCAGGGTCGGGGAGAAGGGAATTTACGAGATATCCCAAATGTCGATCTCCGAATGCCGGAAGTTCTTTGCAGACCTGAAGCTTGAAGACCGCAAGGCAGTTATTGCACGGCAGATACTGAAAGAGATATGTTCGCGCCTCGATTTTCTTCTTAACGTGGGATTGGATTACCTCACGCTTGACAGAAGCGCCAGGACTCTTTCCGGAGGGGAGGCGCAGCGTATCCGGCTTGCAACTCAGATCGGTTCACAGCTCACGGGAGTTTTGTACATCCTTGACGAACCATCGATAGGCCTGCATCAGAGGGATAATGTGAAGCTTATAAACTCGCTGAAGAGCCTTCGTGATATCGGAAATTCCGTGATAGTGGTGGAGCATGATAAGGAAATGATCGAGGCATCGGATTTCGTAGTTGATCTCGGCCCCGGCGCAGGGGAGCACGGAGGCGAAGTCGTTGCTTACGGACCTCCTTCCGCACTGAACGGACACTCACTTACGGGAGAATTCCTGACCGGCATAAAAAAGATCGGAATTCCTTCACGCAGGAGAGAAGGAACCGGGAGACAACTTGTGCTTAAAGGCGCAAAGGGAAATAATCTCAAGAATGTTACGCTTACAATTCCGCTCGGTAAGTTCATTTGCGTAACAGGTGTCAGCGGCTCCGGCAAATCAACTCTTATCACTGAAACGCTTTACAGAATTCTCTCTCAGAAATTCTTCAAGACACCGGAACGGCCGTTGCCTTACGATTCCATAGAAGGGATCAGTATTGCCAAAGACAACAGGCGGGAGCGGGTGATTGACAAGATAATTGAGATCGACCAGACACCGATCGGAAGGACTCCGCGAAGCAATCCTGCAACATACACGGGGCTTTTTACTTTCATCAGGGACATATATGCTAACCTGCCCGAAGCGAAGATAAGGGGCTACAAACCGGGAAGGTTCTCATTCAATGTGAAGGGCGGCAGGTGTGAAGCGTGTGAAGGTGCGGGACTTCAGAAGATCGAAATGAACTTCCTGCCTGATGTATATGTGACATGCGATGTATGCAGAGGAAAGCGGTACAACCGTGAGACTCTGGAGGTCAGGTATAAAGGAAAGTCAATTTCAGATGTGCTTGATATGACAGTGGAAGAAGCTCTCGGATTCTTTGAAGCAGTTCCGGGGCTTAAGCGCAAACTCGCAACCCTGCATGATGTCGGCCTTGATTATATCCGGCTGGGACAGCAGGCAACCACTCTTTCCGGAGGCGAGGCGCAAAGAGTCAAGCTCTCTACCGAGCTTTCAAAGGTCCAGACCGGCAGGACCCTGTACATACTTGACGAACCTACAACCGGCCTGCATTTCAAAGACATCAAAATGCTGCTTGATGTGCTTGACAAGCTTGTTGATAAAGGAAACACAGTGATCGTGATTGAGCACAATCTTGACGTAATAAAATCCGCTGACTGGATAATTGACCTCGGCCCTGAGGGCGGTGAAAAAGGAGGAAGGATAATTGCGGAAGGCACGCCTGAGGAGATCGTTTCCAAGTATGTCGGGATTTCACACACTGCCAGGTTCCTTGGTGAAGAAATGGCTAAATAGTATGCTCGGTCATCTTTTTCAGAAGAACCTATACAAGACGTAAGGAACGATCAGCCACAACAGTCCTTTCACAAGAAAAAACAAAAACCCGATTATACCAAGCTTCCGGATGTTGTGAACCAGATTCTTCCGGTCCACTTCAGTCGGCAATTACCCTGTACGTCCTGAAATCGGATTTCATTGGAAGTTCTTCACCCTTTTCCTTTGCAATCCTCAGATCCTCGAATCCTCTTTTGTGGCCTTCTATGAATTCGGGAGATGAGGTCCAGTTCTTAAATGCCTCCTCCGAATCCCAGTGGCTCATAATGAGATATTCACCTTTGCCGTCAGCCGGTTTCAGTACCTCCATGTGCATGAATCCGGGCATCCTGTCTATTGCTTTGGCGCGTGAGCCGAAAAGCTCTTCAAACCTGTTGCGGTAATGTTCTTTGCAATCTATGAAGTTGATTGCCACAAAACTCTTTTTCTTTTCTTCCAATTAAGAGATCAGTTTAAGTTAGAAAGAGCTGCAAATATAGTCTTATTAAGACTGAGTTTAAATAAGAAAATAGAGACCGCGACACTTCCCAGGCATAAACTAATTGCTGAGCATCTTGATCAGCTCCCTTAGCTCTTTCTCCCATGCCTTGTCAATTGCAATTGCGCTTTCAAAATCTGATATCGCATCATTCTTTTCTCCGAGCTCCATGAAGATCTTCCCCCGGTTATAGTAAGAAATGTCATCCGATGGATTTATCTCGATCGCCTTTGTAAAATCTTTAACGGCCTTTTCGAGTTGTCCTGCCGCCTGATACAAAGATGCGCGGTTGAAGTATGCATCGGACGATCTCTCGCCGTGCTTGATAGCCGCGGTGTAGTCGGTAATTGCGCCTGCCGTGTCTCCCGTCTTTTCAAGCAGTTCAGCCCTGCCAAAGTAAGCGGGGCCGAATGACTTCTTCTTTCTGATCGCAGTGGTCAGCTCGGTCATGGCTTTCTCATTATCGAAGTATATAACATACACCATTCCCTTGTAGTAGTGTGTGAGATAATCATCGCTCTGTGAATTCAGGATCTCCATGAAGTACTTGTTTGCGCCGTCAAAATCGTCCGAGTAAAAGCTCTTCTTTCCATTCTCAAAATTTTCTTGCATCGTCTGCGAGAACGCCTGTCCCGCAATGAAAATCAGGATAACAGTTAAGATCGTTTTCATTTTAAATGCTCCTTTAAAAATTTACCGGTATATGATTCTTTGACTCCGGCCACATCTTCGGGAGTACCGGCGGCCACAATCTCTCCGCCGCCGTCACCGCTTTCGGGGCCAAGGTCAACAATGTAATCGGCACACTTGATCACTTCAAGATTGTGCTCGATCACAAGAACAGAGTTGCCTTTCTTGATAAGCTCGTTGAAACACTTAAGTAATTTTGAAACATCATAAAAGTGAAGGCCGGTCGTTGGTTCGTCAAATATGAACAGTGTATGCTTTGAGTCTTCCTGAAACGTGAGATGGTATGCCAGCTTCACTCTTTGTGATTCTCCTCCGGAGAGTGTTGTGGCAGACTGCCCTACCCTGAGATACCCCAGGCCCACATCATCAAGCACCTTAAGCTTGTTCACAATCCGGGTATAGGGTTTGAAGAAGCGCATTGCTTCGGATACGGTCATCTCAAGAACCTCGCTGATGTTCTTTGTTTTCCCTTCAGCGCCTTTCAGCTGGATCTCAAGCGCTTCAGACTTGTATCTTTTTCCCTTGCAGTCTTCGCATTCAAGCACAATATCCGCCATGAACTGCATCTCTATCTTGATCACTCCGGTTCCCTCGCAGGTCTCGCATCTTCCGCCGGGAATGTTGAACGAAAAGTAACCCGCGTAATGATTTCTCCTCTTTGATTCAGGCGTATCAGCAAATGCCTCCCGGATGCTGTCAAATGCCTTGATATAAGTGATCGGATTACTTCGGGGAGTCTTACCGATCGGATTCTGATCAACCATCTCCACTCCGTCAATATTTTCGTATCCTTCAATGATGTCATGTTCACCGATCTTTTCGGAATACGATCCCTCAAAGTGCTTCAGAAGTCCGGAGTAAAGAATGTTGTTTATGAGAGTGGACTTTCCCGAACCGCTCACACCTGTGATACAGGTGAACATTCCAAGCGGGATCTTCACATTGATGTCCTTCAGATTGTTGGCCCTGGCGCCGGTTATTCTGATATACTTCGTCCTTGCGTCAGTCAGCCGCCGCGCTTTTGGTATCTCTATCTTCGACCTGCCGCTGAGATATCTTCCGGTAAGCGAGTGGTCATCCTTCAGAATGTCTTCGTAAGCGCCGTTGAAAATCACTTCGCCTCCGTTTTCGCCCGCGAACGGCCCCATATCAACTATGCCGTCAGCCTCACGCATCATCTCGGCATCATGCTCAACCACCAGCACCGTGTTGCCCACATCACGAAGTGATTTCATGATCGCAATCAGCTTTGCATTATCCCTCGGGTGAAGTCCTATCGACGGTTCATCCAGGACGTAGATGGAGCCAACCAGGGATGAGCCGAGAGAGGTGGACAGGTTTATCCTTTGTGATTCACCTCCCGAAAGGGAGTTGGCCAGGCGGTCAAGCGTGAGATAAGTGAGGCCAACGTCGTTAAGATACTTCAGTCTGTAAACTATCTCCTCCATTATTCTCTCCGACACTTTCCTGTCATAATCGCTGAGTCTGAGATCTTTGAAGAATTCGTATGCTTCATCGATCTTCATCTTCACTATGTCAAATATGGTCTTTCCGTTCACCTTTACATACAGCGCTTCTTTCCGCAGTCTTGAACCACCGCATGCAGAGCAACTTGTATAAGCCCTGTACTTGTTCATCAGCACTCTGTAATGAAGTTTGTACGCCGCCGCCGCTTCCACCTTCCTGAAGAATCCCCTTATTCCGTCATATTTCCCGCCGCCTTCATAGATGAACCTCTTTTCGTTTTCGCTCAGTCTGTAGTACGGAGTTGATACATCGAGGCCGAAGTTACCCGCTTCATGAATCAGGTCGTAGTAGTTGGAAGAATGCTTCGGTGTGTTGAAAGCCGCAATGGCATGCTCAGAGACGGACTTCCTTTTGTCGGGTATCACAAGATCCATGTCAATATCGAGCTTCTTGCCAAAGCCCTGGCATTCCTCGCATGCACCGTACGGGTTGTTGAATGAGAAGAGCCTTGGCTCGGGTTCTTCAAACCTTATCCCGTCAAGCTCAAGATATTTGTTGAACCTGTGAAGTGTTTCCGAATCGTGGGAGTCAATTGAGATGACAACATAGCCTTCGCTCTCTATGTATGCCAGTTCAATTGAATCATTCAGTCTTGTGACAGAGTCTTTGTCTGAGGGGTCAAACGAAAACCTGTCAATCACCACTCTGACTGTACTCGTCTCGTTCTTACGCTTCCTGGCGCCAAACACTTTCTCTGCGATCATTTCCTCGCTCGTATCATTCAGGTCCAGAAGTTCTTTGCCAGCGGCAACTTTATAGAAGCCCCTGAGTCTGAAATTATTCAGTGCGGCGGCAAATTTCTTCCTGTCCTGCTCAGTCACATCCACCATTACAAATACTCTGAAAGGCGCTGTGCCGTATGCTGAAGTCAGTTCGTCAATTATGCTCTCCGGTGTGTCCTTCTTCACAAGTGAACCGCTGACGGGCGAGAAGGTCTTTCCTATCCTAGCAAAGAGCAGTCGAAGATAATCATAGATCTCTGTCATCGTGCCCACTGTCGAACGCGGATTCTTCGTCTGAGTCTTTTGCTCGATAGCCATTGACGGAGCCAGGCCCGACATGAAGTCAACGTCCGGCTTGTTGATCCTCTCCAGAAACTGCCTTGCGTACGAAGACAAGCTTTCGACATATCTCCTTTGTCCTTCTGCGTAGATAGTGTCAAACACCAGCGAAGATTTTCCGGAACCGCTTACTCCGGTGAACACAATGAGCCGGTTCTTGGAGATGTCTATGTCAACGCTCTTGAGATTGTGAACTCTTGCACCCCGGATCACAATGAATTTTTTGGGGTCCGGATAAAGTCCCTTTGCGTCGGAATTAGTTTTTCCCGTCCTGTCTGTAGTTGTAAGTGCCATTAGATCAATATCAAATTTACTTCGCAGAGCATTATTAAGCAGTTACAAAATTCCGCTCAGCATAAGATTTTTTCATCGGCCGCCTGAAATATCTCCGCCTCCGCCAGCAAACCCGGTTGCATTTCGTGACTGCAAATGTGCCGTGCTAAAAAGAAAAAGCCGCCTCAGAAGAAGCGGCTTTTATACTTCAGCGCAACAGCCTTGTTATCATTCCTCTTCTACGAGCTCTGCAGCTTTCTTGCCTGCCTTTGTTTCTTCGGTCTCTTCAGACTCCTCTTCGAATTCTTCCCTGGCTGTTACTATTATGTCCCTGTATTTCCTCAGGCCCGAACCCGCCGGAATGAGCTGTCCGATGATTACGTTTTCCTTGAGCCCGAGCAGATGGTCAACCTTACCTCTGATCGCCGCATCCGTCAGAACCTTTGTCGTTTCCTGGAACGATGCCGCCGAAATAAAGCTGTCCGTTGTAAGTGATGTCTGCGTTATGCCGAGAAGAACAGGTTCTCCCGTTGCGGGCACTGCTTCCCTCGACTTTATAGGTGCACCGTCTTTCTTCTTGAGTGCCGTGTTGAGTTCCTTCACTTCCTTCTTGGAAAGCTTTGAACCTTCATTCACCTTATCGCTGTCACCCGCATCCGTAACAATGACCATTCCCTTCAGCTTCTCATTCTCTTCTGCAAAGAGATTCTTGTGCACAACGTCACCTTCGAGGAAGTTCGTATCCCCGGTGTCTGTGATCTTGATCTTCTGCAGCATCTGCCTCACAATCACTTCGATGTGCTTGTCGTTGATCTTAACACCCTGGATCCTGTAAACTTCCTGAATTTCATTCACGAGATACTCCTGCACTTCCGACACGCCCTTGATCTTGAGAATGTCAACGGGATCAAGTGCACCGCCGGTCAACTGTTCGCCCGACTTCACCTGGTCACCGTGCCTTACAAGAATATGCTTGCCGATAGGGATCTTATAATCAACAACCTTGCTGCCGTCTTTGCTGTTGATCTTCAGTTCACGGCTGCCTCTTGTGATCTTGCCGATCTCAACAGTTCCGTCAATCTCAGCCACCTTCGCAGGATCGCTCGGGCTTCTGGCTTCGAAAAGTTCCGTTACTCTCGGAAGGCCTCCCGTGATGTCCCTGGTCTTTCCAGATTCCCTCGGGATCTTCACGATGATGGTTCCCGCTTTTACTTCATTGCCGTCGTCAACCAGAAGGTTTGCCTTTGCCGGAATGAGGTACGAACTGAGTACCTTTTCAGACTTTGAACTGATGATCTGAATTGCCGGAGATTTTGTCTTGTCACGGCTTTCGATCACGATCTTCTGGAAGTGTCCGGTCTGTTCATCCCTGATCTGCTCGTACTGTCTGCCCTCTTCCATGTCAACATACTTGATCACACCGTCGTCTTCAGCCACTATCACTTCATTGTAGGGATCCCATTCATACAGCAATCCGTTCTTCTGCACCTTCTCGTTGTTCTTCACCTTGAGATGTGCACCGTACGACACTTTGTATTTTGCAAGCACGGAGTTATGCTCATCCACTATTTCTATAACGCCGTTCCTGCTGAGGGAAACAAACTCCGTTCCGAGAGCGCCCTTGTACTCGACGATCTTCATGCTTGTAAGCTTGACCTTACCTTCGAACTTTGAAACGATCTGCGATTGCGTAATGATCTTGCTTGCTGTACCGCCGATATGGAACGTCCTGAGTGTTAACTGTGTGCCCGGTTCGCCGATGGACTGCGCCGCAATGATTCCCACTGCCTCGCCGACTTCCACTAGCTTGCCTGTGGCAAGATTCCTGCCGTAGCACTTCGCGCAAACACCTCTCTTGGTTTCGCATGTAAGCACTGATCTGATCTCAACCGATGTTATCGGAGTTTCGGCAACTGCCTGTGCTTCGGATTCCGTAATAAGTTCACCCGATTTGATGATGACCTTCTTTGTAAGCGGGTCAACCACATCATGGACCGCTACTCGGCCGAGGATCCTCTCTGCAAGCGTTTCCTTCACATCCTCACCTTCCTTCAGAGCCTCGGTTACAACTCCCCTCAGCGTTCCGCAGTCAACATCCGTAATGATCACATCCTGTGCAACGTCCACAAGCCTTCTCGTGAGATATCCGGCATCCGCTGTTTTCAGCGCCGTATCAGCAAGACCCTTTCTTGCACCGTGGGTCGAAATGAAGTACTCAAGTATCGAGAGCCCTTCCTTGAAGTTTGCAAGGATCGGGTTTTCGATGATCTCTCCTGCCTGACCCGTGAGTGACTTCTGCGGCTTCTGCATTAGTCCCCTCATGCCGGCAAGCTGGCTGACCTGCTCGGCGGAACCTCTTGCACCCGAGTCGATCATCATATGCAGTGAGTTGAATCCCTGCTTTGACCTTGTGAGGTTGTGCATAAGATCCCGCTTCACTTCGTCACGTACGTGAGTCCAAATATCAATAACCTTATTGTATCTCTCATTCTCTGAAATGATACCTCTTGCCTTCGACTTCTCGATCGCTTCAACCTTCTTCAGGGCTTCTTTGATGATGTCGTTCTTTGAATCAGGTACTTCTATATCATCAATGTTTACCGAAAGGCCGCCGAGAGTGGCATACTTGAATCCAAGTTCCTTGAGATCATCAAGGAACCTCGCGGTCTCAAGATTTCCGACTTTGTTATAGATCATTCCTATGGTCTCAATGATCTTCTTCTTTCTCAGAAGCTCATTGATAAAATGCACTCTCTTCGGAACGATCGTATTGAAGATCACTCTTCCGGTGGTAGTTTCAATGATCTGTCCGTTGATCCTCACCTTTATTCTCGCATGAAGACCGAGCATCTTGTTGTCATGTGCAATGAGAACTTCTTCCGGTGATGAGAAGATCTTGCCTTCACCTTTGTCGCCCTTAAGCTCTTTGGTAAGATAATAACATCCGAGTATCATCTCCTGGTTTGGAATGGTGATCGGCGCGCCGTTCTGCGGCGAGAGCACGTTGTGCGACGAAAGCATGAGTATCTGCGCTTCAAGCTGTGCTTCAAACGAAAGAGGCACGTGAACCGCCATTTGGTCGCCGTCAAAGTCTGCATTGAATGCAATACACACAAACGGATGAAGCGTAATGGCCTTTCCTTCTATCAGCACCGGCTGGAAGGCCTGTATGCTGAGCCTGTGAAGCGTCGGTGCACGGTTCAGAAGAACCGGATGCCCGTCAATTACATTCTCAAGTATATCCCATACCTCAGGCGTCCTCTTGTCAATAAGCTTCTTCGCGCTCTTCACGGTCTTCACATAATCCCTGTCAATCAGCCTTCTGATCACAAACGGCTTGAAAAGTTCAAGTGCCATATCCTTCGGAAGCCCGCACTGATGCAGCTTCAGCTCCGGCCCTACAACTATCACGGACCTTCCCGAATAATCCACTCTCTTTCCGAGGAGATTCTGCCTGAATCTTCCCTGCTTGCCTTTCAGAATATCAGACAATGACTTGAGAGCCCTGTTCTCTGCCTTTACTGCCGTCACTCTCCTTGAGTTGTCGAGCAATGCGTCAACCGCTTCCTGAAGCATACGCTTTTCGTTTCTCAGAATAACTTCAGGCGCCTTGATATCTATCAGTCTCTTAAGTCTGTTGTTTCTTATTATGACCCTTCTGTAAAGGTCATTAAGGTCGCTTGTCGCAAACCTTCCGCCTTCAAGCGGCACGAGCGGCCTGAGTTCCGGCGGAATGACCGGCACAACGTCCAGCACCATCCATTCGGGCTTGTTCGGCCTTGAACCCGGCTTGCCTTTGAAGGCCTCGAGCACTCTCAGTCTCTTGATGTTCTCGGTCTTCTTGAGCACCGAGGGATCATCCTTGAGTTCTGCACGAAGCTTCGCGATTTCTGTTTCAATGTTGATGCTTCTGAGCAGTTCCTTTATGGCTTCTCCGCCCTGTCCGGCAACGAACTTCTTCGGGTCATCATCATCCAGCGCATGCTCCTCATCAGTCATCTTGTCAAGTACTTCATTCACTTCCTCTTCAGTGAGAAGCTGAAGTCTCTTATACTGCGACTTGCCCGGATTCACAACCACATAGGTTTCGTAGTAAATGATCCTTTCAAGGTCCTTTGAAGAAATGCCGAGCGTCTGTCCGATCTTTGACGGCATTGACCTGAAGTACCAGATATGCACTACGGGTACGCTAAGCGTGATGTGTCCCATCCTGTCTCTTCTTACGCTCTTGAGATTAATCTCAACTCCGCACCTGTCGCACACTATTCCCTTGTACCGGATGCCCTTGTATTTTCCGCAGTGACATTCCCAGTCCCTTACGGGTCCGAAGATCTTCTCACAGAACAATCCGTCCTTGTCCGGTTTGAATGTTCTGTAGTTGATTGTTTCCGGCTTCAGAACCTCTCCATACGATCTCGTCACGATTGAATCAGTTGACGCAAGATTGATTGAGACCCTGTTGAATCTCTTTCGCTTGTGCTCCGTTTTGAAAGCCATATTTTTTAAGAGTAAATTTTTGTTTTTGAATTACTGCAGACCTGTCTGTTCCTGTTCAGCTATTCCTCGAGATTCACATCAAGACACAGTCCCTGAAGCTCTTTCAGCAGCACATTGAACGACTCCGGCACACCGGGTTCAGGCAGGTTCTCACCTTTGATTATAGCTTCGTAAACCTTGCTTCTTCCCGTTACGTCGTCGCTCTTGTATGTGAGCATTTCCTGCAGGATGTTTGCCGCGCCGTATCCCTGAAGCGCCCAGCATTCCATTTCCCCGAACCTCTGTCCGCCGAACTGCGCTTTTCCGCCGAGAGGCTGTTGAGTAATGAGAGAGTACGGGCCGATCGACCTTGCATGCATCTTGTCGTCAACAAGGTGCGAAAGTTTAAGCATATAGATCTGTCCGACTGTCACCTGCTGGTCAAACTTCTCGCCGGTCTTTCCGTCGTACAGGTCTGTCCTTGAGTTTGTGCTCAGCCCGGCAGATTCAAGCGTGCTCATTATTTCATCAACTGAAGCTCCGTCAAATATCGGAGTGGCAAACTTGACGCCGAGTTTCTTTGCAGCCCATCCAAGCGCTGTTTCGTAAAGCTGTCCGAGATTCATTCTCGAAGGCACGCCAAGCGGGTTGAGAACTATGTCAACCGGCGTTCCGTCCGGAAGGAACGGCATGTCTTCCTGAGGCACGATCTTGGCAACAACACCCTTGTTGCCGTGGCGGCCTGCCATCTTGTCGCCAACTGAGAGCTTTCTCTTCTTTGCAACGTAAACCTTTGCAAGCTTCACAACCCCTGTGGGAAGCTCATCGCCGAGTTTGACTTTATCTTTAAGCCTCTTATATCTTTCCTCGATCTCGTTCATCTTGAAGGTGTAGTTCCTGTAGATGTCCGGTATGAGCGAAAGGGCTCTCTTGTTCTCGGTCCAGTCATGATCGAAATCAAAGTCGCTTAGCTCATAGCCCTGGTTCTCTATCAGGTTGATGAAGAGTCCCTCCTTGAATTTCGCGCCGCTCTTTACGAGGAAATTCCCTTTCCTGTCTTTGAGGCCGTGCGACTCTTTGCCTTCAAGCAGAGTGTCAAATTTTTCGGCGATCTTCCTGTTAAGGTCCTTTATCTCCTTCTTTCTTTCCGCCTCATACCTGTCAATCCTTCTTTTCTCATCGCGCTTGCTTTCCGTGTCACGCGTCTTTCTTGAGAAGAGCTTCTTGTTTATCACCACTCCCTTGAGTCCGGGAGGCGCCTTCAGAGAAGCATCCTTCACATCTCCTGCCTTGTCGCCGAAGATCGCCCTTAGCAGTTTCTCTTCGGGAGTCGGTTCTGTTTCACCTTTCGGCGTTACCTTACCTATGAGTATGTCGCTTTCCTTTACCTCTGCACCGATTCTCACAATTCCGTTTTCGTCAAGGTCCTTGGTTGCTTCTTCGCTGACGTTCGGTATTTCCTTCGTGAGCTCTTCCTCGCCGCGCTTTGTGTCCCTCACTTCAAGGCTGAACTCTTCTATGTGTATGGATGTGTAAACATCGTCTGCAACAAGCTTCTCGCTGATGACGATCGCATCCTCAAAGTTGTACCCTCTCCAGGGCATGAACGCAACAAGCACATTTCTTCCAAGCGCGAGTTCACCGTGCTGTGTGGATGATCCGTCCGCGAGAATATCGCCCTTCTTCACCCTCTGTCCTTCGGTTACTATCGGCCTTTGGTTGATTGATGTGTCCTGATTTGTCCTGAGAAATTTCACAAGCTGATATTCGACGAGCTTTCTGTCGTCAAAGCTCAGGAGACTTTCATCAGAATCATCCTTTACATTGTATCTCACAATAATCTTGTCACCTGAAACGTATTCAACCAATCCGTCATTTTCTGCTGTAAGCATCGTTCTTGAATCCCTTGCAACGATCTCCTCGAAACCTGTCCCTACCAGCGGCGCCTCAGGCCTGAGAAGCGGAACTGCCTGCCTCTGCATGTTACTGCCCATGAGCGCTCTGTTTGCGTCATCATGTTCGAGGAACGGAATGAGAGCTGCAGCGGCGCTGACGATCTGATTCGTTGCAACATCCATATAGTCAATTTCAGAGGGCTTAAAGAGCGGGAAATCTCCTTTGAACCTTCCCTTGACCCTTTCATTCACATACCTGCCCTTGCTGTCAAGCGGCTCGTTTGCCTGCGCGATCCTGAAGAAGTCTTCTTTCTCGGCGGACAGATATTCAATATCATCCGTTACTACTCCGCTCACAACTTTCCTGTAAGGTGTTTCAATGAATCCGAGTTCGTTTATTCTCGAATGAATGCAAAGCGATGAAATGAGTCCGATGTTCGGGCCTTCCGGCGTTTCGATCGGGCAAAGCCTGCCGTAATGAGTATAGTGAACGTCACGCACTTCGAACCCTGCCCTTTCTCTCGAAAGTCCGCCCGGTCCCAATGCGCTGATCCTTCTCTTGTGGGTCATTTCAGCAAGAGGATTGGTCTGGTCCATGAACTGCGACAGCTGGCTCGTTCCGAAGAATGATGACAGAGCGCTTGTGATGGGCCTCGCGCTTATGAGTCTTGTCGGGGTAAGGTTCTCCTCGTCATGAATGCTCATCTTGTCGCGGATGGTCCTCGACATTCTCGAAAGTCCGAGCGAGAACTGAGCCGAGAGCTGTTCGTTCACGGTCCTTACTCTCCTGTTGCCAAGATGGTCAATGTCGTCAACTTCCCTTCTGTTGTCAACAAGGTCCCTGATATAGTTGATAATGTTCACGATATCCTCAAGTGTGAGGATAGTGGTTGTCATGTCAATGTCGGAGCCCAGTTTGTAATTGATCTTGTATCTGCCTACTTCGCCAAGGTCATACTTCTTCGGATTGAAGAAGAGCTTCTCGATATAACTTCTCGCGCTTTCGGTCTCAGACTCCACCAGACTGGATGACTTCTTATCTTTCACCGGTATATGATCGGGCATCTTATCAAGCATTTCGCTTTCTTCATCATCGCTCATTATGGTAATGTAGATGATCTCTTCACCGTCGGTTACATCCTTTTTCTTAAGCTTGATCTCACTCACCCTTGAGTTAAGAGCCGTGAGCAGCAGTTCACCTGAAAGCACTGTGTTCTCCGTGATTCCCGTGTCCTCACCTGTCTCCTTGTTCACCACATTCTCAACCACGACCCTGTCAATGTAATCAAGATAATTCTTCTCGGTGAGCTTCACTGTTTCGGCAAGTCCGAACAGCTCAAGCATCTGGATCTTCTCGTTTATTCCCAGTGCCTTAAGCAATGTTGAGAAGTAGAATTTCTTCTTCCTGTCAACGTATGCATAAAGGAGATTATTGATATCGGTTGTGAATTCGACCCATGAGCCTCTGAACGGAATGACCCTTGCAGAGAAAAGTTTGGTTCCGTTTGCGTGAATAGATTCGCTGAAAACAACTCCCGGAGATCTGTGAAGCTGGCTCACTATGACTCTCTCCGCTCCGTTGATTATGAAGCTTCCTCTCTGGGTCATGTAAGGCAGATTGCCGAGATACACATCGTTTTCGATCGTGTAGTTGTATTCCTTTGCCGCGGTATTGGGCTTTGTTGAAAGTCTCAGTCTGGCTTTCACCTGGACTGCGTATGTAAGCCCCTGCTCCTGGCACTCGATCACGGAGTAGTGCGGCTTCTCAAGATAATAATCAACAAACTCAAGCAGAGCTGTCTCCCTTGAATCTGTGATCGGAAAATTGTCTTCAAAAACTTTCTGAAGCCCCTGGGACTTTCTCTTGCTTGCAGGAATATCTTCCTGAAGAAAATCCTTGTATGACTGGACCTGGACTTTGAGGAGGTCCGGCGGATCATGCTTTAGCGGTGTCTTGGCAAACGTTAGACGGTCATTCTTATTGCTTATCGGTTTCAATCCGAGATCAACTTCTCTTGATTCCAATGTATTTAACCCCCGGTTAATTTAATGAATAATCCCGACATCGATATTCTAGTCGGGACTATTCAATTTTTGAAATGTAATAGCGTAAAACGTATTGGTCTGTTACGGAAATTACTTCACTTCAACTTTGGCGCCGGCAGCTTCGAGTTCTGCTTTCAGCTTGTCTGCATCCGCCTTTGAAATGTTTTCCTTAACTGGTTTCGGAGCGCTTTCCACGAGCGCCTTTGCTTCAGTGAGTCCGAGCCCTGTTGCATTCTTAACAGCCTTGATCACATTGATCTTCTGACCGCCTGCATCGGCGAGAATGACCGTGAACTCCGTCTGCTCTTCAGCCGCAGGAGCCGCTGCGCCTGCCGGTGCCGCACCCGCTACAACCATGGGTGCCGCCGCAGTTACGCCGAATCTGTCTTCAAGGATCTTCTTAAGTTCTGAAGCTTGTGTTAATGTAAGTTCGCCAATCTTGTCGGCTAGTTCTTGTACTGACATTTAGTGACCTCTTTGAATTTTAAAGTTTTGAAAAATTATGCGGCCTTCTTTTTGGCCACTTCCTCAATCACACTGAACAGATCCCTCATCACGGCATTGATGGAGCCGACTATGCCGGATGCAGGGGCATTCAATGAACCGAGAATGCTCGCGATTACCTCTTCCTTTGTGGGAAGTGATGCAAGCGCATTGAGCTGTTTCGAATCATATACCTCATTTTCAACTATGGCGAGCTTAAGCTTTGGTTTCTCAGACTTTTCAACGAATTTCTTGATGATCTTGGCCGGAGCTACCGGATCTTTTGACGCGAATACAATCCCCGTCGGACCGTTTAAAGTTTCATGAAGCCTGTCGAAATGAGTCGAATACTTGTCGGTTTCCTTAAGCGCCCTGACTGTCAGTGTGTTCTTGACAACCTTGTACTTGATCTCCGACTTGTAAAACTCTTTTCTCAGCTCATTCACCTCTTCAACGGTAAGCCCGGTAAAATCGGTAAGATAGATCGATTCGGAACCGTTTATCAGTCCCTTGATTTCCTCTACCGATTCAGCCTTCTGAGCTTTGTTCATTGATTACCTTTCAGATTAGTTGTGCTTTTTGCCTGCCTGAAGCGGGGCAGGTATATATTGCGTGAGTGCGTAATATTCTGTTTGTCAGGCGGCCGCTTTTGAAACGGTTATGCCCCTGTCAACCTTTATCCCCGGCCC
>JAIBBK010000086.1 GCA_019694675.1 Ignavibacteria bacterium
AATTACCGCGGGCCGGATTTTCATGAGCTTTGTTTCTTTGCGCGGACAAACCTGAATCGGAACATTCGTTCTGCCCTCGATGTGATTCATTGGTTTGATATTTCGCTGGGGCCAGCACGCGAATTCATTCGCGGGCTGTATTGTTCGGTCCGGCCAGCCCACGAATTAATTCGTGGGCTGAGTATCCATGGGCTGAATTACCGCGGGCCGGATTTTCATGAGCTTTGTTTCTTTGCGCGGACAAACCTGAATCGGAACATTCGTTCTGCCCTCGATGTGATTCATTGGTTTGATATTTCGCTGGGGCCAGCACGCGAATTCAATCGCGGGCTGTATTGTTCGGTCCGGCCAGCCCACGAATTAATTCGTGGGCTGAATATCCCCGGTCTGCATTTTCATTGAATGAATACGAAAATCATAATCCCTGAAAGGCAAAGGCAATTGAAATCCGGTTTACTTTGTATATGTCATTTTCATTATTAAAGGTTTAATATTGCCCAATTTCATTATATGTCAATAGAGATAAACGATGACCGCTATTCGCGGCTGGAACTTATTACATGGTGGCATCAGGAGATTCTCAGCAATGCGAAGATCCTTGTGGCGGGGTGCGGCGCACTGGGCAACGAGATCATAAAGAATCTTGCAATGCTGGGCGTTGGTACTGTCTGCGTTGCAGATATGGACAGAGTCGAGGAAAGCAACCTTACGCGCAGCGTGCTTTTCAGAAAGGAAGATGAGGGAAAGCCGAAGGCAACAGTTGCAGCCGAAGGAGCAAGGCAGATCAATGGCACGATCACAGTTAAGGCATATCCGGGAAATATCTTCAATCTCGGGCTTGGCGTGTTCAGGGATTTTGACATTATCATCGGCGGACTTGATAACAGAGAGGCGAGACTGTTCATCAATCAGTCATGCTGGAAAGTGAACCGCCCGTGGATTGACGGAGCGATAGAGGTACTGAACGGTGTCGCCAGAATGTTCATTCCTCCGCACGGAGCGTGCTACGAATGCACCATGTCGGAGACTGACTACAGGCTCATCAACAAGCGGAAGTCATGTATGCTTCTGGGCATTGACGAAATACTCGACGGCAAGATCCCGACCACACCTACGATCGCTTCCGTGATCGCGGGAATTCAGGTTCAGGAAGCCGTAAAGTACCTGCACAACAGAGATGACCTGAAAGTGCTCGAGGGCAGAGGTTTCGTTTTCAGCGGAGGCATCAACGACTCGTACATTGTGGAATATCAGAGAAATGATGATTGCCCGTCTCATCATACTTTTAAGGATTATTTGATCCTGGACAAGGAGTTCTCAAATGTGACAATTGATGACATTGTATCATTCGGAAGGAAAGTTTTCAATGACGACGTCTTCAGCATTGATTTCAACAATGAGGTTGTCTACGAACTGGTTGATGAAAGCACAAAGCAGGTTACTGAACGGTACGGGAATATGAATACGATGTCTGTGAAGGATGTAAAGAAAGAAGACGGGGGTTTCCTCAAACTCAAATCGTTCAACACTCTCACCGCCGGATCGGGACTGGCAATCAGGCTTGGAACGAAAACACTCTCCGAACTGAAGATACCTTTGAATGACATTCTGACTCTTAGAAAAGGCGATAAAGAGGTGCATGTGGAATTCGGAAGAACAGAAGTATTCGTGCAATGAAAAGTGAGGTGAAAAGGTGACAACCTCCGCAGCGACTTACGATTATCTGAAAGGCAAGATATGCCCTTACTGCCAGTCGCCGCTGAAGAAGAATGCAGATGCGATGATCTGTTCCGCCTGCGGCACGCCTCACCACAGGGAGTGCTGGGAGGAGAATAAAGGTTGCACAACTTACGGATGCAAAATGAATCCGACCACCGAAGATACATTCGAAGTGCCTGAAGAGGCGGTGGACATCGGTGATCAGACACTTGAGTCCATCAGGGAGTCGTTATCAAGACAGGGAGTTGAGTCTTTCATTGACTGCCCCAACTGCGAGAAGAGGGTCGAAGCAAGCGCAACATACTGCAAGTTCTGCGGATTCAATGTGAAGGAAAACAAGTTCGACGATGCATCAAGCGATTTTGAGAAGGATTATAAGCGCAGGTACCGTGACAAGCTTGATGTCACACGCAAGAGATTCTATCTGACTGTCGCCAGCATCACAATAATTGTCATTTCATTCGGAATTCTCGGATTCATGACAGTCAAAAAACTGAATGAATACTTCGCATCTGACCAGTACATAATAAAAAGCACTATTGACGCATGGGTCGAGGCCAGGCGCGAGAAGGACATTGTACGCATCCGGGAATTTCTCACTGATGACTACGAATATTTCGGTAAAGACGGAAAGAAGCAGGACCTGAATGAAAGACTGAAACGGCTTGAGCAGATCTACAGCAAGAGCGGCCCTGAGATAACTATCGGGATATCCGCCTTCAGCATGCCGGCAGATTCAACAATCACTCCAAATAATAAGCAGGCAACCTTTTACGAAAACTTCAAAGCGGGCAAGATAAACGAAAAGGGCACAAAGACCCTCAGACTTTACAAGGGACCGGAGACGGGCGAACAGTGGAAGATCTACAGGGAGATCTTTGAAAGCCAGTGAGACTGATGATATGACCGTTCTTCAGAAAGTTTTCCTGCTTCGTGATTCCAATTCATATCTCCCTTAAAACACAAAGCCGGAACCCCGAGTTATCTTCAGAAGAAGGATCGGTGTTCCGGCAATAATTGTCCGGCAGTTTTCCGCCTTTTAGCTCATAAAGAAAAAGTAAGATATCAGCAGTCCGATAATAAGTGTGAGCCCGAAGATCATGTTCAGCTGAGCTGTCATCATTATATGCTTCGTGCCATACTCAAATCTTGCAATCCCCTCTGAAGGAAACGACTCGCTCATCTTTACGAGTTTGAGAGCAAGCGGAAGTGTTACAAGTGAAAGCAAGGCAAACATCGGAAGCAATCCCATAAGCACAAAGATTATCACAGACAGATATGCGCCAAGTATCAGGAAATAGTAGAATTTCACGGAGAGGCTTTCACCTATCAGGATCGGCAGAGTCTTCACGCCGAACTTTCCGTCGAAATTGATGTCCCTGAGATTGTTTGAATGCAGTATCGCGTCAATGAGCATTCCGAGCGGAATAGAGAAGATCACAGGAAGCCATGAGAACTCCTTCGTCTGGACAATGTAAGCTCCAAGCGTCATGCCAAGCCCGAAGGAAAGGATCACCTGAATGTCGCCGAGCGCTTTGTATTTGAGAGCGATCGGCTTTGCGGTATAGAACACGGCGGACAGGAGTCCGAATATGCTGAGATAAAGTATCCACATTCCGGCCTGCGTGAAAAGGTAAACTCCGATAAGGAATGCAACCGCAAGAGAAATGACGGCCGCTCTTTTCATTTCCTTCATTGAGACAAGTCCCATAGAGATCACCATTGAGCCGCCGTGCGGAATGCCAAGCTCTTTATCTTCCTTATCTATTCCTTTTTCAAAATCAAATATGTCGTTGATGATGTTTGTCCCGACATGCACAAGCACAGCGCCGATAAGGCACAGGATGAAATTCAGGAAGTTGAAGTCGAGCCCAGGATTCAGTATCACGGCAAGAACTGACCCGAACAGTATCGGAATAATTGAAGCAGGAAAAGAGTAAGCCCTCGCGGCCATAAGCCAAAGCTTCAGCCCGGTTGGAGGAGCAGCTGTTTCAGTCATTGTAAATGAATTGATTAAAAAAATTTGCGGTCAAATTACAAATTCGGGGGTATTAATTAAACAGAATAAGGGAGTACCGCTACGTCCGGGTATGGAAGAATTATGCATGAAGAAAAAGAGTCGGCTGAATCAGGCAGATCTCAGTACTCCTCGAGATTTTCAAAATTATTTTCCGTTGTGTCATCGGCCTTTGCCCTGAAATACGGATCGCCGTCAGAAGGATGAATAAGCTGAAATCCCTTAAGATAAGCTGCTCCTGCATCCTGAAGAGCTACGGCATCCTTCACTTTGAGCTTCAGCCCGTTGTCGAACATGATCTCTTCCACCACGGTATCAACCCTGTGGATCTTCTGGGGAGTGAGGCACACACATGCGATCCGGCCTGCAGGTGTTCTTAGTGTCGAATCTTCGGGTTGGGGCAAAACCTTGAAGGGCGGCCTGAGCTCCGCCTCCAATGCCCTTTCAAAGACCTCCTCCGCAGAAAGCTCCTGAGTTTCACCGTCGCTTCTTCTGTATGTCAGGGACTTCAGCACTTCTCCTTCATATTCTGACGAAATAATTGAAACAGTCTCCGGCAGGAACGCCTCTCCGGCTCCGCTCATTCCGGCAACCGCAAACCCCGACCCGTTGATATCCATTTCATCATAGGCTGAAGTTACAAGCAGGCTTCTTATGTACAGAAACTCACCTTCGGGATTCTCAGAGTAAATGGGAATTGAAGTCGGGACGGCATCAAGCACAGAAAGATTGAATCCTTCCGAATCTGCTTTTGCAATCTTCACTATGCCCGCGTCACAGCAGTTCACATCCGGAATTTCTTCTCCGTCAATTCTCGCCTTCATCTCATTCTGAACTATTCCTTCCACAATTGCTTCACCTATTTCAATCGCTATAACACCTACAACGAATCCGATCCCGGCTCCGATAAGAACACCGATCAGAATTCCTCCTGTGATCAGTCCTATAACTAACCCGATGATCGCACCGGCGGCCGCACCGGCAAGGCCTCCGAACAGGTCGCCGAGAAGTCCTGTGTCTATGTCTGTTTCCGTTTCGATGCTGAAAGAAAGCCGGCCTTCAGACAGTGAAGGAGTGAGAAGCAGTGTGATTGTTACATGTGGATCAGGCACAAGGTCAATGATGGGAGAATCAAGCGGAATGTCTCCCTCCAGAGTTATTCTGATCTTACCCTTCTCCGGCTTCATTGTTACTTTCGACCACTCTCCTTTCTTATCTTCAGCATCGGGAAGCGGGTGAGTTCCGTCATCTGCACGGAGTGTTGTGTGCCATATGTTGTTTGCGAATCTTTTGAATGTCTTTTTGTTCATCCCGAAGATCACATCCTTTCCTGCGGGAAGAAACGACTGCGCCTGTTCCGGGTCTCCTCTTTCAACGAACTCTCCGTCGGGAAGCACTTCATCGTTCTGTGATTCCGCATGGATGTCAAGGTTTGCGAGAATGCATATAACATCTTCATGATCTTCATCTCCCGGAAGTTTCTTCATTACAGGTGGATGCGCAAGTCCTTTAAGCGCGCCGAAAGGAATTCGCTTCTCGCCGATATCAGGTACGTTCGTTTCGAATATCAGCTCACTGCCGTCTTCGCTCAAAGCTGCTTTTGCAAAAAGGGGAATTGCAAACCCGAGAATTCTGATCTCGAGGTCCCATCCTGGTTCAAAGGTAATTTTCACATCCTGAATAACCACGGGAAAACCCGGTGGAGCAAGAAGCCCGTTGTCGTTCATAATGTTAAGCGCCGTGAAGAACCAGCCTGATCCAAGCTGGAGTTCAATATCAAAATCCGAGGTGATGCGGGTTGTGCTGATCATTCTAAGTGCGGAAAAGTTTTTAGATCTTTGTGACTTGGCGAAAGGTTGGTATTATGCATGAATACTTCAAGCCAATGTCAGGACATCGGAAAGAGCGGGCAAAGCGGCTGAATTAACTCAGTTGCTTTGCCCGTTTATGTCCGGTCGTCAGAAATAAGGATGGATTGAAGAAACGAAGTTATAAGCGTTGTTGTCTGCAATGGAATAATCTGTAGCATCAATGAACTCATCGCCGTTCACGTCCGTTGAAATGTAGCCTGACCCAAAGTTATACGCGTCATTATCAATCAGGGAGAGGTCTGTTGCATCAACAGTTTCATCCTGATTCACATCACCGCTGTAGAATCCGAATCTCAGAGGCGAGGAGTCTATCTGAGGCATATTACTTCCGTAAGCATCTGCCGAAGACGAAATGAAACTCTTGGAGGCAACACCCTGAGGAAATGTGACCGCTCCGCTGCTCCAGGTTTCTATGGAGTTCCTGTGCCTTATGGCTACATAATAATTTGCGGCATCGTACAATCCGTCGAAGTAGAAAGTGGCATTCCCCGTCTGACTCAGAACCGCTTTTGATGAATCAACTGCGTAATCCGGGCTTGAGAAGAACCTGATGACGGCAGTAAGGGTATCCTGCACCATTGTATTTGATGACGGGTTGTAGAAACCCTGTATGAATGCGTTAAGATCGAGCCTGTACAGCGCTTTGTTGTAAGAGACAACGCTCATTAAGGTGCCGGCCGTTGTATCCATATCACCGTAACCGACATAACACCTTCCTGACGGCGTGATTCCTATTGCATCCTTGAAGTCCGGACTGTACCCGTCCAATCCCGTGTATGCCGTATCGAAGTTCTGTTCATATCTGATGTTTCCCGAGGAGTCCCTGACATTCATTATCAGCCACGTTGTGCCGTCGGGGAATACCCTGTTGAGGCACTTGTATATTCTCTCATCTGCGGTAATCTCTATACCTGTTGAAAAAGTCTGACTGCTTCCGTAAAAGAATCCTGTGAAGTACCAGATCCTGTTACCTGAGGTGTCATACTTAGCGATGAAACTTGCTGCGCCGGGATCATCGAAGTATGCAGTACCGTCGAGATATATCCTGGTTCTTGAAGTGTCGAATTTCATGCCCGTTGCCGTCTCGAATCCCGATGATCCTGCGCTGAAATACTTTGCCCATGCCTGCGTTCCGGCATTGTCGTTCTTATACTTGATAAGTGCGATGTCGCTGTTGTTCGCGGAGTTCCTTGAACTGCCCGAGACATATACATTGAATGCCTTGTCAAGCTCGATGGTGTTTGCGAAATCAAAACCGTTCCCGGCGCCGTTGTGCCTCTGCACCCATTGCTGAGATCCTGCAGAGCTGTACTTAATGGTTGCAATGTCATCGCCGGTGCTTCCGCCGTAGCTTTGGCCGGTAACATATACGTTGCCTGAAGGATCGGTGCAGATATCATAAGCATAGTCAGCACCGCCCGCTCCGTCATAGTACCGCTCCCACAACTTTGATCCTGATGGCGAATATTTAACCACGCAGTAATCAATGTTCGAGCCGGTGCTTCTGCTTTCACCTGCAACGATCACATTGCCACTGCTGTCAACCGCTATCGCCTTCGCATCATCATCACCGTTGCCCGTTCCGTTGAAAATTGCATACCAGTATTGATTACCGCCCGTGTCAAGTTTGAAAGTCAGAAAGTCCAGGCTCAGATTGTTGAATCGCGAGCGCGAGGTTCCTGTAACATACAGATATCCGTTCTTGTCAATTGCTATGGCCTTTGCCTCATCGTAACTGTCGAACAACTGAACACCGTAGCTCTTCAGCCACTTCTGATTTCCGGCTGAATCATATTTGATCACGGTAAACTGATCGCCGTACTGACTGACCCTGCTCTTGCCGGCGACATACACATTGCCGTTCCTGTCAGTTACGAGACTATTAACATGATCCGCATAGAGCTGAGCGCCGTAGAACTTTCTTGCCCACTGCAACTGGCCGGATGAATTGTACTTCACAAATGCCATGTCGAAATTATCGCACTCGCCTGCAACTATCACATTGTTATTAATATCCAGCTCCATTGCATATGCTTCTTCAATTGTGCCGTGGTCGTAAAGCCTTGTCCAAAGTGAGTCGCCGGATGAATTGTATTTGACTGCGATAAACTTTGCTCCTGCTCCGAAGTTGATCCTGCCTGCAACATAAACATTGTTGAGACTGTCGAGTCTGATCTCCCTGAAAACATCTTCCATCGAAGCAATTCCTGCAAATTTCCTTGTCCACTGCAAAGTGCCGGAAGAGTTGTACTTTACCGCTATGGCATCACCTGCATATGTTGCACCGTCCGTTTGTCCCGCAATGTATATGTTTCCGTATGAATCCGTAACAATGTCATATGAATTGTCAAACTGATTCGCTGTCCCGTTATACTTCCTGGTCCAGATGCTGTCACCTGTTGAAGAGTTGAGCTGCAGTGTCAGAATATCAGCGACTGAACTTGCATTATCTCCTCTTCCGGTAATGCTGACCTTTCCATGCCGCAGAGAAACCGCATTCCCGGCGTCATTATAATTTCCCGGTGCAAACAGCTTCGACCACAGAACAGCGCCCGAAGTACTTAACTTAAATGCAATTACATCATCATTTGTAACGTTCGGATTCGAGGACTTTCCGGTTCCGTAAACATTGCCAAGACTGTCCGTAACAATGTCATTCACAATCCCGTTAATGTAACCCGCTCCGACAGCGAGCTTGGTGAGCCACAGAGAGTCGCCGTCTGAACTGAACTTTGCCACATAAGGCTCAGCGCTTGTTCCTCCGCAGACAAAGATATTGCCCGACGGGTCTGAGGCAATTGCCGTCACAGATGTGTTATATCCCGAGGGCATTTTTGCACTCCAAAGCAGGTTGCCGCTTGTGTCATACTTGAGAAGCCCGGCCTGATTTCCGTAACCGCTCACGGAGATGAGACAAGCCGCATATACAAACGTAACCCCTCCGTTCTTCACCAACGCGAGCGACTTGCCGAGATCGCTGTTGAACTCATTTCCCCCGTCAAAGCTCCGCGCCCACATGAGGTTACCTGCCGGACTGTATTTTGTTAGCGCGACGTCAGCTCCGTTGTACCCTCTTCCCGTGTATCCCAGGAAATAAGAGTTTCCCGCATCATCTGCTGCTACATCGCTTGCAGACTGACTGTTGTTTGACAACGGATTGTAGCTTCTTTGCCAGCCGAAGCTGTGCTGTGCTCCCGCTTCTGCAGTAAAGAGAAGGAGTGCTAATATGATGATCATTGAATGATTCATTTTCTTTTTTGATTTAGTTGTCCGAAAATAAGATTGCTGAATTCCGGGAGACAAGTTAATTTTGCCTTAATTGTTACAACTGAATGTCCATGATCAATTCCGGAATCCTTATTTGAAGCTCAATATTACACATAATGCTCCGCGATGTGTTACACGAAAATCCGGGAAAAAGAGCATCAGCAGCGTAACAAGAAGCACTCAACAATTCAATTATTCATTTCAACGCGGATCATCATGACAAACACCGCACTCATAAGCCTGTTAAAGACCTTTTCAAAGCAAGAGATGAGATCACTGGGTGAACTTGTTTCGTCGCAATCTTCAAACAACAGAACATCAGTTAGGAGGCTCTTTACGGTATTGAGCGAACTGCACCCTGATTTCAGAAGTGAAGAATCCGGACCCGAGATCATTTTCGAAAAAGTGTTTCCCGGCAAGAGATACAACAGCTCTTCACTGCGGCCGATAATGCACTACCTGAATGAGCTAGCTCTTGATTATTTGACTGTGAAGGATTTTCGGAACAGCAGACTTACATATGATTTTCACCGGATCACCGCTCTCATTGAGAGAAGGCAATTCACTGCGGCGGGCAAGACGCTTGCGAAAGCAACGGAGAAAGTGATGTCACGAAATGTAAACGCGGCTCAGCAATACTACCATGGACACCTTTTTAAAAACCTGAAACTGGTACTCACCGAAAACATCCGCGACGGAATTTACCAGAAGTTCCTTCCTGAGATTCAAACAAACGATGTTTACAGGGATCTCTCGGCTTTCTATTCGCTGAGGACACTTCAGATGTACATCAATGTCCTCAATATAAACAGACTTTACGGAACTAAACTGCCGGCATCAGATTTTGCAGGCGGACTGAAGCAATTGGACGAAAGAATAGTGGAAAGAAATCCGGTCATTGAACTGTTCCTGTGCCTGTCTAAAATGCTTAGCGAAAAGGAGTCTCTTCCTCATTACAGAAAAGCCAGGGCAATACTTAAGAAGCACGGAAACAGCATGAACAGGGAGGATCTTCACGAGATCTATGTGAATCTGGAGAACTACTGCAACGACAGGATACTTGCAGGAGACAGGATGTTTGAGAAAGAGAAGTTCAGCGTGTATAAAGAGGAGATCGGTTCAGGGGTCTATCTTTTCGGCGGAATGGTTTCCCCGATCTTTCTTAAGAGCGCGGTTTCGCTTGCCTTGAGACTAAGGGAGTACAAGTGGGCGAGGGACTTTCTCGATTCTCATATCGAGCATGTGGAGAAGAAACCGACACTGAGGAACTCTTACCTGTTCAGCCTTGCTTCATACGAGTTTGCGATGAAGGACTTTGGGTCGGCTCTTGAGCACTTGTCCAAGCTGGAGTTTGACGATGCATACATGGAGGTTGATTCGAAGATAATACAATTGCTGATCTTCTACGAAACAGGTTCATTTGAGACACTTGAACACTCCTTGAAAGCATTCAGCCGGTTCCTCAGAACTGACAAGGGAATACCAATGAACAGAAAAGCAAACTACTTGAACTTTTACAGGTATTTCCGAAAGCTCGTTTTGCTCAAGGAGAAAAAGGACATTCCGGGTATGAAGCTTCTCAGACGTCAGATTGACTCTGAGGGGAGGCTTTCCCAAAAGCAGTGGCTCCTGAAAGCAGCAGATCAGGATGCAACAATTCTTTCGTAGAATTCTTCGTACATGGGCACCACCTTTTCTTCGCTGAAGTCCTCAGCTCTCTTCCTTGCATTCTTCGACATCACTTCATATCTGCGGGGATCAGACAGCAGGTCAACCGCATACTTTGCCATTCGCTCAACATCACCTATTTCCGAAATGAACCCTGTTTCGCGGTGAAGGTTAAGTTCCGGGAGCCCTCCAACGCTTGACGATATAACCGGCACGCCGCAACTCATTGCTTCCAGCGCGGAAAGCCCGAAGCTCTCAGACTGTGAAGGCATTATGAAGATATCGGAAATCGAAAGCAGTTCAACAAGCGCGTCCTGTTTGCCCATGAACCTTACATGATCTGCAATCTCAAGTTCGCGTACCAGCAATTCGCAGTCGCTTCTGTCAGGACCGTCGCCGACAAGGATCAGTTTTGAGTCAACCTTCTTTCTGACCTCATCATAGATCTTTATGACGTCCTGCACTCTCTTAAGCGCCCTGAAGTTTGATATGTGAATGAGGATCTTCTCGTTGTTCGGAGCGAAGTTCTTCTTGAAGCAATTAGTCTGTTCATCATCCTTCCTCTTGAATTTTTCTATATCAACGAAATTAGGGATGACCTCAATATGCTTATCAATCTTGTATTGAATGTTTGTCTTATCGGCAAGGAACTTCGAAACTGCAGTGACACCGTCTGCTTTCTCTATGCTGAATTTCATGGTAGGCAGGAAGCTCGGCTCAAGTCCGGTAAGAGTGATGTCTGTTCCGTGAAGCGTAGTAACGAACCTTATGCTCATTGCGTTATGGGTTTCCGATCTCAGAATTTCCCTTGCAAGGAATGCGCTTGTAGCATGGGGAATTGCATAATGCGCGTGAAGGATGTCAAGCTCATGGAATCTGGTCACTTCAACCATCTTGCTTGCAAGCGCGATAGAATAGAGCGGAAATTCAAACAGCGGGTAATTGTTCATCTCCACTTCATGGTAATAGATGTTATCCATAAAGCCCCCGAGCCTTGTCGGCACCGCATAAGAAATGAAATGGATCTCATGGCCGCGCTTTGCGAGCGCCTTGCCGAGTTCTGTTGCAACGACACCGCTACCCCCGTAAGTAGGATAACATGTAATTCCGATTTTCATGAATGCTGATTTCGGTCAATATACTTCATGAGGTTCTGAAGTTAAATACATTCGCATTCTTACTGAATCAGCCACCTGATTTTACTCACAGACGCTGATCGGAATTCTCGAGAACGATGCTAAGCTCACTCAAGCTGTAAGTGCTGTGTATGAATAACGTGCAATACGGATCTGCGCAGTCTGCGGATTATGCAAGTGCATATTTGTGATCTTGCTTGCAGATCTCAAAGATTGGATTCTAACGGAATCAGTTTTACTTTGCAGACCTGCCTCAAGCTCTTTCGTGCTGTGACTAAAGAACGCACAATTCGGATTTGCGTGATCTGTGTATTCTGCCGGAGTATAGGTGTGACCTTGTTTTCAGCATTCATAACCTGGCGTTGAAAGAATTCATGCAAGCCTCGACAGCCTGACTCAAGCTCTTTCGTGCTGTATATGAAGAATGCACAATCCGGACCTGCGTGAAATTGCGGGAGCAACATTTGCCTTAAAAGTCAGATGCAAATAGGATATCTTCACACATCTTCATGTAACAAAGCTTCACAAACCAAACCAACACACTATGAACAAGATACGAACTTTGATCATGGGCGCTGCGGGAAGAGACTTCCATAATTTCAATGTGTATTACCGCAACAACCCGGCCTATGAAGTAGTGGCATTCACCGCAACACAGATACCCTACATTGACAAAAGAAACTACCCTGCTGAACTCAGCGGCAAACTGTATCCAAAGGGCATTCCGATCTACCCGGAAGAAATGATCTATGAGCTGATAAGGAAACATGCAATTGACGAGGTTGTATTCTCTTACTCTGACGTATCATTCAACTATATTATGGAAAAGGGAGCAAGGATCAATGCTGCCGGTGCGTCATTCAGAATGCTTGGATATGAGCAGACAGCCGTTAAGTCATCAAAGCCGGTAATTGCCGTTGTTGCCTCAAGGACAGGTGCCGGCAAGAGCCAGACGTCCAGAAGGGTAGTTGAGATACTGCGTTCACTCGGACTGAAGACCGTCTCCATTAGGCATCCTATGCCTTACGGAAATCTCGCAAAGCAAAAGGTTCAGAGATTTGCCGAGATCGCAGATCTCAGAAAGCACAAATGCACGATCGAAGAAATGGAAGAATATGAACCTCATATTGCCCACGGCTATGTGATCTATGCAGGCGCAGATTATGAGGCAATAGTCAGGGAAGCAGAGAAAGAAGCCGATGTAATAGTCTGGGACGGCGGCAACAACGATATGCCGTTTTATAAGGCAGATATTGTGATCACCGTTGTTGATCCACACAGGGCCGGCCATGAGATGAACTATTATCCGGGCTACACCAACCTGCTGATTGCAGACATCGTAGTGATCAACAAGGTTGATTCCGCTGACATGGCAAGCGTAAGCGAACTGAGACAGAACATAACCAAGGCCAATCCGAAGGCAGTCATAGTGGAAGCGGCATCGCCCATTTCACTTGAGAACGAGTCTGACTATGCAAAGATCAAAGGCAAGAAGGTGCTTGTAGTCGAAGACGGGCCCACACTAACGCACGGTGAGATGAAATTCGGAGCGGGAGTGATTGCGGCGACAAAGTTCGGCGCTGCCGAGATAATTGACCCGCGCAAGTATGCAGTCAGGTCCATAAAGGAAACTTTTGAGAAGTATCCGGGAATCGGCACATTGCTTCCTGCTATGGGCTACGGGGATAAGCAGATCAGTGACCTGCAGGAAACGATAAACAAGGTTCCGTGCGACACCGTACTGATAGGCACTCCGATTGACCTGCGGAGGCTGGTAAAAATAAAGAAGCCTGCTGTCAGAGTTGAATATGATCTTCAGGAGATCGGAAAGCCTGATCTTGCAGACATTATGGCCGGATTTCTCAGGAAGCGATGATGCTTCTCATTGCGTTTGGAATCGGACATGATTATGTTTCACTGAAAGTTGTGTTCCCTTAGCCGGAATCTTCGTTTCATAAACCCTCGTAAAATGTTTTGACGCGTGCGGCGGCTGATATTCAGACCGCCGCCGTAATCAATCTTACATCGCATTTGCTAAAAGCCTTCATCACAACATGGCCGGCAAGATTGATCAGTATTGCCGCCGCTCTGTTCATCTGTTCGTGCTCGTCAATTTCCGTCGATGAAGCAGTTGAGATAGATGAAAGCACAGACTGGCTGTTTGTGGGCGGCAATCCCGAAAAATCAAACATTTCAAAAAGCACATACGATTTCCGTTTTCCGCTTTCCCTTTACTGGGAGTTCGATTCCGATGCCGGATTTTCGAAGAATTGTCTGTCGGCGGCTGATGCCGTTCTTTTTGCAAGCACTCTCAAGGGTGAATGCTTTGCAATAGATATCTCAGGAGGAAGAAGCATAGGCAGGATAGCCTTTGACGGAGCATCCTATTCAACTCCTCTTGTGAACGGAAACAGCATCATACTTACTTCCACGGGAACCAGCAATGCCAGAATTGTAAGAACCAGTCTGAGAACAGGACTGATAAGGTGGAGCAGATATGTGGGATTCGTTGAATCATCTCCGATTCTGTACGATAAGGATATTTTCCTCTGTTCAATTAACGGAAAGGCCTACAGGCTCAGCGCTGAAACCGGTACCGTGATCTGGAGCACCAGGGCAAGGCGCACAGGCAATACGCATCCTCAGTTCTTCACGGGCCCCACAATCTCCGGAGGCAGGTTGTACGCAGGAGCAAACAACGGCAGTATGTATTGCTTTGAAACAAAATCGGGGAGTCAGCTTTGGAATTACGAAACAAAAGGAGCGATCTTCTCCGATGCATCTGCCGACTCGGGAAGGATCTATTTCGGATCGGATGACCGGCACTTCTACTGCCTTGACTCTGCCGGCAAGCTGATCTGGAAGACAAACCTTGGAACCCGCTTTCTCGCCGCGTCAACGTTCTTCGGTGATCAGGTTATTACTGCGGGAACAGACGGCAGGGTGTATTCCATGAACAAGCTTGACGGAAAAGTCAAATGGGCATTTCGCTCCAGAGGTCCTGTGTCCGGCACTCCTTTGCTTCACAAAGACCTTATATTCTTTGGTTCTTATGATACAAAATTCTACTGCATAAATGCGGTTGACGGCAGTCTTGTATGGAGCCAGGCAACGGAAGGCAGGCTGAGGTCCAGCCCTGTTATCTGGAGAGAATATATATTCGTTGCCGGAGATGACAAATACATATACTGCTTTGCAAATAAAGTGATGAAGTCAGAAGAGAGATGAAATCATTCGGAACTGTTTCAATGATCATGCTTTTGATCGGCACATTTGCTCATGAAGCCGGTGCCTGGTCAGATTCGACAGCACTTTCTGACACGGCAGATGCGGTTTTCATAACTGTTGTATCAAATGCTGACGGAGCAGAAGTACTTCTTGACGGCGCTTCAGTCGGTATGACTCCACTTAAAGACCACAGAACTACACCGGGCAATCACCTGCTGAAGCTGATCAATAAGAACCGACTTGGTTCATGGCAGAATGAAAACCTTGAGATCGAACTTGATCTGAAGTCTGATACGCTGATCAGTGCAATTTTTCCTTACTATTATGAATTCAGATCTTCTCCTTCCAATGCGAATGTGTTCCGAAACGATACATTGCTCGGCAACACACCTTTGCGATTCAGGTCAGATTACCAAATGGGTGGCACGCTGCTTTTTAGGAGAAAGGATTACAGGGACCTGCTTTTTGATATGAGCTCATACGATCCTTTAACAGGCGCAAATGTGATTCTTAAGAAGTCTGATAATTCCGTGGCAGAGAAGACAGTTATGAAGAACAAGGGAACACAGTTCAAGACATCGCGGAATCTTGCGGCAATTCTCGGACTTGCAACTGTATCTCTTGCGGCGGGATACTTTGCATTTGATTTCAAGGACAAGGCAAATGACCAGTATGACAAGTACTTGTTCACGGGCAATAAAGAAAGTCTGGATGAATCCAGAAAGTACGACAAGTATTTTGCTGCAGGACTTGTATTGATGCAGGCAGCACTCGGCGGCCTGGTCTATTTCGTATTCTTCGATTGATCAGTCAACAATCTCCAGTTTCTCCACAGGTTTCACCATCAGCGTCCTCCACAAGACCGCAAGCAATATGATCACAGATCCTGCAATGGAATAAACGGTTGGCACTTCTCCCACTCCAAGGAAAACCCATATCGGATTCAGGATCGCCTCGAGCATGGCAATGATCATTGACTCAGTTGCCGATACATACTTTATGCCTTCATTGAAGATCATATAACTTATTCCGATCTGAAACACACCCATAAAGAGAAGTATCGAAAGCTGGGAACCGTCAATCGAAAGTTTCTCGTATATGAACGGCAGGCACAGCAGGCAAACAAGCAGGTTACCGACTACAATGTTTGATAATGTGCTTTCACTCTTGTGAAGTTGTTTCTTCCATTTGAGGAAAAGTGAAAACAGCGCAAAGCATATGCCCGAGCATATCGCCAGGAGATTTCCCTTGATTCCGGAGAAATCGAGCCTGCCAAAGAAGAACAGCATCATGCCCATGAAGCAGAAGATGAGTGCTATCAGGTTTCGCTTTTCAAATTTCGTTTTGAGGAAGACAGGTTCGAGAATAAGCAGGTAGATTGGCGCTGTAAACTGAAGAAAGATCGCATTGGCAGCGGTCGTCAGTTTTGTTGCCATCACAAACAAGACGAGTATGAACGCGTAGGATATACTGCACAGGAATGATACCGGGTCCCTGTCGAATTTCAGGCTCTTTCCTCTGAAGAGCGTAATTGCAGTTATGGTTGCCGCTGCGAAGAGCGATCTGTAGAATGAGATCTGAAATGCATCGAGCGTAAGGACTTTTATGAACAATCCTCCGGAGCTCCACAACAGTGCACAGAAACTGATCAGAATGAGTCCCCGTTTGTGATCAGGCAGATTGGCAGTAATGCGGTGCATTCAGTTATCTTTAATTGAATTGCGAAAGATCATCAGCTGAGCGCGAAGATATCTAAGGCGTGATCTTCTGAACAAAGCTGAATGCATTGTTCTCGATCAGAGAAAGATCCGCCGCATCCGTTATTCCGTCACCGTTCACATCGCTGGCTGTGTAGCCCGTTACAATATTGAATGCGTCATTATCGGCAATTGACTGATCCTGTGCGTCAACAATCCCGTCAGTGTTCACGTCTCCTCCGAATATGCAGTACTTGGTTCCGGATAGTGTAAGGTTGTTGCCGAATGCACTGGAGACTGACTGAGTGAAATCATATCCCGGACGCTTCAAACCGATCGGAGGAGCATTTCCGGCACTCCATGTTTCAATTGAATTCCTGTGAATTATCTGAAAGAAATAACTGCCCCGGGGCAAGAGCATCTCAAGAGAGTACTCACCGTAACCCGATGCATCCGCATAATTCTTTGAGACAGAAAGGAACTGATAAGGCGGCGCTGTGCTTCGGGCAACCACGGTTACAGTATCTCGTATCATCTGCTGTGTGCCGGCATCATAGAATCCCTGCAGAAGAGTTCTTACGGAAAAATTCCTGTAAGCTGTGATGACAGTGGTATCATTGGCAGCTTCACTTCCGTAGAGGAACCTTCTTCCGTTTGAATCATTCTTCAGGAACAGATTGAAGAAGGCGGTGACATATCTTCTTGTGAGCCTTTGCTGTTCGGCCCTTGTAATTGTTGCGGGATTGTCAACGAGATCGTCCAAACCCGGCAGAAGATGAAAGTAACTGTGATTACCGCCTTTGATGTTGACAGTCTGCTTAAATGGAAATGAATTATTGTAATGAGGCAATTGCTGAGTCCAGTATGACGCAATGCTGTCCCGCTGTCCGGAGAGATAAAGTTGCGGAGACCTGATGCCGTTCGCCGCGCTTATTGAGGAAGGATTCGTGTTGGCCGCGGCAAGCGATGCAACTGCAGTAATGGATGAATCGAATGAACCTGCAAGGACACTGCACCCTCCTCCCATTGAATGCCCGAAAACACCGCTTACGGATGTATCCACCACTCCGAAGAAGATATCTCCCGAAACGGAATTCCGCCTCTTCAGGTCCTTTATTATGAATACAAGGTCAAGCGCAAAATTCGTGTGGCTTGGAAAAAATCCCGTTTCAGTTGAAGGCGCGATCACAATATATCCCCAGCTGGCAAGATGCCTGTAAAGCGCAACGTATAGATTCGGATTCAGGGTGAATCCGTGCCCGAATGAAACTGCAGGATAACTCGCGCCCTGAAGCACAGGCGCGTTTGCACCTTCTGATGTTGCAGGATAATAGAGGAGCGAAGAAATGTTTCTGTTGTTTCTTGAGGCATCTGTGAAAACGATCGTCCTGTTTCCGACAAACGGTATGTACCCCGAATCAGAAGGAACCGGCTGAGCCTCAGACTGTGGCGCTGCAATCAGCATTAACAGCATAAAGAAGACAAGACAACAGTACTTACTCATGGATTGCCAAAAATGAATTTTCCGGTATGTGTGATTCCTGTGCACATTCAATTCTGCCCTGAACAACTTAAGATCCGCCGGAGGTTGATCATAAGCAATTCAGGCGAATGTTGATACTGAAGTTCACTTCAGTTTCTTCTTAACTTCCTTAAGCATGATCTTCGTCATCTTCGCAAGATCGTACTCGTGCTTCCATCCCCAGTCTTCTCTTGCAACGGAATCATCTATGCTCTTAGGCCACGAATCTGCGATTGCCTGCCTGAAGTCCGGCTTGTATGAGATCTGGAATTTTGGAATGCTCTTCCTTATCTCCTCCGCGATCATAGCCGGGTCGAAGCTGATGCCGGAGAGATTATAGCTTGAATGAACCGACAGCCTGCTTGCCGGCGCTTCCATAAGTTCTATCGTTGCCCTGATGGCGTCAGGCATGAACATCATTGGAAGTGCAGTATCGGGCTTAAGAAAACATTCGTACTTTCCAGATTCAATTGCATCGTAAAATATCTCGACTGCATAATCAGTGGTTCCTCCGCCGGCCTCGGTCTTGTAACTGATGAGCCCCGGATACCTGATGCTTCTGATGTCAAGCCCGTATCTGTTCACATAATACTCGCACCACCTCTCGCCCGCGAGTTTGCTTATGCCGTAAACCGTGTTGGGCTCCATGATGGTGAGCTGAGGCGTGTTCTCTTTCGGAGTTGTCTTTCCAAACACCGCTATCGAACTCGGCCAGAAGATCTTCCTTACTCCCACTTCCCTTGCAAGGTCAAGAATGTTCAGAAGGCTTCGCATGTTGATGTCCCATGCCTGCAACGGAAGCCTCTCCGCATTGCCGGAGAGCACTGCGGCAAGATGATATATCTGAGTGATCTTGTACCTGATGACGAAATGAATCAGCCGCTTGTCATCCATTACATCGAGCAGCTGGAACGGTCCGGATTTCTTGATATCAGCCGGTGCGTCTTTGATGTCCGTCGCGTACACATTCGAATCCCCGTAGGTCTTTCTCAGAGCCATCACAAGTTCTGATCCTATTTGTCCCGCAGCTCCGATTACAAGTATTTTTTCAGTCATTGAATTTTCAGTTAAATGTCTGTTGATCAGATCAGTTTGAATGTATCAGTTCAGTATTTCCACAACAGCTTCCGGCTTCACTTCCGTTTTCGGGATCAGCGCCGGCCAGTATGCGACAACATCGGAAGGCTTGGGCCTTCCTCCGGCAAATCCTGTAACTCCCGGAGGTCCGGTCAGGATAAGAGGTGCGATCTCCATACCGAATCTCTCGATAGATTTCCTGTCGTGCGACCTTACCGCAACCCTTAGGACGACTTCGCTCGGTTCCCCGGGTACGTTTGCTAGCGGCCCGTGGCACGCGTTGTATCCCTGAAATTCAGATCTTATCTCATCAAACTTGAGTCCGAGGTCATCAAGCCTTGTCCTCAGAATTTTGTCCGCCGCCTCGGCTTTCTCAATAGCATCCGGCCAGGAGTAAGTGAGAGATCCCGCCGCGCTGTAACCGTCCGCATATGACATAGACACTTTGTAGAAAGGAGTTGCAGGCATTCCCTTCACTCCGTGAACTCTTACTCTGTTCTCACCTGCATCTTCAAGTCTGATCGAAGTGAAGTCGGCGATGCAGTCGGGAGTGATATAGTCCTTAGGATCTCCTATCTCATAAACAAGTTGTTCGCTTACTGTCGCCACACTCACGCGTCCGCCGGTGTTCTCGTGCTTTGTTATTATCACTTCGCCGTTTGGGTAAGCTTCCGCAATCGGAAAACCGATCCGCGCCAGGTCGGGAATGCTTTTCCAGTCGCCGAGGAAGTTACCTCCGCTCGCCTGGCCTCCGCATTCCAGAATATGTCCGGCTACAGTGCCTGCGGCCATAAGGTCCCAGTTGTTCATATCCCATCCGAACTCATAGATCATGGGAGCAAGCGTGAGCCCTGTGTCAGTCACCCTGCCGGTGATGACGATATCTGCGCCCTGCTTCAGGCACTCAACAACCGCCGCGGCACCGAAATAGACATTTGCGCTCAGCACCTTGTCTTTGATGATTGTGACCGGTTCTCCGGTTTCCATATTGTTAAGCATCACACCCGATGCCGCAAGTGAGTCGATCCTGTCAAGGATGTTGTCACCGAGCACAACACCTACCCTGATGCCGCTGATGCCGATCTTCTTTGCCACTGCGAATATTGCATCCCTGCATGCAAGTGGATTAACGCCTCCGCCGTTGGTGATCACTTTGATATTCTTCTCTGTGATGACGGGAAGCAACCGCTCCATGAGAGGAGGAATGTCACGTGCATATCCGAGCGAAGGATCTTTCAGCTTTTGCTTTTGCAGAATTGACATTGTCACTTCTGCAAGGTAATCCATCATAATGTAGTCGACCGGGCCGCCTGTGGCCTGCTTGTACGGCGCATCAACCAGGTCTCCCCAGAATCCCTGTCCGGAAGCAATTCTTATTTTTTCTTTCATGTGATTATTGGTAAGTCAGTATTCCGGCGGCACGCGCCGTTGAACATCTCAAAAAAAAGCCCGCCTTGAAGCGGGCTTCATGCTGATCACTTCCGATCAGAGCATTGTGTTAACATCGGTGAAGCGGAAATTGAATGCATCCGCAACCCCTTTGTAAACGATCTCTCCGTCAATCATGTTAAGTCCGAGCTTCAGCTCTTCGCTCTCAACGCAGGCAGTATACCAGCCCTTGTTTGCCAGTTCAACTGCATAAGGCAGTGTTGCATTTGTAAGAGCAATAGTTGATGTGAATGGAACGGCTCCAGGCATGTTGGCAACGCAGTAATGAACCACGCCGTCAACAACGTAAGTCGGATTCTCGTGTGTGGTTGGTTTGCATGTCTCAATGCATCCTCCCTGATCCACCGAAACGTCAACTATGACCGAGCCCCTTTTCATAAGCTTCAGCATAGACTTTGTGATCAGCTTCGGAGCCTTTGCTCCCGCAATGAGAACCGCGCCTATCACAAGATCGGCCGAGGCGATCGCAGACCTGATGTTGTATGGATTGCTCATCATCGTTGTCACATTCTTCGGCATCACATCATCAAGGTATCTGAGTCTGTATAAATTGTTATCCATGATCGTAACCTGTGCTCCGAAACCTGCCGCGATCTTGGCCGCGTTTGTGCCAACGATGCCGCCTCCGATAACGACAACATTTGCAGGCGCTGTGCCGGGAACTCCGCCGAGCAGGACTCCCCTTCCCCCCATTGTCCTTTCAAGATATTTCGCGCCTTCCTGAGGGGCCATTCTGCCTGCAACTTCGCTCATCGGAATAAGAAGCGGCAGTGATCCGTCTTCCTTCTGAACTGTTTCGTAAGCAACAGCAATGCACTTCGACTTCATCATTGCCTGCGTGAGTTCCTTTGAGGAAGCGAAGTGGAAGTATGTGAACACAACCTGTCCTTCCCTGATAAGATTATACTCCGGCTTGATGGGCTCCTTCACTTTCATTATCATGTCTGCCGTGTCAAATACCTGCTTTGGAGTCTTCAGAATTGTTGCGCCTACCTTCTTGTAGTCCGCATCCGTGAATCCGCTTCCCATTCCTGCATTGGTCTCTACAAATATCTTGTGTCCGTGCCTTCTCAACACCTCTGCGCCTATTGGAGTCAAAGCTACTCTGTTCTCATTGGTTTTTATTTCTTTAGGTACACCGATCTTCATGAGTGTGGGTTTAGTTTGTTTGGAATATTCAAAAATAGACTTTTGGGCCATGTTATTCAATTCAGTTGAGGCGGTACATGGCACATTGCGGCTTGCTTCTCAGTAAAATTTCTGTGACCTGCAGGCCGGTATCGTCGTGGCAGTTGCTCAGTAGTCCTTCAGAAGTATGAATTTCACTATGAGGAATGCCGCAGACTGCGTAATAGCAATTGATATGAGAAATATGCCGATGAATTTGAAGATGACCGGCGCCCACCCTTCCCTGTAGAATTGCCTGTAAGCAATCACAAAGTACACAACCCAGAAGAGGTAGTAGATTCCGACTCCCGCATACCAGATATCCCGTGAGAAGTACAGAAAAGGTGTAAGGAGTATGAACACAAGAGTTCTCTGAGCCGATATGAATGTAATGAATACAAGGTTTTCGGCAAAGTTGTATCCGGACTTTTTGAAGAAAAGCCATGAAAACAGCGCAACCACAGGCACACTGAAGAAGAGCACAATATTGAAGTACTTGTAGAAGAAAATGTTCATTCCCGCCCTGTATCTTATCTGCGGGTCGGCATTCTGAAGAAGTGCCGGGTCAAGCTTCGGGCCAAGGATGTTGTAATTGAGCGTGATAAAAGTGCCGATGGCCACCATAAGGATCAGGTACTGAAGGGGGCTGAAATACTTCGCCCTCTTACCGGAAATGTATTCACGCGCTACTTCACCGGGCCGTTTGAACAGCTCGATAGCGAGATAGAAGATCCCTTTGTCTACATGCGTGAATGTGTGTATGAACTTGTGGAAATATTCACTGATAGTAAGTCTGTGCGTAACAGCTTTCTGCCCGCACATATTGCAGTACTTTCCTTCAAATGTATTTCCGCAGTTCAGGCACTCCATCCTCTGAATTGTCATGATCTTTTTGCCCGGATTCCGGCAACAGGGGGCAAGTTAACAAAGCGGTGTCAACTAAGCCATGCAACAATGAGTCATTTCATTACGGTGCCGGAAAGCGTCAACCCGGGGCAGCAGGCTGCAGCCGGGAATTATAACAGGTGCTGAATGAAAGCACTCAATTAGTTATCTTTATAAAATCTAATTTATTTGAACAGAGAGATTCCCGTAAAAGAGTTCTCAGAGTTTGTTGATATAGTAAGACAGCTCAGGAACGAATGCCCGTGGGACAGGATCCAGACGCATCTTTCACTCAGGCGATGCCTTCTTGAGGAGACATACGAGGTGCTGGAGGCGATTGATACAGGCAACATGGATCATTTGAAAAAGGAGCTCGGCGATCTTCTTCTGCAGGTTGTATTTCATGCAAACATTGCCGAAGAGGAGAACACATTCACGCTGAAAGAGGTGATAGACGGCGAATCTAAAAAGCTCATAGACAGGCATCCTCATGTGTTCGGAGATGTAACCGTTTCCGGTGAAGAGGAAGTTAAAAGAAATTGGGAGAAGCTCAAGAAGAAGGAAGGAAGAAAATCGGCAATTGAAGGTGTCCCCGATCAGCTGCCGGCGCTTCTGAAAGCATACAGGATACAGGAGAAAGCTTCCAAAGTCGGCTTTGACTGGAACGACAGCGAGCCCGCATTTGAAAAGATACTGGAAGAGATACACGAACTGAAGGCCAATGTGGACAATGGAAAGGAGATAGGCGCAGTTGAGGATGAAATGGGTGACCTGATCTTTTCGATAGTAAATTACTCAAGGTTTCTCAAGGTCAATCCCGAAGATGCACTGAGAAGGACCATAGACAAATTCAGAAAGAGATTTGAGAAGATCGAAAAGTATGCGGAGGAGAACGGCAGACAGCTCGAGGACATGAGCCTTGAAGAAATGGATGAGATCTGGAATTTATCAAAGTGACATTGCGTTCTGCAGATTGCATTTCCGCAGATATGATTTTCCGGCCATCCGTGAACTTGAGCGAACCATTAAACAGAATGAAGAAAAGTGCATCTGAAGCATAAGAAGAGTTTTGAAAAAGATCATGCGATCGGAGTGATTGTCTACCACGACTTCCACGGTTTATTCAAATATCTGATACTGAAGCACAGGAAAGGCCATTGGTCATTTGCCAAGGGGCACCGTGACCCGGGCGAGACGGAGCTTATGACCGCAGTACGCGAACTCCATGAGGAGGCAGGTATTGATGATGTTGAGTTTCTGAAGGAGGAAGTTATGCTGAAGGAAAAATATCAGTTCATTAACGGGAAAGGTGTTCACATAAAAAAGGATGTGTGGTATTTCATCGCCCGTTCAAATACCGAGGACATCGTGGTTGACAATAAGGAGATCACGGCATACAAATGGTGCACGCTTTTCGAATCAGAACGAAAGCTGACATTCAAACAGTCATACAAGATCCTGAGGGAAGCTGATGCCCTCATAAGGAGACATAATTTAAAGTCGGTAACATAGGTCATGAAACATTCAACATTTTCATTTACGGCATTCCTGATCTCGCTCTGCATGCTGATCACAGTTCAGACGCATGCAAAAGACAAGGTCGAAGAGCTCGGGCATGCTATCGATTCAATCGTATCAACAACAAACTGCAAAGTGTCAGTTCAGGTGGCAACTGCTGACAAATACGATCTGCTCTACACGCATAATGCTCAGGCGGAGATGATTCCCGCGTCCATCACAAAGCTGATAACGGCGGCTGTTGCAATTGACGTGCTTGGAATCAATTATGATTTCAAGACAATTGTTTACAGCGACGATTCCAACATTAAGGACGGCATCGTGAACGGCAACCTTTATCTCAAGGGCTTCGGCGATCCGGACCTCAACTCCTCGGATATTTCATACTTGGCCAGGGAGATTGCCGGGAAGGGAATAAAGGAGGTGACAGGCAACATTGTATATGACGAATCATTTCTTGATGACAAACATTACGGCCTTGCCGATTATTACTCGGGTGATACACAGCGCGGATACTGGCCTTATGTGAGCGCCATCAATCTCAACAAGAACCCTGGACAGTATGACCCGGCTTCTTCTGCAGGGGAACTGCTGATGTCTGAACTGGTTTCCAACGGAGTCACTCTGACCGGGATTGTTATCGCGGGAGAAACTCCGGCGGCCGCAAATCAGGTGGCGGAAGTGTCACATTCGCTTTACGATGTAATAAGCAGAATGAACAAGGAGAGTGACAATCATTCTGCCATCACCGTTTTCAAGGTGGTGGGAGCCGAGTACAAGAACAATCCTCCGGGTTCGCTTGAGAAGGGTGAGCAGGCCGTCATTGATTTTCTCACTGAGATCGGCAACCCGAGAGGCAGTTTCGATATCGTAGAAGGATCAGGGCTTTCTCGCTTCAACAAAGTCAATTCGGACCTTTACATTCGTCTGCTGAAATACATGTATGATGACATAAAGACCTTTGATTATTTCTACGCATCGCTTTCAATTGCCGGAACCGACGGCACCCTAAGGAACAGAATGAAGGGAACGGAAGCCGAGAAGAATGTTCATGCAAAGACCGGAACCCTGAATTCAGTCAGCACGCTTGCAGGCTACGCCGTTTCGAGGGACATGGAGCTGATACTGTTCTACATTGCAATGAACGGATTCGGCGGCGGACACAATGAGGCCCGTTACAGGCAGGACCTGATCTGCGAACAACTCTGTATGTTCACCCGAAAATGATCTCCATGAGCACAAAGGAAAAACTATTTGAAGATTTTGGCGGAACAGTTGAAGAGATGAGAAAGCTCATACTATTCAACTCTTCTCACACATGGGACGAAGTGATCGAACAACTCATGAAGGCAACGGGTTACGATCCGGTTCACTGCGAACAGATAGCCATGATCGCGCACACTAAAGGCAAGGCCGTCGTGAAGTCGGGTGATGTTGATGAACTGTCGCACATAAATTTCATTTTGAAAGAGATCAACCTCGTAACAACGATTGAGTGACACCGCTTTTCAAAAGGCAACCCGCAAATCCAGATGGCAATGCATCCTGTCGTCAATTCTTTGTTCGCTGTTCCTCTTCACAAAAATCTTCCGGATAAATGCAGTATAAACTCGAATCAAAATACAAGCCGACCGGCGATCAGCCGCAGGCGATAAAGGAACTCACGGAAGGTATTCTCAGGGGTGAGAAGTATCAGACCTTTCTCGGAGTGACAGGTTCCGGAAAGACGTTCTCGGTATCCAACGTTATCGAAGACATAGGCAGGCCCGTGCTTGTTATGTCGCATAATAAAACGCTTGCGGCCCAGCTCTACGGAGAGTTCAAAAGATTCTTCCCGAAGAACCGCGTCGAGTTCTTCATCTCCTATTATGATTACTATCAGCCGGAAGCTTATATCCCGTCTTCCGACACTTACATCCAGAAAGATCTCTCCATCAACGAGGAAATTGACCGGCTCAGGCTTCGTGCAACAGCCGCGATACTCGAGGGCAGAAAGGACGTAATAGTGGTTTCCTCGGTAAGCTGTATTTACGGCATAGGCGCTCCGGAGGAATATGCCGAACAGGTGCTGGTGGTGAAGCAGGGAGAAAAAATGGGTAGGAAAAAACTGCTGACCAAGCTCTCAGACATTCACTACGTCAGGAATGATTCCGAATTCAAGCGGGGCACATTTCGCGTCAGAGGCGATATTGTAGAAGTAATCCCGGCTTACGAAGATGAGACCGCGATCCGAATTGAGTTCTTTGATGATCAGGTTGAGAAGATCGTGTATTTCAATTTCAGAGAAGGCAAAGTAACTGGGACTGATGTAAGCTGTGTTCTTTATCCAGCGAAGTACTTCGTCACAAATAAAGACAAGATCGAATCGGGCCTTGTCGGTATTCAGGAAGAGCTGGAGGAGAGAGTCGAATATTTCAAATCCATAGGAAAGTACATAGAGGCCGAGAGGATCTCACAGCGTACTAACTTTGACATAGAGATGATCCGTGAGGTCGGATACTGCAACGGCATTGAGAACTACTCACGTCATCTTGACGGACGCGCCCCGGGTTCGAGGCCTTCATGCCTGTTTGATTACTTTCCGAAAGACTACATACTGGTCGTTGACGAGTCTCATGTGACCGTGCCGCAGATAAGAGGCATGTACAACGGCGACAGGATGAGGAAGAAGACCCTTGTGGAGTACGGCTTTCGCCTGCCTTCTGCACTTGACAACAGGCCGATGACGTTTGAGGAATGGGAATCAATGGTGAATCAGGCGATATTTGTGAGCGCAACACCGGGAGACTACGAACTCGAGAAAAGCGGCGGTGTGGTGGTGGAGCAGGTGATCCGCCCGACGGGCCTGCTTGATCCGGAGATTCAGGTACGTCCTGTTAAGAATCAGATCGATGACCTGATCAATGAGATCCGAAAGCGAAGCGCAAAGAAGGAGCGCGTGCTTGTCACAACTCTTACGAAAAGAATGAGTGAAGACCTTACCGACTACCTTCTCGGAATAGGGATCAAAGTGAAATACATGCATTCCGAAGTGCAGTCACTCGACAGGGTGGAAATACTCCGCGGACTGCGGCTCGGTGAGTTTGATGCACTTGTGGGCGTGAATCTCCTTCGCGAGGGACTCGATCTTCCGGAAGTATCGCTTGTCGCAATTCTCGACGCAGACAAGGAGGGATTTCTTCGCTCGGAAAAATCCCTGCTTCAGACCGCCGGCAGGACTGCACGTAATGTGAACGGACTTGTTGTGATGTATGCGGACAAAGTGACGGAGTCCATGGCCAAGGTCATCGAAGAAACAAGCAGAAGGCGGGAGATACAGACGGAGTATAACAGGAAGCACGGTATTGAGCCAAAGACCATTTACAAAACGCTTGAAGAGATCATGTCTTCGACGATAGTTGCAGAGTCCAATGCAAGTGCAAACAGGAAGAAGAGCGAGAAGAAAGCAAAAGAGGAGAGGTCAACGCTTAGTCTGATCACAAGCAAAGTGGAAAGGTCCATGGATTCCGAGAAGCGCAGGGAACTCATTGAGCAGCTTCGTTCCGAGATGATAAATGCTGCGAAGGATCTTGAGTTTGAGCGCGCCGCCGAACTGAGGGATGAAATTGAGAAGCTAAACGGTTAGATCTTATCAGCCGCAGACTTTTCTGAACACACGCAGGAAATTTCCACCGAGAATTTTTTTCACTTCTTCTGAGGTGTAACCGCGTTCGAGCAGCGCCTTAGTAATCTCCGGATACATCGTAACATTCTCAAGCCCGGAAGGCGGAGTGATGCCGCCGTCGTAATCTGAACCAATGCCAATGCAGTCTATCCCTCCCGTCTTCTTCAGATGGTCTATGTGATTCAGAACATCATCAATATCTGCCCTGCCCTTGCTTACAAGAAACTTGTCGTAAAAATTCACGCCAATGTAACCGCCCTTTTCCGCGATTGCCTTTATCTGTTCATCGGTCAGGTTCCTGTAATGAGGATTAAGCGAATAGCAGTTCGAATGGGACGCAATAACCGGGTCTTCCGAAATCTCCATCACATCCCAGAATGACCTTTCCCCAAGGTGAGACACGTCAATCAGCATTCCGGTTTCGTTCATCTTCTTTATCACAACTCTGCCGAACTCGGTCAATCCTCCAGTAATGCCTTTCTCAGTCTCATCCCTTGCAGATGACGCAATGAGGTTGGAGTTGTTCCATGTCAGTCCGATATACCTTACTCCAAGGTCATAGAATTCCTTCACCCTGCTCTCATCATCGCCAACTGCGGTGCCTCCCTCTATGCCTATCAATCCGCAAAGCTTGCCGAGTGACACAATTCTCGTGATGTCGTCATAGGAGTAGGCAATCTCCATGCTTTCCGAGTTTTCGCCCGCCATTTGTTTCAGTCTCCCGATCTGATCAAGCGTGAACCTGTAAGAATTCCTGAACTGCTTATTCGGGATCCACACGGCAAATACCTGCACATCAACGCCTCCTTCTTTGAACTTCGGAATATCGGAATGCGTGAAGGAATTGTCTGAAGATATGTTTGCTCCTTTGTCATACACCTGATACATGAAGTCATTGTGTGTATCTACAAAGACCGCCTCGCTGTGAAGTTTAAGATAGTCTGTTTCCGTTGTGTCCATTTGCGGTTGGTTGATATTCATTGCTTTGGTCTGCTGCGGTTCATTCGACTGCGGGATGTTATGGTCTGTTCCCTCTGTGCCGCGCATATAACTCATTAGCGCAACAACTGAGGCAAGCAGAACGGGAATCGCCGCGAGTAATAGTTTCTTGGTATCAATACTCAAGGTCATCTTCGAGGAATGAAGAGTTGTCTTTATTTATTGCTATCTTCGCAAGTTCTACGTCTTTCTCGAGCACAAAGAACTTTATCGGACGCTTAAGCGCAATTCTGCCGATGGGGGTGTTGAACGTTTCCATTGACATTGCTATGTCAAAATCTCCCATAACGCTGAACTCGATCTCTTCATCAGCCAGCTTTGCCTTGATAAGATTTGCTTCCATGGGATCATAAGTTGAATAGACCTCAATCATGTCTGCCTTCACTTCCCGTTGAAATTCAACAGCGGCATAAGCTTCTGATCATAAGGAGCGATCACAAATGAGTTGTTGGGAGAATTGACAAGTTCCTTGAGCGTCTCAATGTACTTCCACTGAAGGTAAGAACTGCTGATTGTACTGTTGATGATCCTCTGCGCTTCAGCAACTCCCTCGGCTTCAACTTTCTTACGCTCGGCTTCCTGCTTCTCTTTCTGAAGGACATAGACCATCTGCTGAGCCCTTTGTTCTGCAGAGATCTTCTCGTCAATTGCTTCGCGAACCTTCTGCGGCAATTCTACATTTCTCAGCAGAACTTTTTCGAGTATCAGCCCTCTTCCTTCAAACGACTTCTCAAGCTGTTTTGTAACCTCGATAACGTAATCATTCCTCTTTGAGGAGTATATATCCGTTGCAACATAGTTTACGGCAACATCCCTGATCGCAGTTCTGATAGCGGGGAGAACGATCTTCGACTCGTAATCTGAACCGATGGTCCTGAGTATGTTGGGAGCATCGTCAGCAGAGAGTCTGTACCAGACTGTCACGTCAAGTATAAGGGTTAGTCCGTCTGATGACAGCGTCTGGATCGGGTCACTTCTCTTTATTTCTGTAACGCTCACATCCTGATCGTTGGCGCCGCTCATTGTGTATGCCTGTGTCTTTATGTCGAGCTTCTCAACTTCCATAAGGGGATTGATGAAATTCAGCCCGCTCCTCAATATTCCGTCCTGAACTTTTCCGAACAGTATCTGCACGCCCACTTCTCCCGGGCCGACCTGTACAACGCATGCATACATAATGGCAAGCATTATAGCGCCTCCGAGCGCAAGCCGGACAGAACTTATCACTTTCATTGCCCCGGGGTTATTATGAAGCTGGCCTCTGATTATGGAGAGGATGATTATAGCGATTATGAGGAAGATCGTAATTCCTATCATTGTTGTGTTGTTTGTATTTGAACGGATTCTCTGATTCTATATTGCAAGAAACCCGCGTGCCTCGGCAGCTCTTTTCAGCAGTGATTCTGTTTCTTCGCCGGTCGCAGTTATATGCCCGAGCTTTCTGCCCACCCTTGATTCCTTCTTACCGTACAAATGAAGAAAAACATTATCCATCTTCATTACTTCACTGATACCACGCGTGTCCGCAGTCATATCAGCCTTGCCGAGTATATTGATCATCACTGCCGCCGGCACATTCAACTCAGTATTACCGAGAGGAAGTCCGGCAATTGCCCTGATGTGATTCTCAAACTGCGAACAGCCGCAGGCTTCGATCGTATAGTGGCCCGAGTTGTGAACTCGCGGAGCCAGTTCATTCACAAGAATCTTCCCTTCGCACAGAAACATCTCAATACCCATCACTCCGGCATACGACATTGACTCAAGCAGTTTCCTGCTTATTTCTTCAGCCTGTTTGCGGATCTCCGGAAATCCGTTCTCTTCAGCGATCACATATTTGCAGATGTGATGTTCCTGTATGGTCTCCACAACCGGATACATTCTGAACTCACCTGCTGACGACCTTACTGCCTGAGTGGCAATCTCCTTGTCAAAATCAATGAACCTCTCGCACATCAGTTTTCCGCGCTTCGAGAGCATCTCCATCGCGGAGTGTATCCCTTCTTCATTTTCGATCTTTGCATTCCCTTTGCCATCGTATCCCATTGTCCTCGATTTCAGTATTACAGGATATCCGTGTTCCCGCACGAAGTTCTTCACATCTTCTTCACTGTTCACTTCGCAAAAATCCGCAACCGGGATTCCCAGAGATGAGAGAGTGTCCTTCTGTATCATCTTATCCTGGATCATCTTCACGGAGGAAGAGCCCGGAAGCAGTTTTTTGCCGGAACTCTCAATGCATTCCAGTATGTGGTAATCAATGAACTCATTTTCAAGAGTTATCACATCGCAATGCGATATGAACTCCTTTACAGTGTCCGCATTGTTCCAGTCGCCAACAGTTTCAAACATTGTGATTCTGCCTGCAGGAGAGTCGGCTTCCTTTGTAAGCACATGGAAGTCAAATCCGTAGCGGCTGTTCTCCTCAATAATCATTCTGGCAAGCTGTCCGCCGCCGAGAATACCTATCTTCATTTCAGCAGGATATAAGTAATCGCCTCACTTGCCAAGTATACCGTTGTATTCTGGAGTATTGCCGAGCACTTCAAGTGCTCTCTGAAGCTGTTTGTCATAAGGAAATGTAGCCTGTATCTGTTCGGCTTCATTCTCCTGCAGTTTGTTTATCTCGTTGAAAATGCTCAGTAGGATCTCCTCTTTTGCCGAGTTCAGCTCTTCCGCTTCTCCCGTCTCAACCTGTGTTTCGATCTTTCTAAGAGAATTTTCAAAGTCATTTCCGTAATTCCTGCTTGTCGCAAGTTCCTTCAGTTCATTCAGCTTCTTCTCGATCCTCGAATCATAGCTGAATCCGTTTTGTGCAATGAATGCCTTGAAATCTTCAAAGAGTCTGTCATCAGGCGCAACGGGGCCGGAGCCCGGATTCAGAGATATGTAATTTGATGCAAATTTGAAGAACATGTCTTTGGACATGAGAGCTGAGTGAATGTCACTCTCGGCCTGAACACTTATCTCAACATCCGGAGTAATTCCGCCAAGCGCCTTAACCGTCCTTCCCCCGAGAGTCCTGAAATCACTTTGGCTGTACTTGTCCTTTTCAATGAACACACCGTACTTGTTCTCCTTGAAGTAGTTCTTCTCCTGAATCCATCTGCCTGAAGGGGTGAAGTATCTTGAACCGGTGATCTTCAGCTGTGCCTTCTTGTCAAGGTCTCTTATCTGCTGCACAAGGCCTTTGCCGAATGACTTAGTTCCCACTATAATTCCCCTGTCAAGATCCTGTACAGCGCCCGCAACGATCTCGGATGCCGATGCTGTGCGTTCATTGATAAGCACAGCGACAGGCACTTCCGGGCCGATCATCGGATTCTCATCCGAGAAATATTTTTTCTCCGAGTCGGCGCGCTTGCCCTTTGTGATCACAAGCAGGCTGTTTTTTGGCACTATCTTATTGAGGATACCGATCGCCGCATCAAGAAGTCCGCCGCCGTTATCGCGAAGATCGAGCACGAGCGCTTTGAGGTCGCCTTCTGATTTGAGTGTCTTGATCGCATTTTCAACTTCGCTTTCGGATATGGTTGTGAACCTGTCAAGCCTTATGTAAGCGATCCCTCTGTCTTTTGGTTCCAGGTAACCGTAGTATGAGACGTTCTTCAGAATTATCTCCTGCCTTGTAAGCATGAAGTCGAGTGTCTCGCCGTCTCTCTGCACAGTCAGCTTCACTGATGAGCCCACAGGACCGCGCACGAGCCCGCGCATCCTGTCAATCTTTTCGTTGTTCAGATCCTTATCATCAATACTAACTATCACGTCTCCGATCCTTAGCCCCCTCTTCTGCGCCTCGTAGCCGTTCATTATCTCAGTGATCACAAACTGACTGTCGCGCACACCAACCGTAACTCCGATCCCTCCGTACTTGCCTGTGGTAATCAGGTCGATCTGATCCCGGCTGTCTTCATCTATGAAAGTGGTGTAAGGATCAAGTGTTCCGAGCATGCCTTCAATTCCCGCTTCCATGAACTTGTCCGCATCAATGTCATCAACATAGTTCAGTGCGATCTCTTTGTACACTTGTCCGAACAGGTCCATGTTTCTTCCGATCTTCTGATAAATGTCATCATCACCCCGGAATCCGATTCCGAGGAACAGCATTATTACGGCCGGAAGTGCAACTGATGCAACGGCCCTCTTCTTAAGTTTCATTTTGTTACTGTGATTTTCTTTTTTCAAACCTGTGGATTGAGGAGATTAAAGAACGGTGAATGTCGTCAATGTTCATACTGCCGTCAACAACCTCGAAGCGTTTTTTGTTCATGCGGGCAATATTCCTGTATCCTTCGATCACTTTTCTGTAGTAAGTTATTTTCTTTGATTCGATCCTGTCTGCCGACCTGCTCAGAGATTTCTTTCTCTTGAGCCAGCAGTTGATGTCAATATCAAGCAGGAAGGTAATGTCAGGCACCGTGCCGTTAGATGCGATACTATTCACAGCACCTATCATTTTAAGATCAAGCCCCCCGCCGTATCCCTGATAAGCAGTTGATGAATCGAAATACCTGTCGCTTATTACATAATGCCTGCTTTTCAATGAGGGGATTATGATCTCGTTTGTAAGCTGTCTTCTGGAAGCTGAGAAAAGCATGAACTCGGTTGTATCGTCCATCAGCTCATGGTCCTTATCAAGCAGGATGTCCCTTATCTTTTCTGAAATGACAGTCCCTCCGGGTTCCCTTACTATCACCACTTTCTTTTTCTTCCCTTTCAAATAGTCCTCAAGCAATCTGATCTGCGTTGACTTGCCGCTGAGGTCAATCCCTTCGAATGTTATGAACATAATGCTGTTAAGAATGATGAAATTATGTAAATCGAAGTTCAATTTCAAAATAATAGTTTTTTCAATAGTCTGAACTGGTTGCATGAAAGTCTGTGTTCCTATTACTTCTTGCAGAACACTGAAGACACTAAAGTACACTGAGAGCACGGGGGTACACAGAGAGCACGGAGGTATGAAGAATGCTTAGCCTGCGGATTGCATTCTATGATCGCATAATAGGCGGTCAAACATTGAGAGCGAAAACATCCGGGAAAAGTTTTACATCCGAAATGTGATTCATCGGAACAATTGCAGTAATGATCAGCATAAATGAGAGAGCGATGTTTGACCACGATATAAAGCGAATGCTGTCGGTTTCTGATTCAGACCTGGCAACAAAGTTCAGTACAAGAGACGAAGTCAGAATGTTCAATGCGAAGTTCGGAAATGAAATCAAGATAAGCACAAAGAGGTTTGAAATTCCGAACATTGCTCCGAGATCTAAGAAGCTGATGTGAAGTTTGTACAACTCGTTGATAAATGAAGAGACATACAGCACGTTCAGAGTCAGAAGTATGTATGAGAATATTCTGCTTACTGTGAGAATGATTGCACTGTGATTATTCACACGGATAAACGGACTTGTATCATTTCGAACTTGATGTGATCAGTGAGGCAGTTTCTCCCTGAACTTACCGTAGATCCATGTGCCCGTAATGGCAGATACGATCGTGATAAGCACAACCGTGAAACCGCTTCCGACCTGTGCAAACAGAGGGCCGGGACAAGCGCCGGCAATTGCCCATCCGATACCAAAGATAAGCGCGCCGTAAATGTTTCCTTTGTTGAACTCTTTGTCCTCAAAGGTAATCTTCTCACCGTATATGCTTTTCAGCCCGAGCTTCTTTATAAGCATTACAGAAATTGCTCCTACCACAACCGCCGTACCTATAACTCCATACATGAAAAAGGACGTAAGCTGAAACATCTCCTGTATCCTGAACCAGCTGATTATTTCAGCCTTCACGAAGACTATCCCAAAGACAATTCCTACTATTGTGTATTTGAAATTGTACCACCACGGGTGCACAAGTCTGGATTCATTGGTGCAGAGTGTGTCCTGATGCCGTATCTCGATCTCCTCGAGAGTTTCTACATGATCGTTGAATGTCATTACTGAACAAGTTTGAAAATTAATGGAAGCAGAAGATTAGCGGATATGAATCCTCCGATCATAAAAAATATTGTAGCTATAAGGGATGCCTTCTGGAAATTTGCCAGTCCCATGATTGAATGCCCCGAAGTGCATCCGCCTGCATACCTTGTTCCGAAACCGATCAGTAATCCGCCGATGACAAAGAAGACAAGCCCCTTGAGCGAAAAGAGATTTTCCCAGTTGAACAGGTCCGCCGGCATAAGGCTCGTAAAATCGCTGATCCCGTAGCTTTGGAGTTTCTCCATAGTTGCAGGTGCTACCTGCATCTGAGCTGCCGGATCCGTAAGGAAAGTTGATGCAATGTATGCGCCGATGATTATTCCTGCTACGAAGAACAGGTTCCATACTTCCTTCTTCCAGTCGTATTTGAAGAACTTGATGTCGCCGGAAAAACACGCGGCGCAAATATGCCGGAATGATGAAGATATTCCGAATTTCTTATTGCCAAGTATCAGGAGAAGCGGAACTATAAGGCCTATCACAGTGCCGCTTACAGCCCAGTGCCATGGCTGTTTGATTAGTTCAAGCATTTGTTGTAAGTAAAATTGTTTTGAATGGTCCGGAAACTCACCCCCGGCATTCCGGGGATGAGTCGTCAGTGTCAGATCGTACTATGCCTTGGAGGCTTTTGAACTGCACGCAAAATCCGTCCTTGGAACATTGGTTGTTTTGATCGCATCATATCCACCCTCAACTTCCCTGAAGTTTTCCCATCCGCGTGACTTCAGTATTGACGCGGCTGTCATGCTTCTGTAACCGCCCGCGCAGTGTATTATGAAATCCTTGTCCTTTGGAAACTCTGCAAGATTTTCATTTATGTAATCGAGCGATATGTTCAATGCACCGTCAACATGTTCCGCATTGTATTCTCCCGGCTTTCTCACGTCTATCACTATCGTATCATTCTTTCCGTATTCCTTCTCAAAATCTGCAGGTGTCATCCTGTTTATAGTGTCAATCTCTTTTCCATCTTTTTCCCATGATGCAAATCCACCTTTGAGATAGCCGATTACATTGTCATATCCAACTCTTGCTAAACGCATCACGGTTTCTTCTTCCCTTCCCGGCTCCGCAACTATAAGGAGCTGTTGCTTAACATCCGGAATGAGCGCTCCCACCCACGGCGCAAACTGCCCGTCAAGTGATATGTTAATGCTGTTCGGAATGAAACCCTTTGAAAAGACCGAATCATGCCTTGAATCAAGCATCACTGCATCGGTCTCATTAGCCGCAGCTTCAAATTCATCCGCAGTCATAGCTCTTAATCCCCTCTCCATTACAGTGTCAATGCTTTCATAACCGAGTTTGTTCATTGCAACGTTCATCGGGAAATACTTCGGCGGCGGCAAAAGCCCTTCCGTCACTTCCTTTACAAACTCATCCTCGGTCATATCTGCTCTTAAGGCATAGTTTGTTTTCTTCTGCTCCCCTATGGTTGAAACGGTCTCCTTGCTCATGTTCTTTCCGCATGCACTGCCTGCACCGTGTGCGGGATAGACCAAGACTTCATCTGCGAGAGTCATTACCTTGTCTCTCAGCGAATGAAAGAGTGTAGCGGCAAGTTGCTCCTGCGTCATGCTCGCTGCCTTCTGCGCAAGGTCCGGCCTTCCTACATCGCCAATGAACAAAGTATCGCCTGTGAAGAGCGCCTTGTCATTTCCCTTGTCATCTCTGAGCAGGAAGCATGTGCTTTCCATCGTGTGCCCTGGAGTGTGAAGCACCTTTATGGTCAGGTCGCCAACCTTGAACTCTTCACCGTCTTTGGCTATGATGGCATCAAATGACGGCTGAGCTGTAGGACCGTAAATGATCTTCGCGCCTGTTGCTTTTGCAAGATCAACATGCCCGCTTACAAAGTCTGCGTGAAAGTGTGTCTCAAAGATATACTTGATCTTCACATTGTCTTTGTTTGCTCTTTCGAGATAAGGTTTGATCTCTCTGAGGGGATCCACAATTGCGGCTTCACCCTTGCTTGTGATGTAGTATGCACCCTGTGCAAGACATCCCGTGTAGATCTGTTCGATTTTCATGATTGGTATCATTTTTATTTATTAGAAAAATTTTCAGTCCTTCTTTACACTGCCGGCGTACCTGGCTATTCCGCCGGAGAGGTTATACAGTTTGTCGAAACCCTTTGCAGACATGATCTTGCAGGCCTTTGCACTTCTGTTTCCTGACCTGCAGTAAACCAGGTATGTCTTTGAAGGATCAAGCTTCATTATCTGATCTTCAAAGTCCGGTGAGCTGTAGTCAATAAGCAAATCTGCGCCGTCAATGTATCCTGCATCCCACTCGCCACGGGTTCTCACATCAATGATCACGGTATTTTCGTCATTGGCCAGCTCGTCAAACTTCTGTGAGGAAATATCCTGATAAACCGCAGAGGAATCACTTCCGAAAAGCTTGCTGAAGAATCCCTGCTTGGTTGTTGAACCTGCAACAGACGACAACAGAAGCGAACCCATTATTGCACCGTAGGCAATGGATATGTATTTGTTGGATGTTATCGGGCAGGCACCCGACGAGCATCCGATAAACTTCCAGTACAGGAAGCCTGCAACACCGCCGATCAGAATTCCGATGTAAGTCATTTTGTTTTCTTTCTTAAAATTATAAAAACTTCACCTCCGCTTCTCGGCGGAATGGAATTGTAACATCTGTCGATCACTTTCACATCAAAATGAGATTCGAAGATCTTCCTGTACTCATCTGCAGAACCCCCGAACGGAGGTCCTTCCTTTTCAAAACCCTTATCAAAAAGCACGCCAACCAGTTTGCCTTCTTCCGAAAGCAGGTCACGCATCTTCTCTGCATAATCATTTCTTTTTGTTGGATGAAGTGCACAGAAGAATGTCTGCTCTATTATAATGTCATATTGCCCGTCATGTTCAAAAAAGTCCTGAGTGATCACATTTACAAACTGCCTTGTCTCAAACTTTCTTCTCAGACTCTCAGTCAGCTTGTCGGAAATATCTATAAGCGTTATGCTGCTGAATCCTTTATCAGCCAGGTATTCCGCTTCGTACGAATTACCGCAGCCGGGGATGAGGATTCTCAGACCCGTGTTTTCCAGCTGATCAATATATTCTGAAATTGCGGGAGATACTCTTCCGATGTCCCAGCCGGTTTCGCCGGACTCGTAACGGTTGTTCCAGAAATCTGCATTCAGATCCTTCATATTTTCTCCGTTCTTTGTCATCCCCTGAAAACTGTCTCCCTAAGCATTATGTAGATGCCCATTACAAGTACAAACCACCCGAAAGCAGGCTTGAGCTTATCTCCGTGGATCTTCTTGGCAAGTGTGCTTCCAACGAAAATTCCTACTATGGTAAACAGCGATACTGCAAGCAGGAACAACCAGTTGATGCTGACTCCTGCGCTTATGTCGCCCGTGAATCCGATCAATGATTTGACTGCAATAATAAGCAGAGATGTGCCAACCGCTTCTTTCATGGGAAGTCCCGCAAGAAGTACCAGGGCCGGTATGATAAGAAAGCCGCCGCCTGCACCCACGAATCCCGTAAGAACTCCTACAACTGCACCTTCAAGAAAAATCAATATATAGTGATGTCCCGGTTTCAGCTTCTTCGTATCAGGAGCTTTGGTCTTCCTTATCATGGATACTGATGCGGCTATCATGAGTGCTGCGAACACAGTCATAATGAACATTGGCTTAGTGTATTGAAAGGTGCCAATTGTAAATACTGTGTCCGGAATAGCAGGCATTATGTACTTTCTCGTAAGGAACACCGCCAAGAGTGAAGGTACCGAGAATATTGCGGCGGCCTTCAGATTCACAAGTTTGTTCCTGTAATAGTTGGCGGAACCGGCAAGTGCTGTGAGTCCCACTATAAAGAGCGAATAAGATGTGGAGATCTCCGCGCCAAGCCCGAACACATAAACGAGTATCGGTACGGTCAGGATCGATCCGCCTCCTCCGATTAGCCCGAGTGAAATGCCGATGACTGTGGAAAGCGCGTAGCCTATGATCTCATTCATCTGTGGCCATTCTTTGTACTGAACAAACTGCAGGATTCCATGCACTCAAAGATCTTCAGTATCTTCCTGTCCTCAAGCCTGTACAGGACATTCATTCCGTGCTTTTCACATCTCAGTATTCCCCTGTCCTTCATCTTGATAAGGTGATGCGAAAGCAGTGACTGCTCAACATCTGACTCAATTCTCTCCTGTATTTCCGTTACTGAGAGAGGCTCCTTTTCTTCAAGCGCCTCAAGTATCTGGAGTCTTACCGGGTGACCTATTGTCTTAAGGATCTCAGCCACTCTTGTAATTTCTTCTGCCGTTAAGTGTGTTGTGGTTGCCATGTGTTTTAATGTTATACAAATATATGAACATTTTTTCATTTAGTCAAGAGCGAAGCTCTGCTTTGTTTGTTGCCGGCAAGACTTCTGCATACTCACTGTTATTCTCCGTGGATCATTCAGATCTGAATCTGCAATGCCTTTTGTAGTTTCTTTTCAGTTAGCCGGCATTCGAACTGCGAACTTCCTGATACTGTCAGTATCGGGGGTTCCTGCAAAGTTCACCATTGGTCAGAACTATCCGAATCCGTTCAAGCCGGTTAGAATCATCGCTTACAGAATTCCGCTTGCAAAGAGGTAACCCTTTGGACACACGATGTTATCGGTCGGGAAGTGGAAATTATGGTAATTATTTCAAGGAAGCCTGTGACTGCAAGGCAAAGTTTGAAGCAGGCAGTTTTTCGAACGGCACTTGTTTCCGCAAGATCGAAATCGGTGATTCTATTTCTGTGAAGTAGTTGGTTTTGCTGAGGTAAATTGTGAGCTGACATTTCGTATCCGGGCAGATGAAGACGGCACATTCGGCTCTGACTCTGTAATGATCTTCATTTCAAGTATGAAGACGTAGTTCCGGGATTTCCCGATCTGTTCAAGCCCGCGTTTTAACACTTTGAGTGCATTCTATCTTACATAAAGAATATTGAAAATATTTGCAGAGAATTTGTTTCCTGCATTTGCCAAATTGTGAAACAGACCAACTGCGGGGAATATTGATATTCAATTCCTTTGATCACAGCAACAGTCAATCTAATTCAACCTAAAAAATGAAACTGTTCTCACAATATGTTTTCAAAAGTTCGGGTAAAGTATCACAGAACCGCATTGCACTTGCACCTATGACCAACCTGCAGAGCAATGATGACGGAACTCTCGGTGAAGATGAGTATAATTTTCTGGTTAGAAGAGCCAGGGAAGGCTTTGGATTGATTTTTACATGTGCGTCACATGTAACTGCAGACGGCCAGGGGTGGAAGGGCGAGCTGGGGATCTTTGACGACAAACATCTGCCCGGACTCACCAGGCTTGCTCAGGGAATCCACGAATGCGGGAGTCTGGGAATTGTGCAGATCTTCCACGGAGGTGCGAGAAGTCCGGAAGCGCTTACCGGCAAACAGCCTTGGAGCGCCAGCGCTCATACAATAATGAGCGGGGGAAAGGAGCTTAAGGTACGAGAAGCAACTTCGGAAGACATAGAAGCTGTCATTGAATCGTTCGTAAAGGCCGCTGAACGCGCATACAAAGCGGGCTTCGACGGCATAGAACTTCACGGCGCACACGGCTATCTTCTGCATCAGTTCTTAAGCACTTTCACAAACAAGAGAACAGACATGTGGGGCGGAAGTCCGGAGAACCGATTCCGCCTGCTTTTAACGATCCTTCAGAAGATCAGGTCATCGCTTCCGCGTACATTTATGGCTGGTGTTCGAATCTCTCCGGAAGATAAACACGGATTCAAAGGCATTGATTTTGATGAAGCGCTTGATCTGTCATCAATACTTTGCCGTGAGGGAGCAGACTTCATTCATGTTTCACCGTGGGATGCGTTCAAGAAGCCGGAGAAATATCCTGACGGGAAGGAGACAATTGTTGAACTCTACAGGGAAAGACTGCCGGAAGAAGTGCCGGTGATCGTTGCCGGCGAGATCTGGACTCCTGCAGATGCGGAAAGGGCATTGGAGCTCGGTGCAGACATTGCGGCTCTTGGAAAGTGTGCGATCGGTAATCCTGACTGGGCTGTCATGGCAAAGGACGAAAATTACCTTCCGCAGAAGCCGCCATATACGGTAACTCATCTGAGGGAAGCCGGTCTCGGTGAGGCATTCATCGGTTACATGCGGCGCTGGAAGGATTTTGTTCTGGAGGACCGGTAGGCAATTCACAAAACTTCCAAAGGTATGGCAGTATACGGGTTCTAGTTTCTGTTATTGTAACATGAAATGATTTCTGCAAGGGGAAATTATCTTTTCAGAGTATGTCTGCATTGATCTACGACCAGTATTTCATCGCCCTCTTATGAAATGCTGTTTCTGTCAAATCCGGACTCTGAAAAGCCAATAAAGGATTTACGGACTTTCTACCAGCAATAATTAAATTACCTGTTACACTTCTCAGGCTGTGATACCCGGTCAGAATTTTCTTATTCTTGTTATCAGCCACTCTCCGTCATCAGGCTCTTCAATGACTTCGCATTCTACTCTGCAAATGTTCGAATACTTCTTCGTCATGTTCAGAGTCTCGGTTTTAGAGCTTATCAGAAAATCCCCTTCCGGTGACAACGAAAAATTCCACTGATGAAGTCCAAGATAATTTGCATTCACCGCCTCATTTTCCCGGTGCTCCAGCAGTACAAAGCAATCTTGCTTCACAACCCTGATCAATTGCAGGATCGCTTTCTCAGGGTTGTAAGAATGGTCAATACAATTACGCGCAACAACCAGGTCAAAGCATGATGGCGGAAACATTACTGAAAGTTCTTCAGCGGCAAGTTTCAATGTCCTGACCGGAGGATGCACTCCGTACTTCTCGGTCAGCTTGTCATACTCGTCTGCAAGAGGATCCACTGCGGTAATGCTGATATTTCTTCCTTCCAGTTTCTTGCCGAGAAAAGTGAGAGGACCTGCGCCAACATCCAGTATGTAAACATCCGTTCGCGGAGGAAGGAGTTTCGCAGGCCGATCCTGCAGAACTAGCTCCGGATCAAACCGCATTTCGTAGTACTCAGACCACTCGAGACCTTTTGTGGAAAAGTAAGAGTCCCAGAATTCAACTTCCGATTTCATACCGTCTTTCCATATAGCAACTGAATCCGGGAGGTCCCGAAGGGTCAGGTCAGGCGCAGTATGCAATGAAACTGCATGCAGATCTTGTGTCTTACGGGAAACGTTATTCCCATTAGTAGAATCTACGGACATTTGGCCATCAATGTATTATTTACACTGCAAACCCGAAATCGTCATAACGGGCAGATGCGGGAAAACTTAGCAGATTAATTTTGAATGTTCAACGGATTAGGAGAAAGTAACTTCGTTTCCTGTATATGAGGCGGCAGATCCCTGATATTAGCTGATGAAATGGATTTGAAGATCAGTTCAGTCCGTTGATCCTGTCATCTTCATTCATATCATAATCATTACGGATGCTTAGCAGGAATTTTGCAAGTGTCAGTTCCCGGGAGGCATTACTTCAATTCAAATATATCATTGCATCGCTCTCATAATAGAAGTAAATTGCCCGCGTGGAATATGTAGCCGCCATAGTCGGAAGGCCGAATGTAGGAAAGTCAACATTGTTTAACAGGCTTGTAGGCAAACAGGCGGCAATTGTGCATCCAACGAGCGGAGTGACAAGAGACAGGAATTACGGTGAAGCGGAATGGACCGGCAAGAAATTTTTCCTCATTGATACCGGAGGCTACGTTCCGGAATCTCAGGAAAGGTTCGAGAAAGCGATCAGACAGCAGGTAATGCTGGCAATTGACGAAGCTGATCTGATCCTCTTCATAGTGGATGCCAAAGGCGGCATTCATCCCTCCGATAAGATAATCGCGGAGCTCCTCAGAAGATCTGCAGGCGGAAAGAGAGTCATCCTGGTAGCCAATAAAGTTGACACATCTGACAAAGAACCAAACATGTTCGAGTTCTATTCACTCGGACTGGGAGAGCCCTTTCCTGTATCGGCAATAAACGGATACAACTCCGGCGACCTTCTTGATGAGATCACAAAGGACATCAATGAAAATGCCGACACAGAAGCGGACAAGCGGATCAAGTTTGCAATTATCGGAAAGCCGAATGCCGGCAAATCATCGATCGCAAATGCACTCTTGAATGAAGAAAGAAACATCGTAACCGAAATTCCCGGCACCACGAGGGACACGATTGACTCCACGCTAAAATTTCACGGCGAAGAGATCATACTCATTGATACAGCAGGACTCCGGAAAAAGTCGAAAGTAAAGGAATCGGTTGAATTCTATTCGACCGTCAGGACGTACAAGGCAATTGAACGGTGCAATGTAGCAATACTTGTGATAGACGCCTCCGATCTTCTGCAGCAGGCTGAATCTGCGGCGGATCTGAAATCGGCGATGATCAGATTTGACAGGCAGGATACGAAAATAATAGAAGAAGTGATGAAGCTGAACAAAGGACTGTTGATTGTGGTGAACAAATGGGACCTTGTGGAGAAAGATTCCAACACTGCGGCTGTAATTGAAAAGAAGCTCAATGACCACCTGAAAAGCTATCCCTTTCTCAGGTATATCTTTATCTCCGCACTGACAAGGCAGAGAATTCACAGAGTGATCGAAGCGGCAAAGGAGATCTACGATGAACGCTGCCGCAAGATACCCACAAGCAGACTCAACGAAGTACTGCTCGAAGAACTGAAGTCAATTCCTCCCCCTTCCTACAGGGGCAGGGAAGTAAAGATAAACTACATCACACAGGTAAAATCATCCCCGCCTGTATTTGCATTCTTCACTAACTTCCCCGAAGGCATACCGGATAACTACAAACGATTCCTCGAAAAGAAAGTGAGGGAAAGTTTTGGATTTTCCGGAGTGCCGGTTCAGCTCGTCTTCAAAAAGAAAAACTAAACAACGACACATATGATAGCAGAGATCTTCACTGCCTCCACTTACGGAGTGGACGCCTTCATTGTACGCACCGAGGTTCACGTTGAGAACGGGGTGTTCTTCTTCAGCATTGTCGGACTTCCCGACAGCGCCGTCAAGGAATCCCGCGAAAGAACAATTTCAGCGATCAAGAACTCCATGTTTCACTTCCCCATAAAACGCTACACTGTAAATCTCGCTCCGGCCGATGTAAAGAAAGAAGGCTCCGGATTTGACCTGCCCATTGCAATAGGAATGCTCTCGGAAACATCACAGCTCTTTTCAAAAAAGATAAAGGAGTTTCTTTTCATTGGCGAGTTGTCACTTGACGGCAAACTGAGGCCGGTGCCGGGAATTCTTCCGATCGCGCTTGAGGCAAGAAGAAACGGATTCAAAGGAATAGTCCTTCCTCAGGAGAATGCGAGTGAAGCGGCAATTGTCGGTGATGTTGAGGTGTATCCATTTGAGAAGCTTACCGATGTTGTTGATTTCCTTCAGGATGAAAGATCGTTCACGCCTTTTAAGGTGGATGTGAAGGCAATGTTTGAGAAGGAACAGAATTACCACTTCGACTTTGCCGACGTAAAAGGTCAGGCGGAAGTGAAGAGGGCCATGGAGATCGCGGCGGCCGGATCACACAACATCATTTTGATCGGCCTGCCTGGTTCAGGCAAAACCATGCTTGCAAAGAGGCTTCCGACAATACTTCCGCCACTTACGCTTGATGAAGCTCTTGAAACAACAAAGATACATTCGATAGCAGGCTTGCTTCCCTCCGGAAGTTCGATCATCTCGATCAGACCTTTCCGGTCACCGCACCACACGGCAAGCGATGTATCGCTTGTGGGCGGAGGGCCGAATGCAAAGCCGGGCGAGATATCCTTTGCCCACAACGGCGTTCTCTTTCTTGACGAACTGACCGAATTCAAGAAGAACGTGCTCGAAGTTATGAGACAGCCGCTGGAAGACAGGGTGGTTACGATCTCCCGTTCAAAACTTACTGTCCAGTATCCCTGCAATTTCATGCTGGTAGCGGCAATGAACCCGACTCCGGCCGGGTCACAAAAGGAAACTGCCATGTACTCAGATCCTGAAGTTCAGAAGTTCTTATCCAAAATCTCCGGTCCCATTCTCGACAGGATCGACCTGCACATCCACGTCAATCCGGTGAAGTACCAGGAGCTTTCAAGCAAGGCGGAAGGCGAGCGGTCTGAACAGATCCGGGGGCGCGTAATCAGGGCGAGGGAGTTACAGCTCAAGAGATTCAAGGGAAGAAAAGGGCTCTTTGCAAATTCAAACATGTCCGGGAAAGAGATAAGAGAATTCTGCGCAATTGACTCAGCGTGCGAAGAGCTGATGAAGAATGCGATAACGCGGCTTGGACTTTCTGCGAGGGCTTATGACCGCATTCTGAAAGTGAGCAGGACAATCGCCGACCTGGAAGGAACCAAGAAGCTAAACACGGCTCATATAAGCGAAGCGATCCAGTACCGGAGTCTGGACAGGACCGGCTGGCTGTAACGCAAACTTCAACCGTCGCCGTGAGTCTGACTGGCGCATCGCTTTATCGGGGAGACGAAGATAACTTTGCTCAGGACCTTTCGCGCAGAATCTTTGAAGGCGTTCTCGGCTTTCGTGTCAGTTTGTACTTTCCGATCGTATTGAGTTCAATATGCTTCACCGCCTCATCAACGGAATCCGTAAGCAGGAACAGCTTCAAATCATCAGGACTTATGGTGCCTTTGGCCGAAAAGTCCTCAAGCAGTTCAATCAGATTCTTCCAGTACTCCTTCCCCATGATCACAACAGGGAAGTTTGATATCTTGCCTGTCTGTATAAGAGTGATAGTTTCAAAGAGTTCGTCCATTGTTCCCGCGCCTCCGGGCATTACAACGAATGCATATGAATATTTCAGAAGCAGTACTTTCCTTACAAAGAAGTAATTGAAGTTCACATACTTGTCAAGATAGGGATTTGGTTTCTGCTCAAACGGGAGAATTATGTTTGCTCCCACCGATTTTCCTCCCGCCTCTTTTGCTCCACGGTTCGCAGCCTCCATTATTCCCGGCCCGCCGCCCGTCATGACTGTGAAACCGATCTTACTGAGCCTGCTTCCCATCTCCCTCGCCATAATGTAATATTCATTGTCCGGCTTAAACCTTGCCGAGCCAAAAACAGTGACCGATGGGCCGATAAAGTGAAACGCCCGGAATCCCTTTATGAACTCGGTCATTGCGCTGACCGTGAAACGGAATTCCTCCCTTCTTGACCTTGGCCCTTCGAGAAAGTAGCTCTCTTCCACCGGCGCATACTTAGATGTTCTTGAGATAGAGTTCATGATCGTGATTTGTTGCTTCAAACATAAGCGGGCTCATGCAAAGTGAAAAGTGAGAAAGACTAACTTGAAAGATCGCGGTTTGCATTCCGGAAAGAGTTTTGACTTATAACACTTGCGGATTATTGCCATATTACACTTGAATTAAAACTGAATACCGAAGATGACAGACGCACCGCACAAAGTGACTGTAAAGAACTCCATTGGTTATAAGACATACGCGGCAAGCAGGGGTCATGAGATTGTATGCGATGAGCCGGAAGATGCAAACGGGACGGATACGGGCATGACTCCTTACGAGCTGCTGCTTGCATCAATAGGTGCATGCAAGGCGATCACCATGAGAATGTATGCCGAAAGAAAGGGCTTTCCGCTTGAAGATGTTGAGCTTGAAATGTTTCATAAGAAGGTTCCCGCCGAAGAACTTAACGGGATCAAAACGGAATCGGGCAAAGTGGACAAGATCTTCATAAGGACGAGACTTAATGGCGAACTTACCGACGAACAGAAAGACAGGATACTTGAGATCGGAGAGAGATGCCCGGTTCAGAAGACCGTGCTTTCAGAAGTGCTGATCGAGACAGAACGGGTTGAGAGTATTTCACTCTGATCGATATTCTTTTCCCCTGCCGGCAGGCCACAGATTCCCTGCAGAGAAGTATTCAATGCTCAGGGAATTGCTTGTGCAGAGAAAGGTACTGAGTGAATCCGAACTGCAAGTGCCAAAGCCCGCAAGCAGGGAGCAAATACTTCTTGCACATACGGAACAGTATCACAGCGATTTTCTGAACGGAACCGCCGATCCTTCCATGATACGCCGCCTGGGGCTTCCATGGAGCAGGGAATTGTATCTCAGATCCGTTTACTCAGTGGGCGGCGCAATTGAATCTGCGTACTCTGCACTCGCTGACGGCATTGCAGGAAACCTTGCAGGCGGTACTCACCACGCGTTCAGCGACTCCGCCGAAGGATTCTGCGTCTTCAATGACCTTGCAGTTGTTTCGCGGCTCTTGCTTTCGGAACATCTTGTCAGAAGAATTGCTATAGTGGATCTTGACGTGCATCAGGGTAACGGAAACTCTTCAATACTCGGAAGTGATGCCGGAGTGTTCATATTCAGCATGCACGGCAAGAACAACTATCCTTACAGGAAAATACCTTCCACGCTTGACGTTGAACTGAATGACGGCACGGGCGATAATGAATACATTGAACTTCTTTGTGAACATCTGCCCGCCGTGTTTGAGTTTGATCCGGGAATAGTGCTTTACATACACGGGGTTGATCCGCTGAAGGAAGATTCGCTGGGACGGCTTTCTATGACAGCAGAAGGGCTGATAGAAAGGGACAGGATCGTAATGCACGAATGCAGGAAACGTGGCATTCCTGTCTCGCTTGCTCTTGGCGGCGGATATTCAAAGCCGATCTCTCTTACAGTCAATGCCTACTGCAACACATATTCCGTAGCAAAAGAAGTATTCGGCATCTGAGGCAAAAGATCAGTTGAAAACAGGTTTCTTCATTCTCACCTGAACAAGGCCTGTCGGATAATGCTTTATATAAGTTGTTTCGAAGATCTGCATTGTCCCGCCTGACCTGAATAGCGGTATGCCATTGCCAAGCACAACAGGATGGTAAGAGAGCAGCAGTTCATCAATCAATCCGGCATCAAGCAGTATTCCTGCAATTTCACCGCCGCCGGCAAGCCAGATGCTTTTTCCTTCCATCTTCTTAAGCCCGGAAACTACTTCAGCAGGATCATTATCAGTAAATATCACAGAGTCGGCAGAACTGCGTCCGGGTGAAGATGTGAACACATAGTGAATGTTCTCTTTGAAGAAGTTCTCATCATGGGCCAGGATTATGTCATATGTCTTTCTTCCCATAACAGTACAGTCGATCTCATTCATAAATCCGGAGATGCCGTAGTCCTGGTCAGTGAACAGCCAGTCAAACTCACCATTGGGGCCGGCAATGAATCCGTCTGCGCTGACACCGGCGTTATAAATCAGCTGCCTCAACGGAAGATCAGAAGTAGAAATGGAAGTTCCACTGGAACTCGTCGTTATTCTGCTCCTGAGGTTCGTCAACAAATCTCAGCATGACCTCGGTCTCAAAGCCGTAGAAAGGGAATGCGGCAAAACCTGCGCTTATGCGTGAACGGTGATCTTCCTCAACATCGCGGTTGCGGTCGTAATACTCGTACTGCCCCCGCAATTCAAGACCATTGATTACCATTACGTCGAGTTCACCGAAGAGATAGAGCGAACGTCGCAGGGGATAGTCTGTCTTCCTCTCTTCGAAATCAACTTCAGCAATGACAGCGGCGCGTTTGAAGAAGCCGAGTCTGAGATCTGCTCCGTAAGATTGCTGGAGTCCGGTGATAGTCTGAGAGAAGAGCGAGTCACTCGTATTATAAGGATTATTGAGGAACGAAGCTCCGATGTTTAGAGTGTAGTCGAAGTCACTGAAAGCAAAATTGAAATCGGTGGAAGCTACGAACATTTTGTGGGGGTCCTGGCTTATGAAGTCTGAGGAGGCGGGATTATATAATCCCGCCGTGAGTGTGAACCACTCCGGAGAAATGCCGATCTCAAAGCCGGTGTTCGCCTCATACGGCGCGCCAAGCAGGTTCTTTCTTTGGAATGCCCTGTGCTCCACTATTCTCGTTCCGTAATCGGGCTTGAATCTTCCCGCCTTAAAGAATCCGTTGGCCGGCAGATTGTGCAGCATGCCGTAAACTTCGTAGCGAGTCTCCACGCCCGGGATATATATCCCGGACGTCGCAAACACATCCACAATCTTGTTCAGCTCCACATTCAGATAAACATCACCCTGCATCGCCAGAAAGGAATTGTAATTCGATCTGTCAGGAACCTGGTTGTCCACCTGCGCAACTCGGACGTCACCGCCGATTGACACTGCCTTAGTAAGCCGCGGATCAAACTTCGTCTTTCCCGCCAGCTTCCTGAATGACTCTATCTCAAGATTCTTCTCCGCAAATTTCATTCCGCCGTAACTGCGCATTATGCCTCCCGTAGGATTGACATGACAGTCCATGCACTTATCCCCTGTGTATGCGGCAAACCTCGGATATGCCCCAACCTCGGATACTGCGTAAATGCAAAAGCAAATAGCCGCAATTGCAGAAGCTGCTTTGACAACAAGTTTCATTTCAGTTCCTTTCCCTGTGATTTTCTATTTTGCCTTTGTTAGTTTCACTTTCCCCTTGAAACTTCCCTGTCCGCGGAAAACTGAATAGGTCCATTCACCGCTTACTGATGTCTTGCCGATCGTCATGTTCCAGAATACGTTGCTGTCGGCTATCCTCGGATTTGTGTTTACCCAAACCTTTCTGTCCTTCTTAATGACGTTGCCTTCAAATATGTCGCTCATGGAACTGTAACCGTTGAAGTCTTCATCGTAAACCTTCGTGTATTCCAGCTTTCCGGTGATCTTCTCCCCGACATAGCTCTCAACGGTCATTTTGCCCTCGATCAGCTTTCCTGAACCTGTGCTGTCATACATTACAAAATTGTACTTTCCCTTTCCGAATGTGAATGAGCTGTCTTCGGAACTTGATGAACATCCGCTGGCAAATATCAGAAATGCTAAGAAATACATGGCGGCCATTTTCATTAATATTAAAGATCCGTTTGATCCCGGTTTCCGATGAATTTCGGACAATGATCTTTCCGGTTCTGCAAATGCGCAGTAACTTTGGTTTTCAGTCTTCATTTTATCAGAGCCATCCTTCTTGTTTCAGTAAAGTTTTCAGTCCTCAGTCTGTAAAAGTATATTCCGCTTGACAGTCCGTACGACGATGCATCAAAATCAATGCTGTAGAATCCCGGCTCATACATCTTTGCTGAGATCAGTTCTGTGATCTTCCTGCCTGCCATGTCAAATATTTCAAGAGATATCCCGGCCTGTTCAGGGACAGCAAACCTTATCGTTGTCACGGGGTTAAATGGATTTGGATGATTCTGCGCAAGGTCAAATCCTGACGGCCTTTCTGATGAGTTCATTTCCCTGTCAAGGCAGGATGCCTGTGCGTACCTGAGCCTTATCGTATCTCCCGGCAATTGTCCAAAGCCTGACGCAAGATTCACGCCTCCGCCCTGGTTTGCCGGCCACAAATGGCAGTAGCTCATTATTGTCCCTATTCTCGGACGAGGCGCAGGAAAGCATCCTCCCTCCGCATAATAGCATGAATCTATTGCGCCAAGTGCGCCGCCGTTACCTGTCGGCCATGTGCATGAATGAGTGTGGCGCGAACCAAGGTTGTGTCCCATTTCATGCGTTATGCAGTTTATGGTCCATGAGTAGGTCGGAAAGTTATTGTATGTGCTTTCAATGTTGCTGAATGCAAACCTGCCTGCGAAGTAGCTCGGCTCATACTGCGAACACAATACTCTTATCCACGCAATGCCTCCCATGTTTGCGCTTCTGGTAGATATCAGGTGCGCAAGATTGCCCTGAAAATTGTCCTGAGTGTTCCGTCCGAATGCAAACAGCACGGAGTCTGAAGAATTGAGATTCCTGTAAGGATCTGCCGCAGTCCATACAGCAATATTCGATACCTGAGTCGGAATTCCTTCTGCCTGGTAAATTGCCTGCACTGAGTTGTACAGACCGCTTATGTAATTGGCAACGTTCTGTATATTGCTTCCCTTGTCAAGATAAGTCTGAAAGTCCGCTTCCATGTAAACCTTTACGGCCAGTCTTGCCGGGTTGTCGGTTTCATGGCTGGCTGTTTCTGATTCATTTCTGTAAGGCACAGTGAACTTATCTTCAAGATCTTCAATTCCGCATTTGAATCCTGAAGCTGTGAGAAGTTCTGCGTCATTGTAGAATACATACTCGCCTGCCTTTGCGTCATCTCCCTCAAGTGGCCCGAGAATATGGTTTCCTCTTTCATCGGAAATTATTCCCATTACTCCGTCACTGAAAAAACTCAGTGAAGCAACCGAGTTGGCATCTCCCTCTATGATTCCGGTGAAATGAATGCCTTCATTGTCAAAATTTCTCTTCACCGTCAGCGATCCGCTCTTCTCATACAGCACGAAATCTTCCGCAAGAGGATAACTCCTTCTGAGCCTGAGCTTCATCGCAGTTCCGTGTTTCATCGGAATCTCAATACTTAACTCATCGGGTGCCTCGGCCAACAGTACTGATACTGCATTCATGTCAACGCCGATTATGTCTGCGCGTGAGACTGCTTGCCCGGAGTTGTCACTGTTCTCAATGGCTCTTTTATAGGAGAAGATGTTCCATGCGTTATTCGTTTGGGCAGTGTTTCTCTCTTCACTCTTTCCCCAACCGAAGAATGCAAAAACACTGAGGCCAAAGAGAATTACTATTAGCATACTTCTCATCTTGCCACCTCCTTCGGAAGATCCGATGAAGTTGTACTGCTTGCATTTCCCCCATACACATCTGCAGGTGAAGTGGTCTGCTTGGAATATGTCAGATTGCGCGAAACATTCTTTCCTTTCAGCTCAAGAGTCTGCTGATTGTTTGAGAATACTACATCATACGCTATTGATGTTTCCGTGTATGTCAGAACATTGTTGCTTACAGTGTACTGTCTCGAAATCTGCTGTGAGTTAGGACAGGCAAGTATTGCTATGCCGTTGTCCTGGAAGTTGACTGTTTCATCCGTGCAGATATCCTGCTGTGCGCCTGTCTGGAGAACAAGCTTCCAGT
>JAIBBK010000104.1 GCA_019694675.1 Ignavibacteria bacterium
GATGGATCGCCATACTGTACGGCAAGGTGAAAGCAAGCCTGGCGGCAACAAGCGGCATTCATTCGTATGAAGATGCTCTTAAGATGATCATGGCGGGTGCGGATGTTGCATGCATGTGCTCCGAACTCCTTAAGAACGGCCCGGTCAGGATCAGCGAGGTTCTTGCAGACATGCGCGCATGGATGGAAGAAAAGGAGTATGAGTCAATTGAACAGATGAAGGGAAGCATGAGCCAGAAGTCCGTAGCGGACCCTTCGGCCTTTGAAAGGGCAAACTACATGAAAGCGCTTAACAGCTATAAACTGCTTGTCTGAACCGGGAAGCTGTCAATTGCTTTGACGGCGGCGGAATCGGCAAAGGAGAAAGCTTCAATCACGCCAATGGCGTCGAAGATGAAGGAAAGAGAATATTAGCTGGAATGTTTGCTTACCGTAGTTCCTGCTCATAGAGTTTCAATTTATTTGGGATACACAAGAACGATGGCCACTCTCGCACCCCACTCCGGTTTGTTTACGGCGGCGCTCGAATAATAATAGACCGGCGCAAGTAAAATACTCGCGGGTTGTTTCTTGCCGAATCTGATTACCTGTGTGAGATTCAGCGCTATCAGTCCGGAAGTAAGTCTCTTGTTTTTCCAGTCATAGGAATTCTCCGATGATGCACCTAAACCAAAACCTCCGGCAAAATTGTATGAGAAAAACGGCTGAACAAAGAGAGCATTAATGTCCTGCCTTTCTTCACTGCCTGCCACCGACCACAGATTGTTTGCAAGTGCGCCAATGGTCCAACCGCCGGGCTGAGCGAGTACAACTCCCGTTGGGCCGAGCAATAACTTCTTTGTGCCAAGCAAGTCATTCGTAGCGGAAGGAATTGAAAGCGCAGGGCCGACACCCCAGATGAGTTTACTGCGTGAAGGAGAAAAGAATGCCGAATAGAGAACGTCGCCGAGTCCGTTTTGCCTTTCCGAATTCACAGCTTTGTTTTGCGCTATGACAGGCACTATCACTCTGTTGATCAGATTTATCTTCTTTCCAAGCGATACCGGTATAACGGGCTGAAAGTTCAGAAGATATTTGTAGCCGTCAGAACTTCCGATCCCAAACTGAAAATTATTCTGAAACGGAACACTGATAAGGTCTGCTACAGGGTTGGCCAATGCCTTTGCTATGTCATCTCCCGAAGACTGTGAGAATGAACTTGAACTGAAAATTGAAGCCGACATAAGCACAAATGTAATTACCTTCAGTCCGGTTTTTTTCATTTTAGTTTGATCAGTTAGAGTTGAAGAATCCGAAAGCAATGATCCTCAGAATATTTCATTCCAGTCATTCTTCATGCTCACCACAAGAGTACCGTCGGCATCCGCATTATCCAAAGCCGCGGAGAGCGTACTGATCTTGAAATCCCTGTCATAAGCAAACTCTCTTTCACCGTCATCATGATGAAGAAGCAACGAAAGGCTCCTGCCCTTTCCGGCTTTTGTGTATCTGAGCATTGCCCTGTCACCATCGGAGTTTCCGAATGCAAGGACGGGCCTCTTTCCGATGCAGTAGTTGATATTGATCACTTTCTCATCCTTGTCATTGAAATCTCTCAGGCCCGGTATCCTTTTTACCATCGGCCCCGCATCATCAGTTACAACTTCCGTTTTGCCCGTTGAACCAATCACCATGTAAGTGGGAATACTGTAGATCTTTTCCGAAATGACACGGATGAATTCGATCCCTCCGCCCGATACAATGAATGTCTTGAATCCGTTTGCGCTCAGGTAATTCAGAAGCTCCGTTTGAGGCCTGTACGCAACATCATAAAAAGACCTCTTTAATTCCGGGTGTGCCGCAGAATTGAACCAGTCTCTCACGGCCGTTGCGTATTCTTCCGGAGTAGTTTCTCCGGAAGCCGTAAACACCGCATTCATTATCTGCTGTTTGTCAAATGAAAGAAGCGTCTTAATGTCTCTCGCGGCGATTGCCTTGTAAGGCTGAACTTCCGCAAGTTCAGGCCTGCTCTTCAAGAGTTCGCTGAATCTCTCAAGAAAATAATACAGTTGTACCTGAAGAGGATATTCGCACCAGAGAGTGCCGTCATTGTCAAATACAGCAATTCTGTCTTCCGGCGGTAAGTAATCCGGACCGGATTGATCCGTAACATCCCTTACAAGATCAATGATCGCGCTTCGCGCCGTGCCGTCATTCCAGCAACTAAGTTCTTTTGCATCCATAATAACTGAAGTTTGTAATCAGATTGATTTTAAAAAAGCCATGCTCCGAATGTGAACATGGCTTTGCGTTAATTACTGATTCTTATCAGTGAAGCGCTCCGCTCATTGCATCGTTTATCATTTCGTTTGTCTGCTCGATCGTAAAACTTCCAGCTTTCTGGCTCGGCGGAAATTCTTTGAAAGTTGCCATGAAGTCTGTAACCGCTTTCTGCGCAGGGCCAAGAACAAATACTCTTCTGAAGTACCAGTCAAAATAAGTGTTGGAAGTTATATCCGCTCTCTCATAGGGATCGGTTCTGAGATTGAAAAGTTTCGGACATCTCAGTTTTACGAACGGCTCGGCCCAGACCTGCAATGTTCCTCTGGCCCTTTGCTCCATGAAGACAGCCTTCCAGTTGTCAAATCTCAGGCATACAATTTCGCCATCGTCATTGAAATAGATGAAGCCCTGCCTTGGACTTGAATCCTCTTCTCCGGTCAGGTAACCTGATAGGTCATGACCGTCAAGATGCACTTTGAACTTTGTTCCGTTTACTGTAGTACCTTTCCTGAGTTTTTCCTTCACATCAGGGTCACCTGCAACGGAAAGAATCGTCGGGAACATATCAAGATGGCTCATGATCCCGTTGAGTTGAATTCCCGGCTTTATGTGTCCGGGCCATCTGAACAGAGCCGGCACACGGAATGCACCTTCCCAGTTTGAGTTCTTTTCGTTTCTGAACGGTGTCATTGCGCCGTCTGGCCATGTATTCATGTGCGGGCCGTTGTCTGTGCTGTACATTACAAATGTATCCTCTGCAATTCCGAGTTCATCAAGAAGATCTATCAGCTCCCCTACATTCCTGTCGTGGTCTATCATAGTATCGTGATACTCCGACTGCCACCTGCCTGCCTGTCCTTTGCTCTTCGGCTTTGTATGTGTGAATGCATGCATATGAGTTGTATTGAACCAGCAGAAGAATGGTTCGTCATTCTTGCTTGCATTCTTTATGAAGTCCTTAGCGGCTTTTGCAAACTCATCATCAACAGTTTCCATTCTTTTCCTTGTCAACGGGCCCGTATCTTCGATCCTCTGCTTTCCGACTTTGCCGAATCTAGGATCAACTGTCTTGTCGTCCTTGTCCGTTGCCCAGCAATGCAGTACACCCCTCGGGCCGAAATTCTTTTTGAAGTTCGGAAAGTCCTTCTCATTCGGATAGTCCGGATGTTCCGGTTCTTCTTCCGCATTGAGGTGGTAAAGATTTCCGTAAAACTCATCAAAGCCGTGAACTGTCGGGAGAAACTCATTCCTGTCACCGAGATGGTTCTTGCCGAACTGACCTGTCTTGTATCCCAGCCCCTTCAGCATCTGAGCTATCGTCACATCACGGGCCTGAAGGCCCTGAGGAGCAGCGGGCATTCCGACCTTTGAGAGCCCCGTCCTGTAAGTGCATTGACCCGTTATGAATGCAGAACGTCCTGCCGTACAGCTTTGCTCGCCGTAGTAGTCTGTGCAGATTGCTCCTTCTTTTGCAATCCTGTCAATGTTCGGAGTCCTGTATCCCATGAGTCCCATGGAATAACAGCTCAGATTTGACTGACCAATGTCATCTCCCCATATGATGAGGATGTTAGGGCGTTTTGAGTTGCCTTTTGCCGCCCCGGGTTTTGATTTCTTCATGTCGTGTATTTTATTTTGAAAGCAAAATCGGGAATACTTGCCGGTGAAATACATGTGAATCTTACCACATCAGCTGAAAAATTTCAAACCCATATGAAAGAATTATATGGAAACTTAATTCTGAATGTGAATCTGAATGAATCAGGGGCCGGTTTGCCGGAAAAGCAGCCGAAGACAGACCCTGACTGACGGCTGGGCAAACAAATATCGTCCGAAAGGATATTCAGTAATGCAGATTATTGTTCAATACCAGAAGTATTGAAAGGAAATTCCGTAGAAGTCAAAATCAGAACCTCTGCGAATGACTGCACCGGTGTGATACTGGAGTTTGACAGCCAGATTCTTTGACAGTGCGCTCGAAACGACCGCACCCAATCTCCAGTTGTCCTGCTTTGTATTGTTGCTTACACCATTAACACTTGTATTTCCGCCGTTTGAATAAGCAGCATTGATCCCTGCCCATGCAATGTTCTTGAAGACATAATTTATCTGACCCTGAATATTGAACAGCGGATCGGTCTCAAGCTTATTGGTCTTCACGTATTCATTATTGGCAGTAAAGAACCAAACACCGGTGTAGATCTCTCCGTAAAAATCACTCAGCCTTTGCGAGATCCCAATCTCCGGCTTGAATCCCCACCTGTTTGTCCCGAGATTTATGAGCTTGTCCTCGAAATATTGTCCTGTAGGTGCCGAAACAACAAGGCTTGCACCCACCACAGTCCCTTCCTTTCTTTTCACATATTCCGCAATATCCATCGCAGGTGAGCCGATAAAATTTATTCCGAACCTTATGCGAAGATCGGCCAAGCCGGACCGTGTGCCGGCTGTATCCCTTCCTGCAAGTTTTGCCGTGCCCGAAAGAAATGAATACGGTACGGTCAGCTGAATTCTTGCAAGATTACCGAACATAGAAAACGTCCTGACATAGCCTCCGATAATGTTGTTTGAATTAAGATCGAGTTCCTTAATGGGAGCGGCCGGATCTGCTACAATGTTTCCGCTTGTAAAGTTGTAATTCAATGCCGCAAAGTTTGCATTAACGGGAAGGTTTGAATAAGCGCGGGGTTCTATCTCCTGTGAGAACGAGACAGCGCAGCTGACAACTATCAGCGCAAGCTGAAGTACAACCGGTCTTATAATCATATTTGGGATCATTTTGATTGCTTCCTGACTATTAATCTGCATCCGAGGTGGCAGGTAGAAGTATCTACCGGCTGAGCCATCCTGGCAGAAGGCCTGTATCTCCTGCAGTAATTCGGGGCGCAAAGATAAGAACCGCCTTTCATGACTTTCCGAGGTATCAGACTTCCGGGTGACCGTGGATCAACACTGCCTTCAGGAGACCCGCCCGCCGGATTGATGCTTGAGCAACAACTGTTCTCGAACAAGCTGTGATGCCGGTACCAGTCGGTTGTCCATTCCCAAACATTTCCGATCATATCATAGAGGCCGTATCCGTTGGGAGGATACTGTCCAATCGGAGCCATCAGTTCGTAACCGTCTGCCGCCGTGTTCTCCACCGGAAACTCTCCCTGCCATGTATTTGCCATTGCCTTCTCGCCGGGATACATTTCATCACCCCAGGCATACTCTTTCCCCTCAAGTCCGCCTCGCGCGGCAAACTCCCATTCAGCTTCGGTAGGTATCTCCTTTCCTGACCACTTGGCATACGCCTCAACATCTTCATACGCAAGATGGACGACCGGGTAGTCATCCTTTCCTTTCAGGTCAGAATCAGGGCCGAACGGATGCTTCCAGTTTGCGCCGGGAATGTAAGTCCACCAGTTGAAGTAGTTCCGCAGATCAACTCTTTGCTCGGGTTTAACAAATACCACCGACGCAGGAACCAGCAACTCGGGAAGTGCTCCGGGATAGTCCTCCGCATTGGGGGCCTTCTCGCACAGCGTAACGTAACCTGTTGATTCAATGAACTTCCTGAATCCTGCATTTGTAAGTTCAAACTTATCCATCCAGAAACCGTCAACTGTCACTTCATGAACAGGTGACTCCTCCTCATAATGGTCATTTGAACCCATACTGAATTTGCCTCCGGGTATCCATACCATATCCGGGTACGGCGGAGACTTACTGTCCGTTTCAGACTGTCCTTGCTTTTCTGTGATCGGATCCAATTCTCTCAGCAAATTTTTAAAATCCGGTTTGGCAAGATCCGGCGTGAGCCATCCCGTAAAAACTATCCGCCGCTTCTTTTTTTGTTATGAATGATATCGAGCACTTTGTACATCAGAGTACCTATTATCAGATAAAGCAGAATCACAGGCAGGTGCTCCTGAACGGTGTTATTGATCTGTGCAAATATTATCGCCGGAGCAGGAAGTCTCATGAGCAGTGAACCTGCCAGCACATATCCGGAATTCCTTTCGGGATAACCGAGTACCACTCCCACGATCATTGAAAGCAAAGCAAATCCCAGAACCAGAAGCACGGAAATAAGAGTAAGTTTGGAAATCTGAACGGCTGCGACAATCAGAAGAAGTACAACAAGTACAAGTCCCGCTATCTTTCCCGCCGCATTGACAATCCTCAATACAGATGCAACACTTGCCGGAAAATAAATGCTTACCAGAAATCCCGCTGACAGTGGAACAATGAAAAGGATCAGGAGCTTAATGAACAGTTCTTTGTAACCAAGATCGAAATCCAGTCCGAATACAGACTTAACCGCAATAAGAGACAACGGTATCAGGAAGAGTGAGTAGATCAAAGCAATGACAAACCATGCGAGTTTTATCAATGAATCCTTATCCTTCTTTCCTGTCTTTCCAACAATCGAGGGCATTATGGGAGATATGGAAACAAGGAATATTCCACCCCACACCGCCTTATTGGCTATATCATAATAAAAGAGGACTGCGGCAATTGCAGGCATAACCACAAACATCGCAAGTGAATACCTGAAGATCATTCCTGTATGATTTGCAAGCAACCGCAGGTGTGGTTTCTCAAACTGCAGACCCATACCAAGGGAAGTTGCGGGAACAGCGATTATCGCTGCTATTGCTACGAGCTTTGTAATAATTTCTGTCATTTAAGTCCTGAGTGTTTTCAGCGGTAACTATGCAAAAAGGAACTATGAATGAACTTCCGGCCGGAAAGATAGCCTGCAGACCTCCGCGGAAATTTCCGGCTCACTTACCGAACTTGAAAACCAGTCCGCCGCCGAGCCCGAACTGAAACATTGAAGACTCCGGATTTATGCTGGAGCCTGTTCCGGCAGTACCCGAATAGAATCCGCTCGAAAATGCCTTAACGCCCGATAGCGCCTGTCCGGTCAGCTTCAGGCCGAATGATTCCGAGATCCAGATATTTGCACCAGCCCTGAAGCCGTATGCAAATACGGTTGAAGATGTCTGGGCACCGGGAAGCGGATCTTTGTTTTCAAATATGCCGATGCCAAGCATTGCGCCTCCGAAAAACTCCATTGGAGATTTCTTTGGCTTTGTATAGGCAGTGCCGCCGAGCATAATGAAATTCATTCCAAGTCCGGGCACAAACACTGTATCATTCAGATTGAGATTGTAAGTGTACTTTACGTTTACTTCCGTGTCTTCACGAAAGTACAACAGCTCCACACCAAAATCCTTGGAAGGAAAATACTCAATGCCCGCTCCGTAGTACAGGGTGCCGCTGATATCGCCCTGGAAATACTGACCGTCATCCGCCCGCGCCTCGATCTTGTCGTCAAATCCGTAAACGCCGTACACATTGCCGCGCCATTGGGAATAGCAGCTGTCTGCAAGTGCCAGGATGATGATCAATGTGAAGACAAATGGAATGCGTATGTTTCTATACAGCATAATTCAGTTCTTGTTTTGCAAAAGGATGAAGCGAAAATTGTCATTCACAACAGCCGTACATTACCTCATTTCACAGCTCCGTTCAATCTCAAAAAGACAGCCGGGATAATCCGCCAGAATTCATTTGGCTGTCATCCCGGCAATCATCATAACTCAAAGCAAATTCAGCATCAGTCTCGGCTGAATGTATCTTAGGAGGCAAGAGAGCATATTACATTCTCGGCAACTTCGTTTTCTTTGTTCCTCCGAACTTGAATGTAAGGCCTCCTCCTACTCCGAACTGGAACATTGAAGATTCAGGTGCAACTCCTGCGCTTACTCCGCCGGTGCCCACATAGAATCCGCCGCCGAAATCCTGAGCGCCTGAAACGAGCTGTCCCATAAGCTTAAGTCCCACACTATTGGAGAACCAGATGTTGGTTCCGGCCCTGAAGCCGTATGAGAATGCAGTTTCAGAAGAACTTGCGCCGGGTTTTGCATCCTTGTTCTCAAAGATCCCCAACCCGAGCATAACACTTCCGAACAGCTCAAGCGGTGAATTAGGTATGGGTGTGTACCCGTTTCCGGAGAGCATTATGAAATTCAGGCCCGTTCCGTAAGACTCTGTTGTGTCCCTGTTATTTACACCGTACTTGTAATTGATCTCAAAGTCGGTGTCCTCTCTCATGTACAGGACTTCGATCCCGTAATTTCTCTGAAGCACATACTCAACACCGCCTCCCCAGATAAACGGCCCTTTGAGTGTTCCGGAATAGAACGTACCGTTTGATGTTGTAAGTTCGATGTCATCATCAAACCCGTAACCGAAGTAGGTGTTTACTCTCCATTGTGCCTGTGCCGAACTTCCTGCAATTGAAAGGCCAATGAGCAGCAGAAAAAGTGTAAATGTTCTTTTCATTTTTTTGGTTGTTTGATTTGTTCGCGCAGATTGATTCAATATGTATGTATTGGTTTCTATTATCAATTGAGTTACTCCGTCGCTCCGGCGCTCTTCTGCCACGGCCACCTTCCTTCAGTTTCGAGTGTAAGTGTCCAGCTTAGAAATGTCCGGATTATTATCAGCAATGCAAGGATCAGCGTGGCTTCAAGTGTTGGCTTGACAATGACAGTCCTTATAATGTCTGCCGCCACAAGAAACTCAAGCCCGGTCTGCAGAACTTTTGCTATCATTATCTTGTACTTCTGATAAACGGTAATGTCGCGCTTTGTGATGTTCACTACACTGCCGAAAAGAGCATAGATAAACACTAGCCCGATGAGAATCACGGCAACCAGTTCAATTCCCCTGGCCACATTCTCCACAAAAGACACAAAGAATTCTTCGAACATTGTTATAGTTGATGTGATGTATGAACACAGCTCCGCCTCATTACAGGAGTCGCCATTTTGAAACAAGCCGGCTGCCGGCTGTTCACTGATGCCGGCAAATTAGCAAATACGGATTTAGATTCTAAGACAATAGTTACATGCATCTGGAAAAATTGTTTCGATTGTGAATGCCGTTTAGGAACAGAACTTCTCTTTCCCGCCGAAAACTCTTTCTGAGTCAGTCAAAGTCAGTTATCCTTCAGCCTGCTCACTTCAGAAGTATCATCTTGCCCGTATGAGTGATCCCCTCAGATTCCAGCACATAAAAATAAAGTCCCGAGGTAAGGTCATTTGAACTGAACGGGACTCTGTAGTTTCCGGGGGTCATAGTTTCATTTGAGACCAGTTCGCGCACTTCCCTTCCGAGCATGTCATAGACCTTGAGATTCACAACTGACCTGCTCTTTAGGGAATATCGTATTACAGTATTTCCGTTGAACGGATTCGGGTAGTTGTAAATCAGTCCGAACTCTTCTGCGGATTCCGCAACGCCGACCGGCTTCACGTTCCAGTCTTCCTTCACCACCCTGTAGCTGTATATCAGATTTTCAAGACTGAACTCGTAAGCCTTTTCTCCCGATGGCGTCACTTCCGTGTAAGTTATATTGCTGAATCCCCACGATATGCTTGTATTTCCGTTCGGAAGCCTTTCCACATAACCCATCGCAAACGAATAGATCGGCGGATCATTCCTGTATTCCCACACGCGCGTGCATGTTCTTGTCGTTTCATTTATGCTGTATTCAACTGCTCTTGAGACTTTAGGATTGTGGAAGTTTCCGTTGTCAAACAGTGTGTATGTTCCGGCGGCAGTTCTTCTTATCGCATGCTGATAAGAGAATTTCATCGTGTCATTAAGAAAAGTGAACTGGTTGTTCTTCCCGCCAAGCCTCCAGATCTTCTCTCCGGTTATCCTGTTTATTTTTGTCACCTCCGACATATTTCTGCTTGACAGCAGAAGGTTGCCGTCATAGTCTGTCTCTATCGCGTTACCGTGGCAATAGTCGATCACTCCAAGGCTGAGGTTCACGCTGTCGGCGTCAGTGATCTCAAAATGGTCCCAGCTTCTCCACTGGAATACGGCATTACGGGCGGGATCTATCTCCTGAATCACCAGTCCGGTAACCAGCGCATTCTTCTGCCCTCCCGGCACAATCTTGCTCATGTCTATCTCTTTCACATCGTAACTCATGATGATGTAGTTGCCGTTTGGAAGCACAAGCAGTTCGTGAAGATCTGTTTCATAGCCGTTGACCGTGTAGAATGAATCCGTGATGTTATAAGCGGAGTCCATTCCAAAATACATCTGCTCCTGATTTCTGAAAAACGTAAGCAGCCCGGTTTCCTGCAGGCGGAAATCATAGCATGGAGATGACATCTGCCCCGCAAAAAGATACTGACCGGACGGCTTCATCGCAGCTATGTATGGATTCAGAGGAAAATTGCCAAAGAAGATCGTTCCGGGTGCGGGATTGGAATTGACATGTACGGTTACCAGCGGCTCGGTTGCAGGGAGATACGAATATCCCCTTGTGTGATGTTCTTCGTTTCCGAAACCATCTCCAAACTCAGCCTTGCGTATCTCCATCAGCGTCTTCTTCTTTTCTTCATCAGTCAGGGGATTCTCATCTGCAGTGAATTCAAGTGTATGCAGTGTTTCTCTGCTGAATTTATCTGACATGGTCACTGTCACAACTTCACCGCGCCTGAAGTCCTTTGAAGGATCAAGAAGAAGCAGATTTCCGTCTTCCGGAAATACTACAGTCCAGGGAATTACACCGCTCAGGGATCCCCGGACAGTGATATCAGATTCATCAAGAATGAGCCGGGCATCTGAATCAAACCTTATAAGAATATTCTCTCCGGAATTTACAAGTTCTGCTCCCTGCCGTGGAGATGTGTAAACCACTTTGGGCCCCGCCATCGAAACAGCATCTGCAAAGACGGAAATCGCAAATAATAAAAGGAAGATTGTAACCGGTTTCTTCATTCTTCAAATTCAGATTAAGTTTACAGGGCGCAATTTCAATCATGAAAAAATGTACCCTAGCATTCCTTCAGGCACCGGGATGATTTGAAACTGCATTTTGAATGTGCTCAATATAGCCATTAAGGAAGTTAAGATAAATCCCGGCAGTTTTGAGAGGAATCCCGGATTTCAATATATCATGGAAATGAATGAGGAATGGAGTTTGAGGGGACCTTAAAGTCAAACCGGGTTCCTGGAATTCATTGCCGTTCCCTGTTTATTTGACTTCAATATCTTCGCCTTAATCTTTAATTTACATTTTTATGAAACAATCACTGAACCAAACAAATAAACCCGCAATAATATTTTGAAGACCATTGAAGAAGTAATTGAAGCCGAGAGTATGGTGGTCCGCTTCTCCGGAGACTCCGGAGACGGCATGCAGTTAACGGGAATGCAGTTCACGGACACAGCGGCTTTTCTTGGAAAAGACCTTGCAACGTTTCCGGAATTTCCGGCAGAGATCAGAGCTCCGGCAGGCACACTCGCCGGCGTTTCAGGATTTCAGGTGCATTTCGGAAGCAAAGACATATACACTCCGGGCGATGAATATGATGTACTTGTGGCAATGAATGCCGCCGCCCTGAAAGCCGACCTTAAGAATCTGAAGAAGGGCGGGATCATAATTACAAACACCGCGGGATTTGACTCGAGGAATCTGCGGCTCGCTGAATATCCGGAAGGCGTCAATCCTCTCGAAGACAATTCTCTTGATAACTACATCGTTTACAAGGTCAATGTTTCGAACCTCGTGAAGGAAGCACTGTCAGGTATGGGCCTGAGCAACAAAGAACTTGAGAGATCTAAGAACATGTTCGTGCTCGGAATGCTCTACTGGATCTTTGACCAGTCACCCGAGTACACTATAAGTTTCATACAGGAAAAGTTCTCCAAGAGTCAGTCAATTGCAGACGCCAACATAAAGGCTCTCAAGGCCGGATGGAACTACGGAGACACTACTGAGATCTTCAACACTCGATTCAAGATCAGCACTTCCAAGCTTCCGGCGGGAACATACAGAAACATCACCGGAAACAATGCGGCAGTGATAGCGCTGATAGCTGCCGCAGAGAAGTCGGGCACTCCCCTCTTCCTCGGTTCATATCCGATCACTCCTGCATCCGACATACTTCATGAGCTCTCAAGGTACAAGCACATGAATGTAAGGACGTTTCAGGCCGAAGACGAGATCGCAGGCATATGCTCCGCTATTGGCGCATCATACGGCGGGTCGCTTGGAGTTACAACCACTTCCGGCCCGGGCATGTCACTGAAGGCGGAAGCAATGGGACTGGCGGTAATGCTCGAGATCCCGCTTGTGATCATAAACATTCAGAGAGGCGGTCCTTCAACAGGGCTTCCGACAAAGACGGAACAGTCAGACCTCATGCAGGCTCTTTACGGCAGGCACGGCGAAGCTCCTTTGCCGGTGGTCGCTGCAGCTTCTCCTGCAGATTGTTTCGAGGCGGTGTATGATGCCTGCAAGATCGCCATAGAGCACATGACACCCGTGATCGTATTGAGTGACGGTTACATTGCCAACGGCTCCGAACCCTGGAAGTTTCCTTCAGAGGATCAGCTTCAGCCGATCAGAGCTGAGTTTGTTGACAAGCCAAATTCCGAAGAAGGTATCTTCTTCCCTTACAGAAGAGATGAGAATTATGTGAGGCCGAGAGTGAAGCCGGGAACACCCGGGCTTGAACACAGAATCGGCGGACTTGAAAAGGCAAATGAAACCGGAAACATATCTTACGACCCGAACAATCACGAACTTATGGTCAAGCTCAGAGCCGCGAAGATCAAGGCGGTGGAGAATTTCATCCCTGAGCAGAAGCTTGACTCAGGCAATGAGAATGCAAAGGTGCTGGTGCTTACATGGGGCTCAACTTACGGTTCGGCGAAAGCGGCAATGATGGAACTCCTTGAAGAAGGCAGTGATGTTGCACACGTGCATCTCAGATTCCTTAATCCGCTTCCAAAGAATCTCGGGCAGCTTCTTCAGAATCACAAATACGTTCTGATTCCGGAAATAAATGACGGGCAACTTATAAGAGTCATCCGCGACAGGTTCCTAATTGATGCGGTCGGGCTCAGCAAGATCAAAGGTTTGCCGTTCACAACTTCAGAGATCAAGAACAAGGTAACCGAACTTTTAAACAGCCAATAACACACAATGTCAGACACAATAACAGCACCCGCTGCACCGAAGCTCACAAGCAAAGACTTTGCACCTGACCAGGATGTTAAATGGTGTCCGGGATGCGGAGACTATTCCATTCTCAAACAGGTTCAGACGATCTTCCCTGACCTGGGGGACAAAAAAGAGGACTTTGTATTCATATCCGGAATCGGATGTTCTTCGAGGTTCACTTATTACATGGACACCTACGGCATGCACTCAATTCACGGTAGGGCGACAGCCATTGCTTCCGGACTGAAAGCCGCAAGGCCCGATCTGAACGTGTGGGTTGTTACCGGCGACGGAGACGCGATGTCCATCGGCGGGAATCATTTCATTCATTTGCTGAGAAAGAACTTCGACATCAAAGTGCTTCTCTTCAACAATCAGATCTACGGACTTACAAAGGGACAGTACTCACCCACTTCCGAAACAGGGATCGTAACGAAGTCCACTCCCTTCGGATCAATTGAAGAACCCTTCAACACTGCGGAACTTGCTCTCGGAGCAAAAGCGACATTTGTTTCGAGGACGCTCGACAGGGACCCGAAGCATCAGCAGGCAGTCCTCCGAAGAGCCGCAGGGCATAAGGGCACTGCATTCGTGGAGATCTACCAGAACTGCCCGGTCTTCAATGACGGCGCGTTCTTTCTATTCACCGAAAAGGAAAGCAAGAAGGAAGAAGCCTTGTTTGTTGAAGACGGCAAGCCGCTCGTGTTCGGTGAAAATGCAAACAAAGGTATCAAACTGGACGGCTTCAGGCCCGTAGTAGTGGATCTCAGTGCAAACGGAAATTCCGTGAATGAACTGTGGATACATGATGAAAAGGATAAGGTCAAAGCCGGCATTCTGGCCGCTTTTTCGGATCTGAATCATCACGGCCATGTTCATCTGCCGCGCCCTTTCGGAGTGCTTTATTCAATTCAAAGGCCAACGTATGAAGAGCAGATGGCAAAGCAGATAGAACTTGTTACTGAGAGAAAAGGCAAACAGCCGCTCAATGAGATCCTCTCGGGAGATAAGACCTGGGAGATTGCATAGTTTTCAGGATGTGAGTTCACAGCGCCCGGCTTGAGAGTTAGAACAGCCGGGCGAATCAATTCCTCTTCCAAATGAATCCCAAGTTTCTGTTCCGGACCTCTGGCCCTGAGCGATCCTGTTATTTTTCATATCAGAAGTAAATCCTTCTCAATGACGAAACACATTCCCGAAGCAACCAAAGTATCTTCCGAAAAGAGCTTTGACAAACTCAAGGATCTTGCAGAGGAGGGTCACGAGAAAAAGAACGGAAGATTGAACGACACTATTGCGGCAATTCTCCTGTCGCTTGCGGCAATTGCTTCAGCATGGTGCAGTTATCAGTCATCAATATGGGATGGAATCTCCTCACGTTTCGCAAATGAAGCGGGGCAATATGAAGTGATCGCGACCGAGCATTCTCTCGAGGATTCACAGAAACGGATGGCAGATGCGGGAATTGTGACACGATATATGGAATACCTGAGCAGCGGCAAACAAGAATACGCGCAGTTCATGCTTAGAACAGCAGATGATAATCTGCGGACGGCAATTGAAGAATGGTTGAAGCTCGATCCGGTAAACAATTCCACTGTTCTGCATTCACCCTTGCTGATGAAATCTTACAAGAGGCCTTACCTGGACAGCGCTGTTACATTCCGGGAACAGTCATCGAAGAAGAATGAAGACGCACATGAAGCAGATGATATTTCCGACAGGTATCTTCTATTGTCTGTTGCACTTGCCGTTGCATTGTTCTTTGCAGGCATGTCGGGAACGTTCCGGCACAGGCGGTTGCAGTTTGTCAGCATTCTGATTTCTGCTGTCATCTTTATATCCGTACTGATCGGGATCATCCGTCAGCCGGTTGGAAGCTGAAGCAATGATGGCACTAACTGATCAGGAGAAACCGGTTATGCCGGTTCAGGAGTGTTTTCAGACTGTCTGTTTTTGATTTAAAAGTCTTAACATTTAGGCTATTCCGGATGAAATTACCGGTTCCGAGATTCTGAAGTATTGTCAGATATTCTTTCGAACAATAATCCACATCAAACATGATTGGAAGATCAGCAGTAATTCTGATGTTGTTGGCTCTTTTTGTTATTCCCCAGTCAGGTAGCCTTGCAGTAACACCTTTGCATGAGTCGGGAAAGCTGACACTTAGGGGAATGACTGAGACGATTAAACGAGCGGAGAACAACGGCAGGTTCAGGCTCAGACTTAACGATGAGAACAGATCTGTGCTGAATCTAAGTTATTCAAGTCGATCGAACAGGCTTAGGTCCGCGGAGATCTCCGGCTTAAGGAAGAACAGCTTATACAGGATCGCCGATCTGAAGGCGGAAGTTTCCGATTTGAAGCTCAGCCACATACCGGAAAATCAGAGCAGTGGTCCAAAAAGATATGTGCCATGGGAATCCTCGAGACACTTTGCCCTTGCCGTTGGTGAAGGCGCAATGTTCAATATCTTTGTCCCCTGGGCCTTGGCAAGATGGGGCAGGGATTGGGAGAACTCAACTGAAGAGAGATGGCCGTTCATAGGATTTCAGTCGATCTGGTCCAACCTTCAAAAAGGATGGAACTATGACGGCGACAACTTTCTGACCAACCTGTTCTCACATCCCTACGGTGGGAATCTATTCTATAACAGCGGCAGGTCAAATGGTTACAACTTCTGGGAATCCTCGGCATTTGCACTGGCAGGCAGTTACATCTGGGAGACATTTATGGAAACGAATCAGCCGGCAATAAACGACTGGGTGAACACGGGAATGAACGGAGCCGCATTCGGAGAAGTATTGTACAGACTTTCAACTCTGGTGACGGACAATACTGCAAGAGGTTCACACAGAGTCTGGACTGAGATTGCCGGCGGCATAATCAATCCCGTCAGATTATTTACAAGGCTTGTAACAGGCGAGGCATCAAGGGTCTTTGAGAATCCCTCATGGCGAAAGCCCGAAAAGCTGAACATCAGTCTGAATGCAGGTACAAGAGTACTATTTGAAGAAGACAGAGTTCACAACCCGGATTCAAAAGAACTGCAGGGGATCTTTGAACTTGCCATAAATTACGGCAACCCGCACATGCTTGAACACGCAACACCTTTCTCGCACTTCTATTACAATATTGCAGTTGCATCTTCATACCCGAGCCTTACTTCCATGAATGTAGCCGGAAGTCTGTTTGCATTTGAGCTGACAAACAATGAAAACACAAAACACAGTCTTGAAGCAACTCTGAATTACAATTACATAAACAATCCCGGCTTTCTATACGGCAATGCAGCCGTAATGGAGAATTTGAATTCTTACTTCAAGGTGAAGGGTGATGATGCAGTCAGGACAAGGCTTGGAATCAAACTGATCCCTATGGGCGGTACACCCAACGACTATTTCTATGACTCAATTGACGGAAGGACTTATGATTTCGGACAGGGACTCGGCTGGCTTGGATCGCTGTCATACTACGACGGCAACTGGGAGATCTTCAATGTCAGTTACGGCATGGACTTCATCTGGACACAAAGCCAACCCTCTTATTCAAAACACTTGCTGCATGCCGGCTCTATAACCCTGCAGCTTCCGCTCCGCGAATACATGGTAGTAGGTGTCGGTGCTGGGTATTACAAAAGGAAAAGCTACTACTTCTACCCTGAAGGGTACTTTGGATACAACATGCCCGGAATGCCGGAAACAAATGCCCCCGATGTGAGTTACCAGACTCCTATATTGAGGGTCTTCTTTAAAACCAGAATTCTTTGAAGACATGAAAATAATTGCAAGTTCACTGACCGCAGTCCTTATCTGCATTTCGGCTACTGCAGCATTTGCCCAGTCACTGCCTTACATCAGACTTAATGAAACGGACAAAAAGGCAACCGTGGGCAAGCTCTCGGACCAGGTGTCCGTTTCATACGATTACATTCACAATCTCGGTAACTTCGGTGACACATACGAACCAGGCACAGGCGTAATGTTCAACTACGGATTTCACATTCCGGAGTCATACCTTGTGGTTCTAAGAACAGGCTTCTATTCACACAAGCTGAGAGACGGCGCCGACACAGGATTTGCGAGCTTCAAGGTAATTCCTCTTCATGTGGGAGGAAGGTATTACCTGGGCAGGAACGTCTTCATGCCTTATTTCTCTTTCATGAACGGGATAAACTTCTTCATGAACAGCGAATCCGTAAACGGTAAAGAAGACGAGTCACTTATCCGTTATGCTTTTCAACTCGGATTCGGATTTGATGTAAGGTTTTCGAGGAACTTCGGCATAAACCTTAACATAAACTACAACAACAGCTTTTACGATGCGGGTGATATTTATGCCGGGCAGGAATCTGCAATGACAACAGGATTTGAATATGCGGGCGGACTGACATACTTCTTCTGAACCGGCAGCATGGTCACTCCACACATTACTTATTTCTATTAAGAGATGAAAACGGCATCCGTATAATGCGGATGCCGTCGCTACTTTATTGCTGTTCTTTTAACGATCTTTAATACCAGTAGCCCAATGTCAAAGCAAGCCCGTACTGATCAATATTCAGATAAAGATCGTCCTTGTTGTATTCAAGCCCAAGGTATTTTATGCCAAGCGACGTATTCCAGTGCTGATTGAACTTGTAACCGCAGCCAGCCAGCGTCATCAATGTCCATTCCGAATTTGCCCCGAATCCCCCGAAATCTGCCTTAGCATATGCAAACCAATCCTTTGTCAGGCTGAAATCCGCTTTGACTCCGATAATCGGATCGATCCATGAATTGCTGTTGCTCAGCATCCGTGATTGCAGATTAGGATCAACCGGATCAAGCGTGATCTCCTGATCCATAGCCCAGATCCTTGTTCCTGCATAAACATCCACAAAAGTGGCTTTGCTCTTTGAAGGTATTCTGTAAGCAAGTGCCAGATCAGTGATGAACTCCTTCATGGTTACGTCGCCTGTTACCAGACCTTTTCCGTTCGGGTCTGCAACATCAAATGCTTTAAGATTTCCATACACGATATCATAGAGCAATGATACACTCTTGTACTTTATCTTTCCTGCCGCCATGAATGCAAACTTAATATTTCCTACCGCGTCGGCAAATGTCTCGTTGAATGAAACGCTTTTGGGATAACCGGATGGAGTATTTGGCACACCAACAGTGCCGGTTGCACCCATCATCCAGATGTATGGATTTACAGTGAATGAAAAGTCTTTACTCTTGACCTCCTTTTCAGACTGACTCATAAAAGTTTCCGGACCGGAATTTTCCGGGTTCATTCCGGCATCCGGCAGATCATCAGAAAAAGAATATCCGGGAACCAGTAAGCAGAACAGCAAAGCAATCAGAGTTTTCATATAGTAATTGTTTTCAGTTGTTCAAAATTGCCCGCTTCATGATTAATATTCAATGCAACAATGCATCAGCATCTCAGGATTTGCTGACATGGTCCTGGAAACATGATTCTGACCGCATATGAAGATCCGGGAACAGCTTCATTGACCGCCCGCGAATCCTCAATGATAATACCGCTCTTCAAGATCTATCGCTTACTCGGATTCAGACCAAATTGCATTTTCTTCAATGGTCGTCAGTGCATTTGCATGAGGAATATTACAGCATGGAAGTTTGAATGATTTGTTTCAGTTATCATCTACCGATCTGTCATATTCAGGGCATCTACAGCAGTCAGGTTCGGTCATGGTTCAGTTGCCCCTCTGCGATCATTTCGTAATAGGCGTTGATGCAGGTTACTGACTTCTGCCAGAAGAGAAACAACTGGTAATTTTATTCTAAGGGTTATCCCGGTCACTATATGCACGGAAAGCCGTGAACAATCGTACACGAGGTGAGTTGCAGGATTCGGATCAAAATTGTGTTTCTCTAAGCAAGACTTGATCGGACTTTGTTAAGATCCTTAAGCTATCTGATACTAACTTCGCTTTTTGCGACTGCAGTGCAATTGCGTTACATACTTCATACGCTTTCTCTTAGCCATATTCACTTACGGCACAAATATCTATATTGGCTCGCAACTGATGATTGATCCTTTCGAACCTTTAAGCAGAAGATTCTATCTGAAGGACACCCTTTCGGTGGCCGCTTCATTGCTTGGCAAGATTATAATTCGAAAGATAGGTGATGCTGTGATCAAAGCGATGATAGTTGAAACTGAAGCATACATTGGTGATCACGATCCGGCATCGCACTCATACGGAAGGGTCACCGGGCGCAACAAGATCATGTACGGAATTGGCGGTATGGCTTACGTGTATTTCATTTACGGGAACCACCATTGTCTGAACGCAGTAACAGGGCCCGAAGGCAAAGGCGACGCTGTTCTCATCAGAGGTGCGGAGATACTTGAGGGAGAAGAGATATGCTCAAAGTTAAGGAACTTTCCATTGAAGAAGCATGACCTGGCAAATGGTCCCGGCAAGCTTTGCGATGCGCTGGCCATAGACAAGTCGTTCAACGGACATGACCTTACAAGAAAAGGAAGCCTTTACATTGCAGGCGGAAAGAAGATCCCGCCTGCCGACAGGATCCGGACACCGAGAATAGGCATCAGCAAAGGCTGTGAGCTTCATTACAGATTCATAATAGACGGAAATCCGTGCATCACCAAACATCCATTCAATCCCGGTATTAAAAAATAAAAGTTCTGAATAATGAAGATAAAGTTCTGCGGCGCAGACCGCACTGTTACGGGCTCTCAGCATCTGCTTGAGATAAACGGCAAAAGAGTTCTTCTTGACTGCGGGCTGTATCAGGGCAGGCGCGAAGAAGCTTATGAAGTGAACAGGAATTTTCTGTTCGATCCGAGAGAACTCGACTGCGTTGTTCTTTCACATGCACACATCGATCATTCCGGAAATCTTCCAATGCTTTACTCAAGGGGTTTCGGCGGCTGCATTTATTCCACAAGCGCAACGAGGGACCTTTGCGCAATCATGCTCCTTGACAGCGCTTATATACAGGAGAAGGATATTGAATATGTGAACAAGAAGAGGGCGCGCAAGAACCAGCACCCGTTCAAACCGCTTTATACGGTTGAGCATGCAAAGCTTGTTCTTGAGAATTTCAAGACTGTTGATTACAGGAAAAAGTTCTTCATTGACGGGTTCGGAGAGAGCGTTTCGGTGGAGTTCTTTGATGCCGGCCACATACTCGGGTCCGCAATGGTTGTGCTTGAAATTAATGAGCACGGAAGAAAGACTCGTTTTGCCTTCACGGGAGATATCGGGCGCAACAGCCTGCCGATTCTGCGCGACCCTGAATTCATAGGAAACTGCGACCATATAATTTCCGAGTCAACTTACGGCGGCAGGGTTCACGATAAGGCGGTTGATATGTACGGCCAGCTTGAGACTGTCCTGAAAGAAGCGGTCTCAAGAGGCGGAAAGACAATTGTCCCGGCATTCAGCGTTGGCAGAACGCAGGAAGTCATTTACGCCCTCGCTGCTATCTTCCAGCGCGGGGATATTCAGCCGTTTCCCGTGTTCGTTGACAGTCCGCTGTCCACAAAGGCTACGGAAATTTTTAAGGTACATCCGGAGTGTTACGACAAGGAACTTATGAATCTGATTCACTCGGGCATTGATGTTTTTGATCTTCCGTTTGTGAACTATATCAAAGATGTGGAGGAATCCAAGAGACTGAATTCATTCAGGGGACCGTGCATGATAATCTCTGCATCAGGTATGGCTGAATCGGGCAGGGTGCTTCACCATCTCAAGAACAATATCGAAAATCCGGCAACCACTGTACTTATCGTCGGATTCATGGCAGAGCATACTCTCGGCCGAAGACTGATAGAGAGCCGCAACATCCCTGATCCGCGCGTGAACATATTCGGTGAAGAGTACAGCGTAAATGCAAAGGTCGTGGTGCTCAATTCATTCTCTGCGCATGCAGACCGCGACGAACTCAGAGAGTATTTCGACAGATTTGACAGGTCAAGGATGCAGAATGTCTTTCTGGTACACGGAGAGCTTGATCAGCAGGAAGCTTTCAGGACAGGACTTAAAGAAATGAACTTCAGGAACGTGGAGATTCCCTTCAAAGGGCAGGAGTTCAGCATTTAGAAAGTTCAGAGCCTGACATTACCTGAAGAGCCGCCTGTCGTCATCGTCGGGATCATCCGGAAAAAGTTCGTCTGTCCTGTCAATCTTTTCGGGAGTATCGCCGTAATCCAGATCATCACTTTGTGCATCATCTTCTTCCCAATCGTACTTTTCAGGCGGATCATACTTTCTGAATATGAAGGCCAGTCCAGCACCTATGAGAGCCCCGCTCAGGTGCGATTCAAACGAGATCTCAGGTGCGACAGGAAACACGCCCCATATCATTCCGCCGTATAGAAAAACGACAACAAGAGACAGTGCCATTGACCTCTTGTCGCGCCGGAATAAGCCGGCAAAGAAAACATATGCCGCCATGCCGTAAACAATTCCGCTTGCTCCAATGTGATATGACTGCCTTCCAACAAGCCATACAATAGCCCCGCTCAGCAAATAGACCACTGCAAACACAGTGAACGATGCCTCCCTGTAGAAATAGAACAAACCGAAAACAAGGACTAGCAGGGAGATCGAATTTGTGAAAATGTGTTCGAAGTCACTGTGAATGAGCGGTGATGCAAGTATTCCGCTCAATCCTTTAATACTCCTTGGATAGACTCCGAAGTTCGAAAAGTCAATCTGCAAAGACCACTGCATAAAATGCACGGCCCAAAGCAGCAACACAAAACTTATGCTGAATAATGCCGATGAAAAGATCTTTGCCTTCTCAAGATCCTCTTCTTTGATCTCACTCAGATTGTATTTTTCTCCGTTCATTCTCGTTTGTGACTCAATATATTACAATTGCAGTTTGAGTGATACGCCAATTTGTTTGATGATAAGGTCTTCCCGTTTCGGATCAGTGCCATGCGCCGGAGCAATACCTGATTTGTCCTGCGCGTACATTTCAGAGCAGGCAGAACAACTGTATTGCACCGATGGTCAAACAGAATCCACTGCACATCAGACGGTTCCTGCTGTTCAATGTTTTTTTGATTCACAAAGCTGAGCTCATCTTAGTTGTCTGCCGGTATTTCACCGCGGTTCTTTTTCTGCACCGCTTTCTCTGTATTGAGCAATGTGCCTGCAATGAACCTTCAGTCAATCGGAAAGAACTGCACATCAGACGGTTCCTGCTGTTCAATGTATTTTGTTTCACAATGCTGAGCCTGCCTGAGTTGTCTGCCGGTATTTCACTGCGGCTCCTTTTCTGCGACGCTTTCTCTGAATTGAGCAATGGCCTGCAATGAGTCTGCAATCAAATAGAATCCACTGCACATCAGACGGTTCCTGCTGTTCAATGTTTTTTTGATTCACAAAACTGAGCCAGCCTGAGTTGTCTGCCGGTATTTCACCGCGTCTCTTTTTCTGCACCGCTTTCTCTGTATTGAGCAATGGCCTGCAATGAACCTTCAGACAATCGGAATGCACTGCCCGTAAGACGGTTCCTGCTGTTCAATGTATTTTGTTTCACAATGCTGAGCCTGCCTTAGTTGACTGCCGGTATTTCACCGCGGTTCTTATTCTGCGCCGCTTTCTCTGTATTGAGCAATGCGCCTGCAATGAACCTTCAGTCAATCAAAAAGCACTGCACGTAAGACGGTTCCTGCTGTCTAAACCGGTTTTCCCGGATGCGAATCTGCGCTTATCTGTGTAATCTGTGGGTACAATAATGGTTTGCCAGCCGAAGTATAAACCTGTCTTACCCAAACAGATTTTTGTATTAATTCCTAAGTATTAATGAATTATACTTGCCAAAAACAAATCAGGAGCCCTGTATGCGTCTTACAAGTTTCTTCACAATAATTCTGATCACCATTATCTCAACTTACATCAACTCTAAGTCCGAAGTCATCACCCTTGATATTGATTACAACTCGGGCGGCAGCACAATGCAGGGGTTCATTGCTTACGACAACTCCATCTCGGGTAAGATGCCTTGCGTAATGATAGTCCATCAATGGAAGGGCCTTGGCGAATACGAAAAAATGAGGGCCGTACAGCTTGCCGAGCTTGGTTACTTTGCCATGGCCGTTGATATTTACGGCAAGGGAATCAGGCCTGCAACTCCTGAAGCCGCTTCCCAGGAAGCCGGAAAATATTACGGAGATGTGTCACTCTTCAGGGAGAGGCTGAAGTCAGGTCTTGATGAAATGCTCAAACAGCCGCAGGCGGATCCTGCTCGCGCCGCGGCGATTGGTTATTGCTTTGGAGGAAGCGGTGTCATCGAACTCGCGAGGTCCGGGGCAGATATTGAGGGAATCGTCAGCTTTCACGGAGGGCTCAGGCCGTCAGGCTCTGAAGCAAATTCCAATATCAAGGCCAGCCTGCTTGTCCTGCACGGCGCTGATGATCCGTATATAAAACAGGAAGACAAGATTGCCTTTCAGAAAGAAATGGCCGAAGCAAAGGCCGACATGGTTTTTGTGGAGTACAGCGGCGCTGTCCATTCCTTCACAGATAAAGGCGCAGGCAATGACAACTCAAAGGGAGCGGCTTACAACGAATCGGCAGACAGAAGATCGTGGATTGCCATGAAGGACTTTTTCTCAGAGATCTTCTCCAGGTAAAGTTCAATGATATCCGTCAAAGGGCTGACCAAAAAGTACTCTGATCTGACTGCGCTCAACGGAGTGTCTTTCGACATCCCTGCTGGCGAGATCTGCGGTTACATTGGAACCAACGGCGCAGGGAAATCCACTACGGTAAAGATCCTCACCGGCGTACTTGATTACGATTCAGGCTCGGCTGAGGTTTGCGGAATTGACGTACGCAAAGACCCTGTTGCCGTCAAAAGGATAGTTGGGTATGTTCCCGAAACTCCGAATCTCTTCAATTCACTTTCGCCGCGCGAACTAATCAGCTTCCTTGGAAGAGCAAGGTCAATGGATGACACAACTGTAAAGAAGCGGCTCGGGAATTTTGCGGAATTGTTCGGATTTACGGATATGCTTGAGCTTCCCGTTGGTAGCCTGTCCAAAGGTAACAAACAGAAAGTACTGATCACCTCGGCATTGATCCATAACCCCGAAGTGATCTTTCTTGACGAACCTCTCAACGGACTCGATGCCAATTCGATTTTCGCTTTTCAGGACCTCGTCTCACATCTTGTTTCGCTTGGCAAGACGATTCTCTATTGCTCTCACCTTCTGAATACCGTTGAAAAAGTCTCGTCAAAGATCATACTTCTTGATAAAGGCAGTGTGGTCATGGACATCAGGACAAGCGATTTGAAAAACCTCGACAATTTTACCGATCTCGAAGGGCTTTTCAGAAACCTCAAGGAAGAATCAGAATCAGGCACTGTTTCGTATGAGAATCTATTCGGCTGAGATCCTTTTGATGCTTCTGATCTTTTCTGCATCCGGGGCTGAGTCACAGACATTGTACCTGCCGTTTGACTCCGTTTATACAGGGAATTTTCTCCGGACCGGCTTCTCCAACGACATAAACACTTCATCATTAAACTCGGTCTTGAATTTCACAACGATGAAAGGCAATGTGGGAGTAACAGTATCTGAGTTCTTTCAGTCAAATGTTTCAAAGCTGCAGAAGAATTTCTCGCGGGACTTCAACAATTTCAAGGGAATAGTCTTCTATTCATTTTCCCCTCAGTTCAGTGCCGGCGCAGGTTTTCAGAACATATTCCTTAATGATGACAAAGACATAGAAACTGACAGGAACAACAGCAGTTACTTATTTTCAAATTTTGACTACGCTCCCCATCCTTCACTTTCCTCAAATCTCCGTCTCGGATATGAAAAAGAGGATCAGATCGGAGAAGTCAATTCCGGATTCAGCGGAATACTCAATGTGAATGCCGATAACTTCTATGTCAAAGACTACAGGTCGAACGGATACCTGATAATGGCGTATGAAGACCTTCAGGGAAAGATGAGCCACAATTTTGACTTCAACGCAAATGTATTCAAGAGGTTTTCGCTGTCAGCCGATAACACCGGCTCCCTGAGATTCTATAATATCAGCAACGACTTCTACTTTCCGGCATCACAGTCGGTTGCGCAGGAGTTCAACATACGGAATAACACCGAACGAAGGTCTGAAAATTTTGTGAGCGTTGGAGATGCGCTCAATTACCGGCTGAATGAATTCTCAGGGATCACACTCGCAGGAAGTTATTTCAACCGGCTTGTTACAAGAGAATTCAAATACAGGGCTACATCATCAAATGCACTGCTTGAAAACCTCTATGACTCGAAAGTCACGGAAGACTTCCTCGAACTGTCCGCTGGTGCCGATCTGTCTTTCAAAAGCTTTTACGGGCTTGCAAAGATGTTTTATATAGAGCGTGCGGAGAATCACTCTCTTATAAACATCTCCGGCCTTACTCCTCAGCAGGTGAGCGAACTTGAGAAGGCGGAGAAGAACAAGAACAACAACAGCAGAAGGACCGGGCTTCTCGGCGAGGTGAAATATCAGTTCTCCAATACGAATTTCCTCTCGGCGGTCGGCTCAGCATCTCTACTCCGTTATGACACTGACCTCGAGGATAACTATGACGACAGGGACGAGCTTGAGTATAACTTCTATATCCTGCACGGTTACAACAATCTCAGAAACTTCGACATTCAGACAAAGTTCGATTACATTGAATCAGACCTTGCATACATCTATTCCCAAAGGAGCGCGAACAATTACAAGAACAGGATCTACAGATTGTCTTCGCTCAGCAATTTTGCCCCAGTGGAGAATATTGTTACGAGGAATTTTGTTCAGGTGCTTGCCAACTATACTGTTTACGATTTTGAGGATATTGTATCTCAGGTGCAAAGCTTTTCATACAGGCAACTTCTCATTCGGGATTCAACCTCATATGCATTTCATACGAACTTCGAATTCCTTTTCAACGGCGAACTGAGATTCTATGAGCAGGGACAATTCAACAATGATGATTTTTCCGTAAAACCGATAAGCTACTTTGAAGAGCAGTTTTATTCACCCGAGCTTGCATACGTACCTGTTTCATTTATGAGGCTTTCTGCGGGCTTCCGTTACTTTAAACAGGTGAGATACATATACGAAGATGCCGAGAAACAGACTTCCGGAGTTTACCGGTCATACGGACCTTTTGGAAAGATATTTCTATACCTAAATAACGGATCAATTGTTAATTTCACCGGCGGAATTGATTTCATAAACAACACGCTTGGGGGATCCGACGACGAATCTCTGAACCTTTTGCTTAATCTTCAGTGGAACATGTAATTCTTTTTGCGAATTAAATTGACTGACAAACACTTGGAAACACATGTACTGATCCTCGAATCAAAGAGAACCGAGATCCTCAGATTTGAACAACTTCTGGAAGCCGTCAACAAGGTCTTCTGTCTTGAACCTGAGAGATTTGTCAACCTGCAGATTGCAAGTTCCGAAGCGATAGTGAATGCTATTGTTCACGGCAACAAGGAGAATCCCGAAAAGAAAGTACTTACAGAGATCTCACACAATTCAACTGCAATAAGAGTGCTGATCAAGGACCAGGGGGAGGGATTTGATTTGGATAAACTGCCCGACCCGACCGCAGAGGAAAACCTTTTCAAGGAGAGCGGCCGCGGCATTTATATTATCAGGTCACTTGTTGATGAATTTGAATGCACTTCCTCATCCGCAGGCACAGTTTACATTCTGAAAATGCATAAAAACAAAACGCCCTGATGTCAGGGCGTTTATTGAAATGTCTGCAGCTTAGTCCGGAATTACTTTGCCCTTAACTTATCAAGAACATCCATCGTTTCCTTTACCGACTTCGCAGATTCATGCAGCAGAGCGGTTTCTTTTTCATTAAGGTCAAGTTCAATTATCCTCTCCACGCCATTCTTTCCCAGTTCTACCGGAACGCCAAGATAAATGTCCTTGAGTCCGTACTCGCCGTTAAGCCAAGCACAAACCGGCAATATTCTCTTTTGGTCTTTCACAATTGATTCAACCATCTGAGCCGCCGCAGCTCCCGGCGCATACCATGCAGATGTTCCCATCAAAGCAACAAGCTCACCGCCGCCCTTCTTGGTTCTTTCAACTATTGCATCAAGCTTTTCATTGTCAATCAGTTCCGTCACCGGAATTCCGCCAACGGTGGTGTATCTTGGAAGCGGCACCATCGTGTCTCCGTGACCTCCGAGCAGTAATGCCTGGATATCCTTAGGCGAAGTGGTAAGTGCCTCGGCAAGAAACGCCCTGTACCTTGCCGTATCAAGAATGCCCGCCATTCCCATTACCCTGTTTGAAGGAAACTCGGAAGTGAGGTATGAGCAGTATGTCATTACGTCAAGCGGGTTTGACACAACTATTATGAAGCAGTCCGGAGAATGCTCCGCCACATTCTTGGTAACAGAAGTAACGATCTCAGCATTTGTTGAAATAAGATCGTCCCGGCTCATCCCGGGTTTTCTCGGGAGTCCTGAAGTTATTACCACAACTCTTGAAGCCTCTGTTCTTGAATAGTCATGTGTTACGCCAACTACCCTGGTATCGAAATTATTTATTCCCGAAGTCTGCCAGATGTCAAGCGCTTTGCCTTCGGCAATTCCTTCCTTTATGTCGAGCAGAACAACCTCGCTGGCCATTTCCCTTTGTGCAACACAGTTTGCCACCGTAGCGCCAACATTTCCCGCGCCTATTACAGTCACTTTCATATGTCTGAATGTTTTTTAGATTTCTTAAAAAAAGAAGAGGTTATTCCGTGTGACGGAATAACCTCGCTTCTGCAGATGAATAGCTTAGAAACTTAAGCGGTCTCTAACGGAAGAACGTTTAGGATCTTCTTGCCTTTCTTATCCGTGAAGCTGACTTTTCCGTCGATCATTGAAAAGATGGTGTAGTCCCTGCCGAGTCCCGTATTAAGGCCGGGGAGGAATTTGGTACCCCTCTGCCTTACAAGAATGTTTCCGGCCTTTACCACCTGTCCGCCGTATCTCTTCACGCCCAATCGCTTGGATTGTGAATCTCTTCCGTTCTTTGAACTTCCGAGTCCTTTTTTATGTGCCATTTATTAGTGCTCTTTGAATTTTCGAATTTTCGAAATTTGAAATGCTTCCGGTCAGGAGATCTTGTCTATGCTGACCTGAGTGTAGTTCTGCCTGTGGCCTCTCCTTACTTTGTACCCTTTTCTTCTCTTCTTCTTAAAAACCGTTACCTTGTCATCCTTAACGTGCTCAACTACAGTTGCCTCTACTTTTCTTGAAAGCTTTGGAGAACCGACTTCGTATGTGCTTTCGTCCTGAGAAAAAAGAAGCACATCGTCGAATGTTACCTTCGCTCCGATTTCCTCTTTCAGCTTAGGTACAAACACCATCTGGTTTTCCTGCACCCTGTACTGATTGCCTCTTATGTTTACAATTGCGAACATGATTTCTTCTTTGCTTTTAGAAAATTCCTGTAAAGTGGAGCTAAGCGGGGTCGAACCGCTGACCTTCTGAATGCCATTCAGACGCTCTACCAAACTGAGCTATAGCCCCTCGGGAAAGCGCTAAGTTAGTAATTGGCTTTGTTTTTTTCAAACCATTTAACCGGCTCGCGGTAAGCAATAAGCGATCAGTCCCGTGAGCTGAAAAGTTATGCGGGTTTGACGAATCCTGATGTCGGAGATGCTCCGGAATTTGAGGCTGAGAAGCTGAAATTCCCTCAGCCGGAATGAGCAATTTCTGACAATTGCCGGGCCGCGGGCGTTAATTTCCGGTTTCTTGCTGAATTGCCTAAACCTTGCGAAGGGTTCAGAAGAAAGCGGTTAACATTCTACGGTTAACAGTATCACTGTAGTTGGCATTTGTAAGCAAACATTTTGGACAAGACTGCGTTTGCATTAGAGCATTTTCCTTCTGATCACAGCTTTCCAATGAACCGTGACTGCCGGTTTCCAACTGCGGGAACTGCCCGGATATAGAAACTTTAAATTGTTAGGTGCCTTGAATATATTGCGGTACAAATATCACAGACACTAATCACAATTTGAAGAAAGCGCAGATCTTCCTCCTGTTTCTCATTTTGCCTCTGATTCTGTTCATTTCTGCAACTGCATTGAAAGAAGTGCAAGGGCCGTACTACATGTTCTTCTATGATCCAAGCTATGTTTATCTTATCAGCTCATTGAACCTGGCTCAGTTTTCCGGCTACGGAGTCGCTCACTTCGATCATCCCGGCACGACAGTTCAAATGATAGGGGCGTTAACTGTAAAAGCCCTCAACCTGATCACAGGAACAGGCAGCGGTCTTGTTAAAGATGTACTCTCACAGCCGGAGGCATACCTTGGCATAATGAACAGAACCTTCATTCTCATAAACTGCGCGGCATTGCTCTTTCTCGGATTCTTCATTTACAGGATCTCGGACAGTCCGTTGCTTGGACTGCTGGTTCAGCTAACCCCGTTTTCATCTGCTGAGATATTTTACGGACTCATAATTGTAACTCCCGAGAACTTCCTGATCTTTGCAGGTATCCTGTACGTTGGTGCGCTCTGGTTCTATTTGCTGCGGGATGATGAATCGGCCGGAACGAACCGGAAGTTCGCTGTTGCAATGTCTCTTATCTGCGCACTTGGATTGGCCACAAAGATCAGCTTCTTTCCTCTTCTGGTCTTCCCGTTGCTTGCTGTCAGGGGGATTAAATGGAAGATGGCATTTATGTTTCTCACGATTCTTCTGTTCTTTGTTTTTGTTTACCCCGGCCTCAGTAATATTGAGTATTTCGGAAAGTGGATCACCGAACTTGCACTCAAAAGCGGCAAGTACGGAAAAGGTGAAGCAACAGTTATCAACTCAGCTGCTTTCCGGGAAAATTTCGTGAAGATCTTCACGACCGATCCCGTCTATGCACTGTCATTTGTTTCAGTACTCACAGCTCTTATAGCGGGCCGCCGTAAGGACAAGACGCATTCCCCGAGATATAAAAGAGAAAGACTTGTTCTGATATCACTTCTGCTTATCTTTTTAGTGCAGTCCCTGATAGTTGCAAAGCATTATTCGCAGTACTATATGATACCTTCATTCATGCTTTCAGTCACGGGATTCCTTGTTTCCGCTCTGCACATTTGCGGATCTTCGGAACAACAGCGGCTCAGCAAGAAGCAGTTACGTATTGCCGGGCTGACGGGTTTGCTGATATTCCTCTGGAGCTGCAATATGATAGTATCGTCTTACTTTGAAGGCAATTCACAGAGAATTGATGCGGAGTCAATGATTGATAAGATTGATGCTTTGAAAAAGGACAGGCTGTTCATTTCCTCTTTCGGCAGTTCAGGCAGTTCAACTGCATTGGCATTTGCATCTCAGTACGGCGCGGGACAGTCAGACACATACAGAGCAATACTTTCTTCATCGCTTCCCGACAACATATTCTACAATCAGTGGACGGACGAATTCTACTCGTTGAATGGACAGGAGTATCTCCGCAGTGAACTTGCTTCCGGCAAGCCGATCCTGCTTCAGATAAGCCATTACGGAAATCTTGAAAAATTTCTTGCATCGCTTGAGCGGGTTTCGGGTGAGAAGGTTGTCAGGTCAGAACATATAATGAGCAATGCGAAAAAGGAATCGCTTTACTTGATCTATACGAACTGACATGTCATCTTGACCGGCAGAAGTCCGATCTTCCTCTTGAGTGCCTGTAAAGGATTCCAAACAATGCATTATTCCACACATGCTCAAAATTCCCGTATTGATCTTTCAGAGTTTACTCGACTCTGACAGTTAACCGGCGCGATCCTGATGTTTCAATTGTTTGTTGATGCGGCTCTGAAGCTTTGCCAGAACATTCAAATCCTCCCCCATACAAAATTCTCTTAAAGAAATACATCCGTTTTCATAACTTGCGCCGGAGATATGACTATGGACCTAAAATTTCTCAAAGGCGTAGGTGAAAAAAGGGCGGAGGCATTCGAAAAGATCGGTGTCATGCATGTCGAAGACTTCCTCAGATTCATCCCCCGGACTTACCTCAAGAGGATCAGTGTGCGGGAATGTCCCGCTTATATTGAAGAGAATGTTGTCGTCACCGGTGAAGTGATAGACATCTCCTACCCGAAGAAAGAGACACAGCCGCTGGGCATTGCGCTCCGTGACAACACCGGCGCGGTCGAGATACCGATGTTCGGAGGAAGCGAATTCAGGTCAAGGCAGTTCCGGCTTGGCGAGAAGTACTCCTTCTGGATAAAGATCGACAAGGACAGGCAGGTGTCGGGGCTGAAGATAAGCTACAGAGACCACCTGAAACTTACCGATGATGAAAGCGAGAAGAAGTATCAGAGATTCAGATATATACCCGTGTATGAGCTTTCCGGTGTGCTCAAAAAGACCTGGATAAAACCGCTCCTGCTGTCAAAGATAGTTTATAATGCTTTCACTGCTGTTCTGAAGTCAAACCCCTCTGCGCTTGATGAGACAGTGCCCGAAAGCATTATTGCGAAACTGCGCCTTCCGTCAAGAAAGGATGCGGTGCTGAGAATAAATTTTCCGGCTGTAAGTGAAGACATTGAAACGGCCCGCAGACGGCTTGCTTTCGACGAACTGTTCTACCTCGAGATTGCCCTGGCCCTTAAGAAAATGTCGCTGAAGCTTGAGAAGAAGGGGATCTCTTTCGACAAGGACGTAACCGGACTGCATGACAAGTTCATTTCCAATCTTCCGTTTGAGCTTACACGTGCACAAAGAAGGGCAATGTCTGAGATACTTGATGACATGCGATCCGATAAATGCATGAACCGCCTGCTTCAGGGAGATGTTGGAAGCGGCAAGACTGTAGTGGCAGTTCATGCGATGCTGACGGCAATCGGCAACGGCTATCAGGCTGCATTCATGTGCCCCACGGAAATTCTCGCGGGACAGCATTTTGCATCTCTCACAAAAATGCTTGAGCCGGTCGGTATCACGGTGCGACTTCTTATCGGTGGCCAGAAAAAGAAGGAAAGAACTCAGATCCTTGAAGAGATAAAGAACGGAGCCGTTGACATAATAGTGGGCACACATGCACTCATTCAGGAATCAGTTGAGTTCAGCAGTCTCGGCTTTGTGGTCATAGATGAACAGCATAAGTTCGGTGTGATGCAAAGGGCAAAGCTGAAAGAAAAAGGACTCAATCCGGATGTACTTGTAATGACCGCCACACCAATACCGCGCACACTTTCCCTGACATTTTACGGCGACCTTGACGTAAGCGTAATAGACGAACTTCCTGCCAACAGGAAAAAGATCAAGACTGCTTTGAGGCATGAAAAAGACAAACCTTCAATTTACAAATTCCTCAGAGAGGAGATAAGCAAAGGAAGGCAGGCATACATTGTATATCCGCTCATCGAGGAGTCGGAGAAGATGGACCTTAAGTCAGCAGAACAGCACTACAGGATACTCAAAAGCGAGGTCTTTCCGGACTTGCGCGTAGGAATGATACACGGAAGATCCGATCCCGAAGAAAAGGAGAAAGTGACTGATGAATTCAGAAACGGAAAGATCAATATTCTTGTATCAACCACGGTCATTGAAGTTGGAGTGGACATTCCGAACGCGACAATAATGATAGTCGAGGATGCGCAGAGGTTCGGGCTTTCCCAACTGCACCAGTTGAGGGGCAGGGTGGGAAGGGGCGCAGAGCAGTCATACTGCATACTTATCGCATCAGCATTTGACGATATCTCACAAAGACGTCTTGGAATACTCTGCAGTACGAACGACGGATTCAGAATTGCGGAAGAGGATATGGAGATTCGCGGACCCGGCGACTTTTTCGGCATAAGGCAATCGGGAGTGCTGAACTTCTCATGCACGGATCTTACACTCGACAAGGACCTTCTCGAGACCGCCCGTGACGAGGCATTCAGCATTGTCGAAGAAGATCCACAGCTCAGAGACCCCCGACATTCCATGATAAGATCTGCATTTGAAAATGAGAAGAGCGGTTCGCTTTATTTCATGGCAATTGCATAGGCAGCAGACTGATCGCATCGCCGCACCTTGCTGTTTCTGAAGCACATGATCTTGTTCATCATCAAAATCCCCTCTTTCTAAGTTTTCTCTTTGGCATGAATGATTTATCTTTAGGCGCAATTAATTCGACTATTGAGCAACAGATCATCCAGGCTTGAAATATTCCTTCCGTTACTGACCATACTCACGGATGCGGCGGCGATATTTTGCGCCTTTCTCATATCTTATTATATCAGGTTCGATTTTGAGCCATTCAAGAAGTTATTCCCGGTCACTAAGGGAGTTCCCGAACTTGACGGCTACATCCTCTTTGCACTTATGATCATCCCTGTCTGGATAGTCGTATTCCAGACAAGGAAAATGTACAGAGTAAGAAGGAACGTGTTCGTGTTTGACGAATTGTTCGTGATAATCAAATGCGTGACCATTGGCATGCTGTTTGCCATGGGGCTCGTCTTCATACTAAAAGGCGATTTCCCTTATTCGAGGCTTGTCTTCGCGCTTATCTGGGCTATCTCGATCCTCCTTATAATGTTCGGAAGGTATTTCATGCTGAAGTTTGAAAAGAACCTTTACAACAGGGGAGTCGGGATGTGCCGGGTTGCAGTGCTGGGGACCGGTGAGATGGCATCCGGCATTTATGAGAGGTTTGAGAAGGACAAGTTCACAGGCTATGAAGTGCTCGGCTATTTTGACTACGGCTCATCTCATGAGAATTTCATGAAGGACAGGACAAAGCTGGGCTCGCTCAAAGACATCCCTGAAAAGATAAAGGAACTCGGCCTTGAGAAGATATTCATAGCAATGCCGTCTTCAGAGCACGAATCGCTTGAAGAACTGCTCAGGATCTGCGAAGGGATAAACATAGAGTTCATGTATTCTCCTGATTTCATTGACCTGATCACAAGCCGGCTCAAGATAGAGGAAGTTGACGGTGTTCCGTTCATGAGGCTGAAAAAGATACCGATGAATGCATGGAACAGAATGGTCAAGCGTGTCTTTGATATTGTATTCTCGCTCTTTTTCATTGTACTGCTTTCACCTTTTCTCATTGTGATAGCGTTGCTTGTCAAGCTCACTTCAAAGGGACCTTTGTTTTACAAGCAGGAGCGTGTGGGACTTGATGGGAATAAGTTCATGATCCTGAAGTTCAGGTCAATGAGGGTGGATGCCGAACGGAGCGGACCGCAAATGGCAAAGCGCGACGACGACAGGTACACACCTATAGGGAAGTTCATACGTAAGTACAGCCTCGACGAGCTTCCGCAGTTTTTCAACGTGCTCGGCGGAAGCATGAGCATTGTCGGGCCACGGCCGGAAAGGGAGTTCTTCATAAACACAATGAAAGAGTCTATTCAAAGGTATCTCGAAAGGCACCGGGTGAAATGCGGCATTACAGGATGGGCGCAGGTGAACGGGGCGAGAGGCTCGGATTCTTCAATGCAGCAGAGAATTGACTACGACATTTACTACATTGAGAACTGGTCTATTGCATTTGACCTTAAAATTATTTTTAAGACATTGAAAGAAGTATTTTTCTCTGAAAGAGCATTCTGAGGTAATAACAAGATGATCATTGCAGTCATATATTTCTTGCATGCAATATTCGCAGTTTATGCATTTGCACGCTCTTACCAAAACGACGGGTGGCTTCAGGCATTTCTGAACCTCGGCTTCATAATCATCCTCTTTTCGGTGTCATTAACGGTATGCGAAATATTCACGGGCCTCATTATTTCCGAGAGCGGCTACAGCTTCACCGCACCTTCAAACTCCGTGCTGATGTTCTTCATGAAGATCTCGGGATTCTACAGCCAGCAGGGCAGGACTGTCACGCTTACACCTAAGGACAGCATAACACTCGTGCTTGTGACTGTCATTGAATACTTCTTCTACAGTTTCTACTTCAATCGTCTCGGAGCGGGAAGGACAGTAAAGACATCCGGATGACGATCGGCCGCCTCAGAGAAATTCTTTCGCGAAACTCATTCAGAATGTCTGCCGCCGCGGTCATTTGTGTCTTTCTGCTTTCGGCTTACAACAGGAATGAGACCGGTGCATCGGGTTCCGGAAGTTCTTCGCGGGACATAGTGATCGGATTTTTCACCTACAACGGATACGGAAACAATCTGTATCTTGACAATGTGAGGACAGGCATTCAGGTCAATTATGACGTAAAGGTAACAGCCCTCATAAATCTTCCTTACGATACTGTTTACTCCGTCCATCAGTCAGGCACAGATACCATAACGCCGGTAGTAGGTATTTCAAACATCGGCAGGCTGAGTTCTCCCGATTCAATAAAAGTGTTTCTGAAGATCGATCCTATCGGTTATCTTGACAGCGTTTCACTCGCCCCGCTCTCCTCGGGCCAGTCTGCGGCAGTAACGCTTGACAGGATCACATACCCGATCGGCACCGGGCTCGGCATCACGGCATACTGCCGTCAGTCGCTTGACTCCAACAATGTCAACGACACTCTGTGGCAATACACAATTGTGCTTCCGGGTTTCAGAAGAAATGTACTGTTTGAAGAGTTCACGTCAAACTCCAGCCCTGCATGTGCAAACAACAACTCGTTTCTGAATGCGTTTGTAAACAATAACTTTGACAGCGTCTGTGCCATCAAGTATCACCTCGGAGTTCTCGGCACGGATTCATTCTATCTGGCAAATCCGGTTGGCGCAGATGCAAGGAAAAGATACTATTATGCAGGTTCTGTTCCTCAGACTATCGCAGACGGCAAGACTTACATTTCCATTCCCTACGGAGACAGTGTTAATCTGTATGTCCCTTATGCAAACAGGCAGAAACTGGGTACTCCGCTTGAGCTGAGCGTGGTTGATGAAGTCATTTCTCCGGGAGTTATAAGATCAACTGCAACAGTGAACATTATCTCTCCGCCGGGACCGGGCAATTACAGGATCCGCTTCAATGCTGTTGAGCGCTACAGACAGCAGGAACAGCAAGGCACAAACGGCGAAACCAATTTTTACGATATCTTCCGCGATGTATATCCCGATACTAACGGAATTCCGGTAAGCACTTCTCCCGGAACTGCGCAGTATTCGGTCACCTATTCCATTCAACCCGGATGGCAGGACTCCATGATCTACACGACGGCATTCATCCAGAATGATCTGAACCGCGAAGTGCTCAACTGCGGCAAATCAAGGCAGGAGATCATCGCAAAAACTTATGATGTGCCCAAAGGAATTTCTCCCAAGGCAGATCTTTTTGAACCGGAAGGAAATTTAACGAGGGCAACCTTCTCCGGCGCCGACACAATACAGACCAATCTCACTGCGGAGGTTTTTGAAGCATACTTCCCTCCTATAGGATGGCATGTGTTCAATCAGGACGGATTCATTACCTTTGATCAGTTCACCGGAGCAAACGGTCCGTCAATAGGCGGTGTGAAATCCGTTATAATGGACTTCTTTGATTACAACATTCCCGGACAGCGTGACTCGATGTATTCTGCTGTATTCAGGAACCTCAGCATCTTTGATACGGTAAGATTCGACTACGCCTACGCTCAGTTCAACGCGGTGAATATTGACAGCCTTGTTGTGAAGATCTCTCCCGACGGCGGGCTTACATTTCCCTTTGAGATCTTCAGAAAAGGCGGCCTGGCGCTTGCTTCCGCGCCTCAGACTTCATCGTACTTCGTTCCGCAAAACAATACAGAGTGGAGAACATACTCCTTTCCGCTAAGCGGCATAGTGTCGGTTGCAGAGAACGGTTCGGCTGTTCCCCGCTCATTTGAACTTCATCAGAACTATCCGAATCCTTTCAATCCTTCAACAACCATCTTGTTCAGTCTTCCTGTAAGGACGTCCCTGACTTTGAAACTTTACGACACATCCGGAAGGCTTGTAAGGCAGATCGCGCAAGGCGTTTATGACCCCGGTGAACACAGTGTCCGGTTCAGCGCTGAAGGACTTGCCTCGGGGATCTACTTCTGCTCTCTGAATTCAGGTGCTTTTACCTCCACTATCAAGATAGTACTGGCAAAGTAAGGCATTTGCTCACCGGTAATTCCGGTCATCTGCAATTTGCCTGCCGGGTTGATCATCCGATCTGATCTGATCTCAACTTTTCTCCGCATCTGACAAGAACAGTTCTTGATCTTTCCAATCGGGCAAACGATCTGCGATCTTGTTCCCGGCATTCATTTTCCGCCCGCTTCTGCTCCCAATGTTAAATTTTCTGCATGACTGATTTCTATGTTTCCTTTTCGTTAAGTCAATGTTAATTTTGTGTAAAGTTTATGACAGTTCATAAACACCTTTCAGACAACAAAAAGGCAGTTTAAAGGAAAGGAATTAAGCCATGAAAACACTCATTACAATCACATTGGCGGTCCTTTTGAGCCTTCCGGTTCTGGCTCAGAATACCGAATCGATTAGCGAAACCGAAAAGAGTTCGCTGATATTTATGGCACAGGAAGAGAAGGTAGCAGAGGATTTCTACCTGGAAATGTACAAGGCGCACGGCCTCAGCTTTTTCAGGAGCATTTCCAAGAGCGAGAGCAAGCACAAAGAGCTCTTACTTCAGGTCATGAACAAATTCGGTGTGCCGAGTCCGCTGACCGGTGATTACTCAACAGCCGGCAAGTTCAAAGACAAAGAACTTCAGGATCTCTATACTGACCTTTTGAGAAAGGGTTCATACTCCGTACTTGACGGGCTGATTCAGTCTGCAAGATTTGAGGAAAAAGACATTAAAGATCTCGGCAGGTTCATGGAGTCATCCACTAACGAATACGTTGTCTCGACTTTCGGCAAGCTGAAGAAGGTTTCGGAAAATCACCTCAAGGTGATAGTAAGTAATATAAAGTCCCGCGGCGCCGATTATGTGCCTGCAGTATTGACAACGGAAGAACTTAACAAAATCATGAATGACTCATTCGGAATAGCCGGGAAATAGGCACAAAAATTTGTTTCATTGCTATCAGGTCCGGACTGCATACTGTGCAGCCGGACTTTTTTTTAAACCTGCTGATCCTTCATTATGTCAAACTGATACACAAAGATAATGAAAGGAGTCACTTATTATGAAACCGGCGAGATCAATACTGCTGATCCTTGGATTGCTGATGTGCGGCGTGTCGAATGCCCAGATCTCCGGAAGCGACAAGGCAAACCTGTCACGTGTAATGCAGGAAGAGAAACTTGCACATGACTTCTATTCGGAGATGAACAAACTCTACAGCATCAGGGTCTTTGAGAACATAACCTCAGGGGAAAAGATGCACATGGACCATGTGCTCAATGTAATGAATACTTACGGGATTGAAAATCCGGTGGACGGCGACAAGTCAGCGGCCGGAGTCTTTGCAGATGAGAAATTCACTGTAATGTTCGGCGATATGACATCTGCTGGGGCAACTTCAGTGGAAGCAGCACTGCTTGAAGCGGCTAAATTTGAGGATATGGACATTGCTGGTCTGACTGAATTGGAAAAAGGAACAGAAAGCGCCTGCATGAAGCAAATGTACGGGAAACTGATCAAAGGTTCCGGGAATCACCTGAGAGCATTTGTGAAGAATCTGAACAGACGGGGAATCGAATACACGCCTGTGTATCTGAGTAAGGACAAATACAATGAGATAATGAATTCGAAGTGATTGTAAGGATCCAATACGTTCACAATTGTTCTTTCATAAGGCTGATTCGGTGAAGTACGGCTGATTTCATAATGTTTATGAAGTGCGTGATTCTAGAATCCTACAAATGACTCAAATTAGATTTTTGTAATCTCCTGAGCGGAGTTAGTTTTGTTCAACTAAAACAAAACTAAATCATCCCGATGACAAGAATCACAAAGTACTTCAGATTAAGGTATGCGGCTTTTTCGGTTTTTGCTTTGGCAATACTGGGAGCTTCATATTCCGCCTTCTCAAGGGAGGACGGCATAATTGGCAGAACCCGAAAAGGTCCCGAGCCGGGCTGCACATGCCACGGAAATAATCCTACTCCCGGTGTCAACATACAATGGATAGGTCCGGACACTGTTGTAGCGGGCCAAAGCGCAAATTTCTCAATCGTAGTTTCAGGAGGCCCTCTGGTAAGAGCCGGTACAAACATTGCGGTTCGAAACGGATCACTGGCGGTCACTGACAACTCACTTCAGCTGATCTCCGGAGAACTGACCCATACGGGTCCGAAGCCGCCATCAGGTGGAAACGTAACCTTTACGTTCCGTTACACTGCGCCTAACAACCCGGGGACCGACACAATTTTCGCTAACGCAAACAGTGTTGACTTCACAGGCGGAAACAACAATGACAACTGGAACTTCGCATCCAACAGGCGCGTGGTTGTGAAACTGGCTACAGGAGTTGTACAGAATTCGACAACTGCTCTCGATTTTGCACTGTCACAAAATTTTCCGAACCCGTTCAATCCGGAGACTTCCATCAAGTTCTCCGTAACAGGCAATAATATGACAACCCTGAAGATCACAGATATTACGGGAAGAGTTGTTGCTGAACTCGTTAACGAAGTCCTGCCGGCAGGCATCTATACCGCGAAGTGGAATGCTGCCGGATTTCCGAGCGGGGTTTATTTCTACAGTCTGACATCAGGAGATAAAAGGGATATTAAGAAGCTTACGCTACTGAAGTGATCTGATCAATCAATTGTTCACTCCCGAACGAAATGCCCGTCGCGGCTTCTGCCCGGCGGGTGTTTTTTTTCCGGAAAAGCGAAGACGCAAAATACTGCATTTCAATACGCTGAAGGAATGCATAACTTAGAACCGTCAAAAAAATTATAATCAAAAATCTATGGCAGCGCTAAGAATCGGAGACACCGCTCCGAATTTCATCGCAAAGACGACCGAAGGCGAGATCATGTTCCACCAATGGCTCGGCGACAGTTGGGGCGTTCTGTTTTCGCACCCTGCTGACTTCACTCCGGTCTGCACAACAGAACTTGGAATGGTGTCAAAACTCAAGGGAGAATTTGAAAAGAGAAACGTGAAGGTCATCGGCCTCAGCGTTGACCCTCTTGATTCACACTTTGAATGGATCAAGGACATCAACGAGACGCAGAATACTAAGATGAACTTCCCGATGATCGCAGATGAGGATAAGTACGTTGCAACACTTTACGACATGATCCATCCGAATGCCGATGACAAGCTCACGGTGAGGTCTGTGTTTGTAATAGGGCCTGACAAGAAGGTGAAGCTTACGCTCACTTATCCGGCTTCTACCGGCAGAGACTTCTTTGAGATCCTCAGGGCGATCGATTCGCTTCAGCTTACGGCAACTTTCTCTGTTGCGACCCCTGTCAACTGGAAAGACGGAGACGACTGCATCATTGTGAATTCCATTTCAGACGAAGATGCGGTGAAGAAATTCCCGAAGGGATTTATAAAGGTCAAAGATTACCTGCGCGTTACTCCGCAGCCGAACAAGTAAGCAGTTCCGGGGAATGTGCAACGCCCGTCATATTCAGGATACAGGACAAGCACATAGTATTGAGAGACTGACTCTCGCTTAATAAGTAAGAAGCAGTCCCCGACCCTCGGCAGGGACTGCTTTCTTGGAAGAACCGGCACGCCAGAATGCCGGCTCATAAATCCTAAAGCCCGGAGTTGGCATGACTGACTTCTGAAACATTTCTGCATTCTAGATCGAATGCGATCCCAATGGCTAATTCCCGGACCTCTTGGCAAAAGTACTTCAGATACCTTACCCGGTCAAAGATTTTATTTTCGGTTTTGACAGAAATATTCAATGCCGGCCGGCGGATTTTGGAATGCTTTTTTCCGGATTCCATCGCGGAATCAACCATTTTCAGGGACTTTTCTCCGGACAGAATTTCCGGTTTTGACAATTTGTCTGCCATTCATTCTACCAAAATACTTTCCTGTGTTACAGTTAAATGCCTGCTTTATAATGAAGCCGTCAATTGGAAATTTTTTTTTTGCACGGCAAGAACTATTTTACGCTGAGCAATCCTTCTTTCTGTAAACATTTCACATCAGACCAAATTGGAGTTCATACATCTTCATAACCACAGCCATTTTTCATTGCTGGATGCGATATCAACAATTGACGGGCTTGTAAATGCCGCGGCGGAATTCAAAATGCCTGCAGTGGCTCTTACCGACCACGGTGTGATGTACGGCATAATGGAATTCTACAAAAAAGCAAAACAGGCAAACGTAAAACCTATCGTCGGCTGTGAAGTGTATGTAGCTCAATCGGGAACCCGTTTTGACAAGGGAAAGAAGTTCATGTCGAGAACCACCGAAGATTTTGACGACGAGCCCGACAATTCGGACGGACTGGTTTCATCCAACATAAACTACGCACACCTCATACTGCTAGCAAAGAATGAAACAGGCTACAGGAATCTCATCAAGCTCACATCAGCCGGCCACACTGAGGGATATTATTATAAGCCGAGAATAGATCTGGATGTTCTTAACACATACAGGGAAGGCCTTGTCGCTACCTCGGCTTGCGCAGGCGGCGTGATCTCATGCTACATTACGCGCGGCGACATGAAGACAGCGGAGAAGATGACGGGAGTTTATAAGGACATTTTCGGAGAGGATTTTTATCTGGAGATTCAGGACCACGGCATTGAAGCTGAAAGGAAAGTGATGAATGAGATGCCGGGACTGGCTAAGAAGTTCGGACTCAGGCTTATAGCAACGAATGATGTTCATTACATAAAGAAAGAACATGCAATAGCTCACAACATTTACCTGAACATCAGCGCAAAGCAGTCTGCCAAGTCGTTCAGGAACGGCGATGAGCCGGATGTTCTTACAAATCTCCGTTACGGAACCGATCAGATATACTTCAAGTCTGCCGAAGAGATGTGCAGACTGTTCAGAGACTTCCCCGAAGCCATTCGGTCAACCCTGGAGGTTGCAGAGAAATGCAATCTTGAACTTGACACCTCGGCAAATTACATGCCCAATTTCGTGATCCCGGAAAAGGAAAAATCAAAGCTGACATATGATGAATACCTGAGAATACTTTCCTTTGAGGGACTGAAGAAGAGATTCACGGAGATTCCTTCAGGCGCGGAAGAGAGGCTTGAGTATGAGCTCGGTATAATCAAGCGGATGAATTTCTCGGGATACTTCCTCATAGTGCAGGATTTCATAAGCTATGCAAGGAGCAGGGGAATACTCGTAGGACCCGGAAGAGGCAGTGCCGCCGGAAGCCTTGTCTGTTACTGCATTGGCATTACGGATGTTGACCCGCTCGCGTATGACCTGCTCTTTGAAAGGTTCCTGAATCCGGAAAGGATATCAATGCCTGACATAGACATTGATTTTCAGGACGACCGAAGAGATGAAGTGATACAGTATGCAAAGGAAAAATACGGTGAAGATTCAGTTGCTCAGATAATTACATTCAACCGGCTTGCCCCGAGGGGCGTTCTGAAAGACGTAGGGAGAGTTCTCAATTTTCCGTTCCAGGAGATCAATGACCTGACCAAGACAATTCCCATACTCTTTGGCAAGGTGAAGAAGCTGAAAGAGTGCATGGCGGATGAGGAGGATTTCAGGAACTACTTCAGATCGGGAGATGCGGCGCAGAAAGAGGAAAGAAAGAGACTGTATGAGATCTGCCTGACTCTTGAGAACCTCAACAAGAACTCATCCATTCATGCTTCCGGCGTTGTGATAGCTCCGGGAAATGTGACTGACTACGTTCCGCTGTCCAAGGTCACCGGCGAAGACAACGTATTCTGCACGCAGTATGACATGAATCAGCTGGAGGATGCCGGACTGATCAAGATAGACTTTCTCGGCCTGAAGGAACTCAAGGTGATTGGCAAGACGCTTAAGCTGGTGAATGAAAAGTACGGTACAGACCTTTCAACAGACAAGATACCTCTTGATGACCCGAAGACTTACGAGCTGTTCTCTTCCGGTTCAACTGTCGGAATATTTCAGTTCTCAAAGAGCAAGATGCGCGAGTACCTTTCCAAGCTGAAACCGAAAGACATCAACGACCTTGCGGCGATGAACGCGCTTTACAGGCCGGGGCCGATGAAGCTGATCCCCGATTTCATTGACAAGCGAAACGGAAAGAAGCCGATCACGTATCTTCATCCCCTTATGGAAACAACTCTGAAGAGCACTTACGGGATCATTGTTTACCAGGAACAGGTGATGCAGATAGCACGGGACATCGCCGGATTCTCGCTTGCGCAGGCAGACAATATGAGAAAGGCCATGGGAAAGAAGATCAAGGAGAAGATGGTTCAGCTTGAGAAAGACTTTGTAAACGGGGCAATTGCCAACAATGTGGCAAAGAAGACCGCCTCGGATATCTTTGCCCTTATAATTGACTTTGCCGATTACGGATTCAACAAGTCGCACGGTGTTGCATACTCAATACTTGCATTCTACACTGCATATCTCAAGACGCATTATCCGCTTGAGTTCCTTGCCACATCAATGGAATGCAGGAAAGACGACGATTCCGAGCTTCAGCAGCTTGCCAACGAGTGCCGGAAGATGAAGATCGAACTGCGCGCTCCAGATGTGAACGAGAGCATGATGGGATTCACCGTGAGATACGGAGATAACGGAGGTGCCGTGATCTACGGACTAAGCGCCATCAAGAATGTCGGTGAGAAGGCATCTCAGAGCATAATTGACGAAAGGGAAAAGAGCGGAAAGTTCCGCGGTTTCGTTGACTTCCTGAAGAGGGTGGATCTCAGGCTTGTCAACAAAAAGGCAATTGAAGGACTTATCTTTGCGGGAGCATTTGACTCGATTGACAGGAACAGGAACAAGCTCTTTCTTAACCTGGAGCGTGCAACTCTTTATGCACAGAGATACAACGACACACATGAAGCCAAAGGCCAGGAAGGACTTTTCGGACCGCAGGATGACAGCCCGTCCGGCGAGAGCATGATAATCACAAACTATGACGATATGCCCGAAAGCGAGAGATTCAATCGCGAGAAGGCGGCGATCGGCTTTTACATAACAGGGCATCCGCTGGCCGTTTACGAAAAGGAGCTATCGAACCTGATTGACCTGAACTTCGGTGATGATCCGGCTGAGATCGATTTCAACCGCGTGAAGACAGCCACCATGTGCGGAGTGATAAGCGATCTTCAGACGAAAGTCTCAAGAAAAGGAAACAAGTTTGTCGTTTTCAATCTCATTGATATGTCAGGCTCAGGAGAATGCATTGCTTTCGGCAAGCTTTTTGAGGCAAAGCAGAGCCTTTTCCAGAATGACCGGCTCGTGGGAGTGCGCGGAGTTCCCGAAGAGAACGGAGACAAGCTCAAGCTTACGGTGGAGGAGATCTACGGAATTGACACATTCATTGAAATGTATGCAAAGAACCTGGTGATCAACATTAACGGTAACTTAAGGGACATTTCAGAGCTGGGAACAATAAAGGACCTGGTTGAAAAGCACCCCGGCAGTACGAAAGTCTTCTTTGCGCTTCACGAAAACGGGGGCGTAAAGACCTTCATCTCAAGGGAGTTTAAGGTGAGGGTATGCAGGGAGCTAATTTCAAACTTGAAAAATATAGTTGGGGAAAATAACTTAACGCTGAACTAATTCAATTTCCGAATAGCTAACATAAAAACCGAAAGGAATATCCAGATGTCCACAGTCGAAATAACAGACGCCAACTTTGAAAGCGAAGTGATAAACTCAGATGTACCTGTGCTCATAGATTTCTGGGCAGTATGGTGCGGGCCCTGCAAGCTCATTGCCCCGGCAGTAGAGGAAGTGGCGGAAGAATTCAAAGGCAAAGTAAAAGTCGGCAAGCTTGATGTTGACAATAACCCGGCAGTTGCAACAAAATACGGGATCCGAAGCATTCCCACATTGCTTTTGTTCAAGGGCGGCAAGATAGTAGATCAGATCGTCGGAGCCGTTCCTAAATCAGCGATCACGCAAAAGCTGAACACGCATCTTGAGCAGACTGTCAGCTGACAGTTCACAATTCTGATTTTACTGATCAGGGTCCTCCTGCCAAGCGGAAGGATCCTGATTCTGTTTTATTAACGCTTTGACAACAATCAAATGATAACCAGATACTTCCTTTGCATTACCGGAGCCTTTGTGCTGCTTTTCTCATCATGTGATAAGAAAGAAGAGACAGCCCAGACTCAGAAACAGAATTCAGGCGTTTCGGAGAACAGTCAGCCCAAGACCTCTGCAAGCGGTGACAGGAGTTCCATCACATACCAGCTGACTGGTGTAACAAACGGAACCATGACGATCTACAGAAACGGAAATGAACTCAAGCAGGTAATTGAATCCGATATGATGGGACTCAAGAGCAAGAATGAAGTATATGTAAAGGGAGGATTCGTTTATCTTATTACTGAGATCAACGGAAAAAAACTGCCGATGAAGACCTCACTGGATGAATACAACAGCAGGAAGCTTACGGGAGAGACCATTGCCAATGCGGCTGAATTTGAGAAGATGCTCGCAGGCAAGAAGGTAACAGGGAACGAATCAATTCTGGGGCGTGACTGCGAGATATATGAAATGGGAAACAATGTATTTCTCAGCATTGCAGACAAGAAGCACATCATGAAGATCAAATCACCGGAACTCCTTGCAGTTGCAACGGAGATCTCGCCTCTGCCTGACAATTCGGATGGCATATTCGAACTTCCTGCCGGAATGGAATTCAAATTATTCAATCCCAAAGCCAATCAGCCCAAAGAGAGCCTTGATTCCGCTGTTAAGAAAGAGGCAGTGAAGAAGTGATCAGTCGCCGATGATCTTGATCAGCACTCGCTTTCTCCGCTTGCCGTCAAATTCACCGTAAAAGATCTGCTCCCACGGGCCGAGGTCGAGCTTACCGGCTGTTACCGCGACCACAACTTCCCTTCCCATAATGGTGCGCTTGAGATGCGCATCCGCATTGTCTTCATAGCCGTTGTGCCTGTACTGTCCGTGCGGCTTTTCCGGTGCAAGCTTCTCCAGCCACTTTTCGAAATCCTCATGAAGACCTGATTCATCATCATTTATAAAGACGCTTGCCGTAATGTGCATTGCATTGCAGAGAAGCAGGCCTTCGGTAATTCCGCTTTGTGACAAGCAATCTTCCACTTCCGGAGTGATGTTGATCAGTTGCCTTCTTACGGGCGTCTCAAACCAAAGCTCTTTTCTGTAGCTTCTCATCAGAATTCATTATTGAATTTATACATTATCGGGATTTCCTTTTTGAAGTTGAACTCCTCTTCCACTCCAAGCAGTTTTCGCTGAGCAAGGTCAGGCCTGTAAAATGCAAGCCACGGATCAATTGCAACATAGAATGAACCCTTGTCATCCATTGTCAAAGACTCCGGAGCGATGCCGGGTATGTTTGTAATGTCCCTGAAGCCGGGCACGCCAAGTTCGAGCGCTTTCCTCTCTGACGACACGATTTTATGATCTTCATCAAACTTCAGCAGGAACATGATCCTTCTGTTCCTGTCAATGCCGTAAAGCGTGCGGTCATCGGCGGCATACAGTCCGCTAATTGACGAGATCTCATGTTCCCTGGTTGAAATCGTTTTGACTGATCCCGATGCCCTGTCAATTATGTACAGAAACGTACTGTCAGTGAACTGCTCATTGTCTTTCTGGTAATTCTCAAGGCCTATGTAGAAGAAATCCTTCGTTGCAGAAAATCCCTCAAAGCCAATATTGTCAAACGTGAATTTGTAAACCTCAGCCGGCAGTGTGAGTCTTCTGACAGTAAGAAGCGTGTCAAACGAAGAGATGTCCCTGTTAAAAGTGAGTTCATAGATGCCTTCCTTCTGCCTGTATATCATCGGGTCGTTTGAACTGTACTCGTGCCCTTCAATGGACAGCAGTATCCGGTTACTGCTGGGGTCATACATGATCTCTTCCATATCGGTCTTCTTGAACTTTGCGAAGAGGTCCCTTATCTGCTGTGAGTATTCCACGGGATAGATTCTTACGCGCGGCTTATTTCCTGATTCGTCAATCTCGAGCCTGTTTATTACGCCAATGTCGTCGCAGGAGATGAACCTTTTCAGATTGCCGTCCGACCCCGTAAAGCACAGTCCGGATGTTTGCCGCGTCTGATTGCCGGCACTGTCTTTGAGCCACACGGGATAATTGCCGGCAGGCTTCATGACAGGGAGATTGGAAAAGTAGAAGCGAACGAACAACAATATCGCGACAAGGGGAAGAAACACTCTGATCATGTTTTTCATATTACTAATCTGTAAGCAAACAGAATACCCGGAAACTCAGTTGAAGTTCCCAATTTCAATGCCCTGCCGTAAGAAACGCCGGAAGCGGCACACGAAGTCCGCTTCCGAAGATCTTCAGTCCGTAATTGAAACAGCAGATGTTTGCAGTCAAAGGCACAACATCACTTGATCAATACAAACTTCCTGACCGCAAAGAAATCTCCCGCCTTCAGTGAATAATAATAGACTCCGGAAGGAAGTCCGTTTCCGCTGAACTCATACCTGTATGAACCCGCGCCGGTAAACCCTTCGTGAATTGTCCTCACTTCCCTGCCGAGGGCATCGAAAACCTTGAGAGTTGCCGCGCCGGATGTCTTCATGTCAAACTCGATGATCGTTGACGGGTTGAAGGGGTTCGGATAGTTCTGCTTCAGGGAGTACTCAGATGGAATTGTCTGCCCGATCTGATTTATTCCCACCACTTCCGGAGATATTGCTATGCCGTTGATCCCCGAATAACCTGTGTTGGTTCCTATAACAGTCGAATTTCCTGAAGTTGTATCAATCCTCAAGAGCTTGTTGACAGCCACTCCGATGCCGCTTATGCCATAAAGTGATCCGCTCCTTGCAAATGCAATATCCGGATTCGGAGAGTTGTTTGTATTTCCAACAAGCTGTGACGAGCCGTTTTGCTTGTTGATGCGGTAAACACCGCCCGAAGAAGCAATTCCCCAGAGTTCACGGCTAACGGGGTTTACGGAGATCCCAAACAGTGATGAAATGCCTGTATTGCCCACATAGTCGGTGTCTCCTGAATTCAGGTAATACCTGAACAGCCTGCCGTCCGTTGATGCGCAGTAAAGATCGTCATTCAGGTCAAATGCGATTCCTCTTAAATTCGGCGCCGGAATGTTTGCCAGGAAATATGCATCTCCTTCGGATGCATTTACTCTGTAAAGCTGAGTGATCTGAGAAGCTGAGACAACCGCATAGATCTGATTTGTTGACGGCCTGATGCTGACGCCGTTGAACTGATTCACGCCCGTAAGTCCGACAGAAGATGCTGAGCCGGTTGCCGGGTCAATCCTGAGCAGTGCACCCGATGACACGGCGCCCGTTACAGCATAGATCTGCTGTGCCTGTACCGGATTGACAGCATACCCTTTTCCTCTGAGTCCTATGTAGAAGTTCGGAACGGATGCATCGTTGCTCGCAATTCTGATCGAATCACTTCGTGTGCCGGCAGTTGTCGGTTTGAACAATATTTTCAAGATTGCGGAATCATTGAACGGAAGGCTTGCCGGCAGTGGAGGAAGAGACACTATTCTGAAATCAGATGCCGAAGACTGCACTGAGTTCAGAACAAGATTTGTGTTTCCGTAATTTCTGAGAACAACTGTCTGCGTGTCGCTTGCTGTATTCACCTCAATGTTACCAAACTTCAGAGTGTCCCTGTCGGAGAAGATCCTCGCTGACTGGTATGGAGCGATCCTTGTATTTCCGACCCACACTCCCCACATGTTCTGAAGATCGGCATATTCTGTCATGATCCAGAAGTCCTCTTCATTTGAAGGGTCAAGCCATGTTCCCATATAGTCACCCCATCTGTTGCTTTGGCCGGTATTGATATAGGTCCCCTTTCCCGGCTGAAGCAGTGAAGATGGATTGAAGAAGTTGGGCGGATCGTCAGAAGCCCTGGATGTAAATCCTGCACCGATGTATTCGGTGGTTGCGGATCTTGAGAAAGAGATCATAATATTCTCATTCCTGTCAACGCTCAGGGCCGGGAATGAATAGAAGAATCCCGGCGCGCCGAAAGTGATATCCTGAACGGCAGTGTTTGTTGAGACATTGAACTTGTAGTATTTTACAGCCGCGTAAGAATTTTCATATCTAACCGCATGCACGGCAAACAAGTGACCGTTTCTGAATACGGGTTCATTTCTGAATGCGGACGATCCTCCAGAAGTTATTGTCGCTGATGTTCCAAGTTGACCTGAAGGAGGCGGTGCGGAATACTGTACCACAGGGACTGCAACTCCTGTCATTGAAGGATTTGTGAGCGGATTGATCATTTTGTAAAGTGAAACATAAGTTCCCCCGCTGTTCGAATTGCACAGGAAGTAATACTCGCCGGGATTTCCGTAAATTATCGAAGGCCGTATTCCGAAATTGATTCCCTGATTGCTTGCATCCCTGATATCCCAAAGGTCAAACCAGGTGACCGGGCCGCCGGTGTTTGCATACAGCTGTGACTTATTGAAGACCCTGATGGTGGAATATCTGAAGTTGCTGTTAGACAAAGTAAAACCGTTTCCTGTAATGTAGATCGCATTTGCATCGTAACCGACTCCCTGATAATCTCTCCAGAGATCTTCGGGCGTATTTCCGTTGAGGTCGGTCCTCATGGCGAAATTATACCATGTGCCAAGCGGAATGGAATCGTCGGATATTGAAATTACGTCGTATGCAAGCGGGCCTATCGGAGGTGTGATCCATGACATTATCCACCTTTTTGAGAAGTGGTCATAAAGCACTTTGGGGTCTGAAACAGTTCCGCCGATCCCGAGCCCCAGCGACGCAAGCCAGGATGAGGCAGAGATCGTCTTCAGCACATTGCCGTTCTTATCCCATATTCTGAAAGTCGAATTCACTCCGCCGACTATATGCGTTGGACCCGCGGCAATTGAAGCATCAGGAGGAATGAAGTTTGTTCTGGGTACTCCCGGGAAATTCTTAAGAAGGATGTTTGCAGAATTGTCCCCGCCGGTCATGGAGTTTGCATCAAGGACAAAATTGGATCCTTTCGGACCTGTCGGCTCGATCTTGTTTTTGTAAGGCGGAAGTTCCTGAAAACCGTATTCGTTTTGCATCCCCTTAACAATGAACGGTCCGCCTGAAACTACTGGCGGCTCGTCTGTGAAGTTGTCTGTTGAAACCGCAACACCGCCTGTGATTGAACCTGCGGCAGGACCCTGATAAAGCTGTGCGAAAGAAATGCCTGAGTGTGAAAGCAGGAGAACGGCAAGAACCAATATTGTCCTGATCAATGTGTATGTGTTTTTTTGAATTTTGGATGGGAAATATAGAGATTCTGATCAAGGATTTAAATCTAAGTTGTGAGGACGGCACTGCTCGGTTCAAAGCCCTGAGGTTACGATTGCGGAGCAGGCGGGCGGTTTTCGGGAATCCTGAAGGCCGGTCAGCAATTTCCGCTGGATTGTTAATGAGGGACTTAATTGGTATATTTCAAGCTTGTAAAAACTGAAACTAATACCTTTATACAATGTCCAAGATAAATGTTGGGGATAAAGCCCCGGATTTCACGCTGTTTTCATTTTCGCATTCGGATCAGCCGGTTGAATACACTCTGAGTTCATTTGCCGGCAAAGACAACGTGCTTCTCGTTTTCTTTCCGATGGCCTTCACCGGAGTGTGTACCGATCAGAATTGCACAATATCCGACAGTCTGAGCGATTTTGACAAACTTAATGTAAAAGTATTCGGAATAAGCACAGACGGAACTTTTGTGCAGAAGGAGTTTGCCAAGACAAAGAACATTAAGTATCCACTGCTCAGCGATTTCAACAAGGAAGCAATTAACAAGTTTGACATAGTTCAGGAGACATTTACCCACGGCATGAAGAACACCTCAAGAAGAGGCGTCTTTCTTATTGGAAAAGACGGCACTGTCAAGTACAAGGAGATAACGGAAAATCCCGGCGTTCAGGTCAATTTCGATAAGCTCAGGGAAGCCGTGAACAACCTGGGCTGATGCGTGTTTACAGAAACATCCGTGAAGTTGAATATGACAGGAATACGGCGGTTACAGTTGGAACATTTGACGGAGTGCACCTCGGACACAGGGAGATAATTTCCAAACTCGAAAGAACGGCGGAAGCTAAAGGGCTCAGAAAGCTTGTTGTGACATTTGAGCCGCATCCTCAGATCGTACTGAGGTCAAAGTCGCCTGACATAAAGGTCCTCTCAACTCTTGATGAGAAGATATCGATCTTAGGTTCTTTGAACATAGATTCTCTGCTGGTGATCGAATTCACCAGAGAGTTTTCACAAACCGGTGCCGAGGATTTCTACAAGCATTATCTTATCGAAGGCACGGGTATATCTGACCTTGTGCTTGGTTACGATCACATGTTCGGAAGGAACCGTGAAGGCAACTTTGAAATGATGAAACTGCTTTCGGATAAGTTCGGATTTACAGTTGACCGCGTGGATGAGTTCAGGTCTGACGGAGAACATGTAAGCAGTACGAGGA
>JAIBBK010000007.1 GCA_019694675.1 Ignavibacteria bacterium
AGATGTGCTCAACAACGGAAAGATCGTGTGATATGAAAAGGTAAGTTATGTCGAATTCTTTCTGCAGGTCCTGAAGCAGATTTATGATCTGAGACTGAATTGAAACGTCAAGCGCGGATACGGGCTCATCGCACACTATGAACTTCGGTTCAACTGACAATGCCCTCGCAACGCCTATCCTTTGCCTCTGTCCGCCGGAAAACTCATGCGGGTATCTTCTTGCATGGATCTTTCTGAGCCCCACTTTTTCAAGCAGGTCTTCAACCTTCTTTTCGGCCGCCTCTCCTTCCGCGATCTCATGAAATTTAAGTATCTCAGAGAGCATCCCTCCGACCGTAATTCTCGGATTGAGTGAGGAGTAAGGGTCCTGAAAAATGATCTGCATTTGCTTTCTGTACTGTTTGAGCTCCTTCAAAGGCATCTGTGTAATATCCTTGCCGTCAAAGATCACTTCACCGGCCGTAGGCTCTATCAACCTTAGTATGGCCCTTCCGACTGTTGTCTTTCCGCACCCCGATTCTCCCACAAGGCCCAGCGTTTCTCCCCTCTTAATGGAAAATGACACATCATCAACAGCTTTGACTTGCCCCACGGTCTTTGAAAAGACTCCCGTCTTTATGGGAAAGTATTTCTTAAGGCCTTTGACTTCAAGAAGTACGTCAGACATCTTATGCAGATTTTCTTAAAAAATTTTTGCCAATATAAGCGTAATGCAGGGCAATTACAATTAAGTTACCTGAAAGCCGGAACTCAGTCCTCGACTTTATCAAATCCATAAAGAAGCTCTCCGGATGAATTGTTCATTGCAACATGATCAAAGATGCCGTGCCTGCAGGGCAAAAGCAACTGCTTATTATCTGAAATTTTTCTTCGGGATTAAGTAAATTCCCCTTTTGAATTATACCAATCTTAATGGACCTGATAACCGATTTCTTCTCCAAGCTTGGCAATCTGGAAGAGCTGATAAGATGGGGAGGATTGACTGTTCTAATCATTATTGTGTTTGCTGAGACCGGGCTCCTGGTCGGTTTCTTTCTCCCCGGAGATTCTCTGCTTATAACCGCCGGACTGATCGCGGCACAGGGCTATCTCGACATCTTTGTCCTCAATGTATCACTTATACTTGCAGCTATAATCGGCGACCAGGTGGGATATCTTTTCGGAAAGAAGACCGGCCCAAAGCTGTTCACCAGGGAGAAGTCTCTCTTTTTCCATAAAGATCATTTGATCAAAGCGAAGGAATTCTATGAGAAGTACGGCGGCCGTGCGATCATATATGCCCGCTTCGTTCCGTTTGCACGGACCTTCGCACCGATCGTAGCCGGCATCGGAGAAATGAATTACAGGAAATTCGTCACATACAATATATTCGGAGGAATTCTCTGGGTGGTATCAATGACACTGCTTGGTTACTTCTTCGGCAATATCCCGTTTGTGAAGAAGAACTTTGAATATGTGATCATCGGAGTGATACTTCTGTCAGTTATGCCTATAGTGCTGGGATACTTCAAGCACAAAAAAGAGAAGAGACTTCAGGAGCGGGCTGAGGAATCGGCCTGAGACTCCTGATCATCAAATGAAGCACCCGGGAGTTTCTTGATACTGAGATTCTCCCGGAGAAAATAGAATGCCCCGAGCAGTATCAGACTCAGCAAACCCAGCAAATGGCTTACCGTTGCAAATCCAAAAGCCGCTTCCTTGTTTATACCGTAAATATTGGTGAGTGTGGCAACCGCAAAGAAGTGGTAGATGCCTGCGGAATTTGCAGGCAGCGGGACTGTCATTGCAAATGTTATCATCGTCAGGACAAGGTTTGCATCCAATACGGTCAGTTCAATATTGAAGGCCTTCAGCGTGAGGAATGTGGAAAAGACGTATGAGAACCAGGTCATAAGCGAAAGCAGGAAAATCTGAAGATAGTACTTCGGCTGTTTCATGAACAGGAAACCGTTCAGAAGCTTCACGAACACTCCATGTATCTTTGTATGGATCTTTTCCGGCAGGATCTTACCGCTGATCTTCTCAATAATTTTCTCGGTCCTTTCAAGATTGAATATCATCACCATTATGAGCCCGACAAACAGCAGAACTGCAATTGAGAGATATAATGAGATCGTCTCAAGGTTGTACTCCGAAAATGTCTTCGACAATTTCTCCCTGAAGAAGAACAGGCAGAATCCGAATGATACCAGCATTGAAAGGACATCGAGAACCCTTTCCGCAAGGATAGTACCAAAAGCGGCGGCCCTTGAGATCTTCTCCTTTCCAGCAAGAAGTACGGGCCGGTAAACTTCTCCCGACCTCGGAATGATACTGTTCATCATATACCCGACCATCATTGAGGAGAACAGTATGTTCATTCCTATATCCTTCTTAAGCGGATCAAGAAGGTATCTCCATCTCCAAGCCCTGAAGATCCCGCCCACAACTACTCCGAGAAATGCACCGGCTATTGCATAGAAGTAGTTTGCTTCAGACAATACCGTAAAGAGCTTACCGAAGTCATTTCCCCTGAACGCAAGATACAGGAAGAATAATGTGAGGGCGGTTAAGATTCCCGTCCTTAATATGCTCTTGGCTTTCCCGCTCAATGTATTAAAATGAAAAAGTTAAGCATTCTGTCCAGACTGCTTAACTTCGGTTCTCAAGGATCAACTCAGTCCTTATCTAAGGTCTATGACTTCGACTCCGCTCGGAGGAGTGAATGTGAATTTCGATGAACTTACTCCTGCGTCAAGCGTGATGTCTTTAAGAGTATATGTGCTTGTTGACTGATTTGTAGAGATTGTGATCTTCTTTATGAGATCTTCGTTCTTGTCTATCCAGATCTTTGCCGACTTAACATTACTGCCGCCTCTTGGCGTAAGTTTGATCAGATAGCATGCAGTGCCGCCGATGGTCTCTTCACCTTCAAGGTCTGAGTAGAAATTCTCCGGATAGCTGAAAAGGAATTTGTTGGGAGAGAAAGTGCTTCCGTCATCCTTGTAGTTGTCTATCACCACCTGCTTCTTGTTGGGTGAATAAACCCATGAAGTAACACCGTCCGTTATGATTATCTGATTACCGGCCTCTATCCTGTAATTGTTCTGCTTCTTGATGTAGATCACGCCGGATGAGGAGTTACCTTTTCCGCCGGAGCCCTTCACGGTCTGTGTGAATGTTGCTTTAGCATCCGAAATGTTGTCATACTTGGATTGGACTCTCCTTATGATCTCCTGCGCGTCCTGTGCCTGAAGCTGAGCCGCAAACATCATGAAAAGCGCAATGACTGATATTGTCTGTATCTTCATATTAAAATTTGAGCAAAATATCAAAATCGCCGTAAGTATTCAATTGAGTATTGCAGACATTGTAACTGCTCACTTCTTTAGACTCCACCCCTTCCTTACATAGCTCTTGAGCTCCAGCGTCACGTTGCCTATGAGCACGTTCATCTTTGCCATTACGGGCACCCTTGCATTGTCGTCTGTGAACCAGCCTGCAAATTCACCTGTCAGTCCGAAAACGCCGACAAAATTCGCGGAGCCCGTACACTTAATGCTGTTCACATCCACTCCGATCTCATCCAGTTCAACTTCTTCCGGGACGGCCGAAAAATAGTAACTCACGGTCGCCTCAGATTCATTCATGAATACGGGGATCTGCCTGCTCCTCGTTTCAAATGAATTGAGCCGCGAAAGATAGAACAGAGAAAGGCCGTCCTGAAACCTCAGGTTCCTGTCAAACTCCATGTTCTTATCTATCTCCGTAGCGCCCCTGAATTTCTTTTTGACCCTCACATATCCCGAATCATATTCAAACACATACCTTATTTCGACCACGCCTTCCTTCTTTCTGTCAACTGCTCTGAATTCTTTTGAATAAAGTTCTCCGCCGGAGTAGATCATGTCTGATTCAAATCTGCTGTCCAGCTCAACAAGCGGAATACCTGAGTATGATTTCATGTCACAGCTTGCAGTTATGTGCTTTGCGCCGTTTCTCTGAGATACCGAGTTTATCTCTATCCTCACTTCTCCAAGTTCTATGAACCCGTAAGATACTATATAGTTAAGTTCTTCCTTCTCTGTGAACACCTGTTCCTGCGACTTGACCACCGAAGATACTGACAAGAGGAAGAACATCAGGACTGCGAAAGATCTTCTCCCGGACAAGCACCTGTCCATTCTCATTTCAGATACGCCGGAGGCGTCCATTTATTCTTCTTGTATGAGATCAGCTCCAGCACAACATTGCCAAGCGTAGAATTGAAGTATGCCTTGACCGGCACTCTCTGTTCATCGTCTGAGAGCATCATAAGAAATTCACCTTTGAAACCGAAGAATCCAGTGTAGTCGGCAGTTCCTTCCATCTTTATGATGGAAATATCATACGGAAACTTCTCTATCTTCACAACAGACTTGTTGAAGTTGAATGAATACTTCACTGATGTCTCAACACCGTCCTTGAATACGGGCACAATGTAGTTCTTGCTTGTGAAAGAATTCCTGCGCGCATCATATTGCCACGTAATCTCATCCCTGAAGCGCGTGTCATCGTCTTGTATTTTGATAACTTTGTCAGATTCAATGTTGCCGTCAGTTTCCTTTCTGAACTTAATGTCCCCTTTTTTGTAATCAAATCTGCAGTCAGTCCTCGATATTGACCTCTCGCGGAAATTAGTTTCATAGAACTGATCAGTGAATATCTTTTCATCCGTTATTTCCATCTCCGATTCAAATATATCGTTGAGCTTTACAAACGGGACTTCCGGGTAGGTCTTTATCTCAAGCCTTGCATTGTAAATGAGCTTCTTCGCTTCTTTGTGGGAAGACGTGAGGTTGTACTTCAGAGTTCCGAGTTTGATGAATCCGTACGAAACCTCATAGACCAGTTCCTCGCCGACATCAAGCACCTTCTCCTGCGATGACAGCCTATCCGCAGAAAACAGTGTCAGCAATGCCGTCATGATACACGGCAACGCAATGCGGACAGGTTTTCGGTTCAGGAACATGATCAGATATGTAGGGGGAAGATTAACATTTGAAATTGAAAAATGGACTTGGAGTATTTTGTGCGGCATTCAGAGTTTGATCTCCTGATCTGCAACATCTAAATGAATTCTTACGCAGGATGTGAGCTTATGACTGCCTGCTGATGCCCGGCGGGCGCTTCCTTTGAAGGTAATACGCCCGCCTTTGCACAGAGATCCTTCTTACTGCTTTAGCTTTGCAAGCTCAATTGCTTCTTCAAAAAGACCGGCAGATTTCAGGAACTGCTCGTCCGTTCCGAGGAAGACTTCGTAAGCTCCGTTGTTTCCCCAAATGTCCCTCGCTATCTGCGTCTTAATGGAGGTCTTTATGAAATCGAGGTCTGCCTGAAACTGCTCTTCGTTGAACGGAACATCCTTTTCATCAGCCATCTTTCGCAAGTCGTCTATCACCGACTGCGGAACATCAAACTCGTCCCTCAACTGTCTTGCGGACTTGTATGTCTGCTCGATCTGCTTTCTGTTGTTGGACATGAAGTTCTCAGCCGCAATGTAGAACAGGTTAAGCCTTCTCAACTGCACCGAGTACTGTGTGAGAGTGTCTGACTTGATGACGTAATCGGGCGTTATTCCGCCGCCGCCATAAACTGTCCTGCCTCCGTTTGTCCTGAATACCGGCTTGGTTGTGTCACGGGAATCATTTGAGTGATAAAGATTATCCCCCTCGCCGGTTTCAGTGCTGTCAGCTCTGTACTTTGCGCCGTCATACGGTTTCTGGATCAGTCTGCCGGACGGCGTATAGTATCTTGCAGTTGTCACTCTGAATGCGGATCCGTCAGGAAGGTCGAACTGCCTTTGCACAAGGCCTTTACCGAATGTTGTTTCACCTACAATTAATCCCCTGTCCCAGTCCTGAACCGCGCCGGAAACGATTTCGCTCGCGGATGCCGACCCGCCGTTCACAAGAACGACAAGCGGAATATCCGTGTAGTTTCCGCCCTGTGACACGAATTCTTCATTGAAATCGCTTATGCGGCTTTTTGTATATACGATCTTCTTTCCCGCCGGAATGAACTCACTTGCCATCTTGAATGCCTGGTCGAGGAAACCGCCCGGATCTCCGCGAAGATCAAGCACGAGTTTCTTCATACCCTTGCTCTTAAGCTCCGCAAGCGATTTTATGAACTCCTCATAAGTGGTGGCGGAAAACCTCGAAACCTTCACATATCCGATCTCATCATTGAACATGAATGAAGCATCCACGCTGTAGATTGGGATCTTGTCCCTCGTGATCTCAAACTCAAGCGGCTCCGGAAGCCCCGGTCTTATGACGGTGATGTTGACTTTCGTGCCTTTAGGTCCCTTAAGCTTTTTGGGCACATCATCCCTGGCTATCTTCACACTGCTCTGTCCGTCAATCTTCACGATCTTGTCCCCGGCGAGAATACCGAGCTTTTCCGAAGGGCCGCCGCTGATGGGCGAAACTATGGTCAGAGTGTCGTTTACAATGTCAAACTCAACGCCGATTCCCTCAAAACTACCCTGAAAATCCTCATTTACCCTCTTGAGCTGTTCAGCGCTTATATAAACAGAGTGAGGATCAAGGCCTTCCAGCATTCCTTTAATAGCATCCTCCGTAAGCTTCTGAGAGTCCACATCATCCACATAATATCTTGACGTAATCTCAAGAGCGTCTTTGTACTTTCTTAACTGCTGATTTAGTTTGTCGTCAGAAACAGCATTCTGGATCTTCATTCCCGCAAAAACGCCTATTGCAAGCAGAATTATTGAAAGCGGGAACACAAAATACTTCTTCATCAATTGTTTTTTGGTATTATTTATAAAATAAAATACACTTAAATGACTTGATAGTAAATGCTATTATCCCAAATGCCGTTCCTCGCAGATGCCTGAAACTGTTCAACATCTGCAATAAGCCTTATCAGCAATGAAAGCTCTCATATCTCATCTCAAAACACGCTGACAGTCGATCGCTTCCGAATCCATTCCATACATGTGGCCCGGTTTATGAACTTTTATACCCTTGCCGCTATTCTAACGGCGGTATGAAAATTGTTCAGTCCGCGTCTTTGACAAAAGGAATTGGTATTGACTTAACAGTATAATTTTGTGATTATTGAATAAATCAATCACTGCCACTGATACTACTCGTACCGGTAAATTCACATTGAGAAAAGTCAAAAATCCCCCTAAGAAATGAGAAAACTGAAGTTATCCGTTCCGCTTATTCTCCTGCTTGCCTTCACGGCATTCGCTGAATCATTTGCGCAGGGCAGTGGTAATAAGTATGCCGGTGAATTCTTGTCTATTGGTGTTGGCGGCAGGCCCAAAGGCATGGGAGGCGCATATGTGGCTCTTGTAAATGATGTCACTTCCGGTTACTGGAATCCCGGCGCGCTTTCGAAGATCAATTATCCGCAGTTTTCACTGATGCATGATGCACAGTTCGGCAGTCTGATAAATTATGATTACGGTTCTGTAGGAATTCCTTTCGGCTCAACTGCCTCTCTTGGATTGAGCGTGATTCGCATGGGAATTGATGATATTTCCGACACCCGAAATGCACTCATAGACCTTAACGGAAACGGAGTGCTTGATCCGGGAGAAAGGCTTGATCCCGACAAGATCACAAAGTTCAGCTCTTCAGACTACGCATTCTATCTCACCTACTCAAAGAAAGCAAACGAAAAATTCTCCTACGGCGCGAATCTCAAAGTTATCTCAAGAAATCTTGGTGATGAAGGCGCGTGGGGACTCGGATTTGATCTCGGAGCAACTTACAATCCTTTCGGGAGATTCTTCCTCGGCGCAAACCTGATGGATATCACTACGACATATCTTTCATGGTCAACAGGAAAGAATGAAGTGATCTCACCGACAGCGAAGATTGGCACCGCTTATCAGGTTGACTGGATCGGCGGCACTTTCACTCCGGCTGTTGATTTTGATGTGAGATTTGAAGGAAGAGAGAGCAGTGCAAATGCGAACCTCGGCCCGGTCAGCTTCGACATGCATGCAGGGCTTGAATACTCTTTCCGCGATCTTGTCAGCATAAGGACAGGATACAACGATCTTGGCAATCTGACACTCGGCGCAGGCGTTAAACTGCCGAAGGTTAACATTGATTACTCTTACAATCAGTTTGACGGGCTCGAAGAACTCGGAGACAGCCACATCATCTCTTTGACATTCACGCTTGAAGAAGAGAAATTCCAGAGAAGATAATTTTTCAGCATAACTGAAATTCTCCATGCCTTGCCGGATCAGTAGCCGGCAAGGTTTTTTTTTTATGAAGAAGATCTCAATTGCAATACACGGCGGCGCGGGCACAATCCTCCGGTCAAATATGACTCAGGAGATTGAGCAGAATTATGTTCGCTCGCTCAATGATGCTGTCACTTCGGGATGGAATGTCCTTACCGATGGCGGGAGCGCTCTTGACGCGGTTACTGAAACAGTCAGGTCTCTTGAGGATGATCCGCTCTTCAATGCGGGGCGGGGATCTGTCTTCACAAGCGATGCAACTCACGAAATGGATGCTGCTGTAATGGACGGCCTCACGAAGAATGCCGGAGCTGTGTCCCTTGTGAGCAAGGTCAGAAATCCTGTTCTGCTTGCAAGACTTATTATGGAGAATACAGATCATATTTTCCTTTGCGGGGCAGCCGCTGAGAAGTTTGCGGAAGAACACGGGATAGTGCCTGAGAGTGATGAGTACTTTTTCACTCAGGCAAGATTTGATCAGCTACAGAAAGCGAAGTCAAAGGCCGGGATCATACTGGATCATTCAGACGACAAACAGCTCGGGACGGTGGGCGCCGTGGCATTGGATTCAAACGGAAACCTCGCCGCCGCCACATCCACCGGTGGCATGACAAATAAATGGCCGGGGCGTGTTGGAGACAGCGCAATAATCGGAGCTGGCACTTATGCGGATAATGACACCTGCGCCGTGTCCTGCACCGGGCATGGGGAGTACTTTATGCGTGCAGTGACTGCGTATGAAGTTTCCGCATTGATGAAGCTGAAGGGATTGAGCCTTGAAGGATCTGCCTGGTTTGCTATTCATGAATCCCTTGCAAAGCTCGGGGGCAAAGGCGGACTGATCGCGGTTGACCGGCTTGGCAATGTGGCTATGCCTTTCAACTCGGAAGGAATGTACAGGGCTTGTTTCACCTCTGGTATGGATGAACCGCTCATCGCCATCTTTGAGAACTGACAACTGCATTACGGCTGAATCTCATTCCTGACTGAGTAATTGCTCAGACTACCATTGAACGAACACAGAAACAAAAAGTTGAACCCTAAAAACTCAGGATTCAACTTCAGATCATTAAAACATCATCGCAAAACATCCAAACGGCTTCCACATTTTCTCAGCCCAGTCAATACTGATTGCGGAGATCAGATCTCAGCCATCTCTTCAAGATCAAAGAAATCTCCGAACTTTGTCGGTGCAAGTTCTTTGATGGCTATTGCTGCCTGCTCCATGTTTGGCGGGACTCCGTGCCATTTGTAATTGTCTTCCATGAACGAGACTCCCCTGCCCATGAAAGTATTTGCGATTATGGCCTTCGGCTTTCCCTTAACTGCCTTAGATTCGTTCAATGTATCAATGATCTCCTTCATGTTATGTCCGTCAATGTCATAGACATGCCATCCGAATGCCTTTAGCTTATCGGCAAGCGGCTCAAGCTTCAGAACACTTTCAGTACGGTTGTCTATCTGGCACCTGTTCCTGTCAATGATCATTGTGATATTGTCAACATTATGATGCGCGGCAGTCATCATTGCTTCCCACAGTTGTCCTTCCTGCAGTTCTCCGTCACCGTTGATGCAATATACATAGTTGTCCTTACCGTTCAGCCTCAGGCCGAGTGCGGCGCCCACCGCTACGGACAACCCCTGGCCGAGAGATCCGGATGCGATCTCTACACCGGGAACACCGTGCGTCTTTGGCGGAGCAGGATGGCCCTGCAGTCTGCCGTTGATTCGCCTCAGCGTTCTTAATTCCTCAAGCGGAATGAATCCCCTTCTTGCAAGCGTGGCATACCACACTGGCGCGATGTGGCCAATTGACAGAAAGAAGTAATCTCTCTCCGGATACTCAGGGTTCTTGCTGTCTATGTTCAGAACGTTGAAGTACATTGCGGTGAATATATCCGCCATGCCGAGCGGCGCTCCGGAGTGTCCCGTGCCTGCGATCACAAGCATGTGGATCAGGTCTCTTCTGATCTGTCTTGCCATTTCGTCGAGATCGGCGATGTCTGTGATCTGTGGGTTTCTGCTCATCTGTTATTTGTTTATGATTTTTTAGTTGTTATGAATTTATACACAGGTACTACATGCTTCGTCATTGCCGCGGCGCATACGCTCAGTGTTGTGAGAAATAGCGCATCCTGCGGAGAATAGATAGATTTCATAAAGGAAACAGGCGCAATGATATTCCTGAGTATGAAATCTGAAAAGAACGTTGCGGGCACTGCAACAAGTGCCACAGCCGATGCAAAGTGCACGTTGTTGACCAAAAGACGAGTTGCGAAATAAACTGCGAGCCATATCCCGACGAGTGCCGGATCGGCCGCAAGCAAAATTCCTGCCGCCGATGAAAGTCCCCTGCCCCCCTTGAATTTCGTCCATACCGGGAAATTATGACCCATGACAAGCGCTCCGGCAAGCACCGAGAACGAAAAGCCGTCGATCTTGAAAACGTGCAGGTAAAGAAACGCAGGTATGAAACCCTTCAGCAGGTCCATGAACAGCACTGCAATACCGTCGGCTTTTGACTGCGTTACATCGTAAACATTCATTGCACCGGCATTTCCGCTTCCTTCCTGAAGTATGTTGCGGCTTCTCAGCAGTTTCATATAAAGGTATGCAGTCGGCAATGAACCGATCAGGTAGAAAAGAACAATAAGGGAAATGCCGAATCCCATATCTTACTTCATTTCAGTAACGCGGGCAACCATTATGCCGTCCTGCTTTGGATTGGCAGTTATGTATTCCTGAATTTCCGATCTCGAGATCTCCACCTCTTTGTTCTTCAAAGACGCATGAAGGAGGTACGTGCCAGTCTCATCTTTGTAAACTAGTCCCGTGTGAGCAATATCAAGGCCGTCCAGCGTTGATGTAATTCCGATTATGTCGCCGCTCTGCAGTTTGTCGTAAACAGACGCGATCATGTTCTCCGGAATGTAGAACGATTCCCTGGAGTTGATCGCACTCTCTGCTTCCTGTATGCCCGCAAGGTTTCCGCGATCTGAAAGCTGTTTGTAAGAGCCGCTGTGAGCTGACATGAAGTCTATGTACTTGTCATAAACAATACCTCCGATATCCCGTGTAATGTCCTTTACTATCCCCTTCGATTCATTGTCAAAGATCCAGTCGCTGAAATAATGAAGCCTTGACGGATATCCCGTATTTGATCCTCCCCTGTACCTTATCTTCTCAAGTTCCTTCACATAGGAATCGAAATCGGTCTTGCCTTCTTTGAGAAGCCTTCCCATTACAAGGCAGTTCTCGACGAATGTAACGCAGTCGAGCCCTGTAATGTGAACCACCACTTTCTCGCGGTTAGGGTCTTCGTCAAGCGTGCCTGCAACGTACGGAGTGCCCATGAACGACTTACCGATCTCAACCATCGCATTATTCAGCGGAAGGTTTGCCCAACCCGCATCAAGTGATGCAAGTTTCTTCTTACACTTGGCATTTTCATAATCATCAAATCCGCGGGAGTGATTTACCGGCAGCAGTAGGCAGAGCAAAATTGCTGTTAATGCGGCGCGAGTTATTGTTGACAAATAGTAATCGTTGAATTTTCAATGAAATTAAGCATTATTAACTTTATTTTAAAGCCACGGATGTTCAGGCAGGAGCTTGCTTGTTGCCGGGGGCAGGGAGTTTTGTAAAATCCTTCCACAATGTGTAAAATTTTATGACTGAAAGTAACGTGTCCCGCTTCACTTGATCACCCGTATCACAAGCATCTGACTATAATCTTAAAGACATAAACGAATAATATGAATGATGTCGTAACGCCGGCAATAAGTATCCGTCCGGCACTGAAGGATGATGCAAAAGAGATCATCCGGCTCATTGTTGAGCTTGCAGATTTTGAGAAACTGGATCCGCCGGATGAGGATGCAAGAAGGCGGCTCATTGAGGATGCCTTTGGACCAGATCCTCCTTTCAGAGTACTTCTTGCCGAGCTTGGAGGGAAAGCAGTCGGCTATGCATTCTACCTTTTCACGTATTCCTCCTTCCATGCAAAGAAGACTCTTTATCTTGAGGACATATACATAAGCGCAGATCACAGAAGGCACGGGATAGGTAAGATCTTCATGGAGAAGCTGAAAGAGATCGCAAAGGAGAATGACTGTCACCGGATGGAATGGGTTGTTCTTGACTGGAATCAGAATGCGATAGATTTCTACGAAAAACTCGGGGCAAGACATTTGAATGAATGGAAGACCTACCGGCTCATAATCGGCGGCAGGAGTGAGCATTAAACCAAAGAAAGCCCGGTATTGTCTTTATAGTGAAGGCATTTCAGGGCAAAATACAGAAATCAATCACAGGAACTTAACTGCGAATTGAGCGACAGGCAAATAGACATAGAGAGTGATGATACTGAGATAATCGAAGCCTTCAGGAACGGTTCGCAGAATGCGTTCAATATTCTGATAAGGAAGTATCAGAAGAAAATATACTGGATCGTGAGGAAGATGGTTGTTGATCATGATGATGCCGATGACATTACGCAGGAAGTTTTCATAAAACTGCACAGTTCACTGAGTGAATTCAGGGGTGAGTCAAAGTTCTTCACATATTTGTATAAGATCGCAATGAACTATTCACTGAATCATCTGAACAGGAAAAAGAGAGAGAATATGAGATCTGCCGACATCAGCACCGTGGAGATCGAATCCGACGAAAAGCCGTTTGACACTGTGATTGATGAGCAGGAGAGGACCAAACTGCTTGAAGAGGCGATAAGAAGTCTCCCCGATCAGCAGAGGGCTGTCTTCAATATGCGATACTATGACGATATGAGCTATGAAGAGATCTCCAAACTGCTTGAGAGATCCGTAGGCGGTATGAAGGCAAACTACTTTCACGCTGTGAGGAACATTCAAAAGTTCCTGAGCAATTGTAAACGAAAAGAACTTCTGGAAGGAAGTTGAAATGAAAACTAATTCTAAATATACAGAAGAGGAACTACTTCACTCTCTCGTTGACTTTGCCGACGGGAAGGAACTGGAAGAAGATCTGAAGCGTGAGATCGGCAACCGGATCGCGCAGGACGGGTCATTCCGGAAGCAGTATGAAGAGATCCGGAATGCACTGAACTTCCTCTCCGAAGCAAAGTTCTCCGGGCCGCCGGAACATTACTTCAATAATCTTCCGGTGAGGATCAACGAAAAACTGCAGGCGCCTGCACCACAGGGTTTTTGGGAGCGACTGTCCCCCGTTTGGAAGATACTGATTCCCGCAATTCCTGTCATTGCCGCCTTGCTTGTTTTCCTCTTCACCCGCGACGACAGGATTGAGAAGACACTTGCAATTGACACCGGCAGGAAGGCCGTTGAAGAGACAATCAGGAATGAACCGCCGGCGGAGACACCGACTGCTAAAATTGACGAAGAGGAAGATACGGCTGATACTCAGACCGAAGAACCGGTTTTGAGAAAGAAGCAGACTGTCCTGAGTCATGAATATTATGAATACGAATCCGGCCAGACTGAAATCAACCGCTCCGGACTATTTGACAATCCTGTTGCCGATAACATTGATGAGGAAGGATCCGACATTCAGGATGAATCAAGCATACTGCTAAATGCTACTGAAAATGAAGAGACCGCTGAGGATGAGTTCATGGAACTGACTCCCGAACAGCAGGCAGAAATACTCAATATTTTAAAAAACTCATAAGCCATGAAGAGAGCAATAATAATGACCGGGACCCTGGCACTCATTCTTGCCTTTTGTTCGCCGGCACAGTCGCAAAACGACAGCGCAAGAATGAAGATGAGGCAGGAACTGAACAACCTGATGAAGGAGAAGCTTGTAGAGAAAGTGGGATTAAGCGCAAGCACTGCGGATCAGTTTATGCTGAAGCTTGAAGAGAACGGAGGAAAGATAAGGGATCTTATGAAAGAGAAGAGGGAGATCATGGACGACATTGACCTTGACCCCGGGGCCGCAGATGTGGAAACAAAACTCGACAGGTCACTCGACATAGATATAAAGATCGCGGAGCTTAAGAAAGAGTTCAAGACAGAGCTGAGGCAGTTTATGAGCGCTCAGGAAATTGCAAAGACGATGAAGTTCCGAATGAAGTTTGACCGTGAACTCAGGCAGGAGATCAGAAAGAAGAGAGGGCTTAACGATGATTTCCGGAAACCCCGCGGCAAGATGGATCGTGACGGGGAATTCGGCCCGGGCGGGCCTCCGGACAATGACATGCCTCCTCCTCCGCCGCCGGATGAATTTTAGCACAAACGCTTCAAAGCAGAAATGGCTGTCCGGAATTCCCCCCCGGGCGGCCATCTCTCGTATCACCGGGAAGTTTTACGGCCTCAGCGTTTCTCTCCCCAGATTGTTTTCAGCTACAGCCATGTCCGCACCGTCTGTGTAGCCGTCACCATTAAGGTCTGAATGCAGATGATATCCCGCCGCAAATACAAATACATCGTTGTCAATTATCAGCAGGTCTGATCCGTCTATGTAACCGTTTCCGTCAACATCTCCCGAAATAAAACAGAAACCTGAACCTACCTGCACAAGGTTGTTTCCGTATGCCTGAAAAGAAGAGGAAGTGAAGTCATACATTACGGGGATGCCGTCAGACTTTAGAGAATCTCCCCCTGCCCTGCTCCACGTCTCAACACACTGTCCGTGCCTCGCAACAATATAGTATCTGCCGGGCGGCACGCCTTCGAATGTAAGACTGCATACCCTTGTAACCGAATCGATCACTCCGGAGGCAGAATCAACTGTTGCGTAAGGCGATATCGTCTGCCTGATCAGAACGGTAATTGTGTCCCTTCTTGCAAGCATGGTATTATTTGCGGATGCAATGCCTTCGGGTGCGGATCTCAGATCCAGATAAGTGACCGGATTATTAACTGTGAACTTCAGATGACCTGCGGGGCCGGTAAGCGGCTTTGCCGAACTTCTCCCCGAATTCGACATCGCACTTATATAGTAACGGACCGACTTTCCCGATGCCTGCGGTGGAATGTATGCCCGGAATGTGTCAGCAGAGCTTGTCATTGCAAGTTGTGTGTATGCAATGTTAGTATCGGTTCGGTACCAGACACTCGCAGATGCAATCCCGCTCTTCGACTTGATGAACGCCTTCACCTCATAGGGAACCAGTGTGTTTGAAGTGTTTTCCAGGCGGGCATGTGAGATGAACACCGGCTCGTTAACGCCGATCTCCTTAGTGATGCAGTGGATAGCACCGAGCGCTGATATCATTCCGCTGCAGTTTATCCCAACAACCCTGTAACCCGGAAGCGCTTCGCGGTAGATCCTCAGAGCTGTCGTATCCTTTGAGAGCCCGTAAATCGGAACGATCACAGTCTTGTTCACAAACACGGAGTTTGTATATGTATAGTAGTTGGCACTTGGAGGATACTGTCCTGAAGTGTTCGGGGGCATGGGGATGCGGATCACATTGTAAGGCCTTCCGAAACAAGTAAGGAAGTTGCTGAGAACATACTGAAGATTCGCTTCGATCTGCGGCCCGTCTGCAACTCCTGCCGGGTACTCGCCCACGAGCAAAGTTTCCTCATCAAGCAGTTTCATGTGCATATCAATGTGATGGATCTGATCATAAGGCAGTGTTTCCATTTTGATATACCTGCTGATCCCCATGTACTGATCCATAATGGAGTTGATCTGTGCTTCCGTCTTGCCGGAGTTTTCATTGAGTATGAGTTTGGATGAAAAGCCCGTACCGTGCCCGTCAACCATGAAGTTGCCGCCGGTTGCAGTGAGGTTGTTCGGCGAAACTGTTGTCTGATAGATAGGAAGATTCACATAGCCGGCAAAAGTGACCGGGACAGCGTCGTCCAGCGGCCTTGGCCTGTTGTATATCCAGTCCACTATTTTGAGGGAGTCCGATATGCCGGAATAGACCGCCCAGGGTCCGTAGTCCCTGCACCAAACGGAATTGAAGGAGGTCTGTATGAATTTCAGATTGACAAGCGGCACTCCCCCGGAAGTGAGAGAAGATCTTACTGAGTTAGAATCTGAACAGACAATGTAAACAAGGCATTCATCCTGAGCGTAGTCCACTATCTGCCTTAGTATTGATGTGTATGAAGTCCAGGTGATCATTATTCCCTGAACCTCTTCCCATTCAGCCATAGTCCTTACGGGCGTGGGGGGCGGATTGGTAAACTCCGATGCAGTGAAGACCGGTGAGTAATTCTTCCACTTCATTTCCTCTTCAAGGCTCATTACATGAGGCAGATCCTGTGCGATGCCCTGCACGGGGAAGATCAGCATAAACATTAACAGAATCCGGAGATGATTGATGTTCATTAGGTCAAAATTTGCATAAAGATAATCCCGGACACCGGCAATTGATATGAAGAAGGCGCACCCAGAAGAAGCGAAACGGCACCGAAGTTGTAAGGTCTCATTCCAATCGCAACACCGCATTCCGCCCCGGCAACTGAACGGATTCATTTTTATGATCTGCACACTGCTCTTTGCATTGTTGCAGTTGCCAAACGATAGGTTTCTCAATTCTTTCGATCTCAATAGGCATCGTTTTCCGGGCAAGATTTGTTCAGGAATACATTTGAGACCATTCAACAAAATTTCTTTTCACACATCCGCATCACCGGAAACTCTCTGCCCAAGCGGGGAAGCGCCTGTCGCAGTTCAGAATTTTTTCACAAACCTCAAAACTTATTTTTGAAATTCGAAATCAAACATTATAATTTTGTCACAGCTTCGCAGGCTGAAGTTATTCCCGGCTCCTGCGGGCGGTTCAGGAAACCGTTAACCAAAAATGAGCAAAGATGAACACAAGAGGTAAGAATGAGAGAGTGAAGACGGAAATGGAACTGATGAGAGAGAATGAACTGCTTAGGGAGAAACTCAGAGATGAATTCGGGTTTAACGTACAGACTTGCGGTGCTGTTGATAGTCCCGAGCTTGAGAATGCCTGGCTCAACCAGGTGTACGATTTCGAGAAAGCATTTGAAGAGTGCAGGAAGATCAGTGTTTACGATTACGTCGGAAAGCCTGATTTCAAACCCGCCTCTGAGCTTTCGGAGAATGAGTTGTCAGCTGAGCTGGCCAGGCTACTCAGGCATTTGAAGAAGAACTCTGTGGACTTCGGATCGGTCTGTAAGTATGATGACAGAGTGATATACAAGTTTCTAACCGAAGAACTCTTTCCTTATGAAATGGATGACATCCGGTTGCCGCAAATGATGACAGGGTTCATCTATGAAGAATTTCATCCCAATCATGAGTATGACATACGGAGAAATGCGAAGAGATTTGTCTCTGATATGCTTGGAGAGAAATTCACTCCGGAAAACTTTTCATATGTGCTGGCTAAGGAAGTACAGTTCAACAACAAGTTCGTGCCTAAGAGCGAATTCCTCATGTCTTTGATGCTGTTCAGAGAAGTCCGCGAAAACACGAGTCTGGAAAAGATGACTGACTCAAAACTGGATTTTGACCTGAACAGCGGAAGAGGAAGTATCAGCGGAGAAATGGCCTACAGAAAGGACAACGAAACGGTCAGTGGAGGATTCTCACTGAAATTCACTTTGGAGCATGAATTCTGGGTCATTTCAGGAGTCTGCATTCCGGGTTTTGGTGATTTAGGTGAGTGAGGCAACAGGTGAATCTTACAGAATTCCCCGGCCCCTTTCCTGCGAAAGGGCCCGGGGGGATTCAAGAATTTCTACGGTGTTTCCACTTCGACGAAATTCGCAGCGTTATTATCTGCAATCAGTGCATCAGTGCCGTCCACAAAATTATCGCCCGTAAGATCGGTATTCAGATAGCCTGAATTGAAGGCAGTCGCATCGTTGTCTATGAGAATGCCGTCTGTCCCGTCCACTATTCCGTCTTTGTTTACATCTCCGGAGAATAAGGCATATCTTACAGGAGCCGCATCCACCTGGATCATGTTTGAACCGTAAGCACTGGCAAGTTCAGTCCTGAAACCGTAACTCATCTGCATAGTGAAATAATCGAACCTTACTTTTGCAGAGCTCCAGGTCTCTATGGAATTCCTGTGCTGAAGCTGAAGGTAAAACTCGCCGGAAAGACCGTTGTTTGAGCAGGTCCCGAGAAAAGCGCCGATATTTCCGAGATAGTCCTTCGCAGAATCTACCACTACGCTTGGCAGATTGCCGTCCCTGAGGTAGATCCTCATTGTATCTCTGATCATCGTATTGAGAGAAGGACTGTAGAATCCCTGGATCAGGCAGTTTGAATTTACGATAGCCGGCTTTGCAGTGAGGTTGTTTACCTGCACTCCCCATGCATAAAGCTTACCGGTGTTCCCGGAATTGTCATCATTTATCTTCAGCCTCCAAACTCCTTTGCAGTTGTCGCCGCTGAATACGGAGTTTAGATTGTTCTGCGGCTTTATTCTCGAGCTTATCGAAGTGTATTTTCCGCTTACGAGGGAACTGTCAGCATTATCGTCAAAGATTGTAACAATGTTGTCATTGGTTCCAAGCTGTCCGATATCGAAACACACATCTACCGCTTCTCCGTTAGGAGCTATGAGTGTAATCTCCATATCGTTGCTTAGCTCATGATTTACAGCAACAAAGAGATTCACATCAGTCATTGTCTGGTCAAGCAGGATCTCAAGACTGTCTTCTTCCATCAATCCTGATGTGCCTGTTGCCGGAATGCTTTTGGTTTTCTGCCTGAGATGGAAGCCGTTTGAGAAGTTCAATGCGTCAAACCTGTTGACAGGAGAAACCGGCTGATTCGGGACAGTGCATGGACTGCTGAAAACAGCATCCCTGCGCAAGTTCAGCATTCTGGCGTAGTCATTTGCCGTCGTATATCCGTCAAGATTGAACGTGACCGTGTATTCTGTGGGGTGTTGATTTGCAGCGTTGACAGAAATGAAAGTGTTATCAGCTATTTCCTTTTCAGTCTTCACATATGATGATATCCTGACCTCATCAATATAGCCGTTAAAATTGTTTACAATATTAGTGCCTCCGATATACAGCGAATCTGTTGTTGAAGGAATGGCACCCAAATTATTGTTATAATACATATCAAGTACGCCGTTCACATAAACTTTCCCTCCTGCGCCGGGAATGTATGTGAAGGCAAGATGGGTCCATTCGTTAACGGGCAATACATAAGAAGACAAGAAATTATATGTTGAAATACTGAAAATTGCCTTCCCCGTGAAGTTGTCTATTCTCAATCCGTAGTTTCGTGTAGTAAAATCCGCGGAACCCTTGTGGATTATGTAACCGCCGTTTGTGTTTCTCGGATACACCCATGCCTCAAGTGTAATTGCAGATGTTGGAGACAGGCTTATTGCATCTCCGCCTGCAGCATAGTCACCTGTTCCGTCGAGTTCAAGCGCTTCATTAGGGCTAAGGTACTGTCCGGGGCTGTTCCTGTGATCATAAATCGTGGTACCGTTTCTTGGGCGCCCATGATTGAAATTCCCACTGAGGTCATTTGTTGTGAATGCAAAAGAATTGCCGAACTGATCCTGAAATGTAAGAGACATAGAAAGATTACTGTAAACACCTGAGTTTGCCGCAAGTGTTGTCCTGAAGTTTCTTCCGACTTCGGAAGATGACAAAGCCCTGCTCCATAGCCTCACTTCATCCAAGTATCCGATGTAAGAGTCCGTAAGCACGTTCTTTCCGATGATAAGCGAATCAGTACTCGTAGTCGGTGCACCGGGATTGATCAGCGAAGTATCCAGAACTCCGTTAATGTAAATGCTGTGAAGGCCTGAAGCGTTATTGTATGTAGCTGAGACATGTGACCACTCTCTGAGAGGAAGTCTTGTCTTGCTCGTTATCCTTACTGAACCGGCCACGATCGACTTAACGTATCCGTTTGAGATACGCATGCCGTATTTCGGGATCAACGGACTGCCTTTAAACATTACATACCTTGATCCGGTTGTATCGGTTGGATAGAGCCAGCACTCCATTGTGAGACTTCCTGTGATGTCCATCTCCGGGGAGTTAGCTACAGAGATCCAGTTGGTACCGTTCAAGAAAAACCCGTAGTTCCAGTACATCATGGCATCTGCCTTGCCCGCTAGTGCAAAAAGAAAAGCAATCAGAAGAAGTGAAATGTTTCTTTTCATTTTGATCAGTTTGATTTGATTGAATGTGGGGCTTAAAAACCTGCAAGATAATCCTGCGAGGAGTTTGATGAAACCTAAAAAGCCCGGCCTGCCGGCCAGGCAACACCGAAGGAATAAGATGGGTACTTGTCAGACAGCTTTTACGACTATCTTCCTCACAAACCAGGAATACAAGGTCTCAGAACTGCACTGCATATCATCAAGTATGTTATACAGTGATTCCTTGTTACCTATCAGTATCTGAAGCTCTGTTCCGGCGATGAAAGAGCCGGTGCTCCTGAAGTTGATCCACTTTGCAAATTCCGTGTCTATTTTATTGATATGAGTTACCGTCTTATCATCACCGCCTGTTGACATATCTATCTTGTTAAGCTCAATTTCGAACGGGACTATGTTGTTCGGATGAAGTATGTTCATGTAGAGTTTGTTTTCCAGATTGGCATATCCTTCCGACAATCCAGAATTATCCGTTATGCTGATGAGATTCTTGTTATACAGACTTTGCAGCAGCACATCAACGGACACTGTGCCTGTAACAGGCATTGTGTAGTTCACTCCGAATCCTGCATGTGCCTCGTATTTGGCTGCCTTGTGAGTGAACCAGGCATTGTCTTCGTGATATGATGTGATATTGTGAATTATAAGTCCTGAGTCTGCGTCTGCGAGCGAATCGTAGTTCAGCGAGTTGAAGTTATTATGGATAATATCAATCCGGTTTTCGGTGAAATGATACGGCGGTTCAATGCTTACGGCAGTGGGGTCATTGAATTCAAAGCCTTCAAGAATTTCAAGCAGGTTGGATGATATGCCTTTGACAATTCCCGATTTACGGGGAGGCCGGACCACTCCAGCCTTTGACAGCCGCGAGAACAGTTGCCTTCTCTTCTGTACGAGCTTACTGATCCCGGGTATGCTTTTCTCAACATCTTTTTTGAATGCCGCCCTGTGCCTGATCAGGATGCCTGATGTATCGGACTTTTTCCCAAGAAGCCGCAATCGTTCGCTCTCACAGGCCAGTTTGTGCTTAGTGTACAACCTGGCATAGAGCTTAAGCTCATTCTTCCCTATTGCCGATTTCGAAACACGGTTAAGCTCAAGCAGTTCTCTCTCAATTACTGAATCTGCCTTCTGCTGATCAGCCTTCCTGGCAAGGAGAAGCTTCCTGTAATTCTTTTCGATCTTGCTTTTAAGTTCGGGTTTCAGCTTCCTGCTGAACTTCAGGTCGGGTGATCTCATGTCGCGGAAGATTTATGTGAGAAAATAATATATGCAAGATATGAAAAACTTATGAATGATATCGCGGATTTTGACTTTCCCAAACTCATTATAAAACACTTTCGAGCTGTGCTTGGGAAATAGTAGTAAAAAATTTATTGAATATCACTAAATGCGGATTAGAGTGTGATTCATCCCGAACTGTTTGTTTCTTCATGATATGGTCTTTCTAATATGCAATCTAATACATGATTTGTGCAATCAAATTCGAGCGAATGCCCTCTTTGTAACCCGATTTCTTGATTATGTCTTAAGACCCGAGTGGCTATATTGTTCTAAAAAAAATATGAAAATCTCTTCACTTCTCGTAACTGCGTTTCTGCTTCTGTGTTCAGTATCATATTCACAAACGGATACTGACACAACTCTTAAACCCGGCTGGAATCAGAGGGGTGTAATCGGGCTCGGACTCAATCAGGTTGCTCTCAGTAACTGGGTTCAGGGCGGTGAAAACATAATATCGCTTTCAGGCTCAATTGATTTCGGTTTATTCAAACTCGGAAAGCAGACTGTTTGGAGCAACAGGCTCATAGCAAATCTTGGCTCGACAAAGACCGGAAGCGGCAATTTTCAGACAAATGAAAACAACCTTGTGCTGGAGAATATTTTGAGCTGGAAGGTCGGATGGGCAGTCAATCCGTTCATTTCTAATTCAATCAGAACCCCGGTGCTAAACGGATATGATTACAGCAAGGACCCATCCGAACAAACTGCGGCATTCTTTGACCCCGGCTATGTAACCCAAAGTATCGGACTTGCATACGGCACCAAAGTTATCAACACCAGGCTCGGACTCGCATTTCAGGAAACTTTCACAAACAGGTTCAGGCAATACACTGATGACCCGGAAACTGCGGATGAACGGGAAGCATTCAGGTTTGAGACAGGACTGGAATCTGTAACGGAAGCTAATTACGGATTTGCAGAAAATATGTCATATATTTCCCGGCTGAGATTGTTTTCCGCATTTGACAGGTTTGATACATGGGACATTGCCTGGGACAATTCGATCGTAGCAAAGGTAAATGATTTTCTGTCGGTGAATCTGAATGCGGTGGTATTCTTTGACAAAGTCCAGTCACCGAAGACTCAGTTCAAGGAAGGCATTCAGGTGGGAATCACGTATGCCGTATTTTAAATTTGAATAGCGGGAGCGGCATTAAAGAACCCGGAAAAGGTCGGCCGCTTTCAAGCTGTTGATTTGGCGGAATCAGGAATGGAAAGCTGAGGTCAATCCAAATTCATCAAAAGAATATTGCGGAGATGCGGATACTGAGAAGCTTACTTTTGCCATGGCATAATAATTGCCCCAAATTGTGAACAAAGGTTATATGGCTTCTTAGCAATGCTTTGTCTAAGTTTGTTATGAATGCTGACAACAAACATACCTGTATCAGGTATTTAATATGTTTGATGTGTTCACTTCTCAGTGACCAATGTGGATGAGATGATAAATGAAGAACAATCACTTTTTCAAGAAGTGAACTTAGAAATACTCTCAGCAATTCAATTTCTGCAAATCTAAATTTCTTTCCGCCATGAAAGCAAGAAATTTCTTACTCCCGATCATACTTGCCCTTCTGATCTCGGGCGCGGCATCAGGCCAGAATGTAATATCCATAAGGCTCGGTCCGGAAACCGGACAGGACTGCAACATAGCATCGTACATTCCTGACACCCCGTTGCCATTATATCCTGATATGGTTGCTGCCGCATGGACTTACCAGGGAGAATTCAATTTATGGAGGCCGCTCTTTAAATTTAATCTGAGGGGAGTTCCGGCAAGGGCGCAAATCCAAAGTGCGCGCCTGTCCTTGTTTGGTAACCCGTATCCTGTGAGCGCACTGCATTCCGGTGCAAATAAGAGTTACATAAGAAGAGTTACATCCGCATGGGATCATAATTCAGTCACGTGGGAAACACAACCCGACTTTTCAACCGTGGATCAGGTGGAACTTCCGCAGAGCACATCGCCTGTGCAGGACTACCCGAATATAGACGTTACTGATCTTGTGAGAGAAATGCTAAGAGACTCAACAACAAACTTCGGGTTTGTGATCATGAACAGAACAGAGAACATTTACAGAAGCATGAATTTTGCTTCAAGCGACTGTATTGACTCTACAAAAAGGCCTCTGCTCGTGATATCATATATGCCAAATCCTCAGACAGGAACAGCTCCCCTTACCAATGTTACGCCAAAGGATTATGATCTTTCACAGAATTTTCCAAATCCCTTTAATCCGGTAACGATCATTAACTTTGACATACCGGTTTCCGCGTTTGTGTCAATCAAGATCTTTGATCAACTGGGCAGAGAAGTCTCAACTGTTACGAATGAGAATCTGAAAGCCGGCAGTTACAACGCGCAGTGGGACGGAAGCAATTTCGGAAGCGGTACTTACTTCATAAGGCTTGAATCAGGCAGTAAGGTGATCACAAGGAAAATGCTGCTGGTGAAGTGAAATAATACTCCCCTTTTCACAAACACGCATTTTACTGTGCAAGCTTCTTTTAAGAAGTTTGAAGCAAGATTTACCGGATTCGCACCTACTGCAATGTTTGTTTTCGGACAGTCTGCAGATTGCAAATGCAGACTCTGCGTCATGATTCTGGAAATCCGTAAGATACTGAGGCTTGCCTCACATAACCGGCTCTGAAATCTCTTCTTATGTGCAGTTCAGATCTCTCTCAATGTGAAGATCTGTCTCTCTCCCGACTCAACAAGGGGAACGAACTGTTTGTACAGTTCCTGCCATTCCTTGTCGGCAAAGGCCATACCAAGAGTTTCCTCGAAACTCTTAAGATTTTCCTGCTGTACTTCAAGCACGAGAGTGTAAGATGCACCCGTGAGATCCGTAAGCACTCTCATTCCCTTTACGCCGGACCTTTCAATCAGCGGTTTCATCTTCTTCAGAATCTCAAGAGCGTCCTTAGCTTTTCCGAACTTCAGCCGGAAAATGTCTCTTACTACGATCATTTTGTTCTTCCTTTCAGTTATTGATTTTTGTATCCCGGAGACCTGCCCCGGTTTGTTGATACAACTATTTTATTAATTGATTCTGCCGGCGTCACCGGGAATGCCGGGATGCTGCAGAATACGGAGTCTGCATGGTTGTGGACTCCTCTCGCTCACTTAAGATATGAACAACTGCCGGTACATGAACGCGGATCAATTCGTTTCATTTTATGAGCACCATGCGTTTAGTTACAGAGGAATTTCCGGCAACAAGCTTATAAAGATAAACTCCCGAAGGAAGATCATCCGCTTCAAACCTCACTGTATGCCTTCCGGCAGATAGATTTCCGTTCACAAGAGTATTGACTTCCTTACCGTCCAGGCTATACACCACAAGAGAAACGTCTACATTCCGGGAGATTGCGAAATCTATACTCGTTGAAGGATTAAAAGGATTCGGATAATTCTGGGATAGCTCAAACGAACTGATCCGTTCTGAAGAAGTTTCCAATGATGTGAGTCCTCCGGTAACTGTCTTATAAATTATTCCGGTTCTTCCCACAGCCCAGCCATCGTTACTGTCCTCGAAATGAAGGGCAGAGAACGCACCGCTAAGGTCAGTCTGCAGAGTCCAGTTCGCTCCGCCGTCGTTTGTTCTAAATATCCCTGTGATACCTGCGCACCATCCTGTATCGGGATTGACAAAGAAATGATTACGTGAACTGTTGGTAACTGGCCTGTTTACAGCCTCCCATGTGTAACCTCCGTCGGTTGTTTTGTAAAGCGCGTCCCTTATAAGGTAGCCGACATTTGTATTCAGGAATTGCAGATGTCTGCTGACATAATTTGCAGTGTCAATTCTGATCTCTTGCCAGTTTGCTCCCCTGTTTGTGGTTTTCAGGATAAATGACTGTCCCGGAGGAATGTCCGATTGCTCAACAGATGATGCCCATCCCTTTACGCTGTCCAGAAAGAATATGGAGTGGCTTGCCCTCCCGTAGGCAGAAGACCAGTTTGCACCGGCATTTGTGGTTGCATGTATTCCTCCTACGGATACAATGCAAAACGGCGGACAGCATATACCGGCATTTGAAGTGAATGCAGTTTGCGCATTGATCACATACAGGTCGGTAAGGAGATAGATGGTTGTGCTGATCTGTGTTATCCAGTTCATCCCTCCGTTAGTGGTTTTCAGAAGAACGTTATCATTGTTACAGAGAGGTGTACTTACAGGGTCACCGCCGAGAGCCCAGCCGGTAGTTGCATTTGCGAACATTATCGAGGTGAGTCTCAGGTTTGTGCCAGAGACCTGCCTCTCCCAGTTATTGCCTCCGTTCGTAGTCCGCAGTATTACTCCGGAGTCTCCGCATACCCATCCGAGCTGTGTGCCGTTGAAATCAAGCGAGAATAGATTCTGTGAAGTACCGCTTGTTTGTGCAAACCAGCCTGACTGAGCATGGGCACTGCTCCACATGAGCAAAACAGCCGAAACCGTTAAGAAGAGTCTTTTCATAGTTCCTCCGCACATTCAACTTAAACTAAATTACGATGAAGTTCAATCATCATCTAATTTCTCCAATGTGTTAACTCTAAATGCCGTCCAAAACATTTTCTTAAATAAGAGATTGTGATGAATACAGATCGATATTAAACGCTTTTCCCAATGTCGCAGGAACAACCCGCATCCGCTCTTGTATTACTCCACCTTCAGTTTAAGATTTTTGCCATAACCAAAGTTTGACCTGTTTCCTCGAATATCATGAATCACTTCCTTCTGCCCGCATTTTTCGCACTCGCTTCAGTATCCTTTACATCTGACGTTTGCTGATTCCGCGCTTTCCTGACCCCTCCGTATCTGTAAGAAGATTCTTTTCCATTTCGCTTATTACTTCCTGGCGCTCTAACTCATTGTGACTCATTGCCGGTATTCCTTTCATCCCAAAGGCTCCTTCCCTTAGGGACTTACAGTCTAATGATCAATGCTGACATCTCTATCGAGACCGCATCATGACATTCTTAAAGAGTCACTGCAACCTGATTGTCTGTAGTTAACCACTATTGCGTTTCCATTGTCATAAGATAATGGTACAACGTAGTTAAAACAGAGGAGGCTGCAGTATGAAAGAATTTCGATCTCTTATTCTTGCCGGTGCAATGATCTTTTTCACGGCCGGATCTTCATTCACCTTAAGATCCAAAGCGATCGTAAGTCAGAGTCAGGCACCGAAACTGTATTGAAACATGTATTCTTAACTTTAGTTCTGCATTTTTTTCTGCCTTGAATCCGCCGGCAATTAACAGGACTTTTGAATCGAAGGACAAACAAGTTTTCATTTGTCAAAAGAGGAGATTTTGAATAGAAGTTTGACCCAATCAACTTAATCAAGACCTGTCTGATAGTAAATTCAGACAAATTTAATGCATGTTTTCTTCAGACAGGAATTTTCAGATGTTCTCAACATCTTAAATCTTACTACAATGAAAGCTTTATTAACGGCTTTCTGTCTTCTGTTATCGCTTGCATTTTTCAGCAGCGACTCATATCAAAAACACAACACACTACTGAAAGAAAACCCCGGCACTTTCAATCTGAATTGTCCGGAGCCCACGGCATTTGATGATTTCATAAATTCAGGCAAGCACACAGGCGCAACGAACGAGGAGATTGACAAAGACTGGTACTCTCAAACGCTTGAGAAGATAGAGGCAGAGGAATACAACATTACATACAGCAAAGAGCTCGGAGCATACCAGTCGCCCAACAGAGCCAACAACATCCGCTTCACTTATCACAACGACGGATTTACTGCAATGCCAAGGAACATTGAAGATGACTGGAGCATCAGATTCGGCACTACTGATTATGAATTACAGATTGCGAATGGAGAACTCCGAGTCGATGGGAACAAGGCATGCATAGAAAGTGAAAAGATACGTATCAATTACGCGAATACAAACGACGGTATGCGGCAGGATTTTATCATCAAAGGAAAACCTGAAGGAAATGCCAAGCTCAGATTGAACATGCATGTTGATACGAAGTTGAAGATGATAGTCGGCGCAGATGCATTAATGTTCAAAGACAGGAACGGCATTGAGAAGATGAAGTACTCTCAGCTAAAATGCTGGGATGCGGAAGGAAAGGAACTTCGTGCATACTTCGAGAAGAATTCGGTTACTCCGAAGAGTGCTTCGCACTCTCAACTCTCCACTCTCAATTCTCCACTCTACACTTCACACTCTGGATTTTCAATTGTCGTCAACGATGAAAGTGCAACCTATCCCGTCACAATAGATCCTCTTTCAACTTCACCTAACTGGACAGCGGAAGTTGATCAGGATTATGCAAATTTCGGGCACACATGTTCTTCGGCAGGTGACGTTAACGGTGACGGATACAGCGACGTGATAGTCGGCGCTCCGTATTTTGACAACGGACAATCACAAGAGGGACTCGTTTGTGTGTATTACGGTTCACCGACAGGACTGTCGCCGACAGCGAACTGGACAGCAGAAGGAGATCAGAATGACGCGCTATTTGGCGTCTGGGTTTGCACTGCCGGAGATGTAAACGCTGACGGTTATTCGGATGTTATTATCGGTGCGCCTCATTATGATAACGGTCAGACAAACGAAGGAGCAGCATTCGTCTTTCATGGATCATCGACAGGTTTATCGAACATCCGGAACTGGATGGGCGAAAGCAATCAAGCCGAAGCCTTTTATGGATATGATGTTTCTACCTCCGGAGATGTTAATGGAGACGGATTCTCGGATGTGATTGTATCAGCCATCAGCTATGACAACGGCGAAAACAACGAAGGCAGAATTTACGGCTACTATGGTTCAGCTTCCGGAGTATCATCCGTTCCCGCCTGGATAGTGGAAAGCAATCGGGTTGACCCGGGATTCGGAAATTCAATAGCTTGCGCCGGCGATATCAATGGCGACGGTTATTCTGATGTGATCATCGGAGCAAACAATTACGACAATGGTGAAACTAACGAAGGCAAGGCATTTGTATATTACGGTTCATCTTCGGGACTTCCGGTAAATGAAAGCTGGACCTTTGAATCAAATTCTGCTTACTCATATCTGGGATGGAGGGTAAGCTCGATAGGTGACGTGAACGGTGACGGATATTCGGATGTAGCTATTGGCGCACCATATTACAACTCAAAAGGGAGAGCGTACATTTTCTATGGCACACCAACAGGTCTGCTGACCACTCCTTCACTTGCAATAGATGGAGATCAGCCAAACTCAGAATTCAGCAATTTTGTGGCCACGGCCGGCGACATCAACGGCGACGGATACTCTGATTTGTTGATTGGCGCTGAATTGTACTCAAGTCCCGAATTCAAAGAAGGGAAGATCTTCCTGCACATGGGATCACCTGCAGGACTCGGTACAACTCCGGTCTGGACTGCAGAAAGCAACCAGCCAAATGCAGAATTTGGAATGTCGGTGGCAACAGCCGGTGATGTCAACGGCGACGGATTCTCAGACGTTGTCGTCGGCGCATGGCGTTTTGGGAATGGCCAAATTGGCGAAGGCAAAGCATTCGTCTATCACGGCTCGGCTGCGGGATTGTCAGTGCCGATAAGCTGGACAGCAGACGGTGATCAAAGCTCAGGACAGTTCGGGATATCAGTTTCCACAGCAGGCGATGTGAACGGTGACGGATATTCTGATGTGATCATCGGAGCAAACTGCTATGACAATGGCCAGACTGATGAAGGCAGAGCATACGTTTATCTCGGCTCTTCAGCAGGACTGCTTACTTCTCCAATCTGGTTTGCAGAAAGTGATCAGGCACTTTCTTACTATGGATCAAGAGTTTCCACGGCGGGAGATGTAAACGGCGACGGTTATTCTGATGTAATGGCATCTGCAATAAAATTTGACAACGGGCAAACAGACGAAGGCAAAGTGTATGTCTATTACGGCTCACCTTCCGGCTTGTCAGCAACACCAAACTGGACATCTGAAAGCAACAATGAATATGCATGGTACGGATATCAACTGAAGACAGCGGGTGATGTTAACGGCGACGGATATTCTGATGTCATAATCGGGGCAGAGCAATTTACAAACGGAGAAACTGGAGAAGGAAAGGCATTTGTCTTTCACGGCTCGCCTGCCGGATTATCACAACAACCAAACTGGACCTATGAAAGCAATCAGCCTAATGCATCTCTTGGTTATGGAGTTTCCTCGGCTGGAGATGTTAATGGTGACGGATACTCGGATGTCTTAGTGGGTGCAATGCAATATGATAACGGACAAACTGATGAGGGGATCGTTTATCTGTTCAATGGTTCTTCAACAGGACTTTCAGCAAATCCCAACTGGTCAGCGGAAGGTAATCAGGAAAGGGTCAATTTCGGTTCAGCAGTTTCTAGTGCGGGCGATGTAAACGGTGACGGATATGATGAGGTAATAATCGGAGCATGGATCTATGCAAACGGTGAATACCAGGAAGGCAGAACATTCGTTTATCACGGCTCTGCTACTGGTCTCTCTTCAAGTCCCAACTGGACCGCAGAAAGCAACCAAACGGATTCTCAGTTTGGTACAAGTGCTTCCACTGCGGGTGATGTTAACGGTGATGGTTATTCCGATGTAATTGTCGGCGCTCCGCATTTTGAAAACGGAACATGGAGAGAAGGCAGGGCATTTGTCTATCAGGGCTCTCCAACAGGCCTGTCTGCTTCTGCAAACTGGACAGGCGAAAGTGATCAGTTCTTTGCCATTTACGGTTTTACTGTTGCAAGTGCAGGAGATGTAAACGGCGACGGATATTCTGAAGTGATAGTAGGTGCGCACTATTACAACGGAAACACCGGCAAGGTTTTTGTTTACTATGGCAATGAATCCGGCGGACTCAGGGCGAACGTTCGTCAGTTCAGGTATTCAACCAATGATCCTGTCTGTTCCGGAAATCTCACAGGCACAAGCGGACAAGTGAAACTTAACATATTTGGCAAGAGTCCGTTTGGGAATACAAAAGGTAGGATCGTATATGAGTACAAACTGAACAGGTTCCCATTCAGCGGGAACACAATCACTAACAGCACTGCGTACACAGGCACCGGGAATTTCACAAGACTCGGAACTTCCGGAACTGAGCTGAATCAATATCTCGCAGGACTTTCTGCAAACGGTGAATACAAGTGGCGGGCAAGAGTTCAGTATGATCCTGCAAGCAACCCGTTTCAGAAGTATGGTCCGTGGAAATACTTCAGTAATTACATGCCGGTTCCGGGCGGAGGATTCAAGGCGAAGTTCACTCCCCCTTCATACAAAGACCTTACGCTTTATGCAGTCATTCAGGGATTTTATGATCCCGCCACTGACATGATGACAAGAGATACAGTGGCGGTATGTCTCAGACAATTCCTGTCACCGTATCAGATCATTGATTCCGCGAAAATGTATCTCGGCACGAACGGTTCCGCGACGTACAGGTTCAACAATCCGGCGATCATAAACAACACACTTTACTACATTCAGCTTAAACACAGAAACTCAATAGAGACTTGGAACAAAGGCAGCACGTTTACAAACTCTCTTCAGTCATTCAGTTTCAGGAATTTCGGCTCGGCTTACGGCAACAATCAGATACTTGTTGACGACAACCCGCTGACCTATGCCATTTACGGCGGCGATGTTGATCGGGACGGGACAGTGGATGCTGCTGACGTAAGTATGATAGACAACGATGCTTATCTGTTCACAAGCGGTTATGTAGGAACGGATCTCACTGGCGACAACTTCGTTGATGCAACAGACTTTGCCATCGCCGACAACAATGCGGCGAACTTTGTATCGATGATAAGACCTTGAAGAGCGATTGAGAATCAGAAATAGTCTTTCTAAGTCTGCTGAACATTGTTAAAGAAGAATTGTCTCGAAACAGATGAAGTCTGACAAGTTGTGTTTGCTTCTCAGACTTCATGATTTATGCGAGGTATCAGAACTATGACTAAGGTTGCTGATCAGTAGCCTCTTACTTAATCTTATGCTTTTTTCTGAGCTTGTTTATTCTCTCCATGAACCAGTCCTTTGATCCGGTCTTTCCGTTAAGCACATCCTTTTCAAGTTCATTCAGCTCAAACTCATCAAATCTCAGTTTTATCTTCAGAAGTCTGAGGACTCCGACATTGAACTGCTCATACCACTTACGGTAATTTGCGCTTACGGATTTGTTCTTCTTCAGGAAATGCTTGTATGAGTCATAATGATACATGAAACTCTCAAAATCTCCGAGCTCGTAATAGATCATTGTCAGTAGGTCTTTGACATCAAACTTGAATGCGAAGTGGTCGAGTTTAAGTTTTAACGAACTTTGCAGTGCCTTATCAAAATCACCTGTCGAATAATAGTAATGAGCATCTGTATAATATCTCATATTCTCCTTGAACTCCGGCAGGAGCAGTTCATAGAAATTGTCTCTTACATATTTGATCAATTTGTGATCAGAAAATCTTGCCGCCATCTTTACTATATTGGTATAGGAATAAATGTTCATTGTTCCATCCAATTCAGTAAACACATCTTCATCAATACGCAATTTGTACAATTCAAGAAACTCGACCACTTTGTTGCCGTCCTTTAGCGAGGCTCTGACATTCAATGCATCTGCAAGATGAATATACAAATAGGCTTTCTCTTCCTGTGAAAAGAGACCGGAATGCTTCAACAATGCATTCTTAAAATTGAAGTAATTGTCTGTATTCTGCGGAAAGGCAAACGCCATATATTTGAAGTAATATACTTGAAGAATGCTGAGATCTTTCTGCGTCAGTACATTTGATTGCTTCAGAATCTCATTCAACTCAGTATTGCCAAAAATCAGCTCGAAAGCTCCCTTTCCGCCCGACTTGTTTAAGGCAATTGAACGGCTGGACATTTCAGTTTGATAGTTGGACAGTTTGACGATCAAATCCGACATGTGATAATCGGTGATTGTATCGAACTCATTCGTGATCTCCGACTCAAAATTGGTGTGAAGACCGCAATGATTTATTTTCTTTATTTCTAATCTTTGAACATCGGAATAGTAGTTCTGATAGAACTTGCTCTTCTGAAAAGTCTTAAGCAATCCTTTATGCTCAAGGATGAACTTGCTGTGGATTCTTCTTCCGGAAAGTGCATCAAGGTAAATAAACCTGTTTTCCGGAAAACTCTTTTCGAACTGCATCAGAGTAATGAACTTTTCAGAAAGCTTGGTCAGATCAAGAATCAGATTCTTCAAGACTCCTCCGTTGAAGTTCTTACCGGGATACAGTTGCTTCCATATACTTTCCTTCATGACATTCTCATCTTTGTAATCAGGAGCGTGTCTTCTCAGAACGTCAAAGAATTTAATTGCATTCGGCTTCTTGTTGTGAAGCGGAGATCTCAGATATTCATCAAACTTGATGACCTCTTCTTTCGTGAAGGATCTCAGTATTTGTATCAGTAACAGTTTTTTCATTCAAAAGGTAATTGGATTCAAATTACTCCGCACGGAAGATCAGGTCTCCTGCCATTATTGTACCCCCCCTATGTAAAATCAAAATATTTTTCTTTGGAGATGGAGGCCCCGGCTGATAAGTTGCATCACAAATTGGTTGAAGATCATTGATGTAATGCAACTTGATGAGATAAAGTGAAAAATCAGCGGTGCGAAAATGACGAAAACCAATAGGAGAATCAACTGTAAAAACCTGTTGAAAATACTTGAACATGACAACCAAACAAATGAATCTGCAATCTCAGAAGACAATGATACAAACCGGATTTCCCGAAAAGCATCCAAAGAGGAAACGAAATCAGAAATCAATTGTAAAAAAACAGGTGCAGCTGAAGTTGCTGTTAACAAGACTCATTAAGAGAGTAAAGTGAGGATAGTTGGGTCTGAAAACATAAATGAACTTATGAATCCCGGCAATGCCCGTCGGGTATATGCTTTCGAATACCCGATGTTTCACTCAACCCGCGACTTTGGCTGCGGGCAGGAAACCAAACTGAACTTAAAAATGAAATTATTAAACCAAACCATACATAAGATGAAAACACTCTTCAACACTTTGAATCTGATGATCTTCCTCATGATCATCATAACAGGCACGGCAAATGCAAAATCCGACTCGCTGCCTTTGGGCGTCACAAGGGATTGGCTTAATTCTCTCACAGATGAGAACGGACAGAAGTTAATGCAGCCCGAAGAAGAAGGCGATGCTTTGCAGGAGAAATTCTTTACCGGCTTTGCCGCAAGCGATCAGTTCGGATATTCGATATCATCTGCCGGTGACGTGAACAACGACGGATACAGTGATCTAATAGTCGGCGCGCCATTCAATGATGCCGGAGGATCAAATTCCGGAAGAGCTTACATCTATTACGGTGGCCATGTAATAAACTCGGTTGTTGATGTCGTCTTAACAGGACTTGTTGCAGGTGATCAGTTTGGATTATCAGTATCAACAGCGGGCGACGTGAACGGAGACGGTTACAGTGATATAATAGTCGGCGCGCCATTCAATGATGCCGGAGGATCAAATTCCGGAAGAGCTTACATATTCTTTGGAGGAAGCTCTATGAACAATGTTGCCGACGTTATTCTGACAGGAGTCGCAGCAAGTGATAACTTTGGGGTTTCGGTGTCAACTGCCGGTGATGTGAACGGCGACGGATACAGTGATGTCATTGCCGGGGCTACTGGAAATGATGCGGGAGGAACAAGCGCAGGAAGGGCGTACATCTATTTCGGGGGGAGTTCGATGAATAATGTTGCAGATGTACTTCTTACAGCAGAAGCTGCATTCGATGCCTTCGGTGGCTCAGTTGCTAATGCAGGAGATGTAAACGGCGACGGATACGGTGATTTGATAGTCGGAGCAATTGGAAATGATGCCGGAGGAGGAAGCGCCGGAAGGGCTTACATTTACTTCGGAGGGAGTTCAATGAATAGTATAGCTGATGTTATCTTGACAGGAGCCGCTGTCTTGGATAATCTCGGCACTTCTGTCTCCACAGCCGGTGATGTGAATGGAGACGGTTACAATGATGTTATAGTAGGAGCCTCCGGCAACGATGAAGGAGGAACAGACGCTGGAAGAGCTTACATATATCTTGGAGGAAGCAGTCTTGACAACGCAGCCGATGTGATAATGACGGGAGTCGCCGGTGATTTTCTTGGAGCCTCTGTATCAATTGCCGGTGATGTGAATGGTGACGGATACAGTGATGTACTTGCCGGAGCTATCTCCAACAATTCCGGAGGAGAGGATGCAGGAAGAGCTTATGCCTACTTCGGAGGGTTGACTATGGATAACACCGCAGATATAGTCCTGACAGGATCAACTGCCTTTGATGCATTCGGCAAATCCGTTTCAACTGCAGGTGACATGAACGGCGACGGATACAGTGATATCATTGCCGGGGCTACTGGAAATGATGCCGGTGGATCAAGCGCAGGAAGAGTATATCTGTATGATTACTTTATGAAAAATGAAATCATACCGGATCTGTCAATGACAGGTGAGGCAACAGAAAACTATTTGGGATATTCTGTTTCATCCGCAGGAGATGTGAACGGTGACGGTTATTCTGATGTGATAGTCGGGGCTTTAGGATATTCTTCACGCACCGGCAGAGCATTTATCCACTTCGGCGGACCATCAATGGATAATACAGCAGACGTGATAATGACAGGAGAGACTACAAACAACTATTTTGGCGGATCAGTCTCTTCAGCCGGCGACATCAACGGTGACGGTTATTCTGATGTGATCGTAGGGGCTCGCGGATATTCTACATTTACCGGCAGAGCATATATATATTTCGGTGGGGCATCAATGAATAATACTGCAGACGTGACAATGACGGGTGATACAACAAACAACAATTTTGGAAGTTCTGTCTCATCGGCAGGAGATGTCAACGGTGACGGTTATTCTGATGTGATAGTCGGGGCTGATGGATATTCTTCAAATACCGGGAGAGCAAATATATATTTCGGAGGAGCATCAATGAATAATACTGCAGACGTGATAATGACAGGTGAGGCAACATTCAACTATTTTGGATATTCTGTTTCATCTGCTGGAGATATCAACGGTGACGGCTATTCTGATGTGATCACAGGGGCTTACGGATATTCTTCATATACCGGCAGATCATATGTGTTCTTTGGTGGAGCTGCTATGAATAGTGTTGCAGACGTTACAATAAACGGAGAATCGGCTGGAGATAATTTGGGAAATTCTGTCTCTTCTGCAGGTGATGTGAATGCCGATGGGTTTAGCGACGTTGTAGTTGGAGCTTCCGATTATTCTGCTCAGACCGGCCGAGCATATGTGTTTTTTGGCGGATCATTTATGAATAATGTTGCAGATGTCATATTTACCGGCGATATGGAGGGATATAACTTGGGAGTCTCTGCCACTTCGGCAGGTGATGTGAATGACGATGGGTTTAGTGACGTATTAATTGGAGCATCCGGTTATTCTACAAGCACAGGGAGAGCTTATATTCATTTCGGTGGATTAACAATGGATAATACTCCGGATGTAACAATGACAGGTGAGGCAACCATAGACCAATTTGGAGCTTCTGTCTCATCTGCCGGCGATTTCAACGGTGACGGCTACTCTGATGTGATTGTCGGCGCTCTGGGATATTCCGGATACACCGGCAGAGCATACATGTATCTGGGATCCGCCATAAGCGCAAAGCCGATCTTAAATTATGTAAAAGATGTGCCGAATGATCAGGGCGGTTTTGTTGATCTGAAGTGGGCAAGAAGCAGTTATGATGTGATCGGGTCCGACATTATTACTCATTATATTGTAGAGAGAAGCGCTCCCCCGATAGGCGGAAATTTTGCCTGGGTGAATGTTGCACAAATACCTTCTAACAAGAATGCCTTCTATTCATATCTGGCAGCCACACCGTACGACTCGAGCTCGAACTCAAACGGTTCTTTCTTCTTCCGCATTACTGCAAGGACATCAGTTCCGTCGCAATACTGGAGGTCAGCCATCCTTTCCGGACGAAGCACAGATAACATAGCTCCGCTGATGGTATCGCCATTTACAGCCGCGCCGGTTGTGAATAATGTTCTGCTGAACTGGAACAGAAGCACCTCTCCTGATCTTCTCAACTATGTTCTCTATCGAAGCACATCACCAACGATCGATCCCGGCACAGAACCGGTATTTGCAACCACAACAGACTCGGCTTACCTTGACACTGTACCATTGAGCGGAGTGTATTACTACTTCATCGTTGCGCAGGACATTCACAATAACAAGAGCCCTGTGGCAGTTGCAGAAAGTCCGAACATGACTCTCAATCTTACAGTGTTCATTGAAGGATTTTACAATGCAGGCAGTAATTCACAGGTGAGTGATACAATACAGGTTGAACTGAGAAATTCAACAACTCCTTTTGCAGTGGCAGATCAGTCAAAAGCAGTTGTGTCGTCAAACGGAACTGTTCAGCTTAAATTTGGCAATGCTTCAAACGGGAGTTACTACATAGCCGTGAAGCACAGAAGCAGTATCGAAACATGGAGCGCGGGCACAATAGCGCTGTCGCGCACAACACCCGCAAGCTATGACATTTCAGCATCCGCATCTCAGGCATTCGGCAGTAACATGATACAGGTTGACACATCTCCGGTTCGCTTCGCCATCTTTGGCGGCGATGTAAATCAGGACGGAACTGTTGATGCAACGGATGTGAGCATGATAGACAATGACGCGCAGAACTTCGTCGGAGGATATGTTGTGACGGATCTCACAGGCGATGACTTTGTTGACGGGACTGACTTTGCAATAGCGGATAACAATGCGGGGAATTTTGTATCAGTGGTCAGACCTTGAGGAGCAATTGTAAATTAAAAATTGAAAATTAAAAATAAAGCAACGAGGTTATTTCGTTCAGCCCACGATTTTAATCGTGGGCGATTACGGAAAGCAATGCAAAGCACTGAAACAATATCAAACCACCCAGTCCACGACTTCAGTCGCGGGTAGAAAGTTCAGCCCACGATTCACTCGCGGGCAAGCACGGAAAGCAACCAAGAGTAATGAAACAACATCAAAACACACAGCCCACGATTTTAATCGTGGGCACGAAGTATCAGAATTCACACAGCCCACGACTTCAGTCGTGGGTAGAAAGTTCAGCCCACGATTCACTCGCGGGCAAAGAAATGCACTCAGCCCGAGACTTTGGTTGCAGGCAGGAAACCAAACTAAACTTAAAAGTGAAATTATTAAACCAAACCATACAGAGGATGAAAACACTCTTCAACACTTTGAAACTGATGATCTTCCTCATGATCATCATAGCAGGCACGGCAAATGCCAAATCCGACTCGCTGCCTTTAGGCGTCACAAGGGATTGGCTCAATTCGCTCACGAATGAGAACGGACAGAAGTTAATGCAGCCCGAAGAAGAGGGCGATGCAATGCAGGAAAGATTCCTTACCGGCTTTGCAGCAAGTGATAACTTCGGAATTTCAGTTTCAACCGCCGGTGATGTGAATGGAGACGGATACAGTGATCTGATAATCGGAGCACCTCTCAATGATGGAGGAGCGTCAAATGCCGGAAGAGCTTACATCTATTACGGTGGCGCAATTATCAATTCCGGTGTTGATGTTATTCTTACCGGTCTTACAGCAGGCGATCAGTTTGGATATTCAGTTTCATCAGCAGGCGACGTGAACGGAGACGGGTACAGTGATGTGATAGTCGGAGCAAATCTCAATGATGGAGGAGCGTCAAATGCCGGAAGAGCTTATATATACTTTGGAGGAAGCTCTATGAACAATGTTGCAGACATAATTCTTACAGGAGCCGCAGCAAGTGATAACTTTGGAACTTCAGTTTCAGCCGCCGGTGATGTGAACGGCGATGGATTTAGTGATGTGATTGTGGGAGCAAATCTCAATGATGCGGGAGGAACAAGCGCAGGAAGAGCTTACATATTCTTAGGAGGAAGCTCAATGAACAATGTTGCTGATGTTATTCTTACAGGAGTTGCAGCAAGTGATAACTTCGGATTTTCCGTTTCAACCGCCGGTGATGTGAACGGCGATGGATACAGTGATGTGATAGCCGGAGCAACCGGAAATGACGCCGGAGGCACAAATGCAGGAAGAGCATACATATATTTTGGAGGAAGCACAATGAACGATATTGCAGATGTTCTGCTGACCGGAGAAGCTGTAAGCGATGGGCTTGGAGTATCAGTATCAACAGCGGGAGATGTGAACGGCGACGGTTTCAGTGATGTGATAGTTGGTGCAAATCTGAATGACGCCGGAGGAGCAGATGCAGGCAGGGCTTATATCTACTTTGGGGGAAGCAGCCCTGACAATACAGCCGATCTGCTTCTGACAGGGGTCGTCGCAGGTGATCGTCTTGGCAGTTCAGTATCAACAGCCGGTGATGTGAATGGTGACGGATACAGTGATGTCATTGTCGGCGCTATTTTCAATGACGCCGGAGGCTCAAATGCCGGAAGAGCATTCATTTTTTTCGGCAGCAGCAATTTGAACAACACTCCGGATTTCTCACTGACAGGAGAAGCAGCTAATGATAACTTCGGATCTTCAGTGTCATTAGCCGGTGATATGAATGGTGACGGATACAGTGACATTATTGTTGGGGCACTTGCAAATGATGCAGGCGGAACAAATGCCGGAAGGGCATATTTATTCACAAATTCAATGACAGGAACAGATATCGCCGACGAAATTTTCACTGGCGCAACTGCAGGTGACAATTTTGGAAATGCAATATCATCGGCAGGTGATTTCAACGGGGATGGATTTGCTGATATAGCAATCAGCGCATATCAAAATGATGCGGGCGGAATAGACGCGGGAAGAGTGTACATTTACTTTGGAAGTTCTGCACTGGATAATGTTGCTGATGTTATTCTTACCGGGGCAGCAGCCGGTGATCAGTTTGGATTTTGCATTTCAGTTGCGGGAGATGTTAATGCTGACGGATATACTGATTTGATCGTAGGAGCAAACGGCAGTGATTCCGGGGGCACAAATTCTGGAAGGGCATACATATACCTTGGCGAAAGTGTTCCTGATGCAATTCCGGATGTAATAATGACCGGCGCAGCTGCTGGAGATGCTTTGGGATTCTCGGTTTCATCGGCAGGAGATTTTAACGGTGACGGTTTCAGTGATGTGATTGTAGGCTCTAACCTTAGTGATGCATTTTTTACAGACGGGGGAGCAGCCTATATATATTACGGAGGAATCACTATCAACAATGTTGCAGATGTAATCATCCAGCCTACAGGAAGTAATGACAGGCTCGGTTACTCAGTTTCTTCGGCGGGTGACGTAAACGGTGACGGATATTCTGATGTAATTGTCGGTGCCTATCTGGACGATAATACTTTCGTAGATGACGGGAGTGCATTTGTTTACTTTGGGGGAAGTTTGGCCAATAACTTAGCTGATATGAGATTGAAGGGAGAAAACGTTTCTGATCAATTCGGAATTTCAGTTTCATCCGCGGGAGATGTAAACAATGACGGATACTCTGACATTATTGTGGGAGCAAACGGACATGATTTAGGAGGACAAAATTCGGGAAGTGCTTTCTTGTACTTCGGGGGATACAATCCGGATATCATTCCGGATTTGATTCTGACAGGTTCATCATCAGGGGACAATTTTGGATGGTCGGTTTCAGAAGCACTTGATGTAAATGCTGATGGTTATGGTGATATCGTAATCAGCACTCCCTTTAACGATGTAGGTGGTACAGAAGCAGGACGGTGCTATGTATATTTCGGCGGAAAATCTCCGGATAATATCTCAGATATAATTATGACCGGAGAGGCAAACAGCAATTTCGGATTTGATGTCTCTTCAGCCGGAGACATGAACGGCGACGGATACAGTGACATTATTATTGGGGCACTTGCAAATGATGCCGCCGGAACTGATGCAGGAAGAACATATCTTTATTTGTCTTCGTCGCCGTCCGTAAAGCCAATTTTCAATACATTGAGAGATGTTCCAAATGATCAGGGCGGGCAGATGTTTCTCAAGTGGGCAAGAAGCGGATATGATGTGAATAACTCAAGCACAATAACTGACTATATTGTTTACAGAAGTTATCCTCCTTCAGGAGGGCAGTTCTCATGGGAAGCAAGGGCAGTGATTCCTGCAACAAACAGGCCATTCTATACTTTCACGGATAATACTCCATTTGATTCATCTACAGGGAATAGTGGCACGATGTACTATCAGATAATGGCAAGGACATCAAACTCTTCTCAATACTGGCTTTCGGGAATCTTATCCGGCCGAAGCATAGACAACATCGCACCGCTGATGGTATCACCGTTTACAGCCGCGCCGGTTGTGAATAATGTTCTGCTGAACTGGAACAGAAGCACCTCTTCTGATCTTCTCAACTATGTTCTGTATCGAAGCACATCACCGATGATCGATCCCGACACAGAACCTGTATTTGCCACAACAACAGACTCGACTTACCTTGACACTGCACCATTGAGCGGTGTGTATTATTACTTCATCGTTGCGCAGGACATTCACAATAACAAGAGCCCTGTCGCAATTGCTGAAAGTCCGAACATGACACTCAATCTTACAATGTTCATTGAAGGATTTTACAATGCTGGCAGTAATTCACAGGTGAGTGATACAATACAGGTTGAACTGAGAAATTCAACAGCTCCTTTTGCAGTGGCAGATCAGTCAAAAGCAGTTGTATCGTCAAACGGAACTGTTCAGCTTAAATTTGGCAATGCTTCAAACGGAAGTTACTACATAGCCGTTAAGCACAGAAGCAGTATTGAAACATGGAGTGCGGGCACAATAGCGCTGTCGCGCACAACGCCTGCAAACTACGACATCTCAGCATCCTCATCGCAGGCATTCGGAAGTAACATGATACAGGTTGACACATCCCCGGTTCGCTTCGCCATCTTTGGCGGTGATGTAAATCAGGACGGAACTGTTGATGCAACGGATGTGAGCATGATAGACAATGACGCGCAGAACTTCGTCGGAGGATATGTTGTGACGGATCTCACAGGCGATGACTTTGTTGACGGGACTGACTTTGCGATAGCGGATAACAATGCGGGGAATTTTGTATCAGTGGTCAGACCCTGAATAGCAAATATTGAATTGAGAGTTATGAATTGAGAGTTGAGATATGATGCAGCAAGATTATTTCGTGCGGCCCACGATTCACTCGTGGGCAAGCATGGAAAGCAAGCAAAAGTAATGTAACAACATCAAATCTCTCAGCACACGGTTTTCCCAAGCGCCTGATTAGGAAGGCTGATCTGCATCTACCAACCCTCTCTTTCCCAATCCCCTGCTTGTGAAAGCTGGTCTATATCTACCAACCCTCTCTTTCCCAAGCCCCCAGTCTGTCCGAAAACAATCAAGAGCTTTCCCAAGCTGGGGCTAATGACAGAAGTTCTGCAATTGACATTCACTGATTCTCTCATGGTCATTGCATTTTACTGCGGATAAGAAATATTGCATTGTCTGCTGATGTTTTGATGATTAAGTTGATTGCAGGTACAGTGTTTGAGTGATGAATTCTTGTACTCAGAAATTCGCATACAGTTATGATAGCAAGAGTGTTAGTGGCTTTATGTCTGTATTTCATTGCGGCCGGTTACAGAGACTCTGTTTCACAGGTGCACCTTAAGCCTCCTCCGTTTACAGGTCTGGAAAGGAAAGGAACATCCGGAAGGCTCTTTGAAGCAAACCAGCGCTATGGCATAAATGCCTTGTCCCATCCTGTAGTTACCGCAAATCCATATGTGAACATTTCCTACCTCCCCGGATATACTTATTACGATGTATTGTCAAATGGTGCGCCGCAGAATATCTGGCAGGACCCTGTTATGACTTCCTATATTCATGCTGCCGTTATGACCGCTAACGATTCCGGCCTTGGTGATCTGGATACCCGGTATTTCTTAAGCACTGACCGGGGACAATCCTGGGAATATCTTGGTACAATGTTTCAAGGAGGACCTCCGTCTCTTTTCCCGGCGATCAGTGGGATGAGTTCCGGAGCGGCTATTGTTTCATGCCAGAACGCGGCCTGGCAGACTCCGGTCAGGACAAAGATCTTCTACGATCAAGGTGCAGGATTTGGATCTTTTACGCAACTGGATCCGTCAAATACACCGGGCGGACCCGGGCTCTGGCCGAGAATTGCAGTAACTCCAACCAACAACATTGTCTTTGTAAGTTCCCCGCAAGACTCTTCCGTATCATACACAAACAGCCTTGTTAACCTCGCGCCTCCCGGAACATTTACAGGTTATGTTCCTTATACGGGAGACAATAAGGAATCGTATGCGCTTGCCGTATCTGACCAGGGGGTGATCGGACATGCATATCTTGGCTCAGACAATCTTGATCCGAATGATCTCTTTTACAGGCAATCTACAGATAACGGAATTTCGTGGAGCATTCCTTTAAAGATATGGGACTGGAATCCGCAGACTGATTCGATCGGATGCTACAGAAGCGTTAGCATGGTATTCTCCGGACATTTCAATTCTCCGTGCGTAGTGTTTACAACCTCAAAGCTTACCGAGACAGGTTTCTTCCCGGAGTTACCCAGCAAGATCAGGTTCTGGTCACCGGCAGTAAATTCCGGAGTGCCGCTTGTTATTGCAGACAACAACTATATTCCGTTCTACCCTAACACCGGCAATACTTCTGACGGATACCTTCCGTTGTGCAGGCCGGTGATCGGAAGGCCAACATCTACGGGAATTTTGATGGTGGCATTTCTTGCGGCAACTGAACACATTGGAAGCGACAGCAGCAGATACTACGCCGTTTACGGTGTTACGTCATGCAACGCCGGTATGAGCTTTCAGTTCATTCCGGGAAGGCTTACTCCGCTGCAACCGCTGAGAGACTGGAGGTATTTGAGCATATCACCAAAAAACTACGGTTCACCGACCAGTGTGGTTTTTCAAATGCTATGTTTGTCTGATTCTGCGGCAGGGCCGTCCCTGACAGGGTCTCCCGCCGGCCGCGGTCAAATTGCAAACATCAGATATGAGTACTACTGCTTTGATCCGCCGCCGTTTCCTCCGGGAATCACTTATCTGAATTCTCCCCCGAACGGCTCAATAAATATGCCTCTGAATCCGGTCATGTCATGGATTGAAAATTTCGCAGCTGAGTATTATGAACTGAAAATTGCGAGGGATTCAAACTTCACAGATGAAGTTCTGTTCCAAAGTATCCCGGCCGGACAACATCAGTTTCAGGTGCCGCTGAGCATCCTGATCAACAATGTTACTTATTACTGGAAAGTGAGAGCTGCAAACTCCGGCGGCAACGGGCCATACTCTTCTGTCTGGTCTTTCGCAACAACTCCGGTAGTCATAACGAGCATAAGTACTGAGGTGCCGGACAAGTTCGAGCTGTATCAGAATTATCCCAACCCTTTTAATCCTTCAACAAGGATACGTTTCGGCATTCCGGCAACAACTTTCGTAAGCTTGGACTTGATTGACATATCCGGCAGGATTGCAATGAAGATAACCGGCACCGTACTTCAGCCGGGGATGTATGAAGTGCTGGTTGACGCAGGACAACTGCCAAGCGGTTCATATTTATGCAGAATGACAGCATCCGGCTTTATACAAACCAGGAAGATCGTACTCATAAAGTAAAAGGAAGTGGAGTTACATTTACCGGTAGAAAGAAGAGAAGTTTTGTAAGATGTGAAATACAGGAAGTACTTTGGGAAAGCTGATCTGTATCACCAACCCCCTCTTTCCCAAACCCCCAGTCTGTCCGAAAACAATCAAGAGCTTTCGCAAGCCGGGGCTGGCGAAAGAGATGAAAGCAATCCACAATAATAAAGCTTTTGTATTCAGCTAAGCCCGCGACTTCAGTCGCGGGGAAGGAATGCAAAGCAAACCACAATAATAAAGCTGTTGTATTCAACTCATCCCACGATTTCAATCGTGTGCATGAAGAGACAGCAATTCACATTGAGGTTGTCTCAAATCCCCCGCACTTCCCCATCACTTCCATTGATTTTCCGTATGTTTTATCCCTATGTATTTTCGAAAAAAATTTCTTTGGAGGATAAAGCATCATGAGATAATTTGCACATAACTTGATTTAAGTAATAGAAAACAACTGATTACAAAACGTAACTGTCTAAACTTGACCAATACAAATCAACAACTAAACAGCAACCAAAAAATAAAAAATCACAAAATGAAAAAAGTGCTATTGTCCATTCTTCTTTGCTACTTGTTTGCAGTAACGATCAATGCAAGCGCGGTGCCGCTAACCGGAACAAAAAATATTCCGGGAGATTATGCAACACTGTCTTCTGCAATTACAGATTTGAATACTCAGGGAGTCGGAGCAGGCGGGGTTACAATAAATTTGCTTTCAGGAAATCCTCAGACAGCGCCTCCCGGAGGTTATGTGATCGGAGGAGTCGGTTCATTGGTTTTGACAACTACCAGCGCATTGAATCCTGTCATAGTAATCGGAAATGGGAATACGATCACTGCACCATCCAATCAGACTGCCGGTGTATTGACGGATGGAATATTTAAGATTATCGGAGCAGATTTCATAACCATTTCAGGATTCGTAATGACGGAAAACGCTGCGAATACAATTACGGCAGATGGTATTAACAATATGACAGAGTGGGGTGTTGCATTGCTTTATTCTTCCACTAATAACGGCGCACAGTTCAATGTGATTCAGAATAACTCTATCACATTGAACAGAGCCTATCAGAATACTTTTGGAATTTACAGCAGTTCTACACATTCAGCAACTTCTCCAACAGTAAGCGCTTCATCTCGTACTCCCGCCGGCAATAACAGCAATTTAAAAATATACGGCAATACAATTTCCAATGTAAATTTTGGAATTGTCAATTCCGGTCCTAGCGGAGCGACCGATATAAACATTCTTTTAGACATAGGAGGAACGTCACCCGAACAGGGAAATACAATTACCAACTTTGGAACAACAGGAACTCATTCACCGTTTACCAGCATTCCCAACACAGTAGTTTACGGAATCTATGTACAGTACACGGTTAACATTAACATTTCGAACAATACCATCATTAGTTCAAACGGTGGAACAACAGTCGGCTCTTCCTTACGTGGTATCAATATTGACGGGTTCTTCTTTGACACGTCAGGTACTTTTTCCACTTTGATCAACAAAAACAGTATTTCTTTGAGAAGCGGTTTGGGAACAATGTCCATTGTCGGTATCACAGTTACTCAAACTTCAACAACACCTTCATCATCTGTTTCAATCACCAATAATGATTTCAATACGACAACACATACCGTTGCCGCCTCAGGAGTAATAATTTTTATACAGAATCTTGCTCCAGTTCGTACGCAGAATATCAGCGGCAATACTTTTACAAATATTTCCTGTAATACGACCGGCCTTTTAACTTTCATTTCAAATTCAGTAGCATTGGCAGCTACGGCAGTGGTGAATATAGATTCCAACTCAATTATTACAGGCTATACAAAAGCAGCAGGATCTACAACATTCTTTTCTACACTCGCAGCTTCTGTTAATGGAAGTATTCTGAATGTGAATAATAATGTCGTTTCCAACATAACATGTGATGGCTTTACGGGAATAGAATGCAAAGACGGACCAACACTTGCGAGCGGATCCGTTAAATCCATAAATTCCAACAAATTCGAAAACATCTTCACAACTCAGGTACCGGTTTTAATTTCAATAGACAAAAGCGGGGCCAACTCAACAGTAAATTCCAATATAATAAGAAATATTTCAGTCAACAGCACTTTGGCTAACGGCTTTTCAGCAATACTTTTGGGAAGTCTGAATCAACCGACATTAACGGTAAGTCAAAACAAAATTCAGCTGATCTCACGTCAGCTTATCAATGGTGAAATAACCGGAATTGAGAACAGATCGCTGAACGCAAATGTCAGTAACAATACAATATCTGACATCACAGCATCAGCTAAGATTACCGGCATCAGTTCATCCGGTTCAACCATTCTTAACATATTCAAAAACAGAATTTGCGGTTTTCTGGGTAACGGAACAGCCGGCGGCGGCACCGGCATTTCTGTTACAGGAGGAACACAGACAAATATCTACAATAATCTCATTGGAAATCTGAAAGCTCCAAATTCAAATGCAACACTGTCATTGAACGGATTGTCTATTACCGGCGGCACATCGGTAAATCTGTTTAACAATACAGTATATCTGAATGCATCAAGTACCGGAGCATCCTTTGGCGCGAATATACTGCTTGTAGTATCTTCAATAAACTTCACGATGAGAAACAACATTTTTGTAAACCTGTCAACACCAGGTCCGACCGGAAGAAATGTGATTTACTTCAGGGACAATACTTCACTTTCAAATTATCAAAGTGAATCCAATAATAATCTATTCTTCTCAGGAACACCTTCCGCAAATAATCTTATCTTTTTTGATCTAACAAATTCGGATCAGACATTGGCTGCATATAAATCACGTGTAGCTCCCAGAGATTCAAATTCAATTTCAGAGAATCCATCTTTCCTGAGTCTGATTGATTCATCTGCAAACTTCCTTCATATAGACCCTGCAGTTCCAACTTCAATCGAAAGCGGTGGGAAGAATGTTACAAGTCCTGTATTGATAACAGATGACTTTGACAGTGAGATCAGGCAGGGAAATGCCGGATATACAGGATCAGGAACTGCACCGGACATTGGAGCTGATGAATTCAATTCGGGTTCATCAAAAATTCTGAATCTTACTATGTTAATCCAGGGACTTTATGATGAGGGAACAAACTCCATGATTCGTGATACGGTCAGGATCTATTTGAGAAACAGTACAACACCTTATGCAATAGTTGATTCAGCGAAAGCATATTTGAGTTCAACCGGTGCCGGAACATTCTCATTTCAAAACGCATCCAACGGCGTCAACTATTATTTGCATCTGAAGCATAGAAACTCTATTGAAACATGGAGCAAAACAGCTCAGTCATTCACGGGCAATTCAATGACTTATGATTTCACCACGGCAAGTACTCAGGCATTTGGAGATAATATGATTCAGTTGGATGTATCACCTTTGCGGTTTGGGATCTACAGTGGCGATGTAAATCAGGACGAAACAGTTGACGGGACAGATATGAGTGCAATTTACAACGATGCAGCAAACTTCCTCAGCGGCTATGTTGTAACCGATCTGACAGGTGATGAGTTTGTTGACGGAAGCGACTTTGCGATAGCTGATAACAATGCGGGAACTTTTGTATCAGTGGTGAGACCTTGAATAGCAAATAAAGAATTGAGAGTTATGATTTGAGAGTTGAGATTTGATGCAGCAAGAGTTTTTCGTGCGGCCCACGATTCATTCGTGGGCAAGCACGGAAAGCAACCATGAGTAATGATACAACATCAAATCACTCAGCCCAGGATTTTTTAACTTGACGCGGTGTGCGAACAAGTTGGCGTGGGGTGCTGATGATTTGACGCGGTGTTACAATCAGATGAAGCGATGTGCTGACTACTTGAATTGGAGTGCTAACGAGTTGACTAGGTGTGCTAAGAATTTCACTTGAGCTTACAAAGACCTTTCTTGAGCCTCCAAGAGCTTAACTTGGACTTTGAATAACAATCCTGAAGTAAACACTAAGTCTGATTGTTATAGAACCCACCCCCTAGCCCCCTCCAGAGGGGGTATTGGTGGGCTGATTGTAAGTTATTAATTCTCTTTCTAAAGCCAACGAACGCAAGGACATTTGTGTTAAGTACACAGCCATAGCTCTTCCAAGCTCCCTGTCAGTAAGCAGCTATCAGAGAATACAATTGGCTGTCATAAAGAACTTCAATAATGAAGATAAGTGAAGCACAGTAATTTCGGATATGTGACAGTTGAAACAATATATCTCCCCCTCCGCCGGAGGGGGTTAGGGGGTGGGTAACAAATTTCTACTTTCATCTTCGCAGAGTCTCTCGGTGCATTTTCGAGGACTATGCGTGTACTGAACTTCAAATGCACTTCAGAGCAAAACCCTTGTACCATGAACATTCATCAAATGATACCAATGGATCCTTCGCTACGTTCAGGTATTATGTTTAAAATAGAAAGCCTCATAAAAGTTTTGCAATTTTGATTGTCAAACTATTTTGCGAAAACTAAAATGAGGCAATTTCACTATGAAACAAAGTAATTATTTGGATTTCAGCAATCAGCACATTTATGTAGGACTGGATGTTCACCACAAGAGCTGGACTGTGAGCATAGTGATCAACGGCACACTTGCCGGCCGGTTTGTTCAG
>JAIBBK010000042.1 GCA_019694675.1 Ignavibacteria bacterium
GCAAGCAGTGACTTCGAGAAGAAACTTCACCTTAAGATAATTGAAGAGGAAAGAAGAAGAAGGACAGGGCATGCCGGAAAGCGGTCAGGTATCGCAGACTTCTTCCAGCAGATAGTAAGCGGAAGGTCTTATCCGTGGCTGGCGCCGGCGGCAGGTTTTGTGGTTCTGCTTTTCTTTGTCCTCTACTATGTTTACAGTTCAAGGATTGAAGACACTCAGCAGGATCCGCAAAAACAGGAATCTGCCGTGCAGAGGGATGCGGTCAATCAGGATCGGGATATTGCGCAATCAGATCCACGAACCGAAAATGAGAATAAGAAGCCAAATGAACAGCCGGTTGTCACGGCCCCAAATGAAAACAATCCTGATCCAAAAATACAGCCGAAGAAACCCCGGAGTGAACCAGTGACTTCGGAGCCGGAGGTTACGAGCAGTCCCGTTGTGACAGGATCAGTGCCGGATATCCAGAGATTGAATACAGACGGGGCGGAGCAGAGGGAATCTTCAGTGAATGAAACAAAGGATGAGCCGGTAATGGAAGCGGCCGTTGAAGAACCCGCGACGGAGAAACTGCAGGCCCGTGAAAATGACATTCAGCTCATGCCTGAAGCAGGAACGCTGAAAAGCACAAAAGATACTGCAAAGAAAAATGCTTCTAGAAAACTTGACAGCCTCAGCAGGAAATGGCTGGAGGAGATTGAAGTGAAAGTGCGAGATACCAAACCAGGCAATTAACATTACATCTAACTCAACAATAAGAAAAGTGTACAAATCAAAGATCAGCATTTCGGTAAGGAAGAACATTCTCGATCCCCAGGGAAAGGCGGTTGAACATTCGCTGAAGTCAATGGGATTCGGTGCAATCCTTGACACGCGCATTGGCAAGTATATAGAACTCACGATTGATGCGGGTTCGGAAGAAGAGGCGCGAAAGCTTTCCGAGGACGCATGCAGAAAGCTCCTGGCAAATCCTGTAATGGAAGACTTCTCAATTACTGTTGAGAAGGAAGGAGGAAAGTCCTGATGCCTGCAAAAGCGGGAGTGGTTGTCTTTCCCGGTTCCAACTGTGATCACGATCTTTATCATGTCCTGAAGAATGTCATTGGTGCCGATACGGAGTTTCTCTGGCACAAAGACGGAAGCATAGGCGACAGGAATCTGATCTTTCTTCCGGGCGGATTCTCATACGGAGATTATCTGAGATGCGGCGCGATTGCGAGATTTTCTCCGATAATGAAGGATGTAGTAAGGTTTGCAAACAGCGGAGGTGTGGTAGTGGGCATCTGCAACGGATTTCAGGTACTGTGCGAAGCCGGTCTTCTGCCGGGCGCACTGCTCGTGAACGAGAGCCTGCAGTTCGTCTGCAGGACAGTTACATTGAAAGTAGAGAATAATAAGAGTATTTTCACAGCCGATTACGGCATCAAGGAAGAGATCAGCATACCGGTCGCGCACGGGGAGGGAAACTACTTTTGTGATGATGATACACTGCAGGATCTCATCAGCAACAATCAGATCCTGCTGACTTACTCTGACAATCCGAACGGTTCGCTGATGAACATTGCGGGAATTCAGAACAGGAACAGGAATGTGATGGGTCTCATGCCTCACCCGGAAAGGGCTTCCGAGCAAGTTCTCGGAGGAACCGACGGAAGAGCGTTCTTCACGAGCATAGTATCAAGCTTTGACTGACGCCGTTAATCATATTTGCAGTAAATCAACAAAAGGAGCATAAAATGTTCGGACTCGGAACACCGGAGATAATTCTTATAGCCATAGTGATCCTTGTACTTTTCGGAGCCAAGAAGATCCCTGAACTGATGCAGGGGCTTGGAAAGGGTGTTAAGGAATTCAAGAAGGCAACTTCTGATATCGAAAAAGACCTTAGCACTTCGGAAGATAAAGAGAAAAAAGCCTGAAGCAGGCCTGCTCTTGATCTTCCTGCTTTGATTCACAGACTTCAACTTACCTCACTCTGAATCTCATTCAACATGTCTGACTTAATTTCTTCAGATCTTAGCGCAGTTCAGGAAAGCCTGCGTTCCGGCAAACTCACATGCCGTGAGCTGGTCACATCTTATCTGAACAACATTGAGGCGCAGAAAGATCTGAATGTGTTCATTGAGGTATTTGCAGATGAAGCTTTGCAGAAGGCGGATGAAACAGATGCCCTTCTGAAGTCAGGCAATGCCGGAAAGCTTGCAGGGGCGGTGATCTCGGTCAAAGATGTTATCGCCATAAAGGACAAAGGACTTACATGTTCTTCGGCAATACTTAAAGGATTCAAATCTTTGTATGACTCAACGGCGGTCGCACGTCTCAGGTCAGAAGGCGCAATAATAATCGGCAGAGTGAATTGCGATGAATTTGCTATGGGGTCATCAAATGAAAATTCGGTTTACGGGCCTGTTGCAAATCCGTTTGACAAGACACGCGTGCCCGGCGGTTCTTCAGGAGCAAGCGCAGTCTCTGTTGCCGCAGGCATGTGCATTGCTTCGCTTGGCTCAGAAACCGGCGGCTCGATCAGACAGCCTGCTTCATTCTGCGGAGTTACGGGACTCAAGGTCACGTACGGAAGGATCTCCCGCTACGGCCTTGTTGCTTTCGCATCCTCTTTTGATACAATCGGGATCTTTTCAAAAAGCAATGATACAACATCGCGGGTTCTTGAGGTAATTGCCGGACATGACCCCAATGACAGCACGTCTTCAGCCGAGCATGTGCCCGCTTATTCAGAAAGTGTTTCCGCGCGACTTGACCCTTCGAAGATCCGTCTCGGTTACATAAAGGAATATTTCGGGGAAGGGCTGGACGGTGAAGTAAGGGACGGTGTCTTCGGAAAGATCGAAGCTCTGAAGCAGAATGGCTTTTCGGTCAGGGAGATATCCCTTCCGAACTCAAAGTATCTCATACAAACCTATTACGTCCTTACCTGCGCCGAAGCATCAAGCAATCTATCAAGGTATGACGGCGTTAGGTACGGTTTCAGGGCTGAAGACCACGATTCGCTTGAAGAGATGTATGTCAATACACGTTCGCGGGGATTCGGCACTGAAGTCAAGCGAAGGATCATGCTTGGCACATATGTTCTTTCAGCCGGATACTACGACGCATATTACAGGAAAGCGCAAAAAGCAAGACGCCTCATCAGGGAAGATTTTGAGAATGCTTTCCGTGATGTTGACTACATTATAACTCCCACCACTCCGACTACGGCATTCAGGATCGGTGAGAAAATAGACGATCCTCTTTCAATGTACCTTAGCGACATTTATACTGTTTCAGCAAACCTTGCCGGAATCCCCGCAATGTCTGTTCCCGCAGGCACTGACTCCAAAGGACTTCCGTTCGGCATTCAGATCATCGGAAAGAAATTTGACGAGGGAGGATTGCTGAGGATGTGGAACGAGATCTGAGTGCTTCAGCGCTTTAGTATAAACTCGAACCTTGTGCCCTTGTCAACTTCGCTGTCAACTTTTATCTGGCTGGAGTGTGCTTCGAGTATGTGCTTGACGATCGAAAGACCGAGCCCGCTGCCGCCTATGTCGCGCGACCTTGCCTTATCCACCCGGTAGAACCTCTCGAAAATTCTCGGCAGATCTTTCTTCGGAATGCCGATGCCGTTATCCTGAACTATCACTGAAACATCCTTTTCCCTTATGTCGAGCTTCACGTCTATCATGCCGGTCTTAGGCGTGTACTTGATCGCATTGTCAACAAGATTCACCAACACCTGCTTCAGTCTTTGCTCGTCACCGAAAACAGTTATCTCCTCTGAATGCCCGTTGCTGAAAGCGAGCCGGACATCCTTTGACTGGGCAAGATCGGAAAGCTCGCTAACTGTCTCTTCAATTGCCTTTGAGATGGGGAAGTAGCGCATGCTCATCTTGACACCCGTCTCAAACTTCGAAATGCTTATCAGATCATCAACAAGCTCCTTAAGCCTCTTGGTCTGATTCAGAGCCCTCGAGAGGAAATCCTCATTAACTTCCTCATCATTGATTGCACCGTCAAGAAGTGTCTCGAGCGAAAGCTGTATCGCAAAGATCGGAGTGCGAAGTTCATGCGCTACGTTTCCCATGAACTCATTTCTGTTTATGCGGAACGTCTTTGCGGTGTTGATCTCGTGGAGGGTTCTCTTCGCTATCATTATGAGTTCGTTCAGCGTGTAGTAGATCTCCTTATTGTGAACTTTTCCTCCGCGTATCAGTTCAAGGTCTTCGATAAGGTCGTTAAGTTCGCTGGATTTCTTGTCAAAATCGTCTTCCTCATCCGAAGTTTCGTGGGGCAGTTTCAGTTTTTCCGAGAAGTTGAACAACTGCTTAAGAGGCGCCGTGATCTCACGGTGAATGAAGATGGATGAAAAAATGAATATGGCAACTGCAGAAAGCGAAACTGCTATGAGGGTATCGTTTGAAACGTTGAAGAGCTTTGCGAGGAGGATTACTATTACGAGGAAGATTAACGCAAACAGGACGGAATATTTTGCCAGTACATTTACTTTCTTCATTTCATAAATGGAGCTCTTATTTTGCGTCCTTAAATCTGTAGCCGAGGCCCTTGATGGTCTCAATATATTCAGCGTATTCTCCGAGCTTCTCCCTCACCTTTGCAACGTGCACGTCAACCGTCCTGTCGACCACATATATGTTCTCGCCCCAGATCCTGTTGAGAAGAATCTCCCTTGAATAGACCTTGCCTCTGTTTGACATGAGGAAATGCAGAAGCTGAAACTCTTTCTTCGGAAAGAAGATCTCCCTGTCCTTGATCTTCACGCTGTGGCTTGCTGTATCTATCTCGAGACTCTTGAATTTTATGTTCTCGCCGAAAGAGATCTGAACTGGCCTCTCGTTCTGGCTTCTGCGTATCACGGATTTCAGCCTGGCAAGAACCTTGCGCGGGGAGATCGGCTTCGTGATGTAATCGTCTGCTCCGATCTCGAGTCCGAGAATTTCATCGATCTCGTTCTCCTTGGCTGTAAGAAAGATCACCGGTATCTTTGATGTTGCCGGGTTGCCTTTCAGCTGTTTGCAGACCTCGAAACCGTTAAGCTCGGGCATCATGATGTCGAGGAGTATGACATCCGGATTTGTGGCGGCAAGATCGAGTGCCTCCTTGCCGTTGTTTGCCGTAAGCACCTCAAATTCGTTCTCCCTTTCGAGGTTATACTTCAGGATATCAACAATATCTTTTTCATCATCCACCACCAGTATTTTCTTCTTCATGTATTGTCCGTGTTTTTTCATACAACTTAGCTACCCATGATTAACTAAATGTAAATTTTTCATTTAAAAATTATCTCCCTGCCGCTTTTTGCCGATTTATAAATGGCGTCAACTATCTCCATAACCTTCACGGCATCCTCTCCGCTTGATATGATGTTGTGGTTTCCCCTTACCGCTCCAACGAAATGCTGAAGCTCGTATTCATAGCTTTTTTTGAAAACATTGGCGGGCATTGCTATCTTCTTCGGCGTTATGTTGTAAAGATTTCCATCCATTTTCTTAAATATCCTGAAAGGATTTATGGATGAACTTCCTTCTTTCCCGTAAACGTTGCAGTAGAACAATTCTCCTTCCCTCAGCATGCTCCAGCTTGCCTCTATAGTGAGCACGGTGCCGTTCTTGAATTTGATGAGCGCAATAGAGGAGTCCTCGACGGATTTCGTATTGTGAAAGTAGTTCGTCGCGCTCACGCTTTTCACATCAGGAAAACTGAGAAGCCACATACCGAGGTCCAGCATTGCAATGCCGTTGTCAAGAAAAACGCCGCCGCCGGCTTTCTCCTTCTCAAGTATCCATTTCTGATTTGAGCTCTGCGGTTTCACCCAACCCGTCTTCACATAAAACACCTCTCCGATCTCCTTTGCCTTTGTGAATGTCCTCTGCATCATCATGTCGTTCCTGAACCTGTTGTTCATGGCCACCATCACTTTGCGTCTGTTCTTCTTTGCCGAGTCAACGATATCCTTTGCTTCCCTGTAGTTCCTTGCAATGGGCTTTTCCACAAGTATGTCCTTGCCGGCATTAAGGCATTCTATTGCAATCTCTTTGTGCATGTGAGTCTGCGTTGCAATGATTACGGCATGCATCTCCTCGTTCTCCGCAAGCATCTCCCGGGAGTCCCTGTAATGCTTCCTTATGCCATACCTTGAAGCGATTCGCTTGCACTTCTGTGAGTCATTGTCGCATACGGCTGATATCTCAACGCCGTTCATTTTAGATAAGACCGGGAGATGGATGATCTGGGCTATGCCGCCCAGCCCTACAATGCCGAGTTTGATCTTTTCCATTCAGCGGGGAGGATTAAAAAAAAATGTCAAGACACCCAAATCACATATAAGTATTACTTACCGTTGCTTTCTTCCGAACCTGGCGGAGTTGGGTAACGTTATATTGTTCGGGGCTTGACAAAATCAATACGGGGCAATATACCTAAGACGACTTAAACATTAAATATATTCCGAATATGCCAATGAGAATATTTGCGATCCACATTCCGATGAACGGGGTAACAAGCCCCCGGTCCGCAAGCTTCTCACCGCCTATGAGGGATATCCAGTAAAGCAGAAAGAACAGAAGCGAGAACCCTGCCGCAATTCCGAATCCTCCTTTTTTAACCCGGTATCCCAGCGGTGCGCCCACAAGGATGAACACAACGCAGGCAAACGGGATGGAGTACTTTTTGAAGATCTCAACATCGTATGAGTCGATCTGCTTTCCGGTTGATATTCTCGAGGTCGTGATATTCCTCGATTCGTTTATCCTGCTGAACACCGTCCGGACGATCTGTGTTATGCTGTCCTGCAGAGTTCCCTGAGAAGTCCGCGCGATCGCAGTATCGCCTGAGGAAGTGCCTGAAAGGAACTGTGACTGTCCTGTCTTGGGAGCACCTGTTGCAAATGAAGTATCCCTGTAATTGAGTGAGGCGAGTCGCTTAACATCCTTTATTACATTGTCGCTGAACTTGAAAGGTATGGAATCCCGCAGTGACTCAAGACTGTCAACTATTCTCTTCATCGCATCTGCGGAAAGTTCCCTGTCGCCCCGCGAGAAAGCGCTCTCATTGGATTTGGTGAATCCGAATCCGTCCGCTTTGAACATAAGACGGTGCCTGTCAAACTTGATCCTTCTGTAGTTCTTCGACGGGTCAGATGTGCTGAGCTGATGTATCTCGCCGTCCTCGAGCTCCATGATAATGTTCTTGAAGTCGCTTGAGAAGCTGATGTTCCCTTTCTTCGCGGTCAGTGTGTTTCTGAACTCAGGGCTTGAGTTATCAGTGATGTAAACTCCCTCGATCTCGTTGCTGTTTGGGAATGTCTTCTGCACCAGTATCTGCGCTCCCTGTATGTCGCTCGAGAACTTGCCCGCTTCAAGCATGAACGTCGGCTTTGTTCTTGAGATGTCGTAGAGCAGGACTCTTGCCTTATGATTGGCTTCCGGAAGCACGTCGTTGTTGAACCGTATCATCAGATAGAACATGATGAAGGAAAGGATCACAAGTGGGAGCATCAGGCGGTAAAGGCTTATTCCGCCCGACTTGATCACCGTGATCTCGTTCGTTGATGAGAGAGACCCGAAGGACATGAGAGAAGCCACAAGCATAGCCATCGGAACTGCAAGAGTCAGCATCCATGCAAGGTTCAGGGCTATGAGCTGGATTATTATCCACGTGCTTAAGCCTTTTCCGACAAACTGATCAAGCGACTTGATCAGAAACTGAAACAGGAAAATAAATATCACGATCGACAGCGCGAAGATGAACGGCCCCGCAAAGGATTTCAGTACGTATCTGTCGATCAGCATTCTGTTACAGCCTGCTCTTTAGTTTTAGTAAGTTACTTCAGTACGTTGAGTTCCCTGCCCACCTTCACAAAGGCCGCAATGCACTTATCGAGATGTTCGCGGGTATGCCCGGCGGAAAGCTGAACCCTTATCCTTGCAAGGCCTTTTGCGACCACGGGGTAAAAGAATCCTATCACATAAATACCTTCTTCAAGCAGTCTTGCCGCCATATCCTGTGAAAGTTTCGCATCGTAAAGCATGATCGGCACAATAGGATGAACTCCCGGCTTGATGTCAAATCCTGCTTCGGTCATCTTCTGCCTGAAGTAAGTTGTGTTTTCCTCAAGCCTGTCGCGCAGTTCGGTGGTACTGCTCAGCAGGTCAAACACTTTTATGGATGCTCCCACAATTGCCGGGGCGAGCGAGTTTGAGAAAAGGTACGGCCTGCTTCTCTGCCTGAGCATGTCTATAATCTCCTGCCTGCCGCTTGTGAATCCTCCCATTGCACCGCCAAGCGCCTTGCCAAGTGTGCCGGTTATGATGTCAACTCTTCCGATAACATCGTTCATCTCAATTGAGCCTCTTCCTGTCTTGCCGAGAAAACCCGTACAGTGGCATTCGTCCGTCATCACCATTGCCTCGTACTTGTCGGCAAGGTCGCAGATGCCTTTGAGATTTGCTATAACGCCGTCCATTGAGAACGCTCCGTCTGTGCAGACAAGTATCTGCCTTGCACCCTTGTTTTTTGCTTCCTTCAGCTTCTCTTCCAGATCGTTCATGTCGTTGTTCTTGTATCTGTAACGCATGGCCTTGCAAAGCCTCACACCGTCTATGATGCTTGCGTGGTTAAGCTCGTCGGATATGATCGCATCGGTTTCACCGAGAAGCGGTTCAAACACTCCTCCGTTGGCATCAAAGCATGCCGCGTAAAGGATCGTGTCTTCGGTGCCCAGAAACTCGCTTATTTTTTTTTCAAGGGTCTTGTGAATTGTCTGCGTTCCGCAAATGAACCTTACCGAAGACATTCCGAAGCCGTATTCATCAAGGGCCTTGTGAGCCGCGGCTATTATCTCCGGATGTGAAGACAGCCCGAGGTAATTGTTGGCGCAGAAGTTCAGGACTGTCTTGCCGTTCACTGTTATCTCCGCTCCCTGCGGAGTTTCAATGATCCTTTCTGTCTTGTAAAGCCCCTGTTCCTTTATTGATTCAAGTTCCTTGCCGAGTGCGGATTTGTACTGAGTGAACATTCTATAGGATGTTTAGGTTGTCTGAATCGTTTTGATTACTGCAAAATAAACTTTCCGCATGAAGAAAATAATGCAGAATGCTGGTAAGCGAGGGGATGAACACTTTGAGTGGTTTTTATCGGAACATTGAAAACTTATCGACGCGCGCAGTGATTCCTGTTGCTGTGATTCTCTGATGTTCATGTAGTTCAAATCAACAATGCAAATCATACTTCTAAGTTTTTAATCAGAGGTTTTTTGAATATCTTGCCCGACTCAAATGAAGAAGTCAGAACTGAAGAGGGCCGCGGAGGAAGTAGTTGAAAGACTTGCCGGAAATTATCCTGATGCAAGATGCCATCTTGACTTCAGAAACGAATTCGAACTTCTTATCTCAACTGTGCTTGCCGCACAATGCACTGATGTAAGGGTCAATATGGTGATGGTTCCGCTGTATGATTCAAAGTACAAAAGGCCCGAAGATATTCTCAGCGACGGCGTTGACAGATTCAGGGATGAGATAAGATCGGTTAACTTCTTCAACAATAAGTCAAAGGCAGTCATTTCTATTTGTGATACGCTGGTGAAGGAACACGGAGGCAAGGTTCCGGGAACGATGGAAGAGCTTACGAAGCTCGCGGGTGTAGGAAGAAAGTCTGCAAGCGTGGTGCTCGGCAATTGTTTCGGCAGGGAAGATGTGATAATTGTTGATACTCATCTCAAAAGGGTTGCATCAAGGATCGGGTTGATAAAAGAATCTGATCCCGATAAGATCGAAATCGAACTGAAAAAGATCATCCCTGCGGATAAGCAGTTCAGATTTTCCATGAGGATCGGAGAGCACGGAAGACAGGTCTGCAAGGCCCGCAAACCGGACTGCGGAAAGTGCTTTCTCAGCGATATCTGCAAATCGGCATTCAGGACCTAACTCTCACAAAACCAAAAATCAAACATGAAGAAAAAGCTCCCGGACCTTTCAAAGATAAGCTTTGTGCTTATGGACCTTGACGGATGCCTCTCCACCGGGCATATCGTTTACCTCAGCAACGGCACTGACCTGAAGATCTTTCACACTCACGACGGATACGGAATCGCAAGGGGAAGGGAACTGGGCCTTAAGTTTGCAGTGATCAGCGGCAAGAGTTCAAAAGTTAATAAACTCAGAGTCAACCGCCTTAAGATAGATCACCTGTTTGAAGATATCGAAGACAAGACCGTTCCTTATCAGGCGCTGAAAAGGAAGTACAGGTTGAAAGACGAGAACTTTGCATACGTTGGTGATGACGAGTTCGATATTCCGCTCCTTAAACTTGTAGGGTTTTCGTCATGTCCGAAGAGCGGCATAGAGGAAGTGAAGAAGCATGTTCATTACGTCTGCAAAAAAGACGGCGGTGACGGCGCAGTGAGAGAGATCATTGACATGATACTGAAAGCGAAAAAACTGATCTGAGGATCTCAGGCAGTCCTCCGGATTGCCCGCGCAGAAATTCTTGAGGAGATAAGCATAAGAGCAAACGCCGCACCGGCAATTGCCCCCGCCGTTACATCCACGGGAAAATGAACGCCGATCACAACACGCGACAAGCTGACCAGCAGTGCCCAAGAAAGAGGGATCAGCGCCAGATACCTTTTCCTCCGAGGAACAACATTGTAAACAATAAAGGCCATCGCCGTACCAAGAAAGAAAGATGACTGCGCATGTCCCGACGGGAAAGAAAATGTGGTATCGCCTGACCAGCTTGAGAGTATGGGCGGATATACATCCGAAAATTCCGATATGCGCAATTCGGTCCTCTGCCTCAGATAGACCTCTTTCTCTTTCATTGGCATTGTAAAGAACTCCTTTCCGCCGTTCTCTATCACACCCTTCTCTACAAAATACAGTTGCGAAGGCCTCGGTTCACGCACAATTTCCTTTGTGTAAAGTTGTGACAATGCAAGTGTCGCAAGTTCGATGAAGATCAGAAATCCGATGAATTCCGCCAGATACCGCATACGCTTTCCGGATGTGCGGAAGTGGAAGTAAAGATAAGCCGAGAGGGCGGCCACTATCAAAATGGAGCCAATAAAACCGCCCGATTCCGTGACAAAGTACCAGAACGGCGCAAGCGAATCAGTGTTCCTGTAACTGCTGAACCCGAGAGGAAATGTGAAAACGAGCAGTGCAAGCAAAGCGACAAACAGCAATGCACTCGTGTAAATGAACCTGTTGTTCCTGAAATTCTTTTTCAAAAGCAGTTCTCAATTTCAGAAGTTGCCGTCAGTCCTTTATCCACCATACTGCCTTGCGGTCGTTCATCTGGTGAGCATTTTTCCAGCCCGCCTGCCGCATCAGCATGAACATCTGTCCTCTGTGGTGCGCTTCATGCTCTATTATATGGTAGATGATCCACTTCTTCGTGAGGTTAAGGTCTCCGCGTTTGCTCTTCATGGTTACAGTCTTTTCAAGGTCGTCGTCATTAAGTCCGCTCACGTGATCAAGGAACAATTTTCTCGTATCATGAAGTGCTGAGGCGTAATACTCAAGTGAAGGAGGCGACTGAGGCGGCGCTGATTCTCCCGAAGGATCGAACCATCTGTCAAAGTAGCATCTGTCTTTCAGCTCATCAGAAAGTTTTTCTCCGGAGATCACTTCGAGCCAGTGTATATCCACTTCGCACAGGTGAAGCACATATGAGCCGATCGGATACTCGCCGGCATACGGCGGTATGAAAAGCTGTTCTTCCGTCAGCGTGCAGATCCCTTTCAGTGTCTCTTCACGGATATCTTCAAGCATCCATTTAAGGAGGCCGGTCTGTTCTTTGCTCATTCTTCAGGTTTGATTAAAAAACGAGAAACCCCTTCTGAAAGAAGCCTCTCGTTCCGTTAATACTCCGGTTATTTGAATTCTCAGCTCAGTTTTGACAGAGCTTCTCTGAAATCATTCATTATCGAATTGATCTGCTCAAGCGTGCATGTTCCCACTGACACCCTGTACCATCTGGAATCCGGCGATGAGCCAAAGGATGCAAACGGCACAAGCGCGATCTTCGCATCTTCGATAAGGAAATCCGTGATATCCTGAGTGCAGGAGATAACCTTTCCGTCTGGTTTCTTCTTTCCAATAAGATCAACCTTCACTGTCATGAATATCGAGGCCTGCGGAGCGATCGCATCTACATTGTAGCCTTCATTCTTCAGCTGAATGAACCTGTCATAGAATCCGTGAAGCCTGTCCGCAATCTCAACCTTGAACTTTGACAGATATTCATCAACCGCTTTCTCATTTGCAAGGAACCTCGAAACAGCGACCTGCTCTGCTTTCGGCGCCCACGCACCCATGTGTGAGGTTATGGATTTCATTTTGTCGATCAGCTTTTTCGGTCCGAATCCCCATCCCACTCTGACTCCTGTTGAAGCAAACACTTTGCTGATGCCGTCCACGAATATCGTGTAATCCTTCATGCCAGGATCTATGCTTACAGGATTGTAATGCTTTGTGTCGCCGTGTGTAAGTTGCCAGTAAACCTGATCATAGAGGATGTAAACCGGTTTTGCTTCAGCACCCCGCCTGTCATTTTCTTCGAGCACAAGCTCGCAGATGTTCTTCAGCTCCTGCTCGGAAAATGCTGTGCCTGTGGGATTAAGCGGAGAGCAAAGGGAGATCAGATTAGCTTCCCTTATGAACGGCCTTAGTTCATCCGCCGTAGGCATAAAATTGTTCTCGGGCCTGGTTTCAACAGTGATTGCCCTTGAACGCGTAAGATGCGTGTAATGATTGTTGTTCCATGAAGGTACGGGGAAGATCACAGTCTCATCAACGTCAACAACCGTATTGTAAGCGGCGAAGATGACCGGCCTTGCCCCGCTTGTAACCAGTATCTCATCGGTTCCGTAATTGAGGCCAAGCCTCTTTGACATGTATTTTGAAATCTCTTTCCTGAGGTCCATCGAACCTTCGGCAGGAGGATAGTTCGTCTCGTTCTCATCGTATGCTCTTTTGATCTCATCTCTGAGCCCCTGAGGTATCGGGAATATCTTAGGATTGAAGTCGCCGATGGTCAGATTGGAGATCTTCTGTCCTTTGGCGATCTTCTCGTTAATCTGCCATGCAAGAAATATGATCTCCGAACCTATAAGGGTCTCTGCCATTGAGGAAACAATGAGGTTCTTTTCTTTTAATTCAGCTGTAGCGGTAGCCATAACGATTGGATTTTAATTGTGTTGCAATATACTTATTGAGGCAGAGAAATTTCACTCAAAACGAGGCGGCATTGCAGACCCGGAATTTGGAATTTGTGTAATCTCTGCGGACAGTCCCTGCATCCGGAGATTTTTATTGGACTTTTCATTAAGCGTCATTTAAGTATTTTCGCAACTTAATTTTATTCAAAATGTCACAGACAGATTCTAAACAGCTTAAAGACCAGGAAAACCGCGAATGGATGGAGTCGCTGGATTTTGTCCTGAGCTCACAGGGCCCGGAAAGGGTAAACGAGCTGTTGAGGATACTTCAGGCGAGAGCCATGAAGAACGGAGTTGATGTTCATTTTTCGGCAAACACTCCCTATGTAAATACTATTCAGCCCTTTGAACAGCCGGTTTATCCGGGCAGCAGGGAGATCGAGAGAAGGATCAAGAGCATAATAAGATGGAATGCAATGGCAATGGTGGTAAGGGCAAACAGGGAACTCGACGGGATCGGAGGGCACATTTCCACATACGCTTCGGCGGCCACGCTTTACGAGGTCGGCTTCAACCATTTTTTCAGAGGGCCGGAGCATCCGAGCGGCGGTGATCTTGTATATTTTCAGGGGCATGCGGCGCCGGGAATTTATGCAAGGGCAATGCTCGAAGGGAGAATACAGGAGGAAGACCTTGCAAATTTCAGAAGAGAGCTTTCATCAAAGCGAGGGCTCTCATCTTATCCACATCCGTGGCTGATGCCGAGATTCTGGCAGTTTCCTACGGTCTCCATGGGGCTTTCCCCGATCATGGCGATTTATCAGGCAAGGTTTTGCAGATATCTCGAGGACAGGGGAATCAAAGACACCTCACAGCAGAAGGTCTGGGCTTTCCTTGGAGACGGTGAAACCGACGAACCCGAATCACTCGGTGCTATCACGCTTGCTTCCAGGGAGAAGCTTGATAACCTGATATTTGTGATCAACGCAAACCTTCAAAGGCTCGACGGCCCGGTTCGTGGAAACGGAAAGATAATTCAGGAGCTTGAGGCGATCTTCAGAGGCGCAGGATGGAACGTGATCAAGGTTATCTGGGGCGGCGACTGGGATCCGCTTCTTGAAAAGGATGATTACGGTTTGCTCGTCGAGAGAATGAATGAAGTGGTTGACGGACAGTATCAGAAATATTCAGTATCAGACGGCAAGTTCATACGTGAAGATTTTTTCGGGAAAGATCCGAGGATAAGGGAATTGGTCAAGAACCTGTCTGATGAACAGCTTGCCAGGCTCAAACGCGGCGGGCATGATCCCGACAAAGTCTATGCGGCATATCAGGCGGCGGTTAATCACAAAGGTGCTCCGACGGTCATACTCGCAAAGACGATCAAAGGTTACGGGCTTGGAGAATCAGGCGAAGGCAAGAACATCTCTCATCAGCAGAAGAAACTCAATGAGCAGGAGCTCAGGGAGTTCAGAAGCAGATTCGGTATTCCGATCTCCGATGAGAATGTCTCTGAAGCGCCGTTCTACAGGCCTTCCGAAGAGAGCGAAGAGGTCAAGTATATTGTACAGCGGAGGAATGAACTTGGCGGATTTCTTCCGTCAAGAAGCGGCAAGTCATCGGCACCGCTGGTAATGCCTTCTCCGGAATTGTTTGAAGAGTTTCTGAAAGGTTCAGGCGGCAGGGAAGTGTCTACAACTATGGCTTTCGTTCAGATGCTTGCCAAACTTCTCAAAGACCCGAATATAGGAAAGTTCATTGTTCCGATAGTTCCTGACGAAGCAAGGACCTTTGGAATGGAGTCCCTGTTCAGACAGGTTGGAATATACTCGCATGTGGGACAGATCTATGAACCCGTTGATAAAGGCAGTTTGCTATACTACAAGGAAGAGAAGACGGGAGCCATACTCGAAGAAGGGATCACCGAGGCCGGTTCGATGTCTTCATTCATTGCCGCAGGAACATCATACGCCGTGCACGGAGTGAATATGATACCGTTCTTCATCTTCTATTCAATGTTCGGCTTTCAGAGAATCGGCGACCTTATCTGGGCGGCGGCCGACAGCAGGACAAGGGGATTCCTTATAGGCGCAACGGCAGGCAGGACAACGCTCAGCGGCGAAGGGCTTCAGCATCAGGACGGCAACAGTCATGTGCTTGCGCTTCCGGTTCCGAATCTTAAAGCTTATGATCCTGCTTATGCTTATGAAATGGCTGTGATCATCAAAGACGGGCTGAAGAGAATGTATGAAGATCAGGAGGATATTTTCTATTATATCACGGCGATGAATGAAAATTACCACATGCCTGAAATGCCGGAGGGAGCGGAGGAAGGAATAATCAGAGGTATTTACAGGTTCAAGGCATCGGTTAAAATGCCCGAGAGCCCCAAGGTTCATCTTTTCGGAAGCGGTTCAATTCTGAATGAATGCGTGAAGGCGGCAAAACTTCTTGAAGAAAAGTTCGGAGTTTCCGCTGACGTGTGGAGCGTTACAAGCTACAAGGAATTGTACTCGGACGCTCTGGAGGTTGAAAGGAGAAACATTCTCAACCCTGATGCAAATGAGATCCCTTATATAACAAAAGCTCTCAAAGGTGAAAAGGGTGTTTTTGTTGCCGCCACTGACTACATAAAAGCGCTTCCGGCAATGATAAGCAAATGGGTGCCGGGACGTTTTGAGATACTCGGCACGGACGGTTTCGGAAGAAGCGACGGAAGGCAGCAACTGAGAGATTTCTTCGAAGTGGATCACAGGTACATTGCGGTTGCGGCTCTCAGCGGACTTGCGAAAGAAGGATGCATGAATGAAGAAGTGGTGAAGAAAGCAGTGAAGGCATTGAACATTGATCCGGATAAACCGAATCCGGCAACTGTCTAAGGTAAAATAATTATGCTGAAAGAAATAGTTCTGCCGGAAGTTTCCGATAATGTGGAATCCGGAGATGTAGTGAAAGTGCTGGTAAAGGCGGGTGACGCAGTAAAAGCCGATCAGTCCCTTATTGAACTGGAAACGGACAAGGCGGCTTTTGAAGTGCCTTCAACTGATTCGGGTGTGATAACCGAAGTTTGTGTTAAGCAGGGTGAGAAGATCAAGATCGGGCAGGTAATTGTAAAGCTTGAGACGGATGCGGACACGGAAGCGAAAACGGAATCGGTTCAGAAGGCTTCGCCTGTTGAAACCGTAACTCAAGAGATCACCGATCCGAAACCGGAACCTCTTGATACACCTGAAGAATCGAAACCGGCAAGAACTGAAGCTCCTATGATCAGCGAACATCAGGAACTTCCGGGGAGCAATGCACCTGCATCTCCGTCTGTAAGAAGGCTTGCCCGCGAACTCGGAGCGGAAATAACGAGAGTAAAAGGAACGGGCACTGCCGGAAGGATCACAGAAGAAGATGTAAAGAGGCATGTGAAGGAAGTGATGACGGGAGTTTCAGCAATGCCTTCCGCCGGCATAGTTCAGAAGGCACTTCCTGATTTCAGAAAGTGGGGTGATGTCAGAATCGAACCGATGAACAAGGTCCGGATGCTCACAGCCGAATCCATGTCGTATGCGTGGTCAACGGTTCCTATGGTGACTCAGTTCGATGAGGCAGACATAACTGCTCTTGAGGAGTTCCGCAAAAAATACGGATCGGAGGTTGAGAAGGAAGGAGGAAGACTGACGGTCACTTCAATACTTACGGCAGTTGTTGCGCTGGCGCTCAGGGAGTTCCCGCAGTTCAACACCAGCATTGACCTTGCAAGGCGCGAGATAATCTACAAAGAGTACTGCAACATCGGAATTGCCGTGGACACAGACAGGGGACTTCTGGTGCCCGTAGTGAAGAATGCCGACAAGAAGAGCATTACGGAGCTTTCGGTTGAGATAAGCGTTCTTGCCGAGAAATGCAGGAACAAGAAGATCATGCCGGAAGAAATGGACGGAGGTAATTTTACGATATCAAACCTCGGCGGAATAGGAGGAACGGCTTTCACGCCAATTGTCTATTCGCCTCAGGTCGCGATAATAGGTGTTTCAAGATCTTCCAGGAAGCCTGTTTATAACGGAGACAACTTTGTGCCGAAACTGATACTGCCGCTTTCACTGACTTACGACCACAGGATCATTGACGGCGCGGATGCGGCGAGATTCCTGCGATGGGTTTGCGATGCCCTTGAAAATCCTCTGAGGATCTTTCTTTAATCATCTCCGAAGTTCTTCTTTCGCAGGTTCTTTTTCCCTGAATGAAGTTTTTTCTTCTGAAGCCGCTCTGTTACAGATCCTTTGGTCGGACTTGTCTTCTTCCTTGGCTTCATCTTCCTGAGCGATCTGTTCAGAAGATCATTCAGCTTACCGATCGCCTTCAGCTTATTGAGATACTGTGACCTTTCTTCATCCGATGCAATTATCAGGAAACCGTCTCCGGAGATCCTGCTCTTCAGTTTGCTCCGCAGGAGTTGCTTCTCTTCGTCTGTCAGAAAAGAACTTCCGTCCACGTTAAAATGGATCTGAACTCTTGTCTCGACCTTGTTGACATTCTGTCCCCCTTTTCCCCCGCTTCGAGAAGTTGTAAACTCTGCTTCTGAAGAGAAATCTCTGAGTGCCGTTTTCATACAGGGATACGGTTACTTCTTTGGCCTGTAGATATGGGTGCTTTGTCCGAAAAAGACATCGGCGGCCTCCATTACGGTTTCGGACAAGGTCGGATGCGGATGTATCGTCAGCCTTAGGTCGGCGGCATTTGCTCCCATTTCTATTGCCAGCACACCTTCCGAGATAAGGTCGCCAGCATGCGGCCCGGCAATTCCGATTCCAAGTATCCGGCTGGTCTTCGGATCAATTATCAGCTTTGTAAGTCCGTCAGTCCTTCCCAGGGTCAGCGCCCTTCCGGAAGCAGCCCACGGGAATTTTGCAACCTCATGAGGTATGCCTTTCTCCTTTGCTTCAGATTCGGTCAATCCGGCCCAGGCAATTTCCGGATCGGTGAATACAACTGCGGGAATCGCCTTCGGATCAAAGACAGCTTTTGATCCGTGAATCACTTCAACCGCAAGTCTGCCTTCATGTGAAGCCTTGTGCGCGAGCATTGGTTCGCCTGCAATATCTCCGATCGCATATATGTTCTTTACGTTGGTTCTGCAGGAATCGTCCGTAACAATGAATCCTTTCTGATCCGTTATCACTCCGGCTTTAGACAGATCAAGTGAACCTGCATCAGGCTTTCTGCCGATCGAAACAAGCACTTTGTCAAAGATCCCTTCGGAGACTTCGCCTGATTTGTTTTCAAAACTGACCTTCGCCTTACCGTTATTGCTTTCGATGCCTTTCACCTTCGTATTTGTAAGGATCGCTTCAAATTTCTTTGAAAGGTTTTTCTGAAGAACGGCAACAAGGTCCTTGTCTGCACCGCTCAGAATTCCGGGAAGCATTTCCGCTACTGTGATCTTTGTCCCAAGTGCGGAATAGACTGTGCCAAGCTCAAGCCCGATATATCCGCCGCCGATAATGAGCATGGAGGAAGGAATCTCATCAAGTTCAAGCGCTGAAGTGGAATCGAGGATCAGTGAAGGATCGGCATCAAGACCCGGAAGGCGTGCAATTGAAGAGCCGGTTGCAATAATGAGATCAGAAAAAGAGAACTGCTCAGCCCTTCCGTCAGTATATGCAACTTCGATGATCCGTTCGGATACAAATTTCGCAGTGCCTTCGATATAGTTGATCTTCCTTTGCCTGGCAAGCTGTCCGAGCCCGGAAGTGAGTTTGCCGATGACTTCATTCTTCCATTCCCGAAGTCTTGCGTGATCAATTGCCGGCTTTCCGAACTTGATGCCGATGTTCACGGCATCTTCTGCGGAGTTGATTATCTCTGCCGCATGTAGAAGCGCTTTGGAAGGAATGCAACCTCTGTAAAGGCAAACGCCTCCGGGATTTTTCTCCTTGTCAATCAAAGTTACGTTCATCCCGAGGTCGGCGGCAAGAAATGCAGATGCATATCCGCCGGGTCCCGCGCCAATGACAATTAGCTCTTTTTTTTCCAAGATCATTTTCTGTTAGTTATCAAAACAGGAATTGTAATTCAAACAAAACTAAGTTCTGAATTCGTCATCAAAATCAAAATGCATTAATTTCTGATGAAGCCGGAATGCATGTTCAGAATTTGTTTCCAAACAATTGTTGGGCTGTTCACTTTTTTAGAATGCGTCCACTATATAAGAAGAGCAATTCAGAAATCGTCATCTCACGGGAGAAAAAAGTGCGATTTTGTCCTGTTTTTAGGCTATAAAAATTTTTTTGGGCTTCAATTAATTCATTAAGTATTTTTGTAAAATTGTATATATTGCAAATATTTATAAAACAGCCGAAAGGATAAGCAATGAAACTTTTCAAGTACATTCTTTTAAGTCTGTTCATAACTTCTGCTGCATATGCTCAAAATGTGAAGATAACAGACTACGATTTACCGGTAAGTTCAGCAAGGCAGGCAATACTAAACGGATTTTACAATTGGTCAGAAACAGATCCCAAGGATACAACAGCCCCTAAAAATGTAACGAGCGATTTCAGAGTTGACGCTTTGTACACTCAATTCTACTCATCACCGGCATGGGCCTGGAACATCGGACTTACAGGCGCGATCTTCGGTAAGAGAGATGACACCACCAGATATTCGTACACCTTCAATACTGACGGAAGCAAGTATTTCAGCGACGACAAGGGCTTCTTTGCCAATGGCGCTCTTATCTTCATCTTATACCAGGCAGAAAGAGTTCGGAGTTGAGAACAGGCCGGTTGTCAATCTCTTTGCAGGACTTGGTTACGGCAGGCAGGTAGATGCAACACCTCTTGCAAAGGCAATCAGAATTGACGAGGAACTTAAGAAATCAAGAGTAACTTCGAAGTTCCTTCCGAAGTCAACAATGCTCAAGATTGCACAGTTAATTGATATGGAAGATGAGTACAGAGACAAGTACAAGCAGATCTACGAAGCCATGCTCATTAAGGACATTCAGGCTGAAATTGCTGCTTCAGGAGTTGCAGATGCGAGTCTCATGAATTCACTTGGATATTACAGGATCTCAAGCGTTCTGTTTGACAGATTCACCGGTAGTGTTAACTACAACTTTACAAATCCGAGATATTACGGAGGTGATGTAAGGCTTGGAGTCAGCTACCAGGTCCTGACAAGGAACGAAAAGATAGGTTCACCGAATCCGGCGCTTGAAGTAAGGGGAAGATACGGATATCCTATCGGCCTCAATCATCAGTTGCTCTTCTCGCTCAACGGAAGAACATTCTTTGATTCAACATTTGCAAAGGTATGGGAAGCTGAAGGTGTTGCGGCGTACTGGTATAACCTCACAAACAGGATTCAGTTCAATCTTCAGTACAACCTGACCCTCCAAAGGGCATTCCAGCAGGTGTTCGTGAACAATGTCCTTGAAACAGTTTCTAATGATTACTCAACTGCAAATCACAGGATCTCAACAGGATTTGTATTCTATCTTGAGAATTACATCACTCTTTCAATTCAGGGAGCATATGACTATCTGCATAACACTGAGTCAAGATTCTCAACAAACGTAATTGCCTCCTTCATCATTTTCTAATAAGAAGAAGCAGGTACCGTAATTTGAGCGCCCCGAAAATCGGGGCGCTTTTATTTTATGCGGGTTGCATTACCTGTCATTTGAACAGCAGTCAGCCTGTTTCCGTCAAATTCCAGTTCTACGATCAGTACTTCGCCTGAGCGTGTTTTCAGTGTTACGGGATTCGCGCTTTCTCTAAGAGCATAAAATACAATTGCCGCGGACATCGCGCCGGTGCCGCATGCAAGAGTCTCTCCTTCTACACCTCTTTCATAACTCCTTATTAACAGCTTTCCGTTGCCTGCATCTTCAACCTGTACAAAATTCACGTTTGCGCCTTCCGGCATCAGATCTTTGTGCATCCGGATGTTGCGTCCCCACTCAATGACATTCACTTCTTCAATTGATGCAATCTTTGGTTTTTCGATCTCGTCAATGAACACCAAAATATGCGGAGAGCCAACATCTACATACGAACAATTGAGCATCTCCCACCAGCCTTCAAAATGGACCTTAAGTTTGAAATTGGTTTTGAGCCTGCGGGGAGAAGGAAATTTCACTTTAACTTTTCCGTCACTCAGAAGCTGTGCTTCATAAATTTCAGAAACAGCTTCAATTGAAATTCTATCGCTTTCTGTAATATTGTTATCAGCTGCAAATCTTGCCGTGCAGCGCAGACCGTTTCCGCAAAGCGCATCTCCGGACCCATCCCTGTTGAAATAGTTCATTTTAAAATCAGCTATTTCCGACTTCTCCAGAAAGATCACCCCGTCCATTCCTTCACCTTCAACTGAGATCAGTTCAAGTACACGTTCTCTCCTGTCGGCAATGTGATCATCGAGGTTGTTCACCATAATGAACGTATTTCCCGCTCCTGAATATTTCTGCTCCATCAGTTGAACACTCCTCTCGGATTTGATTGTTTTGTCACTTTTATGTCCCGGAGTTCCGGCGCTTTGATCCTGATCTCAAGCGAGAATCCCCTGTAGACTCCCGAGGGATACCAGTTGAAGTTCATTTCCCATGAATTGAGATCCCGGTATGCAGTCACATACGGAGCAGCAATTGAACCGTTTATCAGGTCATAACTTGTGGACACTCCGAATCTCCACTTCCTTGTAAGGTCAAATGAAATGTTGCCTGAGATGTTGGATGACTTTACCGGTACAAGCGGATTGAATCTCGACACGGAATAATTGTAAGCGATGCCTCCGCTCAGCGGTATATTGACCCCGTACTCCTCTTCGGGATTTCTTGTTGTTACATCTTTATAGTCTCCGATAGTCCTGAGAGTGTCTGTCCTGTCAGAGAAACTGTTTGAGGTTGATGCACGGCCGAAGGCAAATGTACTGGAAAGACTGAGTGAGAAGTTTGTGAGGTCCGCAAGCCCCTCTCCTTCATTCACAAGGAATCTGTTGATGCGTGTGCCTGAGGACTGGTCAAACTTGTAGAGATTGAATCCCGCGCCTCCCGAAATATTGAGCAGGCTTCCGATGTTTGTTCTGTATGAAAGCAGAACTTCGGAGAAATTAAGCGAATCAGCGGCGAAGTTATAGCTGAAACCTGCATCAAGGTTAAGAAGCTGGAACTTGTTCTCGGTGGAGTCGTTAACACGAGTCTTCATTTCAAACACGTTCCCGAGAGAGAAAGTGAGACTCTGAAGTTCTCCCGAAGGCGCGCCCCCAAACACTTCCTTTTCAAAGATCGAGTACTTGTATTCTCTCCCTGTGGAGTCGGAGTAGCTCTTGTAATAGCCCCACCCCGGCGAAGAAAAATCGGGACGGTAAGAATAAGTGACCGCAGGAGTGAGCGTATGCCTGATGCCCGTTATTCCGAATATCCTCGGAGTGAATATTCCGACAAGCCTTGTGGAAAAGCTCACACCCATGTCAAAATACCTTAATGCCTTGACCGCTTTTGCATCGTCAGTTACCACAGATCCGGATTCAAACGACCTTGTGATGTACTTGTTGTACCATATCTCATTGTAATTGAAGAACGGCGAAAGCGTTATGAACTCAAAGCGCGGTGAAAAACCGAAGTTAAGGAAGTTCCTTACGCCGGCACGGATGTCTGTATATATGTTTCCTTCGGCTGATGTTGATCTTATCCTTCTGTTAAGCAGGCTTCCGGAATAAGAAACAAAGAAGCTTTCGTAGAACTTTCTGTTTCTTGAATCAGCCGAAGAGGATTCAAACGGAAAGATCTGAGTCATTACCAGATTTACAAGGGGGAGTCTTTCAAAGATGTCGTTTGTCTGAAGGTTCTGATCTCTGTAGTAGTTTACATTTGCGGAGAACGGAGTTCCTTCCCAGTATTTTGAAAGCGTGAAGTTAGACAGTACATTCTGCCTCAGCAATTCCGAGAGAGAATTCGTTGAGTTGTTGATGAGCTCTTTGCCGCTGAGAAAGGAGAGATTGGCATCTATCTTGGTTGTTGGATTCAGATCCTGAAAATGGCGTATGTTAAGCCCCCATTGATCGCTTTGAGAAGCATTCAGGTCGGTTGATTCTCCAAGTCGAATCCTTGAATAAGCGCCGCCTATCTCACCGTTGAAGCTGTATTTCAGCGCATAGCGGAACCTTCCGTACAGATCCAGCCTGCCTCTTGTAAAATAGCTTCCCGTTACTCCAAGGTCCGTGTAGTCATTGATAGCCCAGAAATATCCGAGTCTTGAGATATATGTTCCGTAAGTCGCATCATCACCGAATGTCGGTGTGATTATCCCCGATGACCTTCCTGTCCTGTTCGGAAACACACCGAACGGGATCCAGAACACGGGAACTCCTTCAATATAAAGGAATACGGACTGGGCAATGACCTTGTCATTCGGGATCACTTTCATCTTAGGCGAGAGGAAATAATACTCGGGATCTTCACGGTCTTCCGAGGTTGTGTAAATGCCGTTGCGTATGAAGAGCACTTCGGGATCGATCTTTTTGATCTTGTCCCCGAAATAGTAACCGACCTCCGCTTCGCTGAAGCCCATTGAAACGCTTCCCTGCTGAGTGTTGAAGTCATAGCGCAGAAGCGAGCCTTCGTACTTCTGCTCACCCTGAAACATAAGCGGCTGTTGTATGAGCATTTCCGTACCGGCAGTGTCCGGCATTCCGTATGCCTCAAGCACTTCGGTTTTCTGGTCAACGGCAATTCTTCCCGCTTCAAGCTTCAGGTCCTTGTATTTAAGAACGGCGGAATTGAACAGAAAGACCTTCTCTGCGCTGAGGTCATAGATGAGCGAATCTTTCGCTTCATAAACTATCACATCATCCACTCCGTTCTGAGCAGAGAACGAAGTATCAGGCTGAACCCTGCCGGATGTAACAAACGCCGAATCCGTGAAAGCGCTTCCTGAAGTATCTCTTATGATCTGAGAGTGAGCCGTTACGGCGGACAGAAGCGCTGTTAATGATAGCAAGAGTCTGATCACGAAAATATTTTACGCAAATCAGAACACTAATGAAATGAAGTTATCAGCAGGTCTGGGGCAAGTCAATCGCCTGCGGTGAAAGCCGGTCAGCGGTAATATTCATCCTCGTAGCCACCGAAGCTCTCTCCCGACAGCATGCTTCCTACAAGGTCCTTGTACATGACATTTGATTCGATCTCGTCCTTTGCGATCTTTGAATTCTGATGCAGGCCGTCAAGTACAAATTCCATCAGTGATGCAAGCTCGTACTCGCTTTCATAATACTGTGAATACTTCTTAACAAAATCTTCAAGGCCTTCAACTTTTCGAAGTTCCTTAAGATATTCACTGAAAGGCATGTCATCTTTGATGTTGACCTTTCCGCCGAACTGAAACCAGTCAATAACAGCAGAGTATGGATCGCGGGACTCTTTCTCCTGCGGGTTCTTCTTCCTTTTGGAAAGCGGGTCGGGGAAGTACTTTCTGAAGATCTCTTTGACCGACCGGGAGATCAGAGCTTTTGCAACTTTGACAGAGCCTTCCTGTTCGCCTTCAAATACGAGTTCAACCTTTCCGGTTATGCCCGGAAGTATTGAGTGAATGTCGCACATTCTCGGCAATATCAGATCTTCGCCGTTCAGTATTGCGCGTCTTTCGGCGTTGCTTATGAGGTTTTCCATGGAAGAAATTGTCAGCCGGGCACTCACTCCTGACTTCTGGTCAACGAATTCGCTCAGACGTGCCTGCATTGCCGTCATTTCGATGATCTCACGGAAGTAATAGGGTATGGAGACCTTCAGATTCTTGTCACGGTTTGTCCATGAATATTCTTCAGTGATGCGAATTCCGTGATCCAGCTCTTTCGGGTAATGGGTAATGATCTGAGAATCTATTCTGTCCTTAAGGGGAGTGATGATGTTTCCGCGGTTCGTATAATCTTCCGGATTCGCCGTGAATACCATAAGAACATCGAGCGGAATCCGGATGTTGAATCCTCTGATCTGAATGTCTTTTTCCTGCATGATGTTGAGCAGTCCCACCTGAATACGGGGCTGAAGATCCGGGAGTTCATTTATCACAAAGATCCCGCGATTGGTCCTCGGAATAATCCCGAAGTGAATTGCGCCTTCGTGAGAGTAATGCAGTCTTTGATTTGCCGCCTTGATCGGGTCTATGTCGCCGATCAGGTCTGCAATATTAACATCCGGTGTTGCAAGTTTTTCACTGTACCGCCGGTCCCTTGCGATCCATTCTATTTCGGTGTTGTCGCCCATTTCACTTATCATGTCAGCGGCAAACTTGGAAATCGGCATAAAGGGGTTATCGTTGATCTCTGACCCTTTTACAACCGGCACATACTCGTCAAGCAAAGTGGGAAGGAGCCGGGCGAGTTTGGTCTTTGCCTGCCCGCGAAGACCGAGCAGAAGCAGATCGTGACGTGCAAGGAGAGAATTGATCACGGAAGGTATGACCGTGTTTTCGTAACCTATGATGCCTTCAAAGAGAGGGCGCTTATTCCTGATGCTTTCAATGAGGTTGTTTCTTATTTCATCTTTCACTGTCCGGACTTTGTAACCGGAGCGTTTCAGTTCGCCAAGAGTCTTCAGCTTTGTGATCTCAGTATTCAAGTTGTGAATTTTGGATTATTGGTTTAACGGATAACGGTGTGATCTCCGGGTGAACAAACCCGGACTATCAGCCGTTAAGTTCCTGGGGTTCGGAAAAAAGCCTCGGTGGATCAGCCGTTGTACTGAATGTAAGAATTAAGCAGTTCGATCTTCTCGTCCTTCAGATTCATATCGTAAAGCATAAGGTCTCTCATTGATACCATACCTATCAGGTCATTTCCCTCGCGCACGGGAACATGCCTGATCTTTTCCTGTTTCATTATCTGAAGTGCGTACTCGGGAGTATCGGTTGATTCAACGAGTATGACCCTTCCCGTCATCACAGTTTCAACAGGCGTTGACATGAGGTCGAGATCCTTTGCTATGCATCTCCTGAGCAGATCGCGTTCAGAGAATATTCCTTTCAGCGTGAGCTTGTCTGACTGTTCGAGTACGGGGACTGCTCCAATATTATGCAGGCCCATGAACTTTGCCACATCAAGAATGCTCATGCCGGTTCTTACAAAATGCAGGGGCTTGTCTCCGAGGAGTTCTTTAAGGGTTTTCATGTCAATCCTCCCGAAAATTTTTTTCAAAATATGCAATAATTCAGGAAGTTGCAACAAATGACGCAAGATTTAGCATCAGATGTAGCAACTCATTAGAAATATCATGCGGAAAGCCCATTAGAAATGTCATCACATATTATTTGTATCGATGCAAATTGATGAGCAGAAAATATGTTTTAAGTACATTCGTGGCTTAGATTTCCTGTTCTTGCAAAGAGCGTTTGCCACGAATACACGAATGAATGTGATCTCTTGTGCATTCCACTCATATCGGTACTTTCAGAGATATTGTTCGTGCATTCGTGGCTGTGAGGTCCTTCTCCTGAAAAGAGCGTTTGCCACGAATACACGAATGAACGGGATCTGTTGTGCATTCCACTCATATCGGCACTTTCAGAGATATTGTTCGTGCATTCGTGGCTGAGAGATCCTTATTTTGCAAAGAGCGTTAGCCACGAATACACGAATGAATGTGATCTCTTGTGCATTCCTCTCATATCGGCACTTTCAGAGATATTATTCGTGCATTCGTGGCTTAGATTTCCTGTTCTTGCAAAGAGCGTTTGCCACGAATACACGAATGAGACAATTGGATTTCAGATTTTGGAGCACTCTGAGACATGGAATACTCAGTTTCTTTGTTTTTATGAAATTTTAGGCGTTTTTGCTGAGCGTCCGAAGTCTTTTGCTGAGCGTCCGAAGTCTTTTGCTGAGCGTCCGAAGTCTTTTGCTGAGCGTCCGAAGTCTTTTGCTGAACATTCAGACCCATTTTCTGAACTTCAGGACACTATAGCAGAACGTCCGAACTCTTTAGCAGGATGTCCGAACTCTTTAGCAGAACGTCCGAACTCTTTAGCAGGCCGTCCGAACTCTTTAGCAGAACGTCCGAACTCTTTAGCAGGCCGTCCGAACTCTTAAGCAGGCCGTCCGAACTCTTAAGCAGGCCGTCCGAACTTTTTAGCAGAACGTCCGAACTCTTTAGCAGAACTCAAGATCATATTTGAGATCATAATACATCGAAAAATTCCTGATCATGGCTGATAACGCTCACAAAATTGCCCGCACAGATATCGGCTAACGCAAAATGTGTATCGTCAACGAAGTTGTTGCCTTTGAAGCAAGTTACGGCATCCCCCCTCACCCCGGCCCTCTCCCAAAGGGAGAGGGAGGTTAGGGGTAAGATAGGGGAGCAATTCTTAATTTCTAATCTTGAATTGCTCCTCATGGTCTAACAACCGACACAAAACTCCCCGCATTGTTATCCGCAATCAAAAAGTCTGTTCCGTCAACGAAGCTGTCGCCGGAAAGGTCTGTGGCAACATATCCGGAGTTGAAGCCGGCTGCATCATTGTCAATTTCACTCAGATCACTTGCATCAACTGTTCCGTCCTGATTCACATCTCCCGAATAAATCGCAAAGCGAATTGGAGAAACATCTGCCTGCATCAGGTTATTGCCGAATGCCTGCGATGCTGATGTCGTAAAGTTGTATGATACACTTCCGCCGTTAATGTTTACAGCAGACGCACTCCAGGTCTCAATTGAGTTTCTGTGCTTAAGTGTAAGATAATAGTTGCCGGGCGGAACATAGATATCGTTGAATGTTGCAGTGAGATTTGCAGCACTTAGAATGCTTCTCGCTGAATCAACAACAGCAAACGGCGAAGTTGAACTTCTGATAAGCAGTGTCAATGTATCACTCATGCTCATATTGTTTGCAGCGGAATTGTAGAATCCCTGAATGACTACCGTAATTGTTATTGCTGACTGACTGAATGGAGAAACATTCACGGAGTCCGATAACGGACTGTAGTTGCCGTGTATGTCAACTGCCGCTACGGAATAGCTTAATGCAGATTCTCCGGGCGGATCATCATCTTCAAAAGAACTTGTAAGAGAGAGACCGATCTCGCTGCCGTCTCTGAATATTGCATAGTGGTGAAGATCACTTTCCGTGTTGTTATCCCAGTTCAGTTGAATTGATGTGCCTGAGATTGATGCCATTAGTCCTGTTGGCTGAGATGGTGAAAGATTATCAACACTGTATCCTGACATGATATTCGATCTGAAGAATTGATTTGCATTGGATGTCAGCGCAGTTATCCGGAAGAAGACTGTACCGGAGTTGTTTGTCATTGAGTCTGACTGTGTAGCCGCATTATATGTATAGGAGAGATTCTTGGTCGCGGGAATTGTAGCTATACTCTGCCACGAAAATCCTGTTAATCCCGGAGGAAGGCTCTTTTCAATCAGGTATCCGGTGATGATGTTCTGACCATTTATATCATAGCCGCTTCTCATCCATTTCACGGCAGCAAATCCCCCCTGATCGAAAGGCACATCTTTGACTGATACTATGCCCGGTTCAGATGCCGGAGAAGATGACATGTACAGGAATGCTCTTCCGGCAGCCGGTCCTCCGGATTCATCCTGCATTGCTCCGGCAATGTAATCTGAGAATCCGTCTCCGTTTACATCACCCGCAGAAGATACAGAATTACCAAGATTACTGTTCAGGAATTCACCGGTCATAATGATATCGGCAGTATTGTTTATTGATGAACTGCCAAAATAGATATAAGTTCTTCCTGCGTTAGACTCAACAGGATCATTAAAGGGAGCTCCGATAATTATATCCGAGTATCCGTCTCTATTCACATCACCGGCATCTGATACAGAATAACCGAATGCATCCTGATTCATTTCTCCCGTAAAAGTTGCATCAGCATTCTCATCCATAATAATTCCTCCGAGATAGAGATATGCCCTGCCTTTATTATATGCATCCGGATATCCGTAGGCACCTACCACAACGTCCGAGTATCCATCCTTATTCACATCCCCTGCGCCGGAAACAGAGAAACCGAACCTATCATAATTTTGCACGCCTGTAATAGATACATCCGGATTGTTTGCAATAGTGACTCCGCCGAAATAAACAAACGCGGCTCCCTTCAAGTCATAATTGTAAGCCCCAATTACCAGATCACCGTATCCGTCTCCGTTCACGTCACCGGCAGATGATACAGAAGTTCCAAACAGATCATTATTGCTCAATCCTTCATTGAGAAGAATGTCAGCGGTATTATTCATTATGGCTCCTCCGAAATATACATACGCCCTTCCTTCGTTTCCTCCTCCTGCATCGTTGCCGGGTGCGCCAATTATGATATCAGGATATCCGTCTGCATTTACATCACCCGCATCTGAAACCGAAGATCCGAAGTTATCATCGGCTGCCGCGCCCGTAAAAATGACATCCGCAACACTGTTCATTGCAGCACCGCCGAAATACAGGTATGCTCTTCCGGCATTGCTTCCTCCGGCATCATTGTATAGGGCGCCGACAATCACGTCGTCATAGCCGTCACCGTTCACATCACCTGTGCCGGAGACAGACCATCCAAAATTATCTCCCGCTGCTGCGCCGGTAAGTGTAACTTCGGGAGTGTTATCGGGAACTGTTCCGCCAAAGTGTATATAAGCAATCCCCCTGGCCGAGTTATTTCCGATCGCTCCTATTATCACATCAGAGTAACCGTCACCATTTACATCTCCCGCATCAGAAACCGAAAAGCCAAGGAAATCCGAAGTTGCTCCGGTGTAAACCTCATCTTCAATATCAGTACCCGATAGCGAGTTGATATACAGATATGCTCTTCCTGCATCTGTTCCGCCTGCATCGTTATTAACTGCGCCGATAATGATCTCAGAAAATCCGTCACCGTTCACATCGCCTGCTGCTGAGACAGAGATCCCGAAATTGTCGTTGGCAGCATCGCCGCTGAAGATTGCATCAGTAATATTATCTAAGCTCATCCCTCCCGTGTGTAAATAAGCTCTGCCGGCGGAAGATCCGGCTTCATCATTTCCAAATGCTCCTGCAATTACATCTGAATATCCGTCACCGTTTATGTCGCCGGCAGTTGAAACAGAATGTCCAAGATTGTCTCCCGCGGCAGCACCGGTAATAGTGATATCTGCAGTGTTGTCCATTGCAGCTCCACCCAGGAAAACATAAGCTCTTCCTGCTTCATTTCCTGCAGCATCATTGAATGGAGCGCCGGCAATGATGTCAGAGAAACCGTCGCCGTTGATGTCTCCTGCTGATGACACAGAATGTCCGAAGAAGTCATTTGCTGAAGCTCCGTTCAAAACAACGTCGGCAACGCCATTCAACGCAACTCCTCCGAAATAGACATAAGCTCTTCCCGCATTCGCTGCGAATCCATCATTCATTATTGCTCCCGCAACAACATCACTGAATCCGTCACCATTCACATCACCTGCATACGAAACAGAGAATCCGAAATTGTCTCCGGCTGCTGCGCCGGTTAGTGTGACATCTGCAACATTGTTCATGTTTGATCCGCCAAGATATATGTAAGCTCTTCCCGCACCTGCTCCTCCGGCATTGTTCAGATGTGCGCCAACGATAACATCCGAGAATCCGTCGCCGTTAAAATCTCCTGCTGTTGAAACTGAAAAGCCAAATGAGTTATCTGCAGCCAGACCGGTGAGCGTAACATCTGCCGTGTTATTCATAATATCTCCTCCGAAAAATATATAAGCTCTGCCGGCATTACTTCCACCCGCATCATTTAAATGAGCTCCTACTATTACATCACCGTACCCGTCACCGTTGACATCACCTGCTTTTGAAACAGAGTATCCGAAATTGTCATTTGCCGCGGCGCCGGTGAGTATGACATCTGCGACGCTGTTGATTATCGGCCCCCCGAAATAGATGTATGCTCTTCCCGCATCGGAACCTCCGGCATTATTAAGAGGCGCACCTGCTATTATGTCTTCGTAACCGTCTCCGTTCACATCTCCGGCAGAAGATACGGATTGGCCGAAGTTGTCATTAGCATTTGCGCCCGTGAAAAATCTCTCCTGAATTGCATCTGTTTCAGTTGAGTCAAAGTATGATTTACTTAAGTTGAAAATACCTTTTGAGCCAACGCCGTCATTGGCAACTGCATCACTGTTGATCATTGCACATGCCAAAAGAATGATCATCAGCAATGCGGACGAAAGAATGAAATGAATCTTTTTCATTTTGATTGTGTGGTTTTTAATTTTGTCCGGTGAATGATCTGATAATGCCGCAATCGGGCGGGAGTTCAGATGTTCTGCCGGAGCTTCTGAATAAATGTTCACAAAAATATTCCCTCATCTCCGGCAACCCAAAGAAAAGATTTTAAAAAAGTAACCTGCATTTTCTTTTGTCAATACATAGTTTGACCAAAAATCTCTCAAAATTCTTTCAGATTGAAAGTTTTTCTTTACATAACGGTAATCCCTGTTCAAAGTGAATAAAAGCAGATTAGTTCTTACTCTGAAGTCATTCACTCCCGAAGAGCTAAAACGGCTCGGCGAATTTCTTAACTCACCTTACTTCAACAAGAGCAAGACGCTTGTTAAATTTTACATGGAGTTGAAGAAAGGATATCCCGATTTTTCTGAAGAGAAGATCACTAAGGAAATTCTTTACAGGAAGCTGTTCGGAGAAAAGGAATACAATGAACAAGTAATGAAGAATCTCATATCTGATCTTAACAGATTGTGCAGGGATTTTCTGACTGTGGAAATAACACGGGCGGATTCATTTGAGAACAGATTGAATTTCCTCAGGCAGATGATCATGAGAAAGACTGATCCGGTATTCTTCAGCGAATTGAAGAATTTTGAAACAGAGCTGAAGAAGACCTCGGAGATATCCGAAAGAAATTTTTATTACCTCTATCAACTTGAAGAAGCTAAGATCAGTTTTCATCTTGAAAGAAATCAGCAGCCGCTTGTGTTTGACAAAGTGCTGCGATCTGGAGAGTACCTGATACTCTTCTTTCTGCTTCATCTGACCAAGACCATCTCGAATCTGAATGTGAACAAACAGTCATTCAACGCAATCTACGAAACCAATCTTCCCGATGTCTTCTTCAGCAACATTCAAATGGAGAAGGTGATTGACTACATGAAGGAGAATAAGATCGAGTATTCGTACCTCGCAGAGTTGTATTACTACAGGGTTATCTGCAACACTCATCCGTTTGACGAAGAATATTATTTCAGATTCAAAAAGCTGCTGATGGAGAGTCTGGAAAAGCTTAGCAGGATAGAAGTTTACGGACTGTTCAATGCGCTTGAGACTTTTTGCATGAGGAAGATCAATACCGGAGAGATCAAGTTTATAAATGAACTCTTTGAGATCTTCAGCAAAGAGATAGACAACGGTTTCTACAAATATTCCGAAACATCTCCGGTCACTACGATGAAGTTCAGGAATACATATCTTTCTGCATTGACGCTGAAGAAATTTGAGTGGGTTGAGAATTTCATTGAGCAGTTCAGCAAAGATCTCGTCCAGCCTGACAGAGATGCAATAATAAGAATTGCCCGCGCACAGATTGAGTTTGAAAGAGGAAATTTTGAAAAGGTACTGGAAGGACTTGCTGATGTAAGTTCGGATTTGTTCTATCTCAAAATCGACATTCGGAACCTTACGCTGATGTCATACTACGAATTGAACTATACAGAGTCAGTGCTTTCGGGAATAGATTCTTACCGTCATTTTCTCATGGGCAACAGATCACTTACCGATGTATTCAGAGAAAGTCACTTAAGATTCATCAATGCATTGGGATCTCTGATCCAGATCAAAGAGAAGCGCAAAGCGGAAAAACTAGATGAACTCATCTTGAAACTGAATCCGTACAGGACAGAGAGGAGAATCCGGTGGCTGATTGAGAAGATAGAAGATGAGTTGAGAGGTGAGAGTTGAGAGTTGAGAGTTGTGAGGTGAGAGTTGAGAGGTGAGAGTTGAGAGGTGAGAATTGAGAGTTCAGATGTGCCCTCACACTTAGACCACGATTAAAACCGTGGGATGAGATTGGGAAACATTCTACGGATGAGAAGTTTTCGCAAACTTCCTCAGGATGGCAAAGAACAAGTGTCCGTTTGCGGATTGACGACCATTCCTTTCACTGCAAGTCGGTAATGACTGTCAAAGTGAGCCTCTTCTTTTTTTGGAAGAGCTTTTGGCCACGAATACACGAATAACTTCTTCCGATGTATTGAATTCAAAAGAATGCACAACTGATCTTATTCATTCGTGCATTCGTGGCGAATGCCCCTTAATTGCGGATGAACGACATTTTATTTCATTACAGGCAGGTAATGACTGTCAAAGCGAGTCTAATTCTTTCTTCGGAAGAGCTATTAGCAACGAATTCACGAATAACTTCTTCCGATGTATTGAATTCAAAAGAATGCACAACTGATCTTATTCATTCGTGCATTCGTGGCATATGTTCCTTAATTGCGGATGAACGACCTGTCTATTTCATTGCAAGCAGGTAATGACTGTGAAAGTGAGCCTCTTCTTTTTCGGAAGAGCTTTTGGCCACGAATAAACTATATGAACGAGAATACGACAGCATATACAATGAATATCCCGAACACTATGCCCGCGGACTTTGCAAATGAAATTCGAGCGATCTTGCTCAGCCCGATTGCAACCAGTAAATAGAACCAGATCTGGAATATATCTATCTTGGACAGAAGCGAGAACATCTGCGCACCGACACTTTCTTCACTGAAAAGAATTCCAAGCCCCACTCCTGTAACACGGCCCATCAGAATCGAAATGACTATGCCAATCACATTGCCAATTGCTCCAACCACCATAGCAAGCCCAACTACATTGAGAACATTCCCGAAATCAAAATTCGCCCTGCTTATCTTGAGAACCACCATATATATCACGCTGAGTATGAACAATATCAGGAACGGTCCGACCACTGCGCCGCCAAAGCCGGCAATCTTGAAAAAGGAACTTTCCGGATTGATGCTGTCAAGCGCTTTGTCCGCTTCCTCACGCGTCATCTTGCCTTCCTTCACGTTCTTATCAAAATCGGCTTCCAGTTTTGACTTCTGCTTATCCATTACGCTTTGCACAAGCTCGGCATCTCCCATGAAAAGGAATGTGGATATGAGCGACAATGCCACGGTGATAAGCACAGGCACAAGCCAGTAGTTCCTTCGCGGAGTTGCCGCAATAGTTTCAAACGTTTCCGACGGCTCCATTAATGTGCCGGATATGGCTTCCCCCACGGAAAGCTGAACCGGTGTGTTTTCTTCCTGAGTTACCGGATTTTCTTCATTCATATGATTTGTCCTTTTGGTTTTGGGTTGACGAATTCAGGATCGGATACCGGACATCCGCTCCTGTTATTTGTACAGGCCGTGTTCCCTGATGTAGTTCAGAACAGCTTCATCTGTCATATATTTCACCGATCTTCCCTGCGCAATTCTGTTTCTTATCTCCGAAGAGGATATCTCAAGCTGAGGAATATTCACAGTCAGGGACCGTGACAGAAACTTTTCATCGGCATCAGAAATGTCTGCACCCGGCCTCAGCATTACTGCAACTTCAGCGAGCTCAAACAATCTTTCAGGTTCTTTCCATTTGGGAAGCTGAATCAGATTGTCCGCGCCTATCAGCAGGCAAAGCTCAGCCTCTTTGCCGGTCTCGATCCTCAATTTCTGAAGAGTGTCAACCGTATAGTTCTTTTCATCAGCACCGACCGCTTCAATATCACTTACCCTGAAATTCTCATCACCCCCGAATGCAAGCCGGGTCATAGCCAGCCTGTGATGAGCATCAGCGGACTCTTTCAGCGGATGATTTCCGGCAGGTATGACTATGATCAGATCAAGCCCGAGTTCATCACGGCAGAATTCTGCGGCGATCTTGTGTGCAATATGCGGAGGGTTGAATGATCCTCCGAACACTCCGATCTTCTTTGGCTGCATGTGGCTCAAAATATTCAATAACCATCAAACTTTCATTAGATTAAATCACTTCTGCGGCAATTCAATTCAACTTGTGCCGGCGGCAATTCAGCTTTCCTTCCTTACATGTTCGAGAAAATACCTGTGTTTTCTTATCCTGTACTGATCGTTTTTGCCGGCGAGTTTGAGAATGCTTTCGGAAAAAAGTATCAATCTTGAATTGAGTGTAGCAAGGACCTTCAGTGCCACGTACTTCCCTTGCGAATAATGCTTCCTGAAGAAAGTCAGCATTCCCAAGATGAACCTTCCGTATACCCAGTAGTCATCCTCCCTCTTAAAGCTGCTTCCACCGAGATGAGTAACTCTCAAGGAAGTGTCAACTGCAAGAGGGCGAATCTCCGACATCCTGTAGCTCAGGTCAACATCTTCAAAGAATAGTCTGAATGCGGGGTCCATGAGTCCGGTCTTCTGAAAGAGTTCATAAGTTGTAAAGTAGAATGCGCACGGAAGCTGTTCGGCGGTTTCAAGCTTTCCGGAATTCTCGTCAATACTTCCGTTGTGAAGATACTTTCCCCGAAGTCCTTCCGACCGGCTGAAGAGTTTCGCGAACAGGGAGTAGAAACAAACGAACTGAATTATTCCGGGATATCTCTGAAAGTAATCCCGCTGAAATTTCCCGTCAGTTCCGATAAGCAGAGGCGACAAAGCACCGAAGCCGGAAGTGCGAAGCGAGTTCTTCAGGATTTCAAAGCACGGCATTGTGAATATTATGTCAGGGTTCATTATAAGAATGAACTCTCCGCGCGCACGACTGAATCCGATATTGTTTGCTTCGGAGAAACTCACTTTTTCCGTATTGAATATATTGCTGACATTGGGAAAGCGATTTGCCAGTTGTCCGGCGATCTCTCTTGAATTGTCCGGAGAATTGTTGTCAACTATGATCAGTTCGAACTTTGCCGGGTCTTCAGTATTGTAAAGTGATTCAATGCATTCCCGCATGACGTCACCTGTGTTATAGTTAACAACAATGACCGAAACAAGGCCGCCCACAGTATTCATGCGGATAACACCTTTAAGAAACGATCAACCGACCTGTTCCAGTCAAGATTAGAGCGCACAGATTTAACGGCTTCATCCGAGATCCGGCAAAGAGCGGTACTGTCTGCAAGCAGTTGTTCCACAGCTTCTGAAAAAGCTTCGGGAGAGAATTTGTCGGGGATGACGGCGGATATTCCGTTCACCGCATAATCAGGAAATGCTCCTGCGTTCGTACCCACAACCGCACAGCCGCAGGCCATTGCTTCTGCAGGCGGAAGTCCGAAGCCTTCATGTGTGCTGGTGTAGAGGAAAATGTCGGAGCTTCTGTAAAGCTCTGCTATTTCGTTGTCTGAAGGGTTTTGAGTAAATCCTATAAAGCCGGGCATTTCATGATACCTGCCTGTGCCGAATGCTCTGAACTTCACATCCGGAAATTTTTGGTGAATAAGTTTTGCTGTCTCAACGGCAAGCGCAGTATTCTTATTGCTCAGCGGATGATCAACAAACAGGACTGAACCGGATCCTGAACTTTTACTCTGGCCGGGATTGAACACGCCGAAATCAATTCCGTTTGGTATAACGGTGGAATCCGAACCGAACTTCTCCGACAGCAAAGTCTGCAGATACTTTGAGACCGTGATCCTTTCCATCGGAAACCTGTAACTGTCATCAACATGCTTGACGCTTGAATTCCAGACTTCGTAGTCCTGAATCAGATATGTTTTTTTGCCCTTGGATTCATTCAGCCGGGCAACCGGATAAGAGCTTGTCCATGAAGTTGCGATCACGGCATCGGCATTACGGATGGTTGAATTCTTCAACCGCCAAAGATACTTTATCTCAAAGTCATAGCGGTAGATGTCGTCAGGTGGTTTGAAGCTTCTTTTTCTGAACTCATGCACCTTTGCTATCTGATATTTTATGAAGTGCCTTCGGATCTGTCCTTTGTAAGGATAGAACGGAATCACAGGAGTGTACATCATAACGTCATGGCCTGCAGAGGCAAATCTGTTCGCATATTCGAATATTACTCTCATGCCTCCTGTGCGCGCAAGCTCAGGAACAACGAAGTTGATCACCATGACGGCGTTTGCCTTGATAAACTGTCTATCTTCAGGAGAATTCTTCTGTATGAAACGAGATTCTTCAGTGAAGTACGCAATCGGTATCCCGCAGGATTGCCCTTCTTGTAATCGGAGTATTTTTCATCGAAGACTGCCTTATACTCCTTATTATGATAATCTCCTGTCGCATGATAGACCTTGACACCTTCAAGAATTCCGTATTTGTATCCCTTATTCTTGATCCTATTCACATAGTCGCCGTCTTCAGCGAAGAAAATGCGGTCGCTGAAAGTTAGCAGTTTGCCGACGTCTTCATAAACCTTCCGCGAGATCATGAAGCACCAGCCGCCGGTGGGACCGACCAACAACCGTATTCCGTTTCCGTAGTCTTCCGTCATATACATTTCAGGGGGATGCTTTGCGCCTGTCGTCGTTTCGTCTGAGACAACATCGGTTGCCAGATATCCCATGCCCGGAACAGTGCGGTATGCCCTGATCATTTCATAGAGCCAGTTCGTTGGAAAACTGATCACGTCGTCGTCTATCCCGACAATGAATTCTCCTGTTGAAATTTCAGCCGCCTGCGACTTTGCATTTGTCCCGCGGTTGACGGAGTTCTTCACCACCTTGATCCATGCATTTCCGGCGCTGAGTTCATCAAGATATTCAGAAGTGCCGTCTTCGGATGCATTATCTATGATGATAAGCTCGCAGTTGAAGTCCCTTATGCCCGGCAGAAGGGAATCAATGCACTTCTTCAGCATGCCAAGCCTGCCGTGAGTTACGATGAAGAGACTTATCTTTTCGCCTGAGTACTCCGCGGGAGAAGAGGCTTCGCTTCTGAGGAGTTTCCTCACCGGAATCAATCTGCTCATGATCTTTGATATCATCACTTTGTCATTGAAGGAAAGATAATGAGTCATGTGAACTGATACTGCAAACACTGCAATGAAGACTGCAAGGGCCGCGGCAAGATAAGCGGCATTCTCAGCACGTCCGGCAGGTGTATGGATGAGACGCGCTGCGATGTAGTAAGCCGCAAAAGACACTATGCCTGCATTTGCAGCGGATGAAAACGGTACCATGTATGTGCCGGACAGCATTTTCATTACATCTCTGCCGTAATGATTTGCCGAACGGAAATAGACGTAAGATGAAGCGATCAGTGTGGACAGAACGCTTCCGAGCGCGGCGCCGAGTATTCCGTAATATTTTATAAGGAGAAAACTCAGAACAATGTTGAATGCGAGATTGATTATGCCTTCATGCATCTGATATCTCGGGTCGCCCGTATTCGGAATCACGGAATTGCCCGGCGCTGAAAACGCCATGTTGAACAGTTGTCCGGCCGCAAGCACTTTAAGTATGTCTGCCGACAGTCCGAAGCCTTCACCCATCCATGTATTGATGATGAGATCTGAAAATGCGAAGATGAATACGAATACCGGAGCGGCCGCAAGGGTCAGGTATCTTGAAGATGCCTCAAACAGGTTGGCAAGTTTGCGCTCTTCATTCCTTGCTTTCAGACTTGCCGCCACGGGAGCGATCTGAGGAATTATCTGAAACGGTATCAGCCGGCCCGTGCGTGATATACGCGATGCAATATTGAAGTAGGTTACATTGCCAAGGCTTGTGAAGTGTGCGAGCAGGAATTCGTCATACTTTTCAGAGGCAAATGTCGCAAGCTTAGAGATCTGCATTTGCGAACCAAATTTCATCATCTCCTTCAGAGAAGCAGACTTTACCGATGCAGGTGAAATGCGCAGTCCCGGCATGAGCCTGAAAGCAGCAACCGAATTAAACACCGATACTGCCGCCGCAGTGAAAAGCTGAGCCGCAACAATTCCTGTAAGGCCGAAACCGTTGTAGAGCGCCGTGACCGTCAGCACAAAATTCAGGAATGCACCTGCAATACCGGATGCAGAAGTGATGTACATCTTCTGCATGCTTATGAGTGCAGAAGAGAAAATTGCAAAGACCGAGTTGACGAGAAAGATCAGAAGTCCAAGGTTATAGACTGTTACGGAGATCTCTCTGAAGCTTTCGGGAATATTCAGAACCGAAAGAAGACTTTCTCTCAGCAGTAAACCCGCACCGCAGATAACAATTGAGAACAGAGCATAGAAGAACAGCCCTGCATTGAAAGTTGAAGTCAGGTTCTCCCTGTCGTTGTTTTCAAAATGCCTGGAAAGGAATACAACGAATGATGAAGAAATGCTGAGATCGAACAGCCCGAACACGGTAATGAAGCCGAGCACAAGCGCATAGATCCCGAACTGTTCCTCTCCGATCTTCGAAACGATGAGAGGAGTCAGTATCAGAGGAAAGAGGAATGTGACAAGCTGAAGGGCAACCTGGTAGAAAGAATTTCTTATCACCCTTTCTGTCAGCGGACTCTTATTATCCATTTGCGGATTGAATGTGAGGTGCGGGCCTTATGTCAGCCGTCGCTTCGTGGCTGTCTGTATGCAATCGTGGCGTTGTAAAACATCATCTGTATGTCGTACCTGAGCTTTTCGATCTCTCTCTTATAGCTGAGCTGTTGAGAGCCGTAGGTGTTCTTGTACTGATTCTTGCGCAGAGCCAGGATGGTTGCCTTTTTTACATAGTCTTTCTGGTCAACGCCTTCAGGACACCATCCGTATCTGAATCTTCTTGAGACAAACGGAAGATAATTGAGATGGTCAGCGGGAATGAGTCCGAGCCTGGCCTCGTCCTGAAGCTCCCTAAGTATCGTCTTCCCTTCGAAGTACACGGAGATCTGAAAGATTGCAAAGAGAGTGAACATGTACATTACAAGAAAGAGGAATCCGAAGACCGTAGTGTCTTCAAAGCTCACTGCAAGGTTCCATGCAAAGTGAAGGAACACGGCAAGAAAGAATCCGATCGGAACAAGTATGACTTTCAGAATGAAGGGCTTGAACTTGGCGTAGCCGATGAAAGCGCCGAACGTTGCGGTAGCCATGCAGTGCATGACGGCCGAGAAGAGAGTCCTGATCACAACGATAGTAAGCCATGTCACCGGTGTGGTGCCGTATGTAAGGAAGTACATGAAATTCTCGGTCATTCCGAAACCAAGTCCGATCGCGCCGCCGAGCACTGCTCCGTCAACGCCGCCGTCGAACCTCTTGCTCATGGAAACAAGCATGAGGAACATACCCTTGGTGAACTCCTCAACCAAAGGCGCAGTGATTATCGCGCCGGAAAGATTGATGAGCTCATTCGGATTGTCGTCTGCAACGGCACGAAGGATCTCGTTGAGCGGAAGCTGAAAGATGATACTGCCGATAACTCCAAGCATTACAGCCCCCGTTGCTCCCCAGAAGAAATTCAGGAGTACGAACCAAAACGGTTCGCGCTCGTACCTGTCGAGGAACCAGATGATCAGGAGGTACACGAACATCGGCACAACTGCCGCTACAAGCGAAGCAAAAGCCAGAAACAATTATACTGCAGTTTAGTTACGGAAATATTCCCGGTCACTCAAGCATTATGAGAAGCTCATTCTTTTCAACCGAACTCAGGGGCTCCACATTTATCTTTTTGATCACGCAGTCTTTCTGAGCTTTGATCTCGTTCTCCATTTTCATGGCTTCAAGCACAAACAAGACCTCGCCCTTCTTGACCTGCTGTCCTTCCTTTACATTCAGTTTCTTTATTATGCCCGGCATCGGCGAATAAACTTCCTTCTTGACCTTCGAATCACCCTTACTGCCTGCAAGCTTTTCCACAAGCAGGTCAAGCTCGCTTTTGCATGACAGCCGAATCACATCGGAGTCAATGTTCACTTCAAGAAGTTCGTCATCATCTTCAACGCATGTGAGATAGAAGTTCTCATTGTTGACCCTGAGTATCATTACATCCGGCGTCAGGAATTTCACGTCATAGTCATACTCAACACCGTTTACAACCGCCTTTGATGCGGATACAAGTTCAGTCTCCGCGCTGATCCCTGAATTCTCTATCTTTGTTATGTATTTTTTCATCTGAAACTCTCCGTTATTCTTTTTGCCCACAGGTTTCCGGCTCTTCCGTTTTTGGAAACTGCGGCCTTCAAATCGGCTGTCTTACTTCCTTTGTAAAGTGCGGATGCTAGCGCAACTGCCGCAAGCTTGCTTCCTGCAAGGGAGTCATTGGATTTCTCTCTCTTCAGAAATTCCGTTTCAATGAACTGCGTATGGTAATTTCCTTTGATGAACTCATCGCATTCAAGCAGGCTTAAGAGGAACGGAATGTTCGTCTTGATGCCCACAATCTTATACTGCTTGAGCGACCGCTTCATCTTGTCAATTGCGGTTACGCGGTCATCACCGTGCGAGACAAGCTTTGAGATCATCGGATCATAGTAAACCGAGATCTCATCTCCCTGCTCGATCCCCGTATCTTCCCTCATGCCGTTGCCGAGGAACCTGTTCATATATCTGATCTTGCCCGTTGACGGCATGAAATTGTTCTCCGAATCTTCCGCGCAGATCCTGCATTCTATCGTGTGGCCGGTGAAAGTGACATCTTCCTGTTTCAGACTGAGCTTTTCGCCGCATGCTATACGGAACTGCTCCTTCACAAGGTCGAGGCCTGTGCGAAGTTCTGTGATCGGATGTTCGACCTGCAGTCTAGTGTTCACTTCGAGGAAATAGAATTTGTTGTCTTTGTCGACAATGAATTCCACAGTGCCTGCATTCGAATAACCTGCCGCCTTCACGATCCTCTTGGCGCATTCGCCCATCTCGTTGCGGAGATCTTCATTCACGATCACGGACGGAGTCTCTTCGATTATTTTCTGATGGCGCCTTTGCATGGAGCATTCCCTTTCGCCGAGATGGATCACATTGCCGTGCTCATCTGCAAGTATCTGAAATTCGATGTGGCGGGGTGATTCAATGTACTTCTCAATGAAAACGCTGTCGTCGCCGAAGGATGATTTTGCTTCGCTCTGAGCTGTCCTCAGTGCGCTTTCAATGTCTGCTTCTTCACGGACTATCCTCATGCCTTTGCCGCCGCCTCCGGCGGAAGCCTTTATCAACACGGGATATCCGATCTCTTTTGCGATGGTCTTGATCTGCCCCATGTCCTGAAGCGGTTTTTCCGTGCCCGGAACCACAGGGACCTTGTTGGTTATGGCAAGCGTCTTTGCTTCAGTTTTGCTTCCTAATAAGTCGATTGACTTATGGCTTGCCCCGATGAATTTGATTCCGTTGTCTTCGCACATCTTTGCGAAGAAACCCCTTTCAGAAAGGAACCCGTAGCCCGGGTGTATTCCTTCAGCTCCCGTTGACTTTGCGATCTCAATGATCTTGTCTGCCAGGAGGTAGCTTTGTGATGACGGCGGTTCGCCGATCCTGTATGCTTCGTCAGCAAGTTTTGTGAAGAGTGAATATCTGTCAAAGTCGGAATAAATCGCTACTGTCTTTATTCCCATCTCTCGCGCAGTCGTCATTATTCTGACTGCAATCTCGCCTCTGTTTGCAATTAATATTTTCTTAAACACGTGTCTTATGATTTAGTTACTAAGTAAGTTACCAAATGGAGCGCTATTATTAAAGGAACTTGCTCATGCCGTCGCTCATTGTAACACGCACCATTGCTGAAAAATACGGGCCGGTTCATGTTCAGTGAGCTCTCTTACTAACTTGATAAAAGCATAGAGTAAAGCTAATTTTGAACGAAACCAATTTTCCTAACAACTTAACCTACACATAATAATGCCTGAAGAGTATAAAGAGCCTGCTCCTTACAGGAAGGGAGAGCCCAATCCTTTTGATTCGATGATGATCAGATTCGACAAGGCTTGTGCACTTTACAAGCTTGACGAAGGATTGTATAACTATCTTAAGAATCCGATCAAGCAGGTTATCGTTTCGATCCCAGTTACAATGGATAACGGTAAGCTTGAAGTTTTTGAAGGTTACAGAGTAATACACGACAATATCCTCGGCCCGTCAAAGGGCGGAGTCAGATATGCTCCGGATGTTGACCTTGATGAAGTGAAAGCTCTTGCATCATGGATGACGTGGAAATGCGCTATTGCAAACATCCCATTCGGCGGTGCTAAGGGCGCCGTAAAATGCGATCCTTCGGTTCTTTCGCAGAGGGAACTTGAGATGATAACGCGACGATACACTGTGAATATGCTTGAGGTTTTCGGACCGGATTCAGATATCCCGGCACCCGACATGAATACCAATGAACAGATCATGGCCTGGATAATGGATACATACAGCATGCACAAGAAGGAGACAGTTACAGGAGTGGTAACCGGAAAGCCGATCATAATCGGAGGATCAAGAGGAAGGAGAGAAGCGACAGGAAGGGGAGTTATGATCGCAACCATGGCGGCTCTCAAGACGCAATCAATTGATCCTGCAACGACAACTGCTGTCATTCAGGGATTCGGAAACGTTGGATCTGTAAGCGCCGAACTCCTGAGTGAAAAAGGCGTGAAGATACTTGCCGTCAGCGACATATCGGGCGGATATTACAATGCCAACGGAATTGATGTCAAGAAGGCAATTGAACATATTAACAGCCACAAAACACTTGAAGGGGCAAATCTCGGTGACAAAGTCACTAACGAAGATCTTCTTGAGATCCAGTGCGACATTCTGGTTCCTGCGGCGAAGGAAGATCAGATCACAGGAGAAAATGCCGGCAAGATCAAGGCAAAGCTGATAGTTGAAGGAGCCAACGGACCGATTTCTGCAGATGCGGATGACATTCTGTTTGACAAGGGTATCCGTGTAATCCCGGATATACTTGCAAACTCGGGCGGTGTGATTGTTTCCTACTTCGAATGGGTACAGGACAGGATCGGTTATTTCTGGGATGAGGACGATGTTAACCACAGACTGAACAGGATGATGACGGAAGCATTCAATAATGTTTACAACACTGCCATGCAGTACAACACGAGCTTCAGACTCGGAGCATACATCTATTCAATAGACAAGGTCTCCAAGGTCCTCAAGCTCAGAGGCATTTACGGATAGAATGACATTCAAATACCTCCTGTGGTTCATATTGATTTCCGGCCTGGGAGGTATTGCTTTTTCTCAGCAGATGCCTGAAGGCAATTCAAGGATCGCCGGGAGGCTGATAGCAGAAGGAGTTACAAGCCTGACCAACAAGCTGATGAAGCTCGGTGATGAAAAGTTGTATGTGTTCTTGTTTGACGAATCCAACCCTGAAGCTGAATATATTGCACAGTATGTGCGATCGGGGCTTCAGGGTTTTAAAGTTATATGGGGGGAGAAGTTTGACAGTGCGAATTATGTCCTTACAATGAAGAACGCCGTGCTGGATGTTGATTACCTCTCATACAGTTCCGATAACATTGCAGGAACAAAGCGAATTGAGAGGCGGGTAAAGGCAGGCTTTGGTGTTTATGTTACGGTTCCGGGAAATGCAATAGCCGTAGACTCGGTCATATTTTCCAGGTCCGGCAAGGATTATATAGAAGCACAAAACCTCTCGGTGATTGAAGACAGCGGCGCACCGTTTCTCAGCGGTAAACTTCCGGATGAGGGCTCCGTGAGTTCAGTTGTGGTTCCTGCAGTGATGATAGGGTTATCAGCCGCAGCAATAATTTTGTTTTTCACTATAAGAAGCAAATGACATTAAGAAAGAAATTCAGCAATACGGTTTTGGCAATGTCCGGCGCATTCAGACTGATGACAGCCGTTACATTGGCCGTACTGATCGCCTCATGCTCTTCAGGTTCAAAACGGGAATTATCCGACAATCCTGAATCAGCTTACCTTCTTGCAAAATCAAGCTATGACAAGCAGGATTACATAGATGCAATTGATCAGTTCTCCGTAATAAAGCTGAGATACTCCGGAAGCAGCATTATCGACAAGACGATCTATTACCTCGGCATGAGCTATTACAAGAACGAAGAGTACATACTTGCCGTTTACGAATTCGAAACACTTATCAAAAGCTATCCGACCAGTTCGCTTGTGGAAGATGCTTACTTCTATTCCGCAATGTGCTATTACAAGTTATCTCCCGACTTCTCCCTTGACCAGACATACACTAAGCTCGCGCTCACATCATTTCAGGACTATGTCGAGCTTTTCCCCGAAAGCAAGAACAGGGCGGCTTCAGAGGCAAAGATAAAGGAGATGAAGGACAAGCTCGCATACAAGCTTTTCAAGAGCGCGGAGATGTATTACGATCTGGGAAATTACAAGTCATCAATTGTGTATTATGACTATGTGCTTGATGAGTTCTTTGATTCAAACTACGCAGACGATGCTCTTTACGGCAAGATTCAGGCTCTCATAAAAAAGAAAATGTTTAAGGAAGCGTCTGCCGAGATCTCAAGGTTTGAAAAGAGATTCACAACAAGTCCGCTTTTGCCGAGAGTGAAAAATCTAAAAACAAAGACCGCATGAACGAACCGAAGACCGTAACACACTCCATTGTGGAAATGATCGAGCTTGTTCTGCCGAACGACACAAACGTGCTTGGCAATCTTCTCGGAGGCAGACTTATGCACTGGATTGACATTGCTGCGGCTCTCTCCGCCGCGAGGCACAGCAACCTCGTATCCGTAACGGCGGCTGTGGACAATCTCGTATTTCATCATCCCGTAAAGCTCGGCAACATTGTAACTCTGAAGGCATCCGTCAACAGGGCATTCAACAGTTCTATGGAAGTGGGTGTAAGGGTTGAGGTTGAAGACATTAGCACAGGCGAAGTGAAACATTCGAACAGCGCCTATCTCACATTTGTGGGACTGGACAAAGAAACAAAACAGCCTGCGAAAGTGCCTCAGATAGTTCCGGAGACCGATGAACAGAAGCGGCGTTACGAGCAGGCACTCATAAGGCGCAAGCAGAGGCTCAGCGAAAAGCACGGCATCATACAGCAGTGAAACATTCCGCATAAAAACATTCCACTTCATCCGGATCCCATGGCTGCTCTAAGCATTCACACAAAAGATCTTACAAAGAAATATTCCGGAAAGACAATTTTCAAAAACATCAGTTTTGAGCTTTCATCAGGAGATTCGGCAGTGATCGTAGGCAGGAACGGGTCGGGCAAGTCAACACTCATGAAGATAATCGCAGGCATCATCAGCCCTTCTTCGGGAACCATGTCATTCATGAACAACGGAAACAAAGTTGAATTTCATGACGTGAAGAGGAAGCTGGGATTTGTTTCGCCTTATCTGAATCTGTATGACGAGCTTTCCGCGATCGAAAATCTCAGGTTGTTCTCAGGCCTGAAATCTGACAGCGCGGCCGGTGATGAGGGGCTTGTCTCCTTGCTTGAGCTGACAGGGCTTGCGGACCGAAGGAATGACGAAGTGAAGACCTATTCATCCGGGATGAAGCAGAAGCTCAAGATAGCATTTGCCATGCTGAATGAGCCGGAACTGCTAATGCTGGACGAACCCAGGTCAAATCTCGATAAGAGCGGCATAGAGACAATGGAGAGAATAGCGGAGATGCAGAAGGGCAAAGGGATCCTGATAATAGCCACGAACGACGAAGATGACCTGAAGCTTTGCAGTAAGCGCATTAACATTGAGGAGCACAAATGAAGAGCAGGTTTCTGAACAATGTGAAGCTTGTGTTTCTCAAGGATATCCGTTCGGAGCTAAGGACAAGGTATGTCATTAATTCTCTCCTTATGTTTGTCCTTGTCACAATTTCCATCATACGCTTTGCAATAGGAGATGAGAAACTGGAGGATGAACTTCTGACCGGACTGCTCTGGATTGCCGTATTCTTTTCAGCTTCGGGCGGGCTTTCAAGGACATTTGTGAAGGAAGAAGAAAAGGAGACCTCGGCCGCCCTGAAACTGACTGCCGGCCCGGCTGAGATCTTCACCGGAAAACTGCTGTTCAATCTTGTGCTCACTTTTGTTCTGAACTTCTTCATACTTGTACTTTTCATTCTGATCACGGGATATACAATCAAGAACCCCGGCCTGTTCATGGTGGTAATGTCGCTGGGAAACATCGGCCTTGTGGCGGCATCCACGATCATTGCGGCGATAATCTCCAAAGCCAATTCAAAGGGAACGCTTTATCCCGTGCTTTCCTTTCCCGTGCTTCTCCCGCTTTTGTTAACGGTGATCAACGCAACCAAACTGGCATCTGCCGGCATAGATACAAAGGAGATAGCCGGAGAGTTTCTGATACTGGTATCTTATAACGCGGTGGTGGTAACTGTTTCGCTTATGCTGTTTCCTTTTGTCTGGGAGGACTGACTAAATGCATTGGTTGAATGACTATTTTGGATTATGTTTGAAATACAAATTGCATGCCGTGTCAGGAGTGTTCATATTGTCACCGGGTAGGATCAGGTATGAGTATCTTCCGGGCAGTTCAGAGGCAATAGCTGAAATTGAACCGAATCAGAAGCGGCAGGTGAAATGAAAGCAAGTAATCTAATTCAATGAACAGGATCTACGAATATTCCGTATTCATAATCATCGCTTTAGTGATCTTCGCCGGCATAGTTCTTCCTATCCCGGACATTCCTGCATTGGGAGACAAGGCAAGGGTGCTGTATTTTCATGTTCCAATGTCATGGATCTCGGTCGTGGCGTTTACAATGTCGCTGTGGTATGCTGTAAGATATCTTAGGACGAAGAACATAGATTACGACATAAAGTCATTTTCGGCCTCACAGCTTGGCTTTCTGTTCTGCATACTTGCAACAGCCACCGGTTCGCTTTGGGCAAAGTTCAACTGGGGTTCATTCTGGAACTGGGACCCGAGGCAGACATCCATATTCATACTGCTGATGATCTACGGAGCGTATTTTGCGCTGCGGTCGGCAATTGATTCTGAAGAACAGAAGGCCAGATTGTCATCCGTGTACGCGATCGTTGCAGGCATTACAATGCCGTTCTTCATCTTCATAATGCCCAGGCTGGTCGAAACGCTTCATCCCGACCCGATAATAAACAACTCCGGAAAGATCAACATGGACACAAGCATGCTGATAATTTTTCTGACTTCACTTCTGGGCTTTACGATGTTATTTTTCTGGGTGCTGAACATGAAGACCAGGCTTGAGTTCATCAAATACAAAATCTCATCAAACTCTGACTAAACTGCATGTACGATTTTCTTGAAACAAACTCGATGTATGTAGTGCTTCTGATTGTTATGATAATCTGGATCGGATTGTTCGGATATCTGAGGAGCATGAGCAAGCAACTTAAAAAACTGGAAACAAAAGAATAACAACATGTCAAAAAAAGCAAAAATGATCACAGGGCTTATTATAGTCCTGGTGTTTGTGGGTGTCGGCTTCATGTCATTCATGGACAGCAAGATCGAATA
>JAIBBK010000045.1 GCA_019694675.1 Ignavibacteria bacterium
AAGGCCTGAAAAAAATGAATGACTTATGTATTGCCGTTGCGGGTTGCGGCAAATGGGGAATGAATCATGTGCGGACTGCCAACGCGCTGTTCGGTGACAAGCTGAAATGGTGCTGTGACAGCGATAAATGGAGCGAGAAGAAGGTTAAGGAAATTGCGCCTCACTGCAAATTCACATTCGATCTCGATGACATAATAAATGACAGCTCTGTAAATGCGGTGATTGTCTCAACACCCGCTGAGACTCATTTCGATATTGCGAAAGCATTGCTCAAGGCCGGCAAGAATGTTCTTGTCGAAAAGCCCATAACTCTCAGATCCGCTGAAGCCAAAGAGCTTCACGACATTGCAGTAAGCAAGAAGCTTGTGCTCATGGTGGGTCATCTTCTGCTCTATCATCCTGCCGTACTCAAGATAAAGCAGTACCTTGACGAAGGGAAGCTGGGCAAACTGCAGTACATCTACAGCAACAGGCTTAATCTCGGAACCATCCGAACCGAAGAAAACATTCTCTGGAGTTTTGCGCCTCATGACATTTCAGTGATACAGTTTTTTGCGGGCGGAGTGCCCGAAGAAGTGGAAGCCCGCGGAGCGATCTTTGTACAAAAAGGAATTCACGATACGACTCTGACAAATCTTGTTTTCAAAGGAAACATTCACGCACATATCTTTGTAAGCTGGCTGCATCCCTTCAAGGAGCAAAGGCTTGTTGTGATAGGAGATAAGTCAATGATGGTGTTTGAAGACACTCTCAAAGACAACAAGCTTAAGTTTTACAGGAAGGGATTTGAGCTCATTGACGGATTGCCGGTGAAGATCGATTCGGAGTTTGAGAATGTTGATTTTGACAATACATCTCCTCTCGAACTTGAACAGTTGCACTTTGCAGAATGCATTCAAAACGGGACTGCTCCTAGATCAGACGGAATGAATGCGATCGAGGTTCTTGAAACTCTTGAAAAGGCTCAGTCCAAATTAATGAACAAGTAAACAAATACAAACATGGCAGACTACAAGGTTCATCCCACGGCGGTTGTTGATGACAATGTTGAGATTGGAAAAGGCTCATCGATCTGGCATTACTCTCACATTCAGCCCGGAGCTAAGATCGGCGAGAAATGCACGCTTGGACAAAATGTCAATGTTGCAAACAATGTTGTCATAGGAAACTTCTGCAAAATTCAGAACAATGTTTCCGTTTACGAGGGTGTTACACTTGAGGATTACGTTTTCTGCGGGCCTTCAATGGTTTTCACAAACATTCTCGTGCCTAAATGCAAATATCCTCAGAGAGGTTCTGAGTTCTATGTGAACACTCTTGTTAAGGAAGGTGCTTCTATTGGAGCCAATGCAACAATAGTATGCGGCACAACAATAGGCAGGCATTGCCTGATCGGTGCAGGAGCAGTTGTTGTAAAGGATGTTCCCGATTATGCGCTTGTTGTCGGAAATCCCGGAAGAGTCATCGGCTGGGTAAGCGAAGCGGGTGAAAGACTGCAGTTTGACGGCGAAGGCAAAGCGCATTGCAGCAAGTCGGGCAAGAACTACATTTTGAAAGACGGCATCGTAAATGAATCTAACTAAGAAAGGAATCTCAAAGGAATGAAACTTGCAATAGTTGGTACGGGATATGTCGGCCTTGTTACGGGCACTTGCCTTGCTGATACCGGCAATGATGTGATATGCGTTGACATAGACAAAGAAAAGGTTGAGAAGCTACGGAATAATGTGTTGCCTATCTATGAACCGGATCTGGATACGATCTTCGAAAGGAACGTAAAGGCAGGAAGGCTCAAGTTTACAACCGAATTGAAGGAAGCCGCTGATGTGGCGGAAGTGATTTTCCTGGCACTGCCCACGCCTCCCGGAGAAGACGGTTCCGCTGATCTGTCATACATTCTTAAAGTTGCTGACGATCTTGGAAAGATCATCAGCGGATACAAGGTCATTGTAAACAAGAGCACTGTGCCTGTTGGCACCGCAGACCTCGTGCGCGATGCTGTTTCAAAGAACACCAATGTTGATTTCGATGTTGTTTCGAATCCGGAATTCCTGCGTGAAGGGCTTGCGGTTGATGACTTCATGAAGCCGGACAGGATCGTGATAGGAACAAGATCAGAGAGGGCACGGAAAATTCTCGAAGACCTGTTCGCTCCGTTTGTAAGGCAGGGCAATCCGATAATCTTCATGGATGAAAGGTCATCCGAGCTTACCAAATATGCATCCAATTCATACCTCGCAACAAGAATTACCTTCATGAATGAGATCGCCAACATTTGCGAAAGGATCGGAGCAAACGTTGACCTTGTAAGGATTGGCATGGGAAGCGACTCCAGGATCGGAAAGAGGTTTCTTTTCCCGGGCATCGGTTACGGCGGAAGCTGTTTCCCGAAGGATGTGAGCGCACTTCACAAATCGGCAAGGCAATCAGGATATGAGTTCAGCATACTTGATGCGGTTATGAGCGTAAACGACAAACAGAAAACTATCATAGTTCCGAAGATAAAGGAATACTTTGGCGGAAGCCTGAAAGGCAAACAATTTGCTCTTTGGGGTTTGGCATTCAAGCCGGACACCGATGACATCCGCGAAGCTCCGTCTCTTTATGTGATAGAAGCACTGCTAAAGGAGGGAGCGAGCATTACGGCTCACGATCCCGAAGCCATGGGAAATGTGAAGAAACTGATGGGTGACAAGATCGCCTATGTTAACGACCATTATGATGCGCTAAAAGGTGCTGATGCACTCATCATCGCTACGGAATGGTCGCTGTTCCGCTCGCCTGATTTCGATAAGATGGGATCACTGATGAAACAGAGGGTCATCTTTGACGGAAGGAACCTGTATGACCTGGAACACATGAAAGAGCTTGGGTTCTATTACAGCAGTATCGGAAGAATGCTTGTAGGCGCAGAATAAGAATTTCTTAATTACAACCACAACAACGAACATGAAAGTACCTTTGCTTGATCTTAAGGCACAGTACAAAGCCATAAAGAATGAAATTGACGCGGCTCTGATAAGGACGGCGGAATCTCAGGGAATGATCCTCGGCCCCGAAGTTGAACTTCTCGAAAAGAAGCTCTGCGAATATCTGCATTGCAAATATGCTGTCGGTGTTTCATCAGGCACAGATGCGCTGCTCATTGCCCTGATGGCAATTGACCTTAAGCCGGGAGATGAAGTGATACTTCCGACTTATTCGTTCTTTGCGACCGCCGGTGTTGTAAGCCGGATGAACGCAAAGCCGGTCTTTGCAGAAGTTGATCCCGTCACATTCAACATTCATCCCGGCTCACTGAAGAAACTCATTACAAAGAACACAAAGGCGATCGTTCCGGTCCACCTTTACGGACAGAGCGCCGAGATGGACGAGATCATGAGCATCGCAAATGAACACGGGCTTAAGGTTATCGAAGATGCAGCGCAGGCGATTGGAACCCAGTACAAAGACGGAACACGGCTCGGCAACATTGGCCACATCGGATGCTTCTCATTTTATCCGAGCAAGAACCTTGGATGCTTCGGTGACGGCGGCCTTGTTACAACTAATGATCCCGAACTTGCCGAGAAGCTTAAGATACTCAGGGTGCACGGAGGGAAACCAAAATACTATCATAGGATCATCGGAGGAAATTTCAGGCTTGATGCAATTCAGGCCGCAGTGCTCAATGTGAAACTTCCGCATCTTGATTCTTGGACAAGAGGAAGACAGCATAATGCATCACTTTATACAAAGTTCTTCATAGAGGAAGGGCTTGCTGAAGAAACAGGCAGGCTTGAGTATGACGGAAAGAACAAGGTCCTGCTTCCGAAAGCAGTTTACTCGGGCATGGGGCTTTCGCACGATCATATCTACAATCAGTATGTGATCCGTGCGGAAGGAAGGGATGAACTCAGAAAGCATTTGACAGAAAAGGAGATCGGCACAGAGATCTATTACCCCATTCCGTTCCATATGCAGGAGTGTTTTGCATATCTGGGATATAAGAAAGGAGACTTCCCCGTATCAGAGTGGTGTGCGGATGATTCGCTTGCTCTTCCGATCTATCCGGAACTGAGCGAAGAACAGATCAGGTACACCGTTGAAACAGTTGCTGAGCATCTGAACAAGTAATCAGAATCTTAACCAAAACCTGAAAATGAAAAAGGCTCTCATATCCGGAATAACCGGACAGGACGGCAGTTATCTGACCGAGATCCTGCTTGAGAAAGGCTACGAAGTACACGGCATCATCAGAAGAAGCAGTTCTTTCAACACAAAAAGAATAGACCATCTGTACGCAGACAAGAGCATCATTGACAAGAAACTCTTTCTGCATTTCGGTGACCTTGTTGATACAAGCAGTCTGAACCGCCTGCTGGAAAAGATCGAACCTGATGAGATATATAATCTTGCGGCTCAAAGCCATGTGAAGGTTTCATTCGAAGTTCCGGATTACACTGCGCAGGTGGATGCACTCGGAACACTTAGATTTCTTGATGCAATAAGGGAAACGGGACTCCGAAAAGTGAAGTTCTATCAGGCTTCCACAAGCGAACTTTACGGAAAGGTGCAGGAAGTTCCGCAGAAAGAAACGACGCCTTTCTATCCGAGAAGCCCTTACGGAGTCGCAAAGATCTACGGCTACTGGATCGTCGTAAACTACCGCGAAGCGTACGACATATTCGCATGCAACGGAATTCTGTTCAACCACGAATCACCGAGAAGAGGCGAGACGTTTGTTACAAGGAAAATTACGAGGGCCGTTGCAAGGATCAAACACGGACTGCAGAAGTCCATACACATCGGCAATCTTGACGCTAAGCGCGACTGGGGTTATGCTCCCGAATACTGCGAGGGCATGTGGAGGATCCTTCAGCACAAGAAGGCAGAAGACTTTGTGCTCGCAACCGGTGTCACGAGATCAGTGAGAGAATTCATAGAACTCTCATTCAAAGAGATCGGGACTGAGATAGCATGGAAAGGCAAAGGAGTGAATGAAGTAGGAAAGGATAAGAAGACCGGCAAAGTGCTTGTTGAAATCGATCCCACATACTTCAGGCCTACTGAAGTGGACCTTTTGATCGGCGACCCGTCGAAAGCTAAGAAACTCCTTGGATGGAAGCCGAAGACAAAGCTGGAAGAACTTGTGAGCATCATGGTGAAAGCGGATTGCGACATGGTTCAGAAAAAAGGTTACTGACGGAAACAGCAAATGGCGGTTACCGTCGAAAAGACATCGCTTGATGAAGTTCTGCTTCTTACACCTTCAATGTTCAGGGACCACAGGGGCACATATGTTGAGACTTACAACATTGAGGACTATCTGATAAGCGGCATAGATGTAAAATTTGTGCGGGATGATATTTCAACATCCGCTAAAGGCGTTCTCAGAGGAATTCATTATGATGACAAGACCTGGAAGCTTATTCAGTGCATGTTCGGAAAGATCTTCTTTGTTGTTGCAGATATGAGGAAAGACTCCCGCAATTACCTGAAATGGGTAAGTTTCATGCTTGACGATGTCAGCAGACAGCAGGTGCTCGTTCCTCCTGGGTTCGGCAACGGACATCTTGTGCTTTCTGATTCATGCATATTCCATTACAAGATGTCTGAGTATTACGATCCTGCAAATGAGCGTGGCGTGAGATGGGATGATCCTAAGCTCGGCATCCCGTGGCCCGTGAATGAGCCAGTGCTTTCGGAGAAGGATTCAATTACAAATTATTTATAATTCACACACACCTGTTGAAGGCAAGAGATAACTTCCTTTCCATTGCAGTGCCTGACATCAGTGATGCTGAGAGACTGCAGATGTCGGAATGCCTCGACTCCGGATGGATCAGCGTCGGCCCTAAAGTCAGGGAATTTGAAAGACTGTTCGCCGAATATCACGGAGTGAGGAACGCAGTAGCAACCAGCTCATGCACCTCTTCACTTTTCATTGCGGCCAAGGTGCTCGGCATAGGAGAAGGCGACAAGGTCATAGTGCCGACCATTACTTGGCAATCCACGGCAAACATTGTGGAACAGCTCGGCGCTACTCCCCTGTTTGCTGATGTTGACAGGCGCACTATGAACATGGACCTTTCATCGGTTGAAAGGCTTTTTCTCGATCACGGCAACAGCGTCAAAGCTTTAATTCCCGTTCACCATTCCGGACTTCCTGCCGAGATAGAATCAATTGATGCAATTGCCGATTCACATAACGTGCCGGTGATCTATGATGCCGCTCACGCAGTGTTCTCTTTATACGACGGCAGAATGGTTGGGAGCTTTGGGAAAATGTCCTGCTTCAGTTTCTACGCGACAAAGAATCTGACCACAGGTGACGGCGGGATCATAACAACGGATGATGATGAGCTTGCAGAGCAGTGCAGGATCTGGTCTTACCACGGACTCCCGAAAGACTCATGGAAAAGATACTCAGCCGAGAATGCAAGCCCGCACGTGCAGTGCATTGTGCCGGGATACAAATTCAACCTGACCGACCTTCAGGCAGCTCTTGGCATTGCCCAGATGTCAAGAAAGGATGAACTTCTTGCAAAGCGAAACAGGCTTGTGAAACATTACAATTCAATACTCTCCGGCATTGACTGGCTGGAGATCCCGGTGCATGAAACAGAAAGAGGCAGATGGGGAAATCATGTTTATGTGGTGAAGATACTTGATGAGGACGTTGACAGGGATGCGTTTATGAGTGAGTTGAGGAAATTGAATGTCGGAACCAACCTGCATTTTTACCCCGTGCACAGGAACCTCTTTTATGCACAAAAATACCCGCATGTGAGCCTGCCTGTAGCGGAATGGCTGATGGACAGGATCCTTACAATTCCTCTTTGCACAAAGTATTCGAATGAAGATCTTGATTATGTTTTCGATGCGCTAAGGCATGTATATGAGAAGAGACTTGCTCACAGAAAAGTAAGCGCAGGCTGAGAATGTCAACTGTACTGATAACCGGAGGCGCGGGCAATATCGGATCTTTCATTGCGGACCAATGCATTGAGCTCGGGCATAACGTTGTAGTGGCTGACAACTTCTATAACGGCAAGTTCAGGAACATTGAAAGGCACATTAACTCAGGAAAGCTGCAGCTCGAAACAATCGACATAGGAAGCGAAGAGATGGTTAGATATGTGTTTGACAGGCACAGGCCGGAATACGTTTCCCATCAGGCTTCGCTTATGATAATGGACTCGAACAAGTTTCCGCAGAAGGCAATAGACACAAACATAAGAGGCACATTCAACATAATTCAGGCATGCCATGAGTTCGGCGTGCGCAAACTGACATACGGCTCATCAGCATCCGTTTACGGTGATCCGAGAACGGTTCCTGTCACTGAGGACCATCCGTTTGACAACAGGACACTTTACGGAGCGACGAAGATCGCGAAGGAAGCTTTGATGCATTCATGGGCTTATTCTCACAACGTACCTTACATCGGATTCCGTTATTTCAACATTTACAGTGAGCGCCAGGGGCTCGGTGCATTTTACACACAGGTCTTTCAGAAATGGATCCATGCAATACATGCGGGGGAAGAGATCATCATGTACGGAGACGGAGAGCAGACGCTTGATCTCGTGCATTCAAGCGATGCCGCCCGTGCAAACATACTGGCAATGTTCAATGATGATGTAAAGAATGAGCACTTTAATGTGGGAACGGGAATCGAAACAAGTTTGAAGGAAGTGCTTGCAGTTATCGAGAAATATCTTGGAAAGAAGGCCGCAGTGAAGCATGTGGCTTCCGACCCGCACCTTGTAAGAAGGAGGTGCGCATCAATAGACAAGATCAGGAGCATGCTCGGCTTTGAACCCGAAGTAAGCGTGGAAGAAGGAACAAGGATGTATGTTGAACACTTAATGCAGGGAAAGATCTGATGCTGTACGACAACAGGCACATATATCTCCGCTCACCGCTTAGGATCAGCTTTGCCGGAGGCGGTACGGACCTTGAGTCCTATTACAGCGCAGGCGAGACGGGACATGTCGTTTCGTCAACTGTGAAGCTTTACAACTACGTTTCCATAAAGGACATGTTCGACTCTAACGTGAGAGTCCATCATGCCGAGATCGAAACAGAGCCCATTGCCAGCAGGATAAAGCACAGCTACGCCAGGACTGCGCTTGAGCATTTCGGATTGTTCAAGGGAGTTGAAGTGATACTAACGTCGGATGTTATGACCACGGGAAGCGGGCTCGGAGCGTCGAGCGCGATGATGAGCGCGCTCATCAGAGGTTGCGGCCACTTGCGCGATATGAAACCGCTCACACCTTCCAGGCATGCGGAACTCACTTACAAACTCGAATCTGAAGCGGGAACATTTGGAGGCAGGCAGGATCAGTATGCGACTTCATTCGGCGGCTTCAACAGCATAACTTTTGACCGCAAAGGTGTGAAAGTGAGAAGGCTCGGAATATCCGGTGAGAATCTCCGCCAGTTTGAAAGCAGGCTGTTCCTCGTATTTACCAACATGGCAAGAGAGATCAGGATGATTCAGGGGAAGCTCGGAGAGAATCTCCTTAATGACAAGATGATAAAGTACTTCCACAGTCTCAAAGAACTTTCGTTTGCATTCGCAGAGTCGCTTGAAGCAAAGCGCATGGACTTCAAACAGATCGGCGAGATCCTCCATGAAAGCTGGGCACTGAAGAAATCAACGAACGATCATACAACAAATCCTTTCATTGACCAGCTCTATCAGGTTTTAAGAAAGAGAGGTGTACTTGGCGGCAAGATACTCGGTGCAGGCGGCGGCGGATTTCTGCTTGCCTTTGTGAACGATCCCGCCGTGAAGGAAAAGATCAAGTACGAACTTTATCCCAACTTCATCGCACTGGATGTCAAATTCAGTTCAAAGGGAACTGAAGTGCTATGGAAAAATTTCTAGGCATCCTCTTTTGCGGAGGCCGCGGCATAAGGCTCGGTGAAATTTCCCGCTATGTCAGCAAATCACTCATACCTGTTTATGACAAGCCCGCATTCATGTTCGGGCTGGAACTGCTTCAGAGATCACGTCTGATAGGCGATATCATCATACTAACCAACAGCGAGAACGATAAAGCGCTCGCCAAAACCGGCCTGCCCACTTTGATCCAGAATGACAGACTGGTTCACGACATGTACACCGGCTGGGAATATGTAAAGAAGAAGACCGGAACAAAGTCGCACGGCGTACTTGTGCCGTCAGACAACATCAGCAGTATTTCAGCCGACAAACTGATTCGGATATTTCTTAAGACCAGGTCTGATTTCCTGTTCTCCGTTTCCCGCAACATCAGCAGAAAGAAGCTGAAACAAATGGGGACCTTTGACCCCGTAAAGAAAAAATTCAGCTATAAGCCGGCGCTTCCCTATTCCCACGGCGTGATCGCCCCTTTCATAATCAGGAACGGACTGAAGTTCCGCGAGGATAAGGAGCTCTTTGAATCAGGCTCATCGCACTTCGTGGAGTATGAAGGCATTTGGAATGACATTGGTGATCCGGAAAGTCTGTATGAGGCAATGATTTTGAGAAGAAAGAGCCTTAAATGATCCATGAGAGTCATTGTCAATTTCATATCGAAGATAGGCGTTGACTCTGTTGCCCGGCTCATAGGATTTCTTACGCTTCCGTTCATCACCAGAACTCTCGGCCCCGAAGGATACGGCGCGTTCTCCTATTACTTTGTGATTGCATCTTACTACGGCTTCTTCATTGATTTCGGCTATCTCAATTACGGCACAAACAAGCTCATCGAAAAGGAAAATAGCGAAGATGTGATTAGCAGAATCCTGTCACTGCAGATTCTCACGGCGCTCCTCTCTTATTCCGTATTGCTGATATCGGGCTTCTTGCTTTTTGACAGGGACAAATTCCTGCACATATTCTTCTTCTCCATAATTTTCATTCCTCAGATAATTGCGATCCGCTATTTTTATCTTGCCGGCAACAAGCTGTATTTCAATTCACTTGCAGAGCTTGCGGGACAGGCGGCCTATGCGATTACGGTCTTCACGGTCTTCGCCGCAGATCCTTCGGTTGAAACGCTGATAGCACTTGCAGTCCTTCAGGCGCTGGTAACAGGGCTTGTGCTCTTTCTGCCTTACATCAGAAAGCACAGGATCAGGATCGACCTGAACCTGAGGAAGAACATTGATACGGTGAAAGAGGCATACAAGCTGGGGCTGTCATCTAAGGCGGAGGGAGTTACGTCATCGTTCATAATACTCATGACGGGAACTTTGCTGAGTGAAAGCGCAGTGGGATATTACAATGCATCCTACAAGATATATCTCATTCTCCTT
>JAIBBK010000062.1 GCA_019694675.1 Ignavibacteria bacterium
AAAGATACTGGTCGAAATTTATGCTGGGTTCATCCATACAGTACAGGTTCTCTTTTGTGTTTATTGTATAGGGGTATGCCATGTTGTTGTTCACTCTCCAGGTAGTTCCGCAATCCCCAACAAGAAGATTGGATGAATACGATGCGTTGATGTTGGCTTTAGAATAGGTCTGAAGCCTTGTCCAGACTGAGCCGGAGTTTGAAGTATAAAGCAATGTGCCGTAATCTCCCCCGGCATAGATCCTTTCGCCTTGCGGGTTGATCAAGAGAGTATTGATATCCGCGGTGTCAATGATCTGTGTAGTCCAGATATTATTGGTGACCTTTGCAAAGAAGCCGTTTTCTCCTGCAACATATATGCTGAGAGGAGAGATCCAGGCATTGACATACTTAAGGTCATGCGAAGTTACAGAGCTTAGTATTTGCCAGTTATTTCCTTGGTCTGTAGATTTGAGGAGAGTGCCATTGGACCCGCATGCAAAAACTACACTGTCTGATCTGAAGTCTGCGAAATAAAGCTTTTCATAAGTGGGGGAGCTTATTCTTCTCCAGCTCAAACCGCCGTCAGTGGATTGAAGAATTACACCGCTGTCTCCCACTATTACGAACGCGTTCCCTGAGTACCTGTATGAAGCAATTGAATTAAGATTGGATTCAGTGCCTGAGTTTATCTGGTTCCAGTATGGCTGAGAAACTGTGTCCTTAACGCAGAAAACGAGCAGGGATGTTATTGTCGAAAGGGCTAATGTAAAACTTCTCATAAGTCTAACTCCTTTGATTAAGCTTCAACTTACCCATTGCTAAATGGTTCAGTTGAGCCGCATTAGTCGCTATGAACTAATTGAACAACCTAAGCAAAACTAATGGTTCTTCAACAACCTGGAAAGGCTAATAACTTTCCTCAAGCGTCGGAAACTTCCCGTCCTTTACATCCTTGATGTATCTTCGGAAGGCATCCTTTGTATCGGAAGCCATCTTAGCATACCGTCGCACGAATCTCGGCTTGAAATCCTCTACAAGGCCCAGCATGTCGTGGGTTACCATCACCTGTCCGTCGCAGTTGGGCCCGGCTCCGATTCCAATGGTCGGGATCTTCAGCGCTTTTGATACTTTTGTCCCAAGCTTCGCAGGAATCTTTTCCAGCACTATTGCAAAACATCCAGCCTTTTCAAGAAGCAGTGCATCGCTGAAGATCCTGTCGGCTTCATCCTTCTCAACGCCTCGCGTCTTGAAGCTTCCGAACTTGTTGATTGACTGCGGAGTGAGTCCGAGATGTCCCATGACGGGAATCCCGATCTCTACAACTCTTCGTATTGCCTCGGCCATGTAGTCTCCGCCCTCCATCTTCACGGCATCACAGCCGGTCTCCTTCATTACCTTGCCGCAGTTTGTTATTGCCTCCTTCACTCCGACCTGATAACTCATGAATGTCATATCACCTACAACAATAGCATTCCTGACTGCGCGTTTCACTATCCTTGTATGGTAGATCATTTCTTCAAGTGTTACGGGAAGTGTTGTTTCGTTGCCCTGAATCACATTGCCGAGCGAATCTCCGACAAGTATGACTTCAATTCCTGCCTGATCGAGAAACTTTGCAGTGAGAAAATCATAAGCCGTCAGCATTGCGATCTTCTCCTTTCGCTTCTTCATTTCAGAGAGGACCTTTGTAGTGATGTGCGAACCTTCAGCTTTTTGTGATGACATCTGGACAGAGAATTAATTGGAAGAAGAATTGGGGAATAGCACTCTATCCCCTGATTATGCCGCGCTTGCTTTCTTTTATGAAGTTCACAATGTCCATCGCCTCAGGCTTGTCGCTCATTTCCTTTTCGATTCTTGCAACTGCATCACTTACGTTTAGCCCTGACTTGTAAAGCAGATCGTATGTACCGGAGATGACATGTATCTGTTCATTTGAAAAGCCTCTTCTGCGAAGGCCCACAAGGTTAATTCCTTCAAACCTGAGCGGAACAGAACCTGCAAGAATGAACGGGGGAACATCCTTCACAACCCTGAAGCCGCCGCCAATCATTGCATGTTTTCCGATCTTCACAAACTGGTGGATCGCAACCAGGCCGCCGACAATCACCCAGTCACCGATTTCAACATGTCCGCCCATTTGTACGCCGTTAGCAAGTATCACATTGTCGCCGAGCCTGCAGTCGTGCGCTACATGGGCATAAGCCATAATGAAGCAGTTCCTGCCTATGATTGTCCTCTTGCTGTGGTTCGTTGCCCGGTTAAGTGTCACAAACTCCCTTACTACTGTGCCGTCTCCGACTTCCACCGTTGTGCTTTCGCCTTCGAATTTCAGATCCTGAGGTACGGTGCCTATGGAAGCTCCGTGAAAGATCTTCACATTGTTGCCTATCCTTGCACCGTCAGCTATCAAAGCACATGTGCCGATCTCAACATTGTCGCCTATCAATACGTCATCGGATACTGTTGAGTAACTGCCTATGCGAAAGTCCTTGCCTGTCTTTGCATTGACGCTTACGGAATTTAGTTCGTTCATTGAAAGAGGTTTTTGATCGGATTCAAATTGTGGTTTCAACAAGTACATCCTGGTCGGTGAAACTTGACTTTGTGATCATTTCTGCCATAAGCCCGAGCGAAAAGAACTGGACTCCCAGCATTATCAGGAATATTCCTACAATGAACAGCGGCCTGTCGCTTAGAGGTTTGTCTTCAAAGAACTTAAGAAACGCAAGATAAGCAGTAATGAAGAATCCAAGTGTGGAAGTCACCAGCCCAATGGTTCCGAAGAAATGCAATGGTCTTTTTATGTACCTGTCAATGAATACTACGGTGATAAGATCAAGAAATCCGTTTATGAACCGGCTCGCACCGAACTTAGTCTGCCCGTACTTTCTGGCATGGTGCTTCACCGGTTTTTCGGTGACTTTGAATCCCGACAGGTGAGCAAGGGCAGGTATGTATCTGTGCATTTCTCCGTATATCTTCAGACTCTTTACAACATCCTTTTTGTATGCTTTCAGGCCGCAGTTAAAATCATGGAGTTTGATGCCGGACAGCTTTGAAGTCACATAATTGAAAAACTTCGACGTGTGCTTTTTTATAAAGGGGTCGTATCGGACTTTCTTCCAGCCCGAAACAAGGTCGTATCCTGAGTTCAGGGTCCTAATCAGATCAGGTATTTCCTCGGGATCGTCCTGCAGGTCAGCGTCCATTGTGATCACAATATTTCCCTTTGCTGCTCTGAAACCCTTGGCGAGAGCGGCTGATTTGCCGTAATTCTTTCTGAATTTGATGCAGTGAAATCTGTTGTTTCTCCTGTTCACCTCACGTATCCTTTCAAATGACCTGTCGGTGCTGCCATCATCAACAAATATCACTTCATAATCGCACTGAAGCGATTTCAGTACTTCTTCCAGATTTGACGAAAGTTCGCTTATGGATTCTTCTTCGTTGAGCAAAGGAATTACAACTGATATACTCTGATTTGAGCGGATTGCTTTGGGTGGCTCCTGAACTGCTGCTTGTTTTTTGACCGGTTCACCGCCGGGTTGCTCTTTGGGGGCAGGTTTCCTGTGGTATCTTTTCCATTTCGTATGCACATTTTTTTTGCGCTGGTGTTCCATTAAATCGTTTTATTGAATAATAAGGTATATCTTATGCTTTTGAATTTCAATTGATTAACAGCGGCATTCCGGAGTGGGATCACATGCTGTGGATTGCTGCAGCCGTTGCTTCTTTTGCCTCAGCACGGTCTGTCTCAGTTAATAACTGATGCTGTCTGATGAGATAGCAAATGAAAATCAGTCGAGGTTGTGCCGGATAATGACTGAATCTGCACAGTCTGACTGATATTGTTTATTCGGGCGAATATTGACAGTGTAAAAAATGACCGGAATTCTATTAAATCCGGCTTTTTAAAAAAAACTTTGGCAAAGACAAAGAAATGGTTTTTGATTTCAGTAAGAAATTCGTATATTTGCACAGATTGAAAAAGTAAGGGAGAAAATCTAATTTCTTCCTTGACTTTTGGAACTTTTTGTGTTATTTTTGTAGTTCCTATAAACATTGTTCTTTGTAAATACTAGACAGATAAGCACAAGAATCAAGTACACAGAATATATTGTGTGCGAACTTCAATACTTTGGAACCTTGTAGCCGAGATCAAAATCAAACTTATTTATAATGGAGAGTTTGATCCTGGCTCAGGACGAACGCTGGCGGCGTGCTTAATACATGCAAGTCAACTGAACTTAAGATAGCAATATTTTAAGGGAGGTGGCGCACGGGTGAGTAACACGTAGGTAATCTGCCTTTAGGTCTGACACAACCCCGAGAAATCGGGGCTAATATCAGATGATGCAGCGGCTCGACATCGAGACAGTTGTTAAACCTTCGGGGCCTAAAGATGAGCCTGCGTCTGATTAGCTGGTTGGCGGGGTAACGGCCCACCAAGGCAACGATCAGTAGCTGGTCTGAGAGGATGATCAGCCACACTGGAACTGAGACACGGTCCAGACTCCTACGGGAGGCAGCAGTAAGGAATATTGCTCAATGGCCGAAAGGCTGAAGCAGCAACGCCGCGTGGAGGATGAAATACTTTTGTATGTAAACTCCTGTAAGAGGGGAAAAATATACAGTTTATACTGTGTTGATTGTACCCTCAGAGTAAGCACCGGCTAACTACGTGCCAGCAGCCGCGGTAATACGTAGGGTGCTAGAGTTGTCCGGATTTACTGGGTGTAAAGGGTGCTCAGGTGGGTTTGTAAGTCAGAGGTGAAATCCCAAAGCTTAACTTTGGAGCTGCCTTTGATACTGCAAGTCTTGAGTTTGAGAGAGGGCAATGGAATATCTGGTGTAGCAGTGAAATGCGTAGATATCAGATAGAACACCAATGGCGAAGGCAGTTGCCTGGCTCAAAACTGACGCTAAAGCACGAAAGTGTGGGGAGCAAACAGGATTAGATACCCTGGTAGTCCACACCCTAAACGATGAATACTAGATGTTGGTCCTTTTTAGGGTCAGTATCCAAGCTAACGCATTAAGTATTCCACCTGGGAAGTACAATCGCAAGGTTGAAACTCAAAGGAATTGACGGGGGCCCGCACAAGCAGTGGAGCATGTGGTTTAATTCGACGCAACGCGAAGAACCTTACCTAGGCTTGAAGCGCAAGCTAAACCTGATGAAAGTCGGGGTGCCGCAAGGCGAGCTTGTACAGGTGCTGCATGGCTGTCGTCAGCTCGTGCCGTGAGGTGTTGGGTTAAGTCCCGCAACGAGCGCAACCCTCGTTTTTAGTTGCCACCAGGTAATGCTGAGCACTCTAAAAAGACTGCCTACGCAAGTAGTGAGGAAGGTGGGGATGACGTCAAGTCCGCATGGCCCTTACGCCTAGGGCCACACACGTGCTACAATGGCCATTACAAAGGGCTGCAATACCGCGAGGTGGAGCCAATCCCTAAAAAATGGTCTCAGTTCGGATTGGAGTCTGCAACTCGACTCCATGAAGCTGGAATTGCTAGTAATCGCGCATCAGCACGGCGCGGTGAATACGTTCCCGGGCCTTGTACACACCGCCCGTCAAGCCATGGAAGCTGGGGGTACCCAAAGTCGCCTTCAACAAGCGCCTAAGGTAAAACCAGTGACTGGGGCTAAGTCGTAACAAGGTAGCCGTACCGGAAGGTGCGGCTGGATTACCTCCTTTCTAGAGAAAGATACGGCTACAACAAAAGGGTCTAATGTAGCGGGTTCGCACACAATTTTTGATTTTATATGCCATTGGGCCTATAGCTCAGTTGGTTAGAGCGCACGCCTGATAAGCGTGAGGTCTGTGGTTCAAATCCACATAGGCCCACGCTATTATTGGCTGAGTTTTTACGAATGGGGTTATAGCTCAATTGGTAGAGCATTAGCTTTGCAAGCTAAGGGTTAGCGGTTCGATTCCGCTTAACTCCACAAAGCAATGATTTTCCGTCTTCTGACGGATGTAAGTATCCTCCGCAGGTATTATTAAGCGGATCGGAGTTTGTTCTTTTACAATATTGAATCCATAAAAACAACAAGTATATTGATGCGCTTTCTCCGGAGTGATCCGGGGACACTACCTGTATCAATATAGGGTTTTGGAAAAAGTTACAAAGGGCATATGGTGGATGCCTTGGCACTAATAGGCGATGAAGGACGTGGCTACCTGCGATAAGCCTCGGTAAGACGGTAACAGTCTTTGACCCGGGGATTTCCGAATTGGACAACCAGGCTGAAGTAATGTTCAGTCATAACTTGCTGAATTCATAGGCAAGTTAAGCCAACGAAGGGAACTGAAACATCTAAGTACCTTCAGGAAGAGAAAACAACCGTGATTTCCTTAGTAGCGGCGAGCGAAACGGAAAGAGCCTAAACCAAGCAATATGTCAAGAGTGCAATCGTTGTATTGCTGGTGTTGTGGGACTTTCAGGTAGATTTGCAATGTACCAGAGAGTAAAAAACCTCAGAGCTAGTTGAATGACCTGGAAAGGTCAACCATAGACGGTGACAGTCCGGTAAGCGAAAGTTTTGAGGCTCTCGAAAGTATCCCGAGTACCGCGGAGCACGTGGAATTCTGCGGGAATCTGCCGGAACCATCCGGTAAGGCTAAATACTCATTAGTGACCGATAGTGTACAAGTACCGTGAGGGAAAGGTGAAAAGTACTCCTAACAGGAGGGTGAAATAGAACCTGAAACCATGTGCCTACAAACGGTAGTAGTCTTTTGCGGGGCTTGCCCTGCAATTAGATGACTGCGTGCCTTTTGCTTAATGAGCCAACGAGTTACTCGTATGTTGCAGCATAAGTTTTTAAGAAACGGATGCAGAGCGAAAGCAAGTCCGAAACGGGCGATAAAGTAACATGCGGTAGACGCGAAACCGTGTGATCTATTCTTGACCAGGATGAAATATCGGTAAAACGATATGGAGGTCCGAACTAGTGTGGGTTGAAAACCGCTTGGATGAGTTGAGAATAGGAGCGAAAGACCAATCAAACTCGGAAATAGCTCGTACTCCCCGAAATAGCTTTAGGGCTAGCCTCGGAATAGTATGTTGTAGGTAGAGCACTAATTGGGCTAGGGCCGCCACAGCGGTACCAAACCCAAATAAACTCCGAATGACAAACATATGTTTTCCGGGAGTCAGGCAGTGAGGGATAAGCTTCATTGCCGAGAGGGAAATAACCCAGACCACCAATTAAGGCCCCCAAGTCTATGTTAACAGACTAAGGATGTTAAGTTGCTTAGACAACTAGGATGTTGGCTTAGAAGCAGCCATTCATTTAAAGAGTGCGTAATAGCTCACTAGTCGAGCGACTTAGCGCCGATAATACACGGGACTAAACATAGCGCCGAAATTGTGGACTCCGGCTTGCCGGAGTGGTAGGGGAGCATTCCATTTGCGGCTGAAGGTGTCAGGTGACTGATGCTGGAGCGGATGGAAAAGAAAATGTTGGCATAAGTAACGATAATGCAGATGAAAAATCTGCACACCGAAAATCCAAGGTTTCCTGAGCAATGTTAATCAACTCAGGGTTAGTCGGCCCCTAAGCTGAGGCCAAACGGCGTAAGTAATGGGAAACAGGTTGAATATTCCTGTACCTTCGACATTTAAACCAGAATGACGCAAAAGTGAAAGGAGAGCCACCTGATGGATGGTGGTCTAAGGGCGTAGTCGCAAGATGAAACCCGAACGGGATGGCGCAAGCCTGCAAACTCTCCCTAATCATGTTGCCAAGAAAAGTTCTGGCGTATACTAAGAAGACCGTACCGTAAACCGACACAGGTAGATGAGGAGAGTATCCTAAGGTGCTCGAGTGAGCCGTAGTCAAGGAACTCGGCAAATTAACCCCGTAACTTAGGGATAAGGGGTGCCCCGATTCGTCGGGGTCGCAGAGAAATGGGCCAAGCGACTGTTTAACAAAAACACATGTCTATGCAAAGCCTTTAAGGCGAAGTATATGGACTGACACCTGCCCGGTGCTGGAAGGTTAAGAGGAGAGGTTAGTCTTCGGGCGAAGCTTTGAATCGAAGCCCCAGTAAACGGCGGCCGTAACTATAACGGTCCTAAGGTAGCGAAATTCCTTGTCGGGTAAGTTCCGACCTGCACGAATGGTGTAACGATTTGGCCACTGTCTCGACTACGGGCTCGGTGAACTTGTGGTACCGGTGAAGACGCCGGTTACCTGCATATGGACGAAAAGACCCCGTGCACCTTTACTGCACCTTAGCATTGGGTTTGGATACAACATGTGTAGAATAGGTGGGAGACTTTGAAGCGGTGGCGCTAGCCATCGTGGAGTCGCAATGTGAAATACCACCCTTGTTTTGTTCGAATTCTAACCTCGGCTCTTGAATCAGGGTCAGGGACAGTGCTAGGCGGGTAGTTTGACTGGGGCGGTCGCCTCCTAAAAAGTAACGGAGGCTTTCAAAGGTACCCTCAGCATGGTTGGTAATCATGCTTAGAGCGCAAAGGCATAAGGGTGCTTAACTGTGAGACCTACAAGTCGAGCAGGTGCGAAAGCAGGACTTAGTGATCCGACGGTAGAGTGTGGAATTGCCGTCGCTTAAAGGATAAAAGGTACGCCGGGGATAACAGGCTGATGGCTTCCAAGAGTTCACATCGACGAAGTCGTTTGGCACCTCGATGTCGGCTCGTCGCATCCTGGGGCTGGAGAAGGTCCCAAGGGTTTGGCTGTTCGCCAATTAAAGCGGCACGTGAGCTGGGTTCAGAACGTCGTGAGACAGTTCGGTCTCTATCCTATGCAGGCGCAGGAAATTTGAGGAGGCTCGCTCTTAGTACGAGAGGACCGGAGTGAACGAACCTATGGTGCACCAGTTGTCATGCCAATGGCACCGCTGGGTAGCTATGTTCGGTTGAGATAAGCGCTGAAAGCATCTAAGCGCGAAACTCGCTTCAAGATTAAATTTCCCTCCGTAGCAATACGGAATAAGACTCCAGGAAGATGACCTGGTTGATAGGCTGCAGGTATAAGCACAGTAATGTGTTCAGCCAAGCAGTACTAATAAGTCGAAGACTTTTCCTATATTTTTACCCTCTATTGGTAAGGTAGTGTTTGGGCATCAGTAAACTTTTTTATGGATCCGATTTTCTGATTATTCTGGTGATTTAATGCAAGGGCAACACCTCTTCCCATTCCGAACAGAGAAGTTAAGACTTGCATCCCCGATGGTACTGCGTGAGAAGTTGCGCGGGAGAGTAGGTTTTGCCAGAATTTATTCTTAAGCCGTAACCAATATTGGTTGCGGCTTTTTTGTTATATTATGAGATTTTTTGTGCTGAACCCGTTTGCGGCGGCAACTATCAACGAATATCTGTATGGTCCAGCTTTGTGCCATGACAAATCCGGAACATGAATCTGACGAATTTCAGAATTACTAATCCTGATTAGCCGCAATTTAACTGACGGTCCGCTTCTAAAATGCTTCCGTTACCTTCAGGCGCAAAGATCACCTAAAAGGATAATACTGAAGAAATGAAGGCAGAAAAGATGATTTCATCTTTCTTCAAGAAAAGAGAAAACCATGGCCGTGAATCGAACATAAACAAATTGCCTACGAGTGTATTTAAATCGTGGAAAATGTTGCGCTGCCTAATCTCAAAAGGCTTTTTATCATGACTCAGCAAAATTGAAATTGAATAACTTTCCGCGATTCGGTATTTTACAAATTACTGCCCTTGTAGCTCAGGTGGATAGAGCAGCAGTTTCCTAAACTGCGTGTCGGATGTTCGAGTCATCCCAAGGGCACACAGAAATTCATTCATTCCGTTGGATCTTAATCGAAAGACCGCTCTTGTTACCGGTGGCGGAAGGCGGCTCGGAAAGCATATTGCCCTTGAACTTGCCGCATCCGGTTTTGACATAGCATTTACTTACAACTCAACTCCGCAAACCCTGCTTGACGAGACAATCAGACAAATAACCGGCCGGGGTGTCAGTGTACTGCCTGTAAGGTGTGATGTTAGAAAGACAGATTCTGTATTTGAAGCGGCTGAGACTGTATTCGGGAAATTCGGAACGGTGGATGTGCTGGTAAACAATGCGGCGATCTTCCGCAAAGTTGACTTCTTTGACATCACGGAAGAGATATTTGATGAGTTTGTGCAGGTCAATCTCAAAAGCATTCTTTTCTTCAGCCAGGCATGCGCTCTGAAAATGCTGGAGAATAAGAGGAAACCGGCGAAGATAATCAACATCTCCTCGCTCGGTGCTTTTGAAAACTGGCCCGGATACATTCCTTACAGCGTTTCAAAGGCCGGCGTTGTGAAACTGACACAGCTCCTTGCCAAGAAGCTTGCTCCCGGTATACTTGTCAATTCAATTGCGCCGGGTACCATAATCATAGAGGATGATGAAAACGCAAATGTTGATCCTGACGATGAACGGAAGTATCCTCTGAAGAGGTTCGGAAATTCGAAAGATGTAACTTCCCTTGTAAGATATCTTGCAGAAGAGAACACATTCATAACAGGGCAAACAATTTGTGTTGACGGCGGAAAGCTGCTCAACTGAAAGCAAAGTCATAATGGCAAATAATAAGACAAAAACCATAGAAGGCGATTACATTGCCAAAGCACCCAAGGCTTACCACAATCTTAAATTCCTCAATTCGCCCGGTGCAAGGTCTCTGAGGATACTGAGTGAATACGCCGAGCCGCTCGAAAGGATCAGAAGATACAAAATAAATCATACTGTAGTGTTCTTTGGTTCTGCCAGGACACTTCCGCGAAAGAAAGCCCTCGAGAACCTGGCGGCAGTCAGGGCGAAGATAGACTCTGACGCCAGAATCGGAAGAAAGCTCGAGAAGGCTCTTAAGTCTGCAGAAGTAGACCTGCAAATGTCAAAGTACTATGAGGATACTGCTGAACTTGCATATCTTCTTACGAAATGGGCAAAAGGCCTGAAGAAGCCGAACAAGTTCATTGTCTGCTCAGGCGGCGGACCTGGTATCATGGAGGCGGCAAACCGGGGAGCATCAAGGGCAAAGGGTTTTTCAATGGGATTGAACATCTCTCTGCCGTTTGAGCAGTATCCTAACATGTACATCTCACCGGAACTTAACTTCGAATTTCATTACTTCTTCATGAGAAAGTTCTGGTTTGCGTATCTTGCCAAGGCCCTTGTAATCATGCCCGGCGGCTTCGGTACTCTTGATGAACTATTTGAGATCCTTACTCTCATACAGACCGGAAAGCTTCACAAAAAAATGACTGTCGTTGTTTACGGCAAGGAATTCTGGGACAAGATTGTGAACTTCGACAACCTTGTGGAACTGAATGTGATCTCAGCAGAGGACCTGAAGCTCTTCAAATTTGCAAACAGTCCTGCCGAAGCATTTGAATACCTGACAAAGGAACTTACACACAATTACGTAATAAAGTGAGAAACTCATGATAATCAGCATGACAGGATTCGGAAGAGCCGAGGGTACATTCGGAAGGCACAGATACAGAGTTGAAATGACTTCGGTAAACAACAGATACCTTGAGATCGGGATAAGGTTTCCGAAACGGCTTGCTTCGCGTGAGTATGAGCTGAAGGAAATTCTGAGAAAGAAAGTCTCAAGAGGCAAACTGAATGTTTTCGTCAGTTCAGACAGTGATGCAGATTCTTCAAACGGCGGCATAGGCGATGAGAACAAGATCAGAGACTTCTTCAAGCTCGCTCAAAACATAAACAGGATAATCGGCTCCAAAGAGCCCGTGAAGCTTGCAGACATACTCGAGCTTGGCGAATATCTGAGCATTACTGATGATTCAGCAGTGAGCGATAAGGAGGCTGCTTTCGTGGCATCGCTCGTTGATAAGGCAGCGGATGACCTGAACAGAATGAAGGCGAAAGAAGGCAAGCAACTCGAAAAGGATATGCTCAGGAGAGTAAGGTCCATCGAAAAAGAATCTGATGTAATAGTGAGCCTTTCAAAGAAGAGAGTGAAGGCAGAATCTGAGAGGATCAGGAAGAAGCTGGACACATTGCTTGACTCGAGAAAGGACATTGATGAAAGAAGGATTGAAATGGAGATCGTGATGTTTGCCGATAAATCTGATATTACGGAAGAAGTAACGAGATTAAGAAGCCACACGAAATACTTCTCGGAATACGCCCGCTCGGAAGAGCTTGCAGGAAGAAGGTTGAATTTTCTTGTGCAGGAGATGAACAGGGAAATTAATACAATTGCATCTAAATCTTCTGAAGCTGAAATTTCCCAGAGGTCGGCTGTGCTTAAGGAAGAACTTGAGAAGATCCGCGAGCAAATTCAAAATGTGGAATGAGATCCTATGTTGTATGTCATTGCAGCGCCCTCCGGAGCAGGTAAGACCACGATTGTTAAAGAGCTGTTGAAGAAGAATAAGGACCTTGTGTTTTCGGTCTCTGCAACTACAAGGCCCAGGAGGACCGGAGAAACAGAAGGAGTTGATTACTTTTATCTGTCCAAGGAAGAGTTTAAGGACAGGATCGACACCGGCCAACTTGTTGAATACGAACTGCTTTTTAACGGGGATTATTACGGCACACTGAGAACTTTTGTTGAGGACAACGTTGCGAAAGGCAATGATCTCATCTTTGATATTGATGTGAAGGGCGCACTGTCGCTTAAGAGAATATACGGCGACAATGCATTTCTGATCTTTATCATGCCGCCCGATCTTGAATCGCTCAAAGTCCGTCTCAAAGGAAGAGGTACAGAATCAGAGGATCAGATCAATGAGAGAATACGACGGGCAGAACTTGAAATGAACAACGCCGGAAAGTTTGATATGATCGTCGTGAATGATGATCTTCAAAAGGCGGTAAGCGAAATCCAAAAGATTATTAATTAAACTCATAAACATATCATGGCAATAGACACAAGAGATCTGGAAAAGCTTGAATCAAGGACTGCAAATCTTTACGAGTCCGTTGTAGTGGCTTCCAAAAGATCAAGACAGATTAACGATCTTTACAAAATGGAACTCTCGCAAAGGCTTGAGCCCATCATTGCAAAGGAAACGGAAGACGATACGATAATGAATCAGGACAAGCTCAATATCTCTCTTGAATTTGAGAAGAGATCAAAACCGACCATAAGGTCAATTCATGAACTGATGGATTCCAAACTCAACTTCAGATACAAGGAACAGGAATAGCCGTCCGTGCTTTTCTGCTTCATCAACATTAATCTTTCTGCAATTGGAACTCAGAGGTAAAAAGGTCCTCGTCGGCATTACCGGCGGCATAGCGGCGTATAAGATCTGCGCCCTTGTAAGGCTGTTCATAAAGGCCGGCGCGGAAGTCAGGGTTGTTATGACTCCATCTGCAGTGAGTTTTGTCTCGCCGGTGACTCTGTCGGCTTTGTCGAAAAATGAAGTCATCATAAACCTCCTCCCCGATACGGGTTCTCTGCAGAATTCGGAAAAAGTTGAGACCTCCACATGGCACGTAAACTACGGACTCTGGGCGGACCTCTTTGTAATTGCTCCTGCCACATGCAATACTATTGCAAAGGCAGTTGCCGGGATATGCGACAACTTTCTTCTTGCCGCTCTATTTTCATGCAGATGTCCTGTGCTGATATCACCGGCAATGGATGAAGATATGTATAAGCATCCTGTGACCCGGCGAAACATACAAGCCCTTTCGGAAACCGGCTATAAGATAATTGACCCTGAGTACGGTGAACTTGCAAGCGGGCTGACAGGCGAAGGCAGAATGGCGGAACCCGAAAGGATCTTTGAAGAAGCAGCAAAGATTCTGAATGCACGCAAGGACTTAGAGGGAAAGAAGGTGCTTGTGACTGCCGGTCCGACGAGGGAGTTCATTGACAAGGTCAGATACATCTCAAATCCTTCAACAGGAAAAATGGGATTTGAAATTGCAAGAGCGGCTCAGGAAAGAGGCGCTTCAGTGACACTGATAACCGGGCCGGTGAGCCTTGAAACGCCCAACGGCGTAAAGCGAATTGATGTTATGACAAGCGATGAGATGTTCAGGAGTGTTAAGTCAAACAAAAGGAACAAGGACCTGATAGTCATGTCTGCGGCTGTTGAGGACTTCACGCCTGCAATGAAAACGGGCTTCAAGATCAAGAAAGAAGGAAGCAAAGAATTTACATTTGACTTTGTTTTGTCTGTAGACATTCTTTCTCACCTTGGAAAGGAAAAATCAGGTTACAAGCTCATTGGATTTGCAGTGGAGACAAATGATGGAATTGCAAACGCAAAGAAGAAACTCATATCCAAGAAGCTTGATATGATCGTTCTTAATAATCCGGATGAAGAAGGCGCGGGTTTTGGCACAGACACCAACATAGTTACACTGATCGACAGGAAATCGGAGCAAAGACTTCCAAAGATGACAAAGTTTGAAGTAGCCAACAGAATACTGGACAAATATCTTTTGCTCAAATGAGCAAGACACCTTCACAGAAGCTCAGCAGAATACTCAGGTTCAAGGATGAATACTCACCCGGAGCGGGTTTCGGTACTGCGCTTTCAATGCTTGAGGAAATAAGGATGAATGAGCAGATTGCGCATGATGCAGAGGCCGTCCGCGGAAGCGCCATTCACTCAACAGATAAGACTTCGGATGAAGCGAATGCAGGAGATGAAAATCAAGAACCCCATGAGCATTCACGAGAAGACTGGAAGTCATGTTCCTCGCTTGCGGAGCTTAATGAAATGATAAAGGACTGCAGGAAGTGCAGGGTCCTTGCAGATAAGAGGAAGAACCTGGTATTCGGCAGCGGAAATCCAAATGCTGACATTGCGGTGGTGGGCGAAGCCCCCGGGGCGGATGAAGATGAAAAAGGATTTCCCTTTGTAGGGAGAGCAGGAAAACTGCTTACGGATATACTTGCGGCAATCAACTTCAGCAGAGATGAAGTTTACATCTGCAATATTCTCAAGTGCAGGCCGCCGGAGAACAGAAATCCCTTGCCTGATGAGATCTTAAACTGTGAACCTTACCTTGATAAACAGCTTGAGATCATAAAGCCAAAGCTGATACTGGCACTTGGCACCTTTGCGGCGCAGACCTTGCTGAGAACAAAGGAACCTCTGGGAAAGCTTCGGGGGAGATTTCACACATATAAGAACATTAAGACGATGGTCACTTATCATCCGGCGGCACTTCTCAGGAACCCGAACTGGAAGAGGCCGACTTGGGAAGATGTGAAGCTTTTCAGAAAGGAATACGATACAATATCGAAATGAGCATACTTACTGACAGCATTGGCAAATAAGAAAACATATTACAGGAAGGATCAGCACAAGTCATCTTCCGCGGATCCTGATATGCTTCCGGATGACCTGAGGCAGGCGCCAAGCGCAACTGACCTTGAGGTAATGGTCCTGGGAGCGATGCTCATTGACAATGAAGTGATCAATGACGTGATACAGATGCTTGAGCCGGAAGCATTCTATTCCGGAAAGCACAGGACCATACTTCAGGCAATTCTGAACCTTGATGCAAAGAAGGAACCGATTGACCCTACTACTCTGAAGGAAGAACTGAAGCGCATGAACAAGTTATCGGAGGTCGGAGGCGTTGAATACATAATGGAGATGACCACTTCTGTGGCAACTTCAGCCAATGTTAAGTATTACACGAGGATAATATTCGAAAAGTCCATTCTGAGGAATCTCATCAGCGTTTCATCGAAGATAGTTGAGAATTGTCTTGATCCGACCGCAAATACATTCAAGACGCTTGACGATGCGGAACAGAAGATTCTTGACATATCACAAAGGCTTTCCAAGAAGAAGGTAATGTCTATCAGTGAAGAGCTGAATAATCTCATTGATGATCTCGGAAAGCGGAGAGACAGCAAGAACAGCATAGTCGGAGTTCCGACGGGGTTTACGGACCTTGATGAATACACATCGGGATTTCAGAGATCGGAATTCATTGTAATAGCGGGAAGGCCCTCACACGGCAAGACTGCTTTCTCAATGAACATCGCAAGAAATGCGGCTGTTGACCACGGGAAATCAGTGGCGATATTCAGTCTCGAAATGTCATTCAGAGAGCTGGTGATGAGACTGCTTTCGTCAGAGGCGAGGGTGAATGCGAAGAAACTGAAGACAGGAAAGACATCGAGTGAAGAATGGAACAGGGTCCTGAAGACATTCCATAACCTCAGGACGAAGATGTTCATTGATGATACAAGTGAACTGTCGATACTGGAGATTCGCGCAAAATCCAGGAAGCTTAAGGAAAGCCATGACATTGACATGGTTGTTGTGGATTACCTTCAGCTGATAAAGGGAAGGGAAGATGCCGAAAGAAGAGATCTCGAAGTTGCTGAAGTTTCCAGGAGCCTGAAGGCGCTCGCCAAGGAACTGGACATACCTGTTGTAGCCTGTGCGCAGTTGAACAGGGCAGTCGAAACGAGGGGCAAGGAGAAGAGGCCGCAACTTGCGGACCTCAGAGAATCAGGCGCCATAGAGCAGGATGCGGATGTGGTTATTTTCGTTCACCGGCCGATCATGGGAATGAAAGTTAACAAGGAAGATCCTGATTACATGGAACTGAAACACAAAGCGGAGATCATCATAGGCAAGCAAAGAAACGGCCCGGTCGGCGACCTGGAACTTGTATTTGTTGATGAGTTCGCGAAGTTTGAGAACAAAGTGAAACACCCGCATATTGAAGTGCCGCCTTCGGCATACAACCAGGAGCCGTTCTGAAAACAAAAAAAGCCCGGATGACCGGGCTTTTTCATTAGCTTCAAGAAAACTGTTATGACTTCTTTTCAGACTTTGTCTTTGAATCACATTTTGTACCGTCACCGCAATTACCGTTGAGTTTCTGCTCTTTTACGGAAGCCGCTACTGCGTCAGAGTTTGTAACAGCCGGATCGTAGACAACCTTTATGCTGGTCATCTTTGAAACATTGCAGGTTTCACCGTACTGAACATCCTGTACGCCGCTTATGGTCTTGATCTTTTCCGTCATTCCCGGCTTGCAGCCGTCGCAGTGAATCATGTCTGTTGTAAACTCATAAGTCGCTGTTCCGGGCTGATCATCACCTGCGGATGCATCGGTCATAGTCTTGCCGGTGCATGAGGATTTTGATTCAGCTGATGAAGTTCCGGTCTTGCTTGAGCAGGATGACGAACAGTCCTTCTTACCGTCCTTGTCATCTGCAAAAAGATTGTTGCTTTGTGCGTAAAACACGCCTGCGGCGAGCACCAAAGCAATTGAGGCGAAAAATGCGATCTTCTTTTTCATGTAGAGATTATTTGGTTGTTAAAAAAAATCGTGGGTTGCATTGGCAAACACCATGCCAAATCAAAAAAATTCCAATGTGGTTTTTTTTACCTGTGCAAAGATAATTTTGCCTGCAGGCAATTGCAAGAAACATTATCGTGCCTGTCCTGCTTAGGTCTACCTCCCCAGCTTGTCGATTTCCGCTTTAATATGATCGATCCGGTTGTCCGGGTTCGGATGGGTGCTCAGAAATTCGGGCGGAGCTTTACCGCCAGCCGCCCTGTCCAGGATGTGCATGACCTCTATCATTTGTGCGGGTTCATAACCGGTTTCATGCATGTATTTGACGGCAAATCTGTCCGATTCAAGTTCATCCTCCCTACCGTATTTCATGTTGATCATGCCCGCAACATACCGGGAAATCATGGCGGCGGCATTCGGAGAGCCCGGTTCTGTCAGTGCAATGTCGGCAGCGCTGATAAGCCCCTGGGTGAGTTCCTGTTTTGCCATCTGCTCGGCTCCGTGCCTTCCTATGACATGCCCGATCTCGTGACCGAGAATACCTGCAAGCTGATCTTCGTTTTCGAGCATCTTCAGCAGGCCCATGGTAATGAAGATCTGCCCTCCGGGAAGCGCAAAGGCGTTAACCGTATTTTGGTCGGCAAGGACATGGAAATCAAATTTGTATTCCGATCTTCCTGCTTCTGTGCCGCTGACGATCTTCTGACCTACAGATTCAACGTAGTTATTTATCTTGGGATCTCTTACCTCTCCTCCCATCTGATTTATCATTTCCGGAGCGCTCTGAAGTCCGAGAACTATTTCCTGCTGAGGAGTAAGGCTTACCCTCTGCTTCTCACCGGTCACCGGGTTTACCTGCGTCTTGCTGTAGTATGAAATTATTGCTATAACGGCAATCACAGCTGCGATCAGAAGTTTTGCTTTATTTGACCTCATATATCGTGTAGTTTAAATTTAACTTTCAGACTATTTGAATCTCTTTATTGCAACCAGGGTGCGGTCATCAGAGTACACGCCCTTGGCTGAGAATACATTGACTTCCTGAAGTATTATATTGCACACGTCCTTCGGGTCTTTGTCTTTCAGCTTCTTCAGATTTTCGATTAGTTTGTCCTCTCCGAAAAATTCAAAATCCTGATTAGTCGCTTCAATGATTCCGTCTGAATAAAGCAGAAGAAGATCATTCACTTTAAAGTTGATGCTCTCGACTCCGTATTTCTGATAAGGCGCGGGACCGAGCACGGGTCCGGTTGATGAAAGCATTTCCACTCTTCCGGTTTCATATTCAAGAAACACCGGAGGATTCTGTCCCGCGTTAACGTATTGACACAGGCCCCTCTTGTCGTCCGAAAGCTCGCAATAGAAAAGTGTGACAAATCTCTCGTAAGGAAATGTTTCATTCACAAGATTGTTGATCCGGCTGACCATGCCGCTCATTTTTGACTGGTATCCCACACCCATTTTCAGCGCGCCTGATACGTACAGGGCCTGCGAGGCGGCGGAAAGCCCTTTTGAAGCGGCATCACCGAGTGCAACTCCCAACCTGTCCTTATCCTCACTTTCTAGATAATCAAAAAAGTCCCCGCCGACAATTCTGTCCGGCATGGAAAGCCCGAACAGCACGTAATTGCCGAACTCATATTCGTGTTCCGGAAGAATGCTCCTTTGGATCTCCTTTGCTTTCTCCAGCTCCTGCCTGCTTTCCTTTGCGCTCGACTCAATGTGTTTGGTCCTTAGTATCGAGCTTAGTGTCATGCTGATGATGTTCAGCGTGTTGAGGAATTCATCATCAAGCCCTTTTGCGTTCAGCGCAATCAGATAGGAATAGAGATAATAGGGCTCGCCGCTGGGCTCTTTGAATTTGTGCCTTACTCCAACTCCAGTTGCCGAGTAATGGTAGATGCCTTTTTCAATCAGATACTCGTCTGTTTCAGTTGCAAGGACCGACCTGAAGAGTCCCACTTTTTTGAACATAGGATACTTTTCAACTCCAAGCCGATAATCGGTCTGGATCAGGTCTACATTTCCCATCTGGGCGATAAGTGTATAAGCGTTCCTGCTTTCATTCAGTCTCCACAGCCTTCCGCCAATGATGTTTATCTCTTCGTTGTTGATGATCTGCGCAATTACATGCACAAGAAAATCCTCATCAGTATCAAAGCTCGGAGCTTCCCTGATGATGTTCTCAAGCGTTCTGTACAGTTTTCTAGGGTCCATTTGGATGGGTTACTTTAGTGAGATCTTATTGCGGGCAGCATAGATCTGCCCTAGTTCGGCTCCTACCACGAAGATCACCGAAAGATAGTATATATAAAAGATCGAAATTACAATGGTGGCATAAGCTCCGTAAATCCTGCCGTAGTTTGCAACCTTCAGCACATATACAGCGAACAAGTATTTCAGAAGCTCAAAAAAGATCGCCGACAGCAGTGAAGAGAACAAGACCACTTTGAAATTGATCTTCCAGTGCGGCACCAGCGCATAGAGCACATAAAAAAGCGTGAATGATACGGCAAGTCCTAATGCAAACGGAACGAACTTCTGAAACAGCGTCAAAGTGAGAGCTTCTCCGAATATTGCACTCCAGTATTCCTCGGCAAGCTGAATAGCGGAAGTTATTGCCATTGAGATGAGGAACAGAAGTACGCTTACAATAACCAGTCCGAAGTCTTTGAGCTTGCCAACAAAGTAGCTGAGGTCGGTTTCTATCCCGAATATCTTGTTGAGAACTTCACGCATTGCACTGAACAGTCCGCTTACAGTCCAGAATAGGCCGGCAATTCCGATGGTACCAGTTAAGAACTTATTGCTTGTCAGTTCTTTTGTCCTGTCGATCAGCTCAAATATAGCCCTCTCCTTGTATTGTCCCGGAAGCGGTATAACGCTGTCGAGATACCGCATAAGTCTTTCATGAACCGATTCGCTGTCGAGATAGACGCCGAGCACAGTTAGGATTATCAGTACAAAAGGAATCAAGCAGATGAGCATGTTGAAAGATATGCCGGAGGCCAGGATCCAGATATGATCATGATCAAACCTGTCAATAAGCTTTTTAATATAATGAACTACTGTCTCAACAGGTTTGATGTGCAGAATTTTCCTGTAAGTCCTGGAAATCCATTCCATATCAGTGGAGTCCGCCGCATTTTCTTTCTATTGCGCTGAGAAATTTCATATCATAAACCGCCTCGGCAGATCTCAGAATGAGATCGCTTGTGATCTCATCCCTGCTCTGGTGTGGTATTGCCCTTCTGAAGAGCCTGTATGCCTCTTCACTTCCGGCGCCGCTTTTCAGAGGCCTGTGATAATCCATTCCCTGGCATGCGCACAGAAATTCAATGGCTATGATCTTCCGGACATTATTTACGACTTCATAAAGCTTCAGCGCTGAAACCGAGCCCATGGAGTTGTGATCCTCCTGATTTGCACTTGTAGGAATGGAATCGACCGATCCCGGATGACAGAGCACTTTGTTCTGGCTAACAAGAGATGCCGCAGTGTACTGCGCAATCATAAGGCCTGAGTTGAGTCCGCCTTTGTCGGTGAGAAATCTCGGCAGCCCGCTGAGGTTTCCGTCAACAAGCCGGGCGATCCTTCTTTCGCTGATGTTGCCCAGTTCGCTTACAGCAATTGCAAGAAAGTCGGAGGCAAGTGCAACCGGCTCTCCGTGAAAGTTGCCGCCTTCAAGATGTTCACCGGTCTCAGGAAAGATCAACGGATTGTCTGTGGCGGAGTTGATCTCTGTTTTGATGACGTTACCGCAATACTCCACTGTATCCCTGACGGCGCCGTGAACCTGCGGCATGCACCTCAGCGAGTAAGCATCCTGAACCTTGCCGCAGTCTTTATGCGAGAGCATTATCCTGCTACCCTTCAGCAGTCTTCGCAGATTTTCCGCAGTCCGGATCTGACCTTTGTGCGGCCTGACTCTCTGGATCTTGGGATCGAAGGCCTTCGATGTTCCTTTCAGAGCTTCAAGAGAAAGACTGCCGGCGATATCGGCGAGCTTGCACAGTATCACGGAGTCATATACGGATTTGCAGAGATAAGCAGACATCATCTGAGTGCCGTTGATGAGTGCAAGGCCTTCCTTGGCTGAAAGCCTGAACGGTTCAATGCCCAGTATCATATGTGCATCAGCCGATGACATTATCTCTCCCCTGTATCTGCAACTTCCTTCGCCAATGAGAGTCAGCGCCATATGCGAGAGCGGTGAAAGGTCTCCTGAGCTTCCAACCGAGCCCTGAGAGGGAATGAGCGGCACTACACCCTCATTGAACAGCAATACGAGCCTTTTCAAAAGATCAGTTCTAACTCCGGAATATCCAAGCGACAGTGAATTGATCCTGAACAGCAGCATCAGTCTTGTGATGTATTCCGGAACAAACTTCCCGGTTCCGGCGGAATGAGAAAGAATCAGATTCCTTTGGAGAAGTTCCAGCTCCCTGGCGGAGATCTTGACATCCTTGAATTCACCGAAACCCGTCGTAATGCCATAAATGACTTCGTCGCGCTCAATCCAGCCTTCAACAAGCCGCCTTGAGCGAGCAGCGTTTCTTAGTGCAGTCTGAGACAACTGCAACGGCGTGTTGTTTACAACTGCCTCAACAGAGTTTGTTACATTCAGCCCCTTACCGGTTATTATGAGGTTTTTTCTGCGCATTGAAATCAGGAAGGAAAATTTGAAAGATAAAATTCAGATATCAGTTCGACTGCAGCAAGCCCTGTTCTAGTTCTTACCGGAATAATTGCTTACAAATTCTTCGGCATCCTCTCTGCTGCTAAACCAGTATGAACCCTTCTTCTTCTTACCGATCAGGCCCTTTCGGTAAACATCAACTATCCACATCGCCGGGTCACTTGCAACGTTTCGGAGTATAAGTGTCACATCACCATGCTTGAAAGCCTGCTCGAATGAATTCTTCATTTTATCAGATAAGTTTCGGCAAAATAACTTTTTGAGTGCAAAAGATATATGTATTTTCGGCAATCGGGTGCCGGCATTCAATGGACCTGATAAAGGCGGAAGTCGCGAGTTAACGGAAGTGAATGCTGACATACGAGATATCAGTTATCAGAATGAGCATGAACCGAAGTTTGCAGACATCTCCTGAGTTTGATCAAAACTTTTGGCATTTAAATGCGTAATCCATAATGATGCAAGACACTCAACAAGACACTCAAAAGGATAATGTGATCAGAAGGTTCTATAACTTCTTTTCGAAGGACCTCTCCTCATCGGAATTCGAGAAGGTATTTCTGAGAGACACGCCCGCAAGATACAAGTATCTTGTAAGGAGCATGTCGAAAGGCGGAGGGAAAGAGGAAGGCCACGGAGTGCTGACATTCATGAAGAACTTTGCGGTCACATTCCTGAGCAAGCTCTCACCGGTTATAAGGATCATTTACGCGGCAACCGCACTGTACTTTTTTATTGGGATGATTCAGGGTTCCTGGGAAATGGGATTGTTCGCATTTATAGTTGTGAACCTGCTGTTCATGTTTGAGGTGGCAGATAAGTTGACAATGCGCGATGAACTTCAGATAGCAAGGGATGTTCAGGCCGGACTAATTCCAACCAGTATACCGGAAAATGAGGAATTCAGCCTGGCTTTTTATTACGAGACAGCAAATGAGGTGGGCGGTGATTTCTTTGACTACATTTCAAAGAACGGGAAAGATATTTATATGGTGGGAGATGTGTCGGGGAAGGGTATGTCCGCTGCACTGTACATGGTTCAGGCGAGGCTGTTAATAAGATACCTGGTAGAAAAGAGCGATTCGTTTTCGCAGGTGCTCACCGGTGTCAATGAAGCGCTTCTGAAGAATCTCAAGAAAGGATTCTTCTTCACTTCGATTTTTGCAATCGCCGAAGGAAAGAACCTGAGGCTTGTGCGCGCCGGCCATAACCCGGCCTTGTTCTACTCATCGGTTTCAAGGGAATGCTCGGAGATGAAGCAGAACGGAATGGGCATGGGACTCACAAACGGCACGATGTTCAGAAACTCAATTGAAGAACTGTCAGTCACTCCGGAAACGGGTGACATCGTCCTGCTTTACTCAGACGGATTGACTGAAGCAATGAACTCGCAGTCTGAGGAGTTTGGGCTGCAAAGGCTCAGAGGCCTGCTTGTAAGACACTCCCATGAAACAGCAACACAGATCGCAGATGAGATAATCAAGGAAGTGAAGAAGTTCAGGGGATATGCCGAGATACATGACGACATTACTTTCATACTGCTCAAGAAGAACTGACCACGATCAATTCCGGCAAGTCCGGAAGCACCTCCGTTTCAAAGCTTTCCCCGGGAAATCAAAGGACTTTCTGCAAACACCGCTGTTGATCCCACCACATTCCTCACATTCAATTTATCCATAACTCAATTGGAACAGGCAATTGAATCTCTGCCGCTAACAGTACGCAGTGCTAACCGCTTCTATGAATGTAATTGATCAAGGATCCGGATCAATGACAATATTGCGGAAGACATTCTCTTATATAATTAGGAGATTCCGGCAAGAAGACTGTTCAGTGGTATCCTGGATATTTGAATTCATAACTCTCGATATTCCTTTGTTCAATATATCAACTATGAATCAGATCTTTTGCTGTATTACTTTAAGCATAAGTTCGAACTTTGTTATAATATTGACGATTACGACGGATGTAATTCTTTGGAATTAATGATGCAATACATGTCAGGAATGAGGTTAACTAATATAAAAGTATATGAGTTATGGCTCTATAATTAATTTTTGATCTTTTGAAAAAAGTATTTTTATTTTTGACAGGGCTGTTTATATTCGCTGCAATCTAAAATCAAAAGGATCGAAAGGAGTTCACTTACCATTTATTGTGGAAGCTGAAAGATCATTCCGCTGAAGCATCAGGGCAATGAACGATTAAGTTTCCATTTTGCTTTCTTCGCCCCAAAGAGTGAAAGCAGGTAGAACAGCTATGAAGAATATCAGCCTGGTCAACAGAGCTTCGCTGACAGCCATACTTATTCTGCTTCCGTCTTTCTTCATTCAGGGCGAAACCAAAGCGGCGGTCTTAAGCTATTACGAACTTCCCAGAAACCTGCAGTTTTATGCCAGGGACGAAGACGATTCTGCATTCGTCAGGTATTCCGGTCTGCTCAGCACTTCAGGATACGATTCAGTTTACATTGAAGTGTACAGGAACAATGTCCTCTGGAAAAGAAAGAGCAACAAACTCAACTACACATCAGGTTCGGCGGCATTCAGCATCGGCCAGAACATTTATTGCGAACTTGCCGAATACAAATTCAGATTATATATCAAGGCGGGAAGCACATCAACATTAATGAACACAGCAGACAGTCTGGTGTGCGGAGATGTTTATCTTGTTGCCGGACAGTCAAATTCACATCCCACAAGCTCTTACGCCACATACAAGAATGAGTTCTGCAGATCATTCGGTGTTCAGACAGCAAACTATAACGGCAACAATTACAATCCTGCGGACACTGCATGGGGGCTTTCGCGCGCCGACGGATCGGTATATTACTTTTCGGGACCGTACAATGTCGGAGTTTGGGCGTTGAAACTTCAGGAGATGATCAGGAACACTTATGGCATTCCCACATGCTTCATTAACGGAGGAAGGGCAAGCACTACAATTTCCATGAATCTCAAGAATGCTTCTAATCCTACGGACCTTTCGTCCGTTTACGGTAAACTCCTTTACCGCGTGCAGAAATCAGGACTGGCAAGTAAAGTTAAGGCAATATTCTGGTATCAGGGAGAATCAGACGGCACGACGGCATGGACGAACTATCTCAGCAGTTTCAGAACTCTGTACAATACATGGAAATCGGATTATCCGAATTTTGAGAAAGTGTTCCTGTTCCAAACCAGGCCCTGCTGTTCCGAGCAGTATGCAAGCCAGCTAAGGGAAGTTCAGAGGAAACTGCCGGATGAGTTTCCGAATATTGAGCTTATATCCACTGCGGGAATACCTTACTACGAGGGCTGTCACTTCGGATACTACGGTTACCTTGAGCTTGCCAACATTGTGCTCAGGCCGTTCAGCTACTATTTTTACGGAGGCACTGATACTCTTAACATGCGCCCCCCGAACATAAAGGCAGCATTCTTCACAACTCCGTCAAAGAACGAAATTGCGGTCTTGTTCAGCAATTCAAATGCGGCAAGCTGGCCGGCAGATACACTGAATCAGAGAATGAAGGACTATTTTTATCTTGACGGACAGACCGGGAAAGTTCAACAAGGTTCAGTTTCCGGAGATACACTGAAGCTGAAGCTTTATGCGGCATCAACGGCTACGAAACTTTCATACCTTCCGACAGTCTGGAACCATGACGACTCGCTTGTTTATGAGGGTCCTTTCATTAAGAACTCCCGCAGGGTTGGAGTGCTGTCGTTCCACGACTATCCTATCGGAGCATATAACACAGCACGGCTTAATCTGACTGCGGTAGTGGAAGGTTATTATTCGCAGTCTTCAAACAAACTCAGCATAAGGGACACACTAAGGGTATATGTAAGAAGAAATTACTACCCTTACCAGATAATTGACTCGTGCAGATCTGTTATTGATTCGGTCACATTCAAAGGTTCTTACGCTTTTACAAATGTTCCGGCAGGTACATACTATATAGTGGTGAAAGGCGTCAGCATTCTCGAGACCTGGTGCAAGAGTCCGGGAATACAGCTCATACCGGGGGGGACAGTGGATTTCAATTTCTCAACTTCCGTTTCTCAGGCATACGGAAACAATCTGATTATGAAGGGAAGCAGGGCGTGCATTTATTCATCCGATGTTAATGCGGACGGGATAATTGACGGAATGGATAATGCGAGGGTCTCAAACGATGCGTTCAATCAGCTTTTGGGGCCATTGCCTACCGATGTCAACGGTGACAGGTTCGTTGACGGTTCTGATGTGATAATAGTGGATCAAAATTCTGGAAATTACATAGTAAAGCGCACTCCTTAGAACTTTACACTCCAATTTTTCAATCTTCAGGATCAGAAACATAGAAGGGAAGTGAAGCATTTATGCTTTTCACTTGTGAACCCTTTCAGCTATTTTCAACGAATTCATTCATTTGATGTCATACGAACTAATTCTCTGGGTCGCATTTAACCTGTTCATTCTCCTGATGCTCGCACTTGATCTCGGTGTGTTTCAGCGGAAGACGCATGCTGTAAGTGTGAAAGAGGCACTGATATGGAGCGGAGTATGGATTGCGCTGGCGCTGGCGTTCAATCTGTTCGTTTACTTCGATTTCGGAAAGCAGAAGGCGCTCGAATTTCTCACAGGATACCTGCTTGAGAAATCCCTTAGTGTTGATAACATCTTTGTATTCGTACTTCTGTTCAGTTATTTCAAAGTTCCGGAACTTTATCAGCACAAAGTTCTTTTTTGGGGTGTCCTGGGAGCGCTGATACTCAGGGCCGCACTGATCGCTATCGGTGCGCTTATGATAGCCAAATTTCACTGGGTCATTTACATATTCGGAGCGTTTCTCGTTTATACCGGATTCAGGATGGCAAAGCAGAGCGATGAGGACATACATCCTGAAGACAACATACTGATCCGGACATTCAAGAAGTTCTTTCCGGTGACACATGATTACCACGGCGAGAAATTCTTTGTAAGGATTGACGGACGGAAAGTTGCAACACCATTGTTCATAGTCCTGCTTGCGATCGAATTTACAGATCTTGTATTTGCTTTCGATTCAATACCGGCGATCTTCGCCGTCACAAAGGACCCGTTCATTGTCTATACATCCAACATCTTCGCAATACTCGGACTCAGATCGCTCTATTTTGCTCTGGCCGGGATCATACACAAGTTCCACTATCTCAAAGTGGGCCTTTCCATGATACTGATCTTCATCGGAATGAAGATGCTGGTGGTCGATCTTTACAAGGTTCCGATCGGATTCTCGCTTGGAGTTATCGCAATCATACTTACCGCATCGGTTGTGCTGTCAGTGCTGAAGCCGAAGGCAAAAGAAGAGACCGGGTCTTGACCAATTATCTGATCGGAAAATTCTGCGACAGAAGAAGCCGGTTACTTCCTGCAAAGGTAAGAAGGCTGAAACTGATATGTACTGCCCGGGGCTGATGTGTTTTCCGATGACTCCTGCCTCAAATGCCCTCATTGAGATTTCAACCAGAGGGTTCAACAAAAGATGCACAGGCGCAAGACGACTGGTTATTCGAATTCCGTCATCTTCAGAACTGATGCAATTTTCAAATTAACAATGCCGAAAGGCATCAAACAAACAACATGGATTCAGAATTTTTAAAATTATCAAAATCAATCATAGCTCTCTTGAAGAAGGAGGGGATAACTGTTGCCACTCCCGTTCAAAGGGAGATAATCCCGGCCATTATGGAGGGAAGGGATGTGATAGCACAATCAGAGACAGGTTCCGGCAAGACGCTGAGCTTTGCCGTGCCGCTATTGGAGCAGATCAAACCTAAGGACGGACTTCAGGCGCTTGTACTTGTTCCGACTAGAGAACTGTGCATACAGGTAGCCGGAGAGTTCAGAAAGTTTGCGCCGGGAAAAGATTTCCGTCCACTGGCTATCTACGGCGGCGCTTCGATCAGCGAGCAGATCAGGAGAATAAAGAAGGCAAACGCAGCCGTGGCAACTCCCGGAAGGCTGCTCGACATCATAGAAAGGAAAGCAATAGACCTTTCAACCATAAAGTATCTTGTGCTGGACGAAGCCGACAGAATGCTGGATATGGGATTCATCAGGGACATTGAACGGATTCTCAAGCATATGCCTCAGAAGAAGCAGACGATGCTGTTCAGTGCGACCATGAATACGGAAATTGAAAAGCTCAGTGCCAAATATCTTCACGACCCGTTCACAATAGAATTGAAGAAGCATGTTGAGCCGGGCTACCTGAATCAGACCTACTATATCGTCTCAAAGGACGATAAACCGGCACTGCTTATAGATCTGCTGAAGAATGAACGTGATCTCACAATAGTGTTCTGCAACCGCAAACATATCACTGAGAAGCTTGCAAAACTTCTTACCAATAAGGGCATACCTTCAAAATGCCTGCACGGAGACATGACTCAGGCGAAGAGGGAGAGCGTTACAAAGGACTTCAGGGACAAGAAGATCAGGGTGCTTATAGCGACAGATGTTGCATCACGCGGACTTCATATTGAGGGTATCTCACATGTTTACAATTACGAGATTCCCAAGGAAGCGGAATCATACACGCACCGCGTGGGCAGGACTGCAAGAGCAGGGAATAAAGGCGAAGCTATATCACTTGTCATGCCCGGTGAGGATGAGAAGTTCTTCAAGCAGATACTCTTCATGTACAAAGGAGTGATCAAGCTGATAGAGGCCGACAAGGCAATGCTTGCAGAAGCAAGAAAGAGCAACACAGACTCAAAGCTCCAGCATACAAGAAAACCTCAGGAAGGCAAAAAGCATCATGTGAAAGAGCAACCTCATGACAGCAAGCGTCATCACGCAGGATCACAGCGTCCGCATAAAGAACAACATCAGTCAAGAGGCGGTCAGCAAAGAAGGAAGCATGAAGATACCTCAACGAGACAGGACAGATTTGAAAACACGGGACAAAAGGCCCGAAAGAACGAAGGCAGAAGTTCGGGCCATGTGAGCAAATCTCAGAAGCCGGCTCAGGGTGAAAGGAGAAACAATAAATCGCAGCAGTACGGCAGCTTCAGGCGCAACGCCGGTGACGACAGCAGAAGAGGCTACGGCCGCGGCAGTTATCCTCAGAGAAATTATCCGGTACCGCAGGACAAAAGGAACAAAGGTAAAGGCCGGTTCTCCGGAGAAACACCGGAGGAAAAGAAGATAGTTACAAAAGAATCAGCACAGGAAAAGAACTATCTTGATTATATGAAGAGATTTGATGAGTCGCTCCGGGACAAAGAAGAGGAAAAGCCAAAGAAGAAGTTTCAGTTCAGAGACATCTTCAAAAGAAGAAAGAAGTAAAGATTGCAGGAAAGATCAGGAGGCAATCCGTTACCGGAAGATCGGCAATAAGGAAGCTTTCAGTCGAAAAAGTCCATTAACAATTTGACTTATTTTGCATAAATTGCCTCAAATTTCACATAAGATTAACACACATCGCCATGGAATCAGTACAGGAAGTTGAGAGCAAGTCGGCAGGTAACGGAACCTCCGGAGACTTTCTTCCTCTCAAAAGAATAGACCATCTTGAATTCTATGTTGGCAATGCCAAGCAATCGGCGATCTACTATCAGTATGCACTTGGATTCAAACTTACGGGATATTCAGGACTTGAAACGGGCAACAGGGAGAAGGCATCTTATCTGCTTGAACAGGGTAAGATAAGATTTGTTCTTTCGTCGCCGCTGAGCGATGACAGTTTCATTGCCGAGCATCACAGGAAGCACGGTGACGGTGTCAGGGACATAGCTTTTGAAGTGGATGATGCGAGGAGTGCATACGAAGAGACGACCAGGAGAGGTGCGGTAAGCGTTCATGAGCCGGTTGAACTGAAAGACGACAACGGGGTCATTGTGAAGTCGGCGATCAGGACTTACGGCGACACAATTCACACCTTCATCGAAAGGAAAAATTACACCGGGCTTTTTATGCCCGGGTTCATTGATGCGGGCGCAAAGGCAGTGAAGGGAATCAAAGACACAGGGCTTAAGGCTGTTGACCATATTGTCGGGAATGTTGAACTGGGCAAGATGGTAGACTGGGTAAAGTTCTATGCACATACCATGGGCTTCAACCAGCTCATATCATTTGATGACAAGGACATATCAACGGAATACACGGCTCTGATGAGCAAGGTGATGCAGAACGGTTCAGGCAAGATCAAATTTCCGATCAATGAGCCGGCGCAGGGAAAGAAAAAATCGCAGATCGAAGAGTACCTGGACTTCTATAAATCGGCCGGAGCACAGCATATAGCCATGTCAACTGCGAACATACTTGACACAGTAACATCTCTGAGAGACAGGGGAATTGAGTTTCTCACGGTTCCCACAACATATTACACCGAGTTGCAGGACAGGGTGGGAAAGATCGATGAAGATGTGCATGTGCTCGAGGAACTTGGAATTTTGGTTGACAGGGATGATGACGGATACCTTCTGCAGATATTCACCAAGCCAATTGAAGACAGGCCCACTGTCTTCTTTGAGATAATTCAGAGAAAAGGTGCAAAGAGCTTTGGTAAAGGTAACTTCAAAGCTTTGTTCGAGGCAATAGAAAGGGAACAGGCGCTCAGAGGAACTCTCTGAACTTCTCGACAGGATTCTACATCAAAAGGGCTGGGAGAATACTTCAGCCCTTTTTTTAATTCTCAAAAATTTAAAGATCTCAACATACAAATGAAAAGAACACATACCTGCGGAGAACTTAAGACAAGTGACATCGGACATGAAGTACTGCTCAACGGCTGGGTGGCAAAGAGAAGAGACCTCGGCGGAATCATCTTCATTGACATCAGGGACAGGTACGGAATTACGCAGCTGAAGATATCACCGGAAAAGAAGAGCGTGCATGATGTTGCCCTTTCGCTTGGCAATGAATTTGTGATCTCAGCCAAAGGAAAAGTAGTCAAGAGGGAAAGCATTAATAAGAACATGCCGACCGGTGAGATCGAGGTGGATGTGGATTCGATCGAAGTCCTGAATACTTCAGAAATCACGCCGTTCGTAGTGGAGGAAGACATCAAAGCCGCAGACGATCTCAGGCTCAGATACAGGTATCTCGATCTGCGGAGGAACAGCCTTACGTCAAATCTTGTGCTGAGGAGCAAAGTGTATCAGATAGTTCACAAGTATTTTGAGAAGCATGATTTTGTTGAGGTTGAAACTCCGATACTGATGAAATCCACCCCTGAGGGAGCGAGGGATTATCTTGTCCCTTCGAGGGTTCACAACGGAAAATTCTATGCATTGCCGCAGTCACCGCAGATATACAAGCAGATACTCATGGTGTCGGGTCTCGACCGGTATGTGCAGATCTGCAAATGTTTTCGTGACGAGGACCTTCGTGCTGACCGGCAGCCGGAATTTACGCAGATAGACCTTGAGATGAGCTTTGTTACGCAGGACGATGTGTTTGAAATGCTGGAAGGAATGTTCTTTGAGATATGGAAGGAGATCAAAGGCATTGACCTCAAGCTTCCGTTCAGAAGGATGACCTATGATGAAGCGATGGAGAATTACGGAACAGACAAGCCGGATCTTAGGATCTCGGGGGACATGAAGATCGTTGATCTTTCCGGAGAGGCGGCAGGAACGGAGTTCAAAGTTTTCCTCGATACACTGAACGCCGGAGGCACAGTTTCCGCACTGAAGCTTGAAGGAAAGGAAGTGACTCGGAAAGTGATAGATAACCTGACCGAATTCGTGAAGAAGCTCGGTATCGGCGGACTCGGCTATATCAAATTCACATCGGAAGGCGTTCAGTCGCCGCTGGCCAAGTTCATGAGTGAAGAAACAATGAATGCAATAAAGGAGAAATCGCGTGCAGTGGCAGGAGACACGCTGTTCATAATTAGCGGGGAGAGAAAGAAAGCCCTGACTGCACTGGGACAACTAAGGCTCAGACTTGCTGAAGAGTTCTCGCTGACAGATGAAGGCAGATTTGAATTCCTGTGGGTGACAGACTTTCCGTTGTTTCAGTATGATGAAGAGGAATCGCGGTTTGTTGCAGAGCATCATGTGTTCACTATGCCGAAGGAAGAGTATCTGAAATTCCTCGACAGCCGTGTCAGGGAAGAAGTTGAAAGCATCCGCGCAAACTGCTACGACCTTGTCCTGAACGGAAATGAGGTTACAAGCGGAAGCATCAGGATCCACAAGAGCGACATTCAGAAGAAGGTCTTTGACATCATAGGACTGACTGATGAAGAGGCAAAGCAAAAATTCGGTTTCATACTTGAAGCATTCAGATACGGTGCGCCACCGCACGGCGGAGCTGCGGTTGGGTTTGACAGGATAGTTGCAATACTGTGCGGACTCAGATCGATCACCGACACAATAGCATTTCCAAAAACGCTGAAGGCATCTTCACTAATGGACGACTGTCCGAGCGAAGTTGCGCCGAGTCAGCTTGAGGAGCTCGGGGTTCAGCTTATCAAGAAGCAGGGCTGACAAGACGAAACCGTCATATTTGTCATGAGTAAGTTCAACTATACAAAGAGTGAATCATCACTTATATAAAGCTCCGAATAATTTACTGAGATTGCATAGAATGTGATCAGTTCATTCTTTGACTGATCGCAAAACGAATTGCCGGCAGATTCGTTCTTTAGTTATTATTGTTTCCGCCAAAGGAAAAACCGCGGAATCTAAATCAAAAAACGAAGGGAGAACAAATGAGAGCATTGAAGAAAGCATCGCTTCTGCTGTTCCTTGTATTTTGTATTTCAGTTTCGGAGACCGAAAGCATACTTGCACAGGAGGATTGTCCGCGAGTCGAAACAGTGATACTCTTAGACTCTAACGGCAATTTTTCAGTTGTAAACCGTGTGATCCCGTGCGATGGCGAGCCGATTGTTGATCAGGGTAATTTCGGACAGGTTGATGGCCTTGGTACACAGCCTGAAAGGGATTACAGTACGGCAAACCCGCACGTTGACCCGGATGAGATAAGCATTGTAATATCTGCATACAACAAGTTCCGCAGAGCTCTTGAAGATGCACGCGCGGAACTGACCAAAGTGGAGTTATCTGTTGCGGAACTCCGGTATAAATCATCAAGCAAGAAGAAGATCTACGCCGCAGAGCTCAAGCTGAACAAGCTGAGGGCGTATGAGAGAAAGCTTTCGAATGACTTGTGTTTCTTATCCGAAACCATTTTCATTATGCTTTCCAATCATGCAACGAAGGATGCAATTCAAATGATACCAACGGACAATTGACAAGAGTTCGGCTTAGTCATTCCTCAAAAGAAAAAGGCGTGCCTGCAAGGAACGTGAAATGAGATTTACGGGCTACACAAGAGATGCCGGCCTGGCACAGAGCAAGGTGTACACAATTGTTCAGGACAAGAAAGGTTTCATGTGGTTCGGAACACAGGAGGGGCTGAGCAGATTTGACGGATACAGAATGAAGACCTTCAGGCATATTCCGGAAAACGAGAATTCGCTTGGAGGCCTTTCTGTATTCGCCTCTATGCTGGACTCTTCCGGTTGTCTCTGGTTCGGTTCGGAAAAGGGAATTGTGTCAAGGTATGATCCTGTCAGTGACGTGTTCTTAAGACTTAATGTAACTGCTCCTGAAGACTCAAAGGAAATATTCATAAGTTCGTTTTGTGAGGACAGTTCAGGGAACATATTCGCAGGAAGTTATGGCGGTGGCCTGATACTTATCACAAACGCAATAGCGCGCGGGGAAGCCGCGTCTCCGGAAGTTATCAGCTTAGGAGGCATTTCTGAAAACATCTCATGCATTTGCTTTGACAAAGAAGGAAGTCTCTATGCCGGAACCAGTGATGAAGGGCTATTCAAAGTGATGACCGGCAGAAGCAAGTCGGGCGGCAGTACTGTTGACATAAGACGAATTTCCGGACTTACCGGTGAAGCGCTACGCTGCCTTTACTGCGACACTGCCGGAAGAATCATTGCGGGCACAACTACGGGTTTGAACATAATCTCTGCTGGCGGAGCGGTCAGACAATTCACTGCCGACGGCGAACCGGAGAGCCTTTCCTATAATGTGGTAACATCAATTGCCGAAGATAAGGACAGGCGGCTTTGGGCAGGAACAAGGAACGGAGGAGTGAACCTACTTGATGAGAGGCACGGCCGCTTCACAAAGTTCATGCTGGCAAAAGATGATCCTTACTCGCTTTCGGACAATTCCGTTCACTCACTTTTCATAGACAGGACCAATGTTCTCTGGGTTGGAACCGTAAGTACAGGGATCTGCAAGTGCGATCTTGACTCAAAGCCATTCAGAAATCCGTCCGAAACGAACGAGCAGTTCAGATCCGTCAAAAACGTTAACGCAGTTTTCAGGGATGAGCACTCAAACATATATATCGGCACGCACAACAGGGGATTAATAATTGCCGACGGCAGTTTTCAGGATATGAAGCAGTATCACAGAAAGCAATTGGACTCTTCGCTCGCATTTCCCGGTAACTCTATTTATTCGATCATACAATCGCACGATGGAAAGATATGGATAGGGGCTTCAGGCAGCGGGCTTGTTAAGTTTGACCGGAGCAGAGGTAAATTCAGCGTAATTGATGATAAAGGGGACGAAAGAAAGAAGAATGTGTTCTCCGTTTGCATTGATCCGTTAAGAAGCGGATCTCTATTTGCGGGAACCGTTAACGGCGGGATGTTTGAATTTGATACGGAGAAGGAAGCATATGCCGAGACTCCGCTTACAGCACTTGTGGAAGCTTCAGTCTCAAATTCACTCATAAAGACGATCTTCTGTGACAGGTCAGGCGCGGTCTGGTTCTCGGCTTCAAACACCGGACTCATGAAAATCGAAAGCACAAGAAACAAAATAGTGCGGATGTCTGAAGCGGATGAGAGATTTTCCGGGAACATTCGCTGCATTGCCGAAGACCAGTCCGGCAGAATTGTAATATGCACTGCACTTCACGGATTGCTCGTGCTCGATGAAACGGCGGGAACAGTCTGTGCATATGAGGAATCAGACGGGCTTGCAAGCAATTCGACGGTATCCGCCGCGGTTGAAGCATCAGGCATCCTCTGGGTCTGCACGATCAACGGCCTCTCAAAAATTGAGCCGGACACAGGGAAAATCACCAACTATTACGAGAGCGACAATCTCCTTGACCGTGAGTTCAACGAAGGCGCAATATTCAAAGATACAAACGGGATGATTTTTGTCGGGAGTGCAGGCGGACTCAATTACTTCTATCCCACGGAGGTGCTTGACAATCCCAACAGGCCGGAAATCGCAATCACCGATTTTCAGATCTTCAACAGATCAGTGCAGCCCCGTGATGAATCGAATTCAATCTTATCGCCTGTTGAATATGCCGATGAAGCATTTCTGACTTACAGGCAGAGCGTTTTCTCATTCGAGTTTGCATCACTTATCTACAACGATTCTGCAAAGAACCGTTATGCATACATTCTGGAGGGCTTTGACAAAGACTGGAATTACTGCGGAACAAGGAGGTTTGCCACATACACAAACATCGAACCCGGCGAGTATGTATTCAAAGTAAAAGGTACGAACAACGACGGAGTCTGGTGCAGTGAACCTGCGGTGCTGAACCTGAAGATCAGTCCGCCATTCTGGGAGACATGGTGGTTCAGGACGGCAGGTGCAATAACCGCGGCGCTGGCGGCCGGAGCAGTTTACAAAAGCAAGATGAACCGGATACAGAAAGAAAAGGAAGTGCAGGATGAATTTTCAAAGAAGCTGATCGAATCACAGGAGGCAGAGAGAAAAAGAATAGCATCCGAACTTCATGACACTATTGCTCATGACATTCTGATACTCAAGAACAAGGCTTTTCTCGGTATCACCAAAGAAGACCATCCGGAAAAACTGAAAGACGTACTTAAAGAAATATCGGACCTTTCATCCGATGCACTGGGCGATGTGAGGAATATCTCTTACAACCTGCATCCTCACAAGATAGAAAGGCTTGGTCTCACGAAGGCAATTGCCTCAATGCTGAACCTTGCAGAGCAGTCATCGGGAATCAAGATAGATGCAAGTCTTGATAACATAGACGGAATGTTCGGGAAAGACCTTGAGCTGAATGTCTACAGGATCCTGCAGGAACTCGTCAACAACATCATTAAGCACTCAAAAGCAAAGAATGCAGTATTTGAGATAAGCGCCGGTTCATCAAACGTATACCTGAACGTCTCCGACGACGGCGAAGGAATCAGAGATCCCGACTCTGCGGAAAAGGGAAGCTCAGGACTCGGCCTGATGAGCATAAGCACAAGACTGAGGCTTTACGGTGGCAGGATGGAGATCAAAGCGCCGGAATACGGAGGAACTTCAATCAGAATAATCATACCGCAAAAAACAAAGGAAGATGAAAATTCACGGCAAAGCAAGACTGACAATAGCTGACGACCATCCCGTGTTCAGGGAAGGGCTCAGGCAGATAATTGAAGAATCGGAGAATGTGGAGGTCATCTCTGAAGCAGACAACGGACTTGATGCACTGAATAACATAATTGAGTCAAAGCCTGACATAGCGATTCTGGACATTGACATGCCCGAACTTACAGGCATTGAAGTCCTTAAGAAGCTCAGAGAAAGGGGATCAGACGTCAAAGTGATATTCCTCACTGTTTATGCCGATGAAGACATTTTTGACGAAGGAATGGAGTTTGGAATGCTCGGCTATGTGCTCAAAGACAGCGCAATCAGCGAGATAAACGAGTGCATATACAAAGTTTACGCAGGCAACTATTTTGTCAGTCCTAAGATGTCTGACATACTCGTGAAGAGAAGAAAGAAGAACACAAAGGGCGAGCCCGAATTCGTTCAGTTGCTGACACCTTCAGAGCTTCAAATACTTAAGCGTATATCAAACGGAATGACTTCACGGGTAATAGCGGAAGAGCTGGGGATCAGTTTCAAGACCGTTGAGAATCACAGGACCAATATCAGCGGCAAGCTGAACCTGAAGGGAGCCAACAGTCTTGTTGAGTTTGCAATAAAGAATAAAGACAAGTTCTGAATTGACTGCGCAAGCTTTGCCTTCTCGATTCCGTCAATGCTTTCGCCTTATCCGGTGAAAGAAACCGCTTCAATGAGTGTAATCCCCTACAACTTTCAATATAGAAGCCCCCGCCAAAATAGAACAATCTAACCTATAATTTCTCCTTCGGATTGGAAGTAAGTTTGTAATGAGTTTAAGAAAGTTCATTACAAACCAAAAACAAGAAAGGAGAAAGAAATGAAGTACAACACAGGTTCACCGGAAGCTGTAATCGGCAAGACATTCAGAAGGGTAAGGTCAACACTGACATCGCTCACCCTGGCGGTTGCACTCATGCTTGCACTGGCGGGCGGTACTTCTGCCCAGTTGTCTGTTCCCGAAATCAGAATAGAAGTCAAAGCCGCATTCCAGGGCTTCTTCGATCCGGATTCGAAGACACTCAGCAAGAACATCGAAGCAGAACTGATCCTCCGTGATGCAATCAGCCCGGATCTGATCCATGCCAGAAAGACAATTACCTTTGACAGAAATACAATGAAGGCAAGCGTAACATTCTCACGCCTCTTTCTGACAGAAGCGTATATCTCGATAAAGTCGAAGAACTCAATAGAGACTTTCAGCAAGGAGCCGGTAGTTCTTGAACACACAGAACTCAACAGCTATGACTTCACTACGGGTAAGTCGCAGGCTTACGGATCAAACATGCTGGAGTACGATTTCGGCGGGCCCAAGATTGCCACTCTCTATGTAGGCGATGTGAACGCAGACGGAATTGTTGACGGCACTGACTACGGGTTGGTTGAGAATGATGCGCTGAACTACGCAACAGGCGATCTGCCCACTGACCTTACTGGAGATGAGTTTGTTGACGGCACAGACATGCTGATAGTTGAGCAGAATTCAAATGACTACATACAGGCGATGATCCCTCCGGGAAGCGTTGCGAAGCCGGTTCTCCAAACAGGCAAAAAGACGTTTGAGCTGATGCAGAACTATCCGAATCCGTTCAACCCTTCAACCGTGATCTCATTCGGACTGAAGGACGCATCAAGCGTAAAGCTGTCTGTATTTGACATGTCAGGAAGGGAGCTTGCAGTACTGGTCAATCAGAATCTCATGCCCGGCAATCACTCTTTCAAATGGGATGCTTCGAACCTTGCAAGCGGCACATACTTCTACAGACTTGATGTAGACGGTGAACAGCTTGTTAAACAGATGCAACTGGTGAAGTAAGACCATCTGAGCAGTATCTCTGATGCGCTCCGGGGAGCTAAGGTTTCCCGGAGCTTTTATTTTTAGTAAGAAGTTTTTTGAAGATTGAAGTTGCAGTGATGTAAGAGTATTTTGACCCATAATTATCACTATTGTATCCCTCAGACAGAATCAGGTTTCAGAATCTTAGTATTGATGACGGCCTTTCGCAGAGTGCGGTGATGTGCATTCTTCAGGACAGTCTGGGATTCATCTGGCTTGGAACGCAGGACGGCCTGAACAGATATGACGGCAGAAAATTTGTCATTTACAAGAGTGACAACACATCCGATGATTCAATTTCCAGCAACTTAATTTACTCTTTGTTTGAAGATTCCGAAGGCAATGTCTGGATTGGAACATTGTCGGGGCTTTGCAGATACGACCGCAAACTTGACAGGTTTGAGCAGTTCCTGTCATCGGGCAGAAGCAAGGAGTTTCCGGTTGATCAGATAAGGTCAATTGCCGAAGGCCGGGACGGACGTATCTACCTTGCGACATACGGAGGAGGCCTTTCGGTCTTTGACGTTCACAATAGATCGTTCAAAACATACGGCGAAGGGAGCAATCCAAACGGATTGAGTTATGCAAAGCTCAACAGTCTTCTTGTTGACAGCAACGGGAGAATCTTCGTCGGAACCTGGGGCGGCGGTGTCAACATTTTTGACCCCGGGTCAGAAAGATTCTTGAGGATCGCATTCAAAGACACAAACGAGAATTCGCTCAGCCACAAGAGAGTAAACAATCTGACTGAGGACCATTCAGGAAATATACTCATCAGCACTAACGGCGGTTTGTTCATTTTGGAGAAAGACAGGGCTGAAGCCGTGCAGGCAGAGCTTCCTGAATTGATCAAAGAGCAGGAGGCTCAGCTGATATCATTTGCAAAGGAGGATTCACACAGAAATCTCTGGATCGGAACAAGGGAGAAGGGCTTATGGCTAAGGAGAAAAGAGAGCGGCCGGTTTGTTAACTATGCCCATGATGAGTTCGCCTCAGAGAGCATAAGCAATAACTCGGTCACATGTATATTCGAAGATATGTCAGGGCTCATCTGGGTTGGAACTTACGGAGACGGCGCTGACAGGTTCAGTCCGGAAACAGGAAACATACTGCATTTCTTTCATGACCCGAGGGACCACACATCAATTTCCACAAACAAAGTCTACTGCTTCGCCGAGGCTCCTGACGGCAGGATATGGATCGGAACCAGAGGCAAAGGTGTGAACGTGCTTGACATGTCCACTTACGAAGTGAAGCAATTTGAACATCCCGAATTCGATCAGAGGATCACAGGCCTTGAAGTCATACTATCAATTGAGACCGATCCCGAAGGTTCAGTCTGGATCGGCACATCAGGCGGGGGACTTATCCGCTATGATCCCTTTACCGGTGAGATGTCTCACTTCAGGCAATCAGCCACTGATGAAAGAGGCCTTTCAAATGACACCGTTTACGACATACTCAGCGACGAGTACGGAAATCTCTGGATCGGTACCTCGGGAGGCCTGAACTACTATGATAAGAAGAGAAACAGTTTCAGGAGTTTCAGGAGTGATCCTGATGACCCGGCCACTTTGAGTTCAGACAGGATAAGGGATCTTTGCTTCGGCGATGACGGCAGACTCTGGATAGCAACAGAATACGGCGGCCTCAACAGCATGGATACAAAAAGCATGAAGATAAGGCGCCACTATGGTGCAGGCGGAGTTAACATCGACAAAGTAGTATACTCACTGGCTGTAACTGCCGATGGCTGTGTATGGGCAGGAACAACTTCAGGGATCTACATACTGAATGAAAAGAAAAGAACTTGCCGTGCTATAAATGAAAAGGACGGCCTGCCAAATAATCTGATCTATTCCATTATCCCCGACAATGACAGCATTTGGATCTCCACGAATAACGGTATCGCCAGGCTCAGCATGACAGGAGAAGTGATCTCAACTTATGACAAGAGCGACGGATTTCAGGGTAACGAATTCATTCAGCACTCTTCGCTGAAACTGAGAGACGGAAGGATCATGTACGGCGGACTAAACGGAATCAACCTGTTTGATCCGAATGGTTTTAAAAAGAGCGGATTCAGGCCGAAGCTTGTATTTACCGACTTCAGGCTGTTCAACCGTTCCGTGGTACCGGGTATTAAGGACTCCCCGCTGGAAAGCTCAGTCTGGAGCGAGAAGGAGATTGAGCTGACATACAGGGACAGCGTGATAACCTTTGGCTTTGCGGCAATGGACTTCAGAGCACCCGGGAAGATCCAATACAGATACAAGCTTGAGAAGTTTGACCGTGACTGGGTTTCCTCCGGAAATGCAGGAACAGCCACCTATACGAATCTTGACCACGGGCAATACACTTTCAGAGTGATGTGTACCAACTGCGAAGGAGAATGGAATGAAGACATCCTTAGCATGGGCATAAGCATATCTCCGCCTTTCTGGAAGACCGGATGGTTCAAGGCACTGAGCGCAGTAAGTGTTTTGACGGCAGGCAGTATGATATATCAGAACAAGCTGAATCAGGTAAGAAAGGAAAAGAAGGCGCAGGAGGAGTTTACAAGAAAGGTGATCGAAGCACAGGAGAATGACCGTAAGAGGATCGCATCAGAACTTCACGACAGCATCGGACACGGATTGCTGATCTCAAAGAACAGGCTTCAGCTGAGTCTGAACGAAGGCACAATGGACGGAGACACAAGCGAGAAACTAAAGGATGTGTCTGAGATACTTTCGGGGACATTGAGCGAAGTGAGGGAGATCTCTTACAATCTGCATCCGTATCAGATCGAGAGGCTTGGGCTGACAAAAGCCATAAAGTCAATAGTGGACAGAGTATCCGGGACTGCAGGAGTGTCATTCACAAGTTCAGTGGATGAAATAGACGGACTCCTGCCTCAGGACTCTGAGATCACTCTGTACAGGATTGTTCAGGAAAGTGTAAACAATATCATTAAGCATTCACATGCAACCGAGGCATTACTGAATGTAAGCAGGGGAGAATGTGATATCTCTGTCCTGATCTCAGACAACGGAGCAGGATTTCCGTCCTCTGCAGATAAGCAGTCAGCGCCGGGACACGGGCTTGGCCTTCAGGGAATGAAAGAAAGAGCAAGGATGATGAATGCGGGCATCAGCATTACTTCTTCCAGGGGATCGGGAACGGAAGTGAAGCTGAGCATTCCGATCGATCTGAAGGAAGCTTGCAAAGGGAATGACAGCAATGAAAGCAACTGAAGATGCAGTTTGCTGTACGTTGAAGCTCAGCCCGGACTTTCATATTTTAAAAAATCAAACTTTACAAAATGCCGGAAGAGATCAAGCTAATTATTGCTGATGACCATCCTATCTTTCGAGAGGGGTTGAGGCAGATCATTGAGAAAGACCAGAATATCAGGATCATAGGCGAGGCCGATAACGGGGCAAAGGCCCTTGAGCTGATAACCGAGAAGAAGCCGGACATAGCGTTACTGGACATTGACATGCCCAAAATGACCGGGCTTGAAGTTCTCAAGCAGGTTGCCGATATGCCGGTCAAGGTTGTGTTTCTTACAATGTATTCAGAGGAAGACATATTTGATGAGGCAATGGGCCTTGGAATCAAAGGATATGTACTCAAAGACAGCGCAGTCAATGACATACTGGAATGCATTTCGTCCGTGAGCGAAGGAAACTATTTCATCAGCCCCTCAATGTCCAACCTGCTTCTCAAAAGGAGGCAGAAGCTGGCGGAACTGAGGAAAACGACTCCCATGCTCGATAATCTCACGCCCACAGAGAGGAAGGTACTGCGTTACATATCTCAGAACAAAACATCAAAGGAAATCGCCGACATACTTTTTCTGAGCCACCGCACAATTGAAAACCACAGGACCAACATAAGCAACAAGCTGAATCTGAGAGGCAGTCACAGTCTCATAAAATTCGCAATAGAAAACAAGTCTCTGCTTACGGAGTGATCCGGCCCGCTCCTCCCGGGTTGCATGGTCAAATACCCCTACTAAATTTGTGTGCTCTGTCCTATTATTATTGGACAGTACAGTGATTAGTTTTGATCAGTTTCTCATCGGGGAACTGTAACAAACTCATATCACAATTACTTGCCATATTCCTCCCGAGCATTCATATCTTTGAAGTGATTGCCTCTCTCTGAAACAGAGGGAGGCAAGATCTCCGCCCTTCTCTTATTTCTGAAGCTGTACTGCTCCTCCTGAGCCACTAAGTGTTCAACCTCCGAGCTTAGATAAGTTCCCCTACAAACAATCCGAATATTGCCCTATGCAATTTCCAACCAAACATTATCATCTTTGCAATAACTGAACAATGAAGTTCAGCACAACGAAAGGAGAATTGAAGAACATGGAAGTTTTAATAAATGAAAAAGCAATGCAGGCGCTGAAGAACAAACTCGTAATGCTTGCGGCTCTTTCGGTGCTTGCGGCAGTGGGTTGCGGTAACAACAACCCCGCTGGATCCGGCTACTCAGCCGCCGGAGAAAGTGAAAGGACTGAGATTTCCGGAGACGGAAACAGCATCACACAATCGGTTCTGAAGCTTGACCTGGGCATCAGTTCCAAAGCTGTAAGCGTAAGCGAATCCAGGCTGATCGAATCAAACACCGGAAATCAATTCAACAGTATTGTGCCGGTGAGTCTCAGTCTGGAGCCGGGTGAGACAGCAGACCTTCAGCAGCTTCAGCCCCACGGCATATTCGCGTTGTACCTTCATGCCGATGCCGACTTTACACTGAAGACAATTGACGGGCTTGATCTGACCGTGAAGTCAATCATGCTTGAGAGATGCAGTTTCATAGACCTGAAGATCTTCAACAGCAGTCAGCAATCGATCAAAGTAAGCGGCATAATTGCCGGAGAGTGATTTAGACAAAAAAAGCCGTCGGAAACAATCCGCTGGCAAACTAAAAAAAGAAAGGAGAAAGAAATGAACTCGAACAAGATCAAAACAGCAGCTTTGGCAGTACTGCTTTTCCCGCTGGTACTTGCAGGTTGTTCAGACTACAGCGGACCGGTCAGTTCGTCAAAGACCGGAGTGTCCGGAGATCTCAGCGGGGTTCCCGAAACAGCGGGCACGCTCGATTTCAAGGAAGTTACATTTGAATTCGGACTGGATCTTCAGCCCTTTGGTGAAACGGTGATAAATGCCGGCGAAATCGGTGTATCATATATTTCATCGGTTACGCTTGTCAACGCTTCCGAATATGAAGTGTTTGAATCGGCAGACTTCTGCAAGAAGATTTCAATTCAAACTGACAATCAGGGAAAGAGTGAATTCACCGACTGTTCCACCGGCAACGTCAAGGCGCAGACTGTGGTCGTGAAGAACAACAGCAAGAAGCGGGTTTACGCAATTGCTGTAGTTGAGGCAAAGTCGCTTCACGGAATATCAAAGCACTAAGAGTAAGAATCCGGGTAAGAACTGAAACCCGTACCCAAAGCGGGTTTCAGAAACTGCCCCAAAAGAACGGAAGAATTGATTCCCCAAAACCAAATAATGAAAGGAGCAAAAAATGCAAACGCTAAAAAGATCCTTCGCAATGCTGGCAGTACTCGCAGCAACAGTAACACTGATTGCATGTAACAACAATCCTACCGGAGTATCGTCAGGTGATCAGAAAGAGAGAACTGAGCATGGCGCGATCGGGAACAGCGGAAAGATCGTTCTCACTTTCGAGAATTACCTGATGCCCGGTGAAAAATGGAACATCAATGCGGCAGAATTTGATCAATGCAACCTTGATGCATTTACCGCGGTCAGCGTGGAGGCAATTGACCTGAGGCTTCCGGCCTACCAAACACCCGAGCACTGCGGCGACATTGCCATCTACATTGACGGTGATGAAGGAAAAGTGAACGGGAAATGCGGAGCCGACAATTTCAGAGCGCGTGAGATCACACTGATAAACAACTCTGAAATGGGGCTGTCAGTTAAGGCAACCATAATTGGTACAGAAGCCGTATCCGATCCCAATGGATCAAAGTAGCAGTATGTAGTCCAATAGCCCGGCAGGATGAGTCCTGCCGGGCATACTGCTAAGTAACTACACCTATTAATTTCCCGCAAGTGGCTCTATTCAGTTTTCAATAAGGATCCCCCATTTTTGTATAAGTTTTCAGCAAGGTCTGATTAAAGACGGATCATCAAACCGAAATTAAAATGAAAGGAGAATTGAGATGAGATCAAGAATTTTAAGAGCCGTTGTCATTGCAGGCATAGCCGTTACATCTGCGGCAGGATACTGCGGAGCACAAAGCACAAAGCTGGCGGCATCGCACGATACAGTAACAGAGCAATTCACACTGAGCGGAACAACCGAGGGCGTTGTCAGAGATATTGCGACAGTGAAGTTCAGCATATATGAGGAGGGTGAAGCCAGACTCGAAGTAACGGATGCAAAGGGAAGAACCGTAGAAGAGCTTGTTGCCGGAACCATAACACCCGGAGATTACACACTGTATTACAAGCCATCTCCGGAGATTCAGTCAGGGGAATACTTTCTCAAGATGGCAATGAACGGCGTTAGCAGAACAGAAAGATTCTTATTGAGTCATTAGAATCGAATCGGAAGAACAAGGTTAAGAACGGCAGGAGCAACTGTCAAACTTCACACCCTCAGCTCCTGCCTTCGAAACCGGCTTCCTGTGCAACTGTCCCATAAGAGCACTATTTCTATTCAGAGCGGTCTTTCACATTTTCGCTGAACACTGAAGATGCACCCAAGCATCTGTGGACCGGTTCAGGCTATTTCCAATGCCTCCGGATAACCTGAAACGGATACATCAGAAGTTCAGCGAGAATGTCAAAGGCCGTCCTGCATTTCAGTACAATGAGTAACCGGCGATCACAGGCACGGGGCAGTACAGGGAATCACCCAAAATGTCAGAAAGAAATTAATTTTAATTACAGATCAAAAATTGTATCTTTGCACTCAATAATTTTTTCAATTTCCAAGGAGGATAAATTGGGTACAGCAACACTGGACAAGAATCAGGTATTGCCTTACAAAGTTAAGGACATATCTCTTGCCGAATGGGGTAGAAAGGAAATAAGGCTGGCGGAAGCAGAGATGCCGGGCCTGATGGCAATAAGGGAAGAATACAAATCGCAGAAGCCACTCAAGGGCGCCAGGGTAGCCGGTTGCCTTCATATGACAATTCAGACCGCAGTTCTCATAGAGACACTTGTTGATCTCGGAGCAGAAGTTACATGGTCATCGTGCAATATATTTTCCACACAGGACCATGCAGCTGCTGCTATAGCCGCTGCCGGAATTCCGGTATATGCATGGAAAGGCATGAATGAAGAGGAATTCAACTGGTGCATTGAGCAGACACTGTTTTTTGGCCCGGACAGAAAGCCCCTCAACATGATCCTCGATGACGGCGGTGATTTGACCAATATGGTCTTTGACAATTATCCGGAACTGATACAGGGAATCAAGGGACTGTCCGAGGAGACGACAACTGGTGTGCACAGGCTTTATGAGAGAATGAAGAAGGGTACACTTCCTATGCCTGCGATCAATGTTAACGACTCCGTAACAAAGTCGAAATTCGACAACAAGTACGGTTGCAAGGAGTCATGCGTTGATGCGATCAGAAGGGCAACGGATGTTATGATGGCAGGCAAGGTTGCCGTTGTTGCCGGTTACGGTGATGTAGGAAAGGGTTCGGCAGCTTCATTGAGAGGCGCCGGAGCCAGAGTGCTCGTTACGGAGATTGATCCGATCTGCGCATTGCAGGCGGCAATGGACGGATACCAGGTGGTTACAATGGATGAAGCTTCAGAGATCGCAGACATATTTGTGACCGCAACCGGAAATGTGAACATCATTACCGACAGGCATTTCAAGTCAATGAAAGACAAGGCCATCGTCTGCAACATCGGTCACTTTGACAATGAGATCAACATGGCATGGCTGAATGAGAATTACGGCCAGACAAAGAACACAGTCAAGCCGCAGGTGGATCTTTACACGGTTGACGGCAAAGAAGTGATCATCCTTGCCGAAGGCAGGCTTGTGAACCTCGGCTGCGCCATGGGACATCCTTCATTTGTAATGTCCAATTCATTTACAAATCAAGTGCTGGCACAGATAGAGCTCTGGAACAACCACAGCAATTATGAGAACAAGGTTTATGTGCTGCCCAAGCATCTGGATGAAAAGGTTGCCAGACTTCACCTGGGAAAGATAGGTGCAAAGCTTGAGACGATGACCAAGGAACAGGCAGATTATATAGGAGTCAGCATTGACGGCCCGTACAAGTCAGAATTGTACAGGTATTAATACGACTGCATAACAGATCAGGTTCTGTTGCTGGAGTAGCTCAGTTGGTAGAGCAGCTGATTCGTAATCAGCAGGTCACGAGTTCAAGTCTCGTCTCCAGCTCTGAAAAGCCCGCGCCTTTTCAAGGTGTGGGCTTTTTAGTTTCAATTTTCTG
>JAIBBK010000091.1 GCA_019694675.1 Ignavibacteria bacterium
CTTCAGATCGCAGTGCGGTTCAACATTCCGCTTCTCATTTACGGAGAATCAATTGCCGAATCTTCCGGAAGGTCCTCTTACAAGAATCCACTGATGAAGTTTGACGTGGACTACTTCATGCGGGTGTCTACAAAGAGGAATCCGAAGGAGATGGTTTGCGATTACATATCAGAGAAGGACATGAAGCCGTTCTTCTTTCCCACAATGGAAGAACTTGAGAAGACGGGCGTGAGACTGCTTCATCTCGGCGACTACATTTTCTGGGATGACGAAAGGCAGATGGAATTTGTGAGGGACAATTATGCATGGAAAGAAACTGAAGTGGAAGGAACATACAAGGGCTACAAGAGTGCAGAATGCGTAATGCCCGGCATGCATGACTTCACCAACTATCTCAAGCGGGGCTACGGCAGGGCAACATATCAGGCAAGCATTGACGTGAGGAACGGCCTGCTCTCGCGTGAAGAGGGATTTGAACTTTCGAAGCAGTATGACAAGGAAATTCCCGAATCGCTCAGATATTATCTTGAGATCACCGGAATGTCGGAAGAAGAGTTCTACCTGAAGATGAAGGAGAAGAGGCTTGAGGAGATAAAGAACATCGTGCTTCCAGTGGTACAGAAGACAAGAAAGAACAAGGAGAGAATACTTCCTTACCCGCAACAGTTGATTGAAAGAGAAGAAAACACTTCAGGCAAAGGCAATGGAGACTCTGAACAAAACTAAGATCGAACGAAACATATTTCTGAGCGAGACCATAGGGGACATTATAGGTATGATGCGGAACGGAAATATAACCGCAAGGGATATTGCCGCAGAGTGCTATGAGAGGATAAAACATCTCAATGACTACAGCAAGGTTTGGGTTGTTTTTGACGAAGAAAAGTTGCTTGCGCAGGCACACAGCGCCGACGAAAGACTGAAGTCGGAGAAAATGCCGGGACTTCTTGAAGGCATACCTGTTGGAGTCAAAGACATATTCAACACTGCAGATTTTCCCACGCAGATGGGAAGCCCGTTGTGGAAGGGATTCACGCCGGGCAATGATGCGAGAGAAGTCTATTATCTGAAGAAGGAAGGAGCTTTGATCCCGGGTAAGACTGACACCGCGGAGTTTGCAGTACACGCGATCGGCAACTGCATAAATCCGCACGACCCACTCAGAACTCCCGGCACATCTTCAAGCGGTTCAGCTGTTGCGGTAGCTCTAGGTATGGTTCCTGCATCCATCGGCACACAGACTGCGGGATCGATAGTGAGGCCGGCAAGTTTTTGCGGCGTATACGGGTGCAAGCCTTCGTTCGGACTTCTTCCGCGAACCGGAATGCTTAAGACAACGGATTCGCTTGATACCATTGGATTCTTCACTGCCATGTTTGAAGACCTGAAGAGGATGTTTGAGACGCTGAGAGTGCGCGGCGCGAACTTTCCTATGAGCAACAATGCACTCTCTGACAATGAAAGGCAGAACAGGAAATCCGACAAGCCATGGAAAGTCGCCTTTGTAAAGACTCACACATGGGAGAATGCATATTCTCATACAAAGGAAGAAGTGCTGAAGTTTGCGCAAGCGCTTGAAGGAGACAAAGAGATCGAAGTAACAGAAGCTGAACTTCCTGAAATCATGAAAGATGCTCATGCGGTTCACGAAAAGATCTACGACAAAACGCTGTCGTATTATTTTAAGGAAGAATCCCTGAAGCCGGAAATGGTTTCTGACATAATGAATGAGATAGTTGCAAGGGGAAGCATGATCAGCGCAGTAGAGTATCACGCATATCTTGAAATGCAGAACAGAATGATCAGAGAGATGGACAGATTCCTGACGGAGTATGACATTATAGTTTCGCACAGCACAGCGGGCGAGGCTCCGCTCAGAGAAGAAAGGGAAAAGCCAGACCCTGCGCTGATGTGGACACTCACACACCTGCCGGTGATAAATTGCCCTGTGTTTATATCTCCCGGCGGCATGCCTTACGGGATACAGATCGCATCAAGGAAGTACAATGACTATAAGCTGTTCAGATTCACCGACCACCTGCTTAAACGAAATCTCATACCGGCCGGCAGTAACCCATTGCCGCCACAGCCGGAAGAATAAAACTTCTTACCCACTTGGGGATCACCGACAGAGTAAAGAGCAGACTGCTGAGAAACAGCTATGTCAAGAAGCTGAATACCAGGCGCAAGGCCGGAATGCTGTACAGGCAGGGGCTGGCGAAAGGCGTTCATTCAAAGAAAATTGTTTTTTGGTCAACCGGCGGAATGATAATTCAAAGCCACCTTGAGGGAATCATAGCGGCCGCACTGAAACTGCGCGGGCACAATGTGAAAGTGGTTCTTTGTGACGGGCTTTACAAAGCATGCGCGAAGAGAGTTGATTTTCCTGAAGCGGGGATAGACCAATGGGCGAAGTATTGCCCGTCATGCATAAGGCAGAACTCACAGCTCTTTGACCGGCTCGGATTGGATTACGTTTACATTGGTGAGCTTGTATCTCCATCAAGGGCAGAAGATTTGAGAAGGCAGGCTGACAAAGTAACGCTTGAGAATTACAAAGAGCTTTCGTATAACGGTCTGAACGTCGGCAATCATCTTGAGTCCGCAATGAACAGGCACACCAGAGGCGGTGGATTTAAAGGGCACGAAGCGCTGCTCAGAGAATATGCATATGCAGTGCTTGTAAGCGCGGCCGCATCTGCGGAGTACATAAGAAAGGAAAAGCCCGAGCGAATGTACATGTCGCACGGGATATATGCAGACTGGGGCCCTCCGCTAAGCGAAGCCCTGAAGGCGGGTATTCCGGTGTCATCATACATCTGCTGTTATCTCAACGCGCATTTCTTTTTCGGAACAGTGTCCGATACGCACGAAACTTTCCTAAGCATCAGCAAAGAATCCTGGGACAAGATAAGTTCAGCGGAGCTGAGCGAAACGGCGCGGGAAAGGGTGGAACATTTTCTTGACCAAAGGTACATGAACAAAGTATCGCGTGACATGCACGGCATTCTGAAGAATTACAAAGGCGACCGCGGGCATTTTATGCGGCATTACGGATTGGAAGAGGGCAAACCGGTTTGGGGAATTATGACTCACATCAACTGGGATGCGGCATCGGATTACTTCCCGATGATATATAAGGATTTTGACACCTGGCTGTATGAAACAATAAAGACTCTATGGAATATGAAGGATGTTCAGTGGCTTATAAAGATCCATCCTTCGGAGATCAATGACAACCCGCTGACCGGATGCCAGAAATTCATCGAGAAGAACTTTCCCGATCTGCCGCCGCACATTAAGGTACTAAAGATGGATGATGACATCAGTCCGCTGGATTTTTACAGCCTGCTTGACGGCGGTGTGACGGTAATGGGCACGGGAGGCCTTGAGCTTTCACTTCAGGGCAAGCCGGTCATACTTGCAGGGGAAGCGCACTATTCCGGCAAGGGCTTCACTTATGATGCAAAGAATGAGAGCGAATATTCTTCACTGCTTTCAAATGCATCCCGCCTTGGAAGGCTTGATGATAAGATGTCGGAGCTGGCATGGAAATACGGATACACATATTTCATTCGGAAGCAGGTGCCGCTTACGCCGACTATAGGCGAAGACCTTCATATTGATTTCGCTTTGCTTGATCATCTCCTTCCCGGGAAGAATCCTTACATGGACTTCCTTTGTGACAGGATCATTGACGGAAAAGATTTCATACTGCCTGAAGAGCTTGTCAAAGCGATGTATGCGGAAGACAAGGAGCAGATCAGGCAGGCGATGTGAATAATCAACTAACGACAAAATGAAAACGATAATAATAACGGGAGCATCGAGGGGAATAGGGAAATTTCTCTTCGAGAAGTTCTCTGCAGACGGCGACAAGGTTTACGGAACTTATCACACTGAGAACGAAGCCCTGAAGAACGATCCACATTACTTCAGGCTTGATGTAACTGATTATGCTGGTGCATTGGCATTTGCTGAAAGCCTTAAGCCTGAGATTGAGCATGCGGTGCTAATCAACTGCGCCGGAAACAACTATAACTGCTTCGCGCACAAGTCCGAGCCGGAGGCGTGGAAGCAGGTGATAGACACAAACCTGACAGGCTCATACAACGTAATCCGCGCTTTTCTTCCGATCATGAGGGAAAAGAATTACGGCAGAATAATCAACTTCGCTTCAGTTGTTGCCGAAACCGGAATTCCCGGAACAAGCGCATACGCGGCGTCGAAGTCAGGGCTGTGGGGAATGACGAGAAGTATCGCTGTTGAGAATGCTTCTAAAGGAATCACAGCCAACTGTCTCAATCTCGGTTACTTTGACATTGGAATGATAACGGAAGTAAGCGAGGAATATCAGAAGATCGTTAAGCAGAAGATACCCACTGGAAAGTTCGGAGATCCGCAAAACATCTTCAACGCGGTCAGGTTCATCATTGACTCTGATTACCTTACCGGCACGTCACTTGATATTAACGGCGGCATACACTGACATAAGCGAATGAGGCTCCGCAAGTTTTCCGTAATAGTTACTACCTACAACCGCGCCGAAACTCTCGTGAAGTGTCTTGACTCACTTTGCGCTCAGGATTATCCGAAGTCGCACTATGAAGTGATAATTGTGAACAACAACTCGACCGACAACACCGAAGATGTTTCACTCAAATACATTGCGGATCATCCCGGCACAGAGATCAAGTACTACTTCGTGCCGCGTGCCGGACAGGTGTATGCGAGGCAGATCGGAATACTTGCTTCCCGGAACGAAATACTTTCATTCACTGACGACGACGGCCTTCTTGTTCCGGAATGGATATCGGAAATCAACAAGGTCTTTGAGATGTCTGAAGACATTGCGGGTGTGGCCGGAAAGATAGACGTCAAGTGGGACACTACTCCTCCCGACTGGATAAGCGATTATGAAGAACAGCTCGGCAAGCTTGACTACGGCAAGGAAGAGAAATACGAAGTGGGCCTTTACATGAATGCCGGCAATCTGCATATAAAGAAAGACGTGCTCATTGATGTGGGTGGGTTCAATCCTGAAATGGTTGGAGAATGGCTGATAGGAGACGGTGAGACAGGCTTGTGGCTGAGACTCAAGAAAAGAAACCTTCCGATCGGATGGGCTCCGAAAGCAGTAATGTATCACTGTCAGATCGTTGACAAGAATGCGACTGAGGAGGACATCAAAAGAAGATTCATGAATAATGGTATTTGCATTCCGTACAACATCTACGCAATTGACCGGCTCGGAAAAAGGAAGCTGATCTTCAATATGCTCTATTCCGCGAAACAGTCAATAAGGTGGAGGATAAGAATGTTGAAATATTTCCTGGCCGACAACGAAAAGAGCGTGAGGTATGCAAAGTTCAGGATCGCATTTTATCAGGCACAGATCCCGTACACTCTCCGCATAATTACAAACAGGGAGTTCAGGACAGCGCTGATAAAGAACGACTGGAAAGTAATTCAAACTTCAAAAGCGGCGACAGCATCATGAAGAGAGTATATGTGGGAATGAGCGCAGACCTCATTCATCCCGGGCATCTGAACATAATTAACGAAGCAAGAAAGCTTGGGGAAGTTACGGTGGGATTGCTCACTGACAATGCCATTGCAAGCTACAAGCGTCTCCCGTTTCTCACCTATGAACAAAGAAAGATCATTGTTGAAAACATCAAAGGCGTAGATAAGGTGATACCGCAGGAAACTCTTGATTATGTTCCCAACCTGCAGAAGCTGAGGCCCGACTATGTAGTTCACGGTGATGACTGGAAAGACGGCGTGCAAAAATCAACAAGAGAGAGAGTGATAAATGCGCTTGCCGGATGGGGAGGGGAGCTAATAGAAGTTCCGTACACTCAGGGAATCTCTTCCACGCAACTGAACAAGGGACTGAAGGAGATCGGAACAACTCCGGAGATCAGGATGAAGACGCTCAGGCGACTGCTCGGGGCAAAGAAGATCGTAAGACTGATCGAAGCCCACAACGGATTGACCGGACTGATAGCGGAGCATCTCAGGATAGTGAAGGGAAGCACTGCAAAGGAGTTTGACGGCATGTGGCTGAGCAGTCTTACAGACTCCACTGCCAAGGGCAAGCCGGACATAGAAGCAGTGGACGTAACGGCGAGACTGCAGACGCTTAACGACATAGTTGAAGTTACCACAAAACCGATAGTTTACGACGGCGATACCGGCGGAAGGCCGGAACACTTCTCTTTCACGGTCAAGAGCCTGGAGAGGCTCGGAGTGTCGGCTGTGATAATTGAAGACAAGATCGGGCTCAAGATGAATTCACTTTTCGGAACAGACGTTGAACAACAGCAGGACACGCCGGAGAACTTTGCGCACAAGATCTCAATGGGGAAGAGGTCGCAGATAACGAAGGACTTTATGATTATTGCAAGAATAGAAAGCCTGATACTTGGCAAGGGAGTTGAAGATGCGCTGATGCGCGCAAAGGCGTACGTGTCAGCCGGCGCTGACGGAATCATGATCCACAGCAAGGACAAGGATCCAAAAGAGGTTTTCGAATTCTGCAGAAGGTTCAGGCAGGAGGAAGAACATCTCCCGCTAGTTGCGGTTCCTTCCACCTATAATAAGGTATATGAAAAGGAGCTGTCGGAAGCCGGCGTCAACATAGTGATCTATGCAAATCAGCTTCTCAGAAGTGCGTATCCTGCAATGATAAAGACTGCAACCGAGATACTTGAAAATGAAAGGTCTTATGAATCGGATTCATCAATGATGCCGATCAGCGAAATACTGACACTCATACCCGGAGGCAAGCAATGATTGACCCGAAGGAGCTGGTGGATTTCCTCAAATCGAAGGGCATAATGTTCTATGCAGGCGTGCCTGACTCTCTGATGAAGGAATTTTGCACATGCGTCAATGAGATTGTGCCGCACGGAATGCATGTAATAACAGCCAATGAAGGCGGAGCAGTCGCGCTTGCCGCAGGCAGGCATCTTGCAACGGGAGAGGAGGCGGTGGTTTACATGCAGAATTCCGGCCTTGGAAATTCAGTCAATCCTTTGCTCAGCCTTGCTGACGAAGAAGTATATTCGATCCCTATGCTTGTATTCATTGGCTGGCGCGGCGAACCCGGAAAACATGATGAGCCGCAGCACATGAAGCAGGGCAAAGTGATGGAAGGCATGCTGAAGGCAATGGATCTCAGCTATGCCGTGCTTGAAGACAATATGCAAGATGCAGTAATGACGCTCACGAATGCAATTGAAACCATGCGTGAGAGATCTTGCCCGTTCATTGTGATCGTAAGGGATGGAACTTTCGGCAAGTTTGATAAGACATCAGGCGGCACAAAGGAATATCTGCTCAGCAGGGAAGAAGCGATAGGAATCATACTGCAGTCGGTTTCGCGTAAAGACATTATTGTATCGACCACCGGGAAGGCTTCGCGGGAAGTGTTTGAGTACAGAAAGCATAACGGCCAGGGACATGAGCAGGATTTTCTGACCGTTGGCTCGATGGGACACAGCATCATGATCGCGCTTGGGATCGCAATGTCAAAGCCGGATAGGAAAGTAGTCGTGATTGACGGAGACGGTTCCGCGCTTATGCATATGGGATCGCTTGCGATTACGGGAACAAGGGCTCCGGGAAATCTGCTTCACATTGTACTTAACAACGGTGCGCACGAGTCTGTGGGCGGCCAGCCCACTGCGGCATTTTCGGTTGACCTTCCAAAGATCGCCACTGCCTGCGGATACGGCCTCAGCATGAGAGCCGTGAACGCGGAAGAGCTTGCGGCGGCGCTGGAGATGGCGCGGGATGCGCAGGGCCCGGTATTCATTGAAGCAAGGCTCGATTTAAGATCGAGAAAGGATCTCGGCAGGCCGGACAAGACACCGGTTGAGAACAAGAAGGCATTCATGAACTTCATACTCAATGGGCAATCAAATTGAGTTGTTCGGAGAAGGTACTGCGCGGCGGCTTAAGGAAGTGCTGGGAATGTTCAGAGCAAACAGGATCATGCTCGTTACCGGAAGTTCTTCTTTCCGGCTCAGCGGTGCGGAAGAAATAATAATGGAGCAATTGTCCGGACATGAGTCGGCAAGATTCACTGTTAACACCGAATGCCCGCAGATTGAATTCATAAAGAAAGGAATTGAACTGATCAGAGAATTTCTCCCGGATACAGTGATTGCGGCCGGAGGAGGAAATGTGATTGATACTGCAAAGGCAATCAACTTTCTCTCGGCACAGTCTAACAATCCCGAAGAAGTGATCGAGAATTCAGCAAGGGCCACAGAAAAAGGCAGGCCGCTTGTTGCGATTCCCACAACTTCAGGCTCAGGCAGTGAAGCAACACACTTTGCTGTTGTATATTCCGGCATCAGCAAGTTTTCACTTGCCTCCGATGCAATTCTGCCTGATGCGGCAATAGTGGATCCGGAACTGACTTACTCGCTTACGCCATATCAGACTGCGGTCTCGGGAATTGATGCATTTTGCCAGGCAATAGAATCGATCTGGGCAACGGGCTCAAACGAGGAGTCAACAAATTACGCAGAAGAATCTGCGGCGCTCTCATACAATAATCTTTTGACGGCGGTAAGCTGTCCCGATGCAGAATCGAGACGAAACCTGTCGCGAGCTTCAAATCTCGCGGGCAAAGCGATAAACATTTCCAGGACAACCGCGCCTCATGCTGTATCATACACCATGACGAGCGTTTACGGCATTCCTCACGGACAGGCGGTATGCATTACGCTCGGTGAATTTCTGAAGTATATCAGTGAAGTTACCGAAGACGACTGCAACGACAGGCGCGGTGCAGAACATGTCAGGAATGCTGTAAGGAGAATTCTGAGAATACTGAATGCAAAGGATCCTGAAGAAGGTCGCGGGAAGATAAATGCACTGATAGAAGATTGCGGACTGCAAACGACTCTCACGGGTTTGGGTATCAATGGCATGAAAGAAATTGAGCAGATCGCTTTGAATACAAATGCGGAGAGGCTTGGAAACAATCCCAGAAAGATCACACAGGACAAACTGCTTGAGATAATGAAAAGAGTTCATTGATTGTTCGCATCCGCGAAAAAGAAACTGCGCACGGACGCGATCAAACTTCGCATGAAGGCCGACAAGATCGCCGGCAAGAAGGTTGTCATACTCGACATAGAAGAACTTTCATTCATACCGCATTTCCTGCCTCTATACCGGAAGCTCAAAGAGAAGACAGATAAGATCTCGTACTATATTGCAACGCATTATGCAGGGGATAAACAGCTTGAAGTGTTCGGCATTGAAACCGGAAGACAATTCCCGGTGAAATTGAGCAGGGAGCTTGGAGATGCTGACCTCTTCATATCCGCGCACATTTACGGCGTGGGAAGCAAAGACTCATACAGGATACACATCAATCACAATCAACCTGTAAAGTATCAGTCATATCAGAAGAGCGAATTCGTGAACTTTGATGCGCATTTCCTCACAAGCCCTTTGCACAGGGAGCAGACGGAGCTTACAATAAAGAACTACGGACTGCAGGATCGCAGGATCGATCTTTATGATGTCGGCTATGCAAAGTCAGATGACTTGCTGAACGGCAATTACAAAAGAGAAGAGGTTCTTAAGGAGCTCGGACTATCAACTTCGCTCAGGACTGTTATCTACTCGCCTTCATGGGATGAGGGCTTGTCGCTGAGGACTAAAGGACGAGAGATCATTACGGAACTGCTGAAGATCCCGGAAATTAATCTGATAGTGAAACTGCATCCGATAAGCTACTGCCGCCCGGACGGCCCGAATTATCAGTTCTACACCGGAGGCGTTGACTGGATCAAAGAACTGTCTGAATTTGAATCGGCTGAAAATTTCAGGCATGTGCCTGTAATGAACATTGACCCACTGCTTACTGCCGCTGATGTAATGGTTACGGATGTGAGCAGTGTCGCGCTTGAGTTCATCATGCTTGACAAGCCCGTTGTTTACATTGACTGTCCGGAGTTCTTTGAAAAGACGCTTGCAAAAGTTTATTCAGGTTTTGGAGAAACCACGGCTGACCTCGTTAAGAACGATCCCAAAGCAAATGCAGGAAGACACACGGGTATTGTAGTGGAAGATATTTCCGGACTCGCTAAAGAAGTTATGAGAAGCATCAATGAGCCCGATGAATTTTCTCTAAAGAGAAGAGAGCTAGCCGCAAAGC
>JAIBBK010000020.1 GCA_019694675.1 Ignavibacteria bacterium
GAGGTTCACAAAACGTTTCATCCCAGAGCCTGATTCACGCATAGTTAAATTGAACAAATACATTATAATTAGTATATTTAGCGAAATTTAACTCAACAATAACAACTGTCAGGAGAATAATCATGTCACTTAAAATGAGAACAGGCTTCCTCTTTCTTTCCATCCTTCTGGTCGGAGCGACCGTTTATTTTTCGGGATGTTCTTCAGCCGAATCAACAACCGGGAAACTGGCATTTACACAACAGGACTATGCAAAGGCCGAAAGCGAACTGAAGAAGGGTTTGGCCATTGACGGTACAGATGATGAAGCTTGGTATATGCTTGGATATTCACAGGTTGAACTCGGCAAGTTTGATGAAGCCGCAAAATCATTTGAAAAGTGCAAGTCACTTTCGTCAAATTACAGCGACAAGATCACGCAATTATGGGTTGAGAAGTTCAATATGGGAGCGAAGGAGTTTAAGAACGGAATTGATTATGAGAACAAGAAAGACAAGGCCGGTGCAAAGGCAGCATATGAAAACGCACTGAAGGCATTTACCGCATCAAATGTTATTTTGCCGGACAGTCTGAAATCACTCAGCGCAATTGGCGAGACCTATCTTGCGCTCGGACAACCAGAAAAAGCTCTTGAGATCTTCAATGACCTGGCTTCAAAATCCAAGTCAAAAGAAAGCGCGGAAAAGGTTGCAAGGATAGTGTTTGAAACAGGAATGGGTATGATGCAGATGAATAATTTCGAGTCTGCGGCAAAGACCTTCGAGAGAGTTCTGAGTGTCCCTTATCTGCCAAAGGATGATGTATATTATGAGACTTCAGCTTACAATGCCGGCCTGGCTCATGCAAAAATAGGTGAAGGAATGAGAAGCAAAGATGAGAACAGTGAATACAGAGCCGAGTTTGAAAAGGCAAAGGGATATCTTGAACCGCTGACTGTGAGCCTGAAGGAAAAGAGTCTTGAGCCGAAGGTATATGAACTTCTTGTTTCTGTCTATGCAAACCTTGGAATGACAGAAGAAGCGCAGAACGCGCTCAAGAAGAAGGACGAACTGAAGAAGTAGATCTTTTAATCAGATAAAGTGATGGCGGAAAGCGGCAAAGCGGGCAGTTCGGGTACGGGCAGGCTTTTTTGGGGAATAATGATCGCATTGATTGTTGTGACGCTGGTATTCTTTGCCGTATCGATCTACTATTTCAGCCGTGTCATTTCCGGTTCTTCAAAATACAGCGAAAGAAAAGGCAAGAGCAGTGAGAAGGTTGGAGTGGTTGATCTTAACTTCACGATCATCTCATCCGAGCCCCTGGTAAGGCAGTTCAAGGAATTCGGCGAAGACAAGTCAATCAAGGCGATAGTGCTCAGGGTGAACACGCCGGGTGGCGGAGTTGCCGCTTCTCAGGAGATGTATGAAGCTATAAAGAAGGTCAGGGATTCCGGAAAGCCCGTAGTGGTTTCAATTTCAAGTCTGGGAGCAAGCGGCGGCTATTATGCGGCTTGCGGGGGCAATGTGATAGTCTCCGATCCCGGTTCCTTGGTAGGAAGCATTGGAGTGATAATATCGCTTACAAACTTCAAAGACCTTGCGGAAAAGCTCGGAATATCTGAGACTGTAATAAAGAGCGGTGAACTAAAGGATGCCGGAAATCCGCTGCGCGAGCTCAACGAGAAAGACAGAGAATATTTCCAGAGCATAGTGGATGATTCGTATGATCAGTTTCTTGATGTTGTGTCGAAGGAGAGGAAGATCAACAAGGATTCCCTCAGAAAGTATGCCGACGGCAGGGTATTTACGGGTCGGCAGGCGAAGGACATAGGACTTGTTGATTCACTGGGGACGTTTGAAGATGCACTCATGATGGCGGGCCGCATGGCTGGCATAGAAGGGGAGCCGACCATAGTAAGAAAGAGGGAAAGGGTCACTTTTTTTGAAATGGTTGTCGAATCTCTCGGAAGGAATGAACTCAAGGAAGTCAAAGACGAGCTCAAGCAGGAATATCTCGAGCAGCCGGTGCTGCAGTACAAGTTTGTTTATTAGTGCAAATCAAATTTTTGCTTAAATGACCAGAGCGCAGATAGCCGCTGCGATTTCAGAAGCAACGGGCCTCAGCAAGAAGGAGACCGAAATAGTGGTTGAAGGGTTCATAAGCTGTATCATTGACTCGCTGAGAAGGAATGAAACGGTGGAGATAAGGGGTTTTGGTACATTCAAGAACAACGTGAAGAATCCGAGGATTGCAAGGAACCCCAAGACGGGCGAGAAGATCGCTTTAGGAAAGAGATATATTCCGATGTTCAAGGTTTCAAAGGAGTTCAAGAAGATAGTTCAGGATACACTCGGCGAAAGACAAGTTTAATCAAAAAACAAAACAAACAGAAAGGACAACATCGTTAATGCCTTGCGGTAAAAAGAGAAAGCGCCATAAAATGGCGACGCACAAGAGGAAGAAGAGACTCAGAAAGAACAGACACAAGAAGAAGATAAGATAGCATTGAGTTTGGAGCCGCCGAATATATATTCGGCGGCAGTCCTACAGCCATCTCTTAAGAAATCTAACCGATTTTTCTTTTCCCAGGATCTCGGCAATTGCAGGCAGTTCGGGCCCGTTCTCACTTCCGGTGAGCGCTATTCTCAGCGGCTTGAACAAAGCCTTTCCCTTTACTCCGGTCTCGGCCTGCACTTCGGCCACAGCCGACTTATATAAGTCGGCTGTCAGTTTGTCCAAATCCTCCAGTTTCCCTGCAAGCGCACCTATCGCCTTCCTGGATGATTCCGCCTCAAGTATCTGCCTGAGTTCATCCTTCTCAAGCTGAACTTCCTCCGTAGAAAAGATCTTCACATGATCAGGGATCTCGTCAAGCTTATTGAGATATACTCTGATGGTATTCAGTATCATTCTGACCCGCTCCCTGTCGCTCGTATCTATACCTGTACCGCTGAAATAAGGCAGTGAAAGCTCGGTAAGCTTATCCAGGTCATAGTCTTTTATATATGAGTTGTTCATCCAGTTCAGTTTATCGGGATTGAAAACCGCGCCGGATGTCTGAACCCTCTCTATGCTGAACTCCCTTATCAGATCGTCCATTGCAAAAAATTCCCTCTCATCGCCTTCTCCGGGATTCCATCCAAGCAGTGCAATAAAGTTCACAAGGGCTTCCCTGAGATATCCTTTTCTCAGATAATCTTCAACTGCCACATCGCCCTGCCTCTTGCTCAGCTTGGTCTTGTCACGGTTGAGAATGAGCGGTACATGTGCCATCGCCGGCACTTCCCAACCGAATGCCCTGTACAGCAGTATGTGCTTCGGAACGGATGTTATCCACTCTTCGCCGCGGATTATGTGAGTGATGCCCATAAGGTGGTCATCGATCACATTTGCAAGGTGATATGTCGGAAAGCCGTCTGATTTCAGAAGGATCTGGTCATCAACAATGTCTGAATCAATCTTTATTGTACCCTTTACAAGATCATTGAATCTTACCTCCTCTCCAAGCGGCACCTTCAGTCTTATTACGCTTGGTGCGCCTGATGCCAGCTTCTCTTTGACTTCATCTTCACTCAGGTCCCGGCCTCTCCTGTCATACATTGTCTGCTTGCCTTCCAACTGCTGCAGACGCCTCATCTCTTCAAGCTCTTCAGATGTCTCAAAGGCATAATACGCGTATCCCTTTTGAAGGAGTTCACTGCAGTACTTCTTATAGATGTCCAACCTCTCAGACTGAAAGTACGGACCGAAATCTCCGCCCGCCACAGGCCCCTCGTCAAAAGTTATGCCCAGCCGTTCAAGGGAACCAATAAGGTTCTCCACCGCGCCCTCAACTTTCCTAGTCTGATCAGTGTCTTCAATCCTGAGAATGTTCTTTCCGCCGTAATGCCTTGCGAAAAGGAAGTTGAACAACGCAGTTCTTAAAGAACCTATATGCACGTACCCCGTAGGTGAAGGTGCAAATCTTACTCTCACTTCGTTTGCCATTATTATCTGTTATTGATTATCAATACAAACTCGCCTTTTTCCGGAAACTGCATCACAGACAGATCCTTGAGAGGACCTCTCAGAGTCTGCTCGAATTTTTTGCTCATTTCTCTTGAAACGGATGCATCCTTATTCCCCAAATGTTCCAGCAGTTCCCTCAGTGTCTTCCTTATCCTGTAAGGAGATTCCATGATCACAATAAGCGACCGGATCTCCGCCAGTTCCTTTATTGCTCCTGTCCTTCCCTTCTTCTGCGGAAGGAATCCGCGAAAATGGAAATCGCCTGTTTCAAAACCTGAGACCACCAATGCGTGAATCACAGAACTGCTCCCGGGAATTGTCTTCACTCCTATCCCTTCATCTATACAGCGCCTTATCAGCATTGACCCGGGATCTGAGATGCAGGGAGTGCCTGCATCGGATACAAGTGAGCAGGTCAATCCCTGCTTAATGGTCTCTATTACACGGTCAGTTTTTTTTGACTCAACAACCGAGTAATAGCTGATCAGCTTTGCGCTGATCCCGTAGCTTTTCATCAGGATTCCAGTCCGCCTTGTGTCTTCGCAGTAAATGACATCACTGCTGCCGAGTATTGCAAGAGCTCTGTAAGAGATCTCCTCAAGATTGCCTATTGGTGTGGAAACCACATAGAGACATCCCTTCTCAGCCCTGATGCCGGCGAAGCTTTCTGCAATGCCTGTGTTTGCTGCAGCTGATTCTGCTGATGACAATGAGAAGGAGTTATGATAGAAATAAGAGTTTCAAAAGAGTATTTTATAATAGTCAATTTGATAAGAATTTTAAATTTAGAATTTGATGTTGGTCATAGGAAAAAATCCCGTAAGCGAATTGCTTGCTTCAGATCCGGGTTTCATAAACAAGATCGTGCTCCTGAAAAGAATAAAGCCGGATGAAAAGCTCAAGGACATTGTCAGACTAGCAAAGGATCATCGCATAAACACTATGTTCCTCGGCTACAGCGATTTCAGAAAGTTCTTCAGCAGTAAGAACAAGGAAGAGGGTATATCTCAGGGTGTGATCGCATTTGTGAAAGACTATGAATATAAGACGCTCAGAGAGATCGTGGAAGACTGCCGGAAGGTGAAAAATCCGCTTATACTGGTTCTCGACAGCATAACTGATCCGCATAATCTCGGAGCTATTGCAAGGTCCGCAGTATGCCTCGGTGCAGACGGAATTGTAATTCCAAGGCACAATTCTGCTGAGGTCAATCACACTGTGATGAAGACATCTTCGGGGGCAGTTTCTTATATAAGCATCGCTAGGGAAACAAATCTTTCCAACTCTCTTGAGTATCTGAAGAACAATGGCTACTGGATATTCGGCACTGAGATAAATGCTCAGAAATCTATCTTTGAGATTGACATGCTTATGCCGTCTGCAATAATTATCGGAAGTGAGGGAAAGGGGATTCGGAAAGTCCTGCTGGAGAAGTGCGACCACCTCGTGCGCATTCCCATGGCGGGAAAGATATCATCTCTCAATGCTTCGGTTTCCGCAGCGGTGTTTCTTTATGAAGCATTCAGGCAAAAGAACCATTAACCTTCTTTGATCTTGCTTGGTGTCGGGATGTCGTATTTTGTCATGAGTTTGTAAAGATGGCTTCGCTGTATCTGCAGGGCGGAGGCGGTCTGTGAAATGTTGTACCTGTAATCATTGAGCATCTTGAGCAGAAATATCCTCTCGGACTCATTCTGAAATTCATTGAGTGACATATTCTTGCCGAACAGCTCACCGAACTCTCTAACGTGCCTTGTCCCTGTCATTTCAATATCTTCGGCATCAATTACGTCCTTGTCAACCGAGATGACCAGGCGTTCCACAAAGTTTCTCAGTTCACGGACATTACCCGGCCACCGGAAGGAGTTCATTTTTTCGAGCGCAGCTTTGGTGAACTTTTTCTGCTGGGTATTGCTCTCCTCTGCAATTCTCTTTGCGAAGAATTCCGTAAGAACCGGAATGTCCTCAGACCTTTCTCTCAGGGGTGCCAGATCTATCCTCAGCACATTGATCCTGTGATAGAAATCCTCCCTGAGGTTCTTTTGCTGAAGCTGCTCCTCGGGATCTTCATTTGTAGCAAATACGAATCTGACATTGACATAAGTATCCTTTGCTGTTCCCGGCCTTACAAATCTGTTGGTTTCAATGACTCCAAGCAGTTTTGTCTGAATGTCCTTACCCAATGTTGATATCTCATCAAAGAAGATTGTTCCTCCGTCAGCCTGCTCAAACTTGCCCTTTGCAAATGAGTCACCCGTGAATTGCCCGAACAGCTCCTGATCTGTCATTTCCTCGTTCAGATTGGCGCTGCTGATGGTGATGAAAGGATGGCCGGCCCTGCTTGACTTCAAATGGATCTGCCTCGCAATAAGCTCCTTGCCTGTTCCGCTCTCACCTGTCACAAGTACATTCTGGCTCATCGGTGCATACTTCCTTATCAGGTCCTTCACAGCAAGTATCTTGTCCGAGATGCCGATTATCTCGTTATCTTTTTCAATCTGCCTGCGCACACGCTTAAGCTCTTCCCTTGACTTCTTATACTCAATTGCATTCTTCACTGTAAGCTTAAGTTCATGCAGATCCGGAAGCGGCTTCGGCAGAAAGTCATAAGCGCCCGTTTTGGTTGCCTCAACTGCGGTCTCAATTGTGCCGTGCCCCGATATCATGATCACAACCAGGTCACTGTTTATCTCAAGTATCTTTGCAAGAACTTCGAGCCCGTCCATTTTAGGCATTTTGATATCAAGCATCACAAGATCATAATCACCGGCAATCACTTTCTCGATTGCACACTTTCCGTTGAGGCATTCGTCCACTTCATATCCGGAAGAGGTGAGTACCATTGACAGACTGTCAATGATGCTCTGCTCGTCGTCCACTATCAGAATTCTAGACATTATTATGTATATAGTTTAAGCTGTTCGTTGATTTCCGAGGATGAGCCCGGCTGTGATCCTGCCTGAAAGAAATACCAGCGGCACTCCGCCGCCCGGATGCGAATTGCCTCCGCAGAAGTACAGATTTGAAAATTTTGCCGATCTGTTCTTGGGCCTTTTCATCAGAGTGTAAAGCGAATTTGACGACAGTCCGTAAATCGAACCGTACTCCGATCCGTAAACTCTGACGAAATCCAGTGGAGTGAAGGTCTCCGCAAACTCTGCGCTGTTCAATACGCTGTTATCGAAGACATATGTGAAGCTGTTCAGTTTGTCAAAGATCCTGTTTGAGTATTCTTTGGTTGATTCGCTGTTCCACTCGAATCCACTGTATAAACTCGGAACGTTCACAAGCATGAACCAATTCTCACAGCCCGGAGGAGCATGCTGACTGTCAGACTTCGACGAAATGGAAACATAGACGGTCATGTCAGCCGGATTCCTTTGCCTTTCAAAGATATCCAGAAACTCATTCTCGTAGTTTTGTGAGAAGAAAATGTTGTGATGGGTCAGGGCCTCATTCGATGACTTCATTCCGGCAAACATTATGAAGCCCGAGCTTGACCAATCATCGTTCTTGAAATAACTGTCCGAAGCGGTTTCTTGCATGGAAGTGAAATTCAAAACTGCAGTGTCAAAGTCGCTGACTGTTGATTCGCCTCCAGGGGTTTCGAACGTCAGACTGCTTATGACAGAGCCGCGCGAATCTGAATGCTTAAGTCTGTGGGAGAATGAGATCTCAATCCCGGTTTCAGTACAAAGTTCCACGAGCGCTTCCGCAATCCTGTATATTCCGCCTTTCACATACCATGGGCCGTACAAATGCTCAGTATATGGTATGATGGAGAAAAACTGCGGAGAGAGGTAAGGACTCGATCCGTTGTAAGTGGCAAATCTGTTCCAAAGCTGTTTGAGTTTCGGATTCCTGAAGAACTTGTTTGACACATCATTCATGGATCTGCCTGAAATGAATTTGCCCGCATTCTTCAGCCCCTGAGCAGAAACAAAGTTCCTGAGTTTGAATTCTCCTTCAAGAAAAGCATCGTTCGAAAGTTCGTAAAAGAGCTTACCGTAATTCATCGCTTTCCTGAATCCTTCAGCTTCATCATTTCCGAAAACGTCCGAGATCTCATCGTTGAGTCTCTCATGGTCTGAATACCAGTTAAGTACAGTACCGTCTTCCCAGAAATACCGGCAAGATATTTCAAGCTTCTCAATCTCAATGTAATCCTCCATGTTCCTTCCGAGCGACCTGAAAAAATCCCTCAGAACATGCGGCATTGTTAACAGCGAAGGACCGGTATCGAATCTGTAACCGCTCTTCTTGAATATTCCCATCTTGCCGCCGGCATAATCATTCTTTTCAAACACTCTTACATCTGCTCCGCCTGCTTTAAGATGAAGTGCTGTAGCTAACCCGCCTATGCCGGCTCCGCACACAACTGCTTTCTTCATAATTCGACCACCGTCACACCGGCATCTCCTTCGTTCCAGTGTCCGGACCTGAACGACTTTACAAACGGAAGGGCTTTCAGTTGTTTTCGGACTTCCTCTCTCAGCTTTCCGCTGCCTTTGCCATGTATAATGCTCACTTCGTGAAGTCCGGTGTTTACGGAGTCGTAAAGAAATTTGTCGATCATCTCCCTCACTTCGTAAGTGTATTTGCCGCGTATATCAAGAGACTGCGAAACCCGGCTTTCTTCGGGTTCAATGCCTTGTTCATAAGTCCTCTTTTCCTTTGGCCTGCCTTTCAGAAGTTCCAGTTCACCCGGCGAAAGTCTGACCGCAAAACCGTTGATGTTCACAGTCACTTCCTTGTCAGAAATACTTATGACTTCACCTGAACTGCTGCTTCCTTTCAAACGGACGTAGTCTCCTTCCTTCATATCCTTTGTTCCGGCTTCACTATGAGGCTGCTCATCTTCAACAGCTTTCAGCAGCTTCTCCTGCTGTTCAATCACTTCCTTTGCCTGCTTTGGAGTCTTCTTTTCCTCTCTGACTTCCTTGATCGTCCTCTCAACGGTCTTTCTTGCCTCTCGCACTATGCTCTCTGCTTCTGCCTTTGCCTTTTGCTTAAGCAGTTTTTCATTCTTTGCAAGTTCTTTCAGCTTCTCGTCATAGAGGTTCGACAAACCTTTCAGTCTTACGCTTTCGATGTCCGCCCTTTGCCTGACTTCGTCATATTTCTGCTTTGTTTCATTCAGTTCCTTCAGCAGGTCCTCAAGCCTTCCTTCATTTTCCGTCAGATAAGAGCGCGCTTCAATGATGATGGATTCAGGAAAGCTGAATTTCTCGGCGATCTCAAAAGTGAAGCTCTGTCCGGGAATGCCGGTTACAAATCTGAAAGTCGGCGATAACGTTGATGCGTCAAATTCAAGCGAAGCGTTTTCCAGCTTCGGTGTAGAATATGCAAATTCCTTCAGCTCGCTGTTGTGAGTTGTAACAACCGAATATGTGCCGCGATCTGAAAGTGTCTTCAGGATCGCTGATGAGAGAGCACTGCCCAGCACAGGGTCGGTGCCGCTCGCTATCTCATCAATAAGAACAAGAGAGTCTTTCCCGGATTCGTCAATGATCTCTTTTACCGTTCTCAGATGTGAGCTGAATGTGCTCAGATCATTCTCAATTGACTGTTCATCTCCGATGCTGACAAAGATCGAAGAAAAAACCTTCACCTCGGATTCCGGTTCGGCGGGTATCAGGAGACCGGACTGCAGCATCAGACTGCAAAGCCCTACTGTCTTGAGCACAACTGTCTTGCCTCCTGCATTAGGTCCGGAGATTACGAGTGTGTTGAAGTTACCTCCAAGACTGAAATTCAGCGGAACGACTTCGCTCCTGCTGTGAGTCTGCAGAAGCACCGGATGAAAAGCGTTCTT
>JAIBBK010000074.1 GCA_019694675.1 Ignavibacteria bacterium
ACAAGCCAGCCTCTTGTTCCGCCGATCCAGCTCTCAATGTAACTTCCTAGTCTCACATTGCCCTGAAGCAGTGTCATGTAATCAGTAACATCGAGGACAAAAACGCATTGCCCGGGATAACCGCCGCCGACAATATTGTAAGGCGTTATAACTCTGGCTATCTCATAATTCGTGGTCGAATCAACATACAGTCTGATCCAGCCTAATCTGTCCCACGGGTCACACCCTGCGGCCGGACAAGTGATCGTGTAATACATCAGTATCTTCGAATACTGAAAATTCGATGTGGCCGGAAGCGTGAAATTCGCGTAATGCACATCTGCCCAGTTTTGAAATTGCTGGTTGAATGTCGTAACCCATGTTGTATCAGCTTTTGCCGAATCATATGTCGCGGATGTGAACATCATTGCCACAACCATAACCGCTGAAAACAGAAAAACCCGAAACTGTATATTCTTTTTCATGGTGATAAAGTTTAAGTTCGATAAGCGGATGAATATCTGTGTTTGTGTTTGAAGCATTTTAACTCTAAGGGAATTTTTATTCAACGGCAAATTGAGTGATTGAGGTGTTATCACAAAATCAAAGAGCCGCAACAAATGCCGCGGCTCTTCTTTACCAGTTGGGTGGTTCGGTGTGTATAAGCTATTCCTGAATCAGAAGCGTCTCACTTCCCTTCTTCATTGTCCTGAATTTCAACGGCTCTTTTGAAGGCGCACTCCTGAACTTCTCATATATCTCATGATCGATCCTCAATTCGGCTCCGCTTGATCCGGGTGAGAATGACTGCGTCTGATCGCTGAGATCCTTCAGGAACAAAGCGATTACTTCCGGCTCTGAATTCGGCGTTATCTTTCCGATGAATAGATAAGCGTTGTTGTCTGATATTGAATAGTCAGTTGCATCAACGAAATCGTCACCGTTGAGATCTGTTGCAACATACCCTGATGTGAAATTCGCCGCGTCATTGTCAATGAGGTTGTTGTCGGTTCCGTCAACGAATCCGTCCTGATTCACATCACCGCCGTAGAATACCCATTTCGAACCTCTTTTCACCATGTTATATCCGAACGCCTTTCCGGAGTCTGTTGTAAAATCATACGCGCGGTAATTTGATGCAAACGCTCCCGCAGTTCTGCTCCATGTTTCAATCGCGTTCCTGTGTTTCACATGAATGTAATAGTTGACACCGTTGGAAGCATTGTTGAACACAAACGATTGCATGCCGGAAGTGTTGAGCACTCCTTTGGCCGAGTCAACTATTGCATATGGCGATGAAGCGTTTCTGAGATATACTCTAACCGTATCCGGAGTCATGATGTTTGAACCCTGATCATAGAATCCTTCAATATGCACTTTGAGATCAAGGACTTTTGCGCTTGTGTTTGTGCTGTTGATCCAGTCAATGATCCTCGCGTAGATCCTTCCGGGGCCGTCGGTAAGTCCGCCGTTCTTAGCCCGCAGGGCATTGAACTGATTGCTCATGACGAAGGTGTTGTAATTTGGTCCGGCATATGCCACTGCAATCGCTGAGTCATTTCCGCTTCCTGTAATGTTTCTCGGAACGAAGGCGGCAAAGCTGCCATTGACAGGCCTTATCAGATCAGGATCATAGTTTCCATTCCATTCGTCGTAAAGTGAATCCTGTGAAACAGAGCTGAAGTAGTTCTTTCCTTTGAACTTCCTGTCGGCGGGGACATTTGTCTGCCAGTCGTTGGCAACGTATCTTGCCTTCAGATACTGCCTCAGGAAAATTGTATCGGCAGGATTTGCCCACCATGCAATATCGGGATCAACATAAGTTAGAGTATTGTGGAACAGCACAAATGACTTCTTGTTTGCCGCTGTGGATGCATCAATGAATGACTTAATTGAGTCGCGCATTTGATCCGTCCAGTTGCCGCCCCTTCTGAAATTCATGAATACATACTTGAACGGCCTCAGTGTTCCGTTATAGTGCATCGGAATTGTGTCGAAGTTGCCGGCAAATCTTCCGTCAAGGTTGATCGCTCTTACAAGGCTGTCCCTGTCTGCAAGTCTTGTATATACTACTGCAAGCTGTTTTGCAACCCGCGGGGTTACGGTTCCTTTGAGAACATTGTCGCTTTGGTCTGTATCACCCGCAAACACGATCGAGTCAGTGACTGTGTAAACTGTTCCGGACGTGAAAGTCCAGTTGGCAAATGTGACTTCCGCTGTACTGTTTGCCGGGATGTTCACTGACTGAGAATTTACATATCCTCCAGGAGATATCTTTCTGAATACCGTGGCATTTGCAGAACTGACCGTGGAGCCGTTATAGACTTTCCCCTTCGGCTGTATTGTGGACGAAGAGTAGTACTGCTCATTCAGATCGCCAAGGCTTGAAATGCCGACATCAGTGTTTGAAATACTTGTTATCACCGCTTCCATTCCCCACCTGGATGTCCATGTAAACAATCCCAGCTGAGTCCCTACCGGCTTCATCCCGTAAGCCGCGAAGAAAGTGTTCTCACGAGTAGGTGTTTCATACTGAGACCCTTGTATCCCGTATGCATCATCGCTTGAAGCAATAGCCGTCTGCTCAATTCCCACAAAGAATGTAGATCCTGAAGACGGCACTTTGTAAGGTATTGGATCGCTCACCCTGAATGTTACCAATGTATTGTCATCGCTTGCTTTCACTTTGTATGGGTCTGACTTTGCAACAATGGTGCCTGTGTTGTCGAGCACAACCGCGCGCACGATCTGGCCAGTACTGCCCGGCGCACCTATTACCTTTATCTTAACGTTCTTTATTCTCGTATTAGGGTCATCAATTCTGTATCTTGAAAGCCAGTATCCTTCACCGAACCATCCTATTCCGCCGCTATATCCTGCTGTGATGGTGTCATTGTATGAGAGTACGCCGGGATTTACACCCATTGCATAATATGCCTCGTCATTGCCCGAGTAGTCATCCGGCGGAACATACACTCTGATATATGTTACTCCGTTTGAGATAGGCTGATAGGGCGGGAAACTTACAACCATTGTTTGTCCGCTCTGAAGTTCTGATACAAATACAGAATCAACGTAGTTGTTGGCGCCGGTCATCTCAATGTACACATACGAGTTCTCAAAAGCCGTGGCGCCTTCATTTTTTATGTAAGCTTTTATCGTGTCCTGATAAATGTGCAATTTCGGGTACTGTCCCTTGGCAAAAACCGAGTAAACTGCCATGTCGGTACCTGAGGGCGCATAATCAACTTTTATGTTGTCAAGAAACAGGCTGTTTGAATTGAAGTAATCCGCTATGAACGACAACTGTACGGTATTGCTGGGAAGGGAGATCGTCTTCGTACCCCATTCCGAGTTTGTCGGCACAAAAAATCCTGAAGTGGGTGCAGCCGTCTGCAGTGAAGTACCCGTAACGGTTTCCAGATAATACCATTCATCATCGCCGTCGAGGCGGTAGTAAATGTACAGGTCACTGTAGATGTACGGTCCCGCCGACGCTCCCTTCAGCCGGAGAGTGTTATCATAAGGTGCATATGCGTGATCAAATATCAGTGACTCACCGGATGTCGGAGAAAAGACATCTGTTATCAATGAATCCGCATCGCTGTCCCAGTAATAGCCGTCGTAAAAAGCAGAGTAGTCGCCGATTCCAAAGCCGCTGACGCCGTAGTAATCAGTCCAGACGACGCTTCCCCATCCGCCGGGATTACTCCACCCCGGAGGCGGGAAGTTTCCCGACTCGAAATCTTCTGTGATCAACTGTGCCTGCGTACTGTTGCAGATCCATAAGACTGTCGCAAGTGCAAGCAGTGTTTTCAGGGTTTTCATTTTTTTCTCCTTCTCTTAGTTGTTATTGTTTGAATTGTTATTCTCTGCAAATACAAAAAGGCTTCTCTGTACTTAAGAAACAGTTTCTTAATTCACCGACCGTTTCGTATGGCGTTACGATGTCTGATACGGGAAATGAGTACAGGAGAAGCCTTAAAAAATTCAAAGAGCCAACATCGTACGCCAAAGTGATTCAAAACTAAGTGAAGATATTCAGATGGTCAAAGAAAAAATGTTCGGGTTTTAGAAACCGGAAGTCCGGGACTTACTGAAATTTCATGGGAAACATCCATTTCCTGCATTTATTTAGATGTTCTGCAATCATATCTTTAGATTTTCCAATCCTTCTAACTAATGAAAAGATCCCGGCTAATAGATCTGCTCAGTTCGCTGTCAGTTTCCGAAATGCGCGAGTTCTGCGATTATGTAAGATCACCTTTTTTCAACAAGAACAAGAATCTCATCTCGCTTGCCGAGTATTTAAGAAAGCATCATCCCGAATTTGATGCTCACGCAGTCTCAGATGAACTGATCTCATCAAGTCTATTTCCGGGTGGGAAGCATGACTATTTCAGGATCCGAAATCTCACGTCCGATCTTCTCGCTCTTGCCAAAGACTATCTCGCGCAGGTTTATTACAGAGATGAATCCGTCTTCTACCCGACCTGTCTTCTTGAAAAGCTCAGGGAAAAGAACCAGAACTTTTTGGTGGAGCAGTCGCTGAAGGTTTTCTCACGGGATCTTGAACATTCAAAAGCAAAGGATGAATTCTACCTTCTGCGCCAAAGCGAGCTCAGTCAGCAGAGACACTTCCACAGCATCACAAAGGATCCGCTCGGAAGCCATAAGCTGTTTCAGGAAGACTTCGATAACTTTCTGGAATACTCACTGCTCCGTCTCCTGAAATTCTACTGCATCATGTTACATGACAGAGTGCAGACCAACCTCGACTTTGATATGCGCATGTTTGATCAGGTTGTGGATTTTGTGAAGGACCACAACAGGCTTGGGAATCCGACCCTAAAGATATATTCCGGCATACTGAATCTGGTCCTTAAAAGGACCGAGAAAGATTTCTACCGGCTGAAGGAACTGAAGGAGGAATTTTCCGGCTCTCTTTCATCGGAAGACAGATACATGCTTGACCTTTACATGAGCAGTTTTTGCGCAGACTGCTTCAACACAAGGGCAGATACAAGGTTTCAGAGAGAGCACTTCCGGATATCAAAAGATCAGTTCGACAGGAATGAGATGAGTGTGGGGAGAATGCTGTATCCTGATTTTCTCATTCATGTTAAGATTGCCACAAGGGTGGGAGAATATGACTGGGCGGAGATGTTCATGCAGAAATACAGCGAACAGTTGCCTGAAGAGGACAGGCAGGCATGCCTGGATTTTTGCAGAGGGTACATGTCATTTTATCGGGGAGAGTATGAGACGGCGCTTGATCTTCTTTCAAAGGCGCACTTCTCAAAGAACCTGCTGAAGACACAGGTTAAGATTCTGATACTGCAATGCTACTGCGAACTCGGATATGCAGATCAGGCATTCTCATTCATTGAATCATTCAGGAAGTTCCTGGAAAGGGACGAAGAGATTGTGTCTGAATACAAAGTATCGTTCCAGAAATATCTCAGGGCAGTATCAGAATTACTGCGCATCAAAGAGAAAGGAAAAAGCAGGAACGGCAGTTCAGCCGCCGCTGCCCTGAAGAGATCTTTGGACAATGGAATGTCAAACCTGTTCGGAATAAAATTGTGGCTCCGCGAAAAACTGGATGAGCTTTGACTTTGCATTTCGCGGAGCCGCTATTAAACAATTATCACGGAACTATCTTGCTCACGAAATTGAATGCGTTGTTGTCTCCGATCGTAAAGTCTGATCCGTCAACAAAGCCGTCTCCGTTGAGATCCGTGCTGACGTAGCCTGAAACAAAATTGCCGGCATCATTGTCAACCGCCTGAACGTCGGTGGCATCTACGGCGCCGTCCTGATTAACGTCGCCGCTGAATATGACCCACCTTGTGCCCTTAAGTCTCATGTTATCTCCGAATGCCTGACTCTGTGCCGAGGTGAAATTGTAAACAAGCGATGATCCGACATTGTAAACCTGCGGAGTTGCACTCCATGTTTCAATGCTGTTCCTGTGCTTCACGGCAACGTAGTAATTTCCGTTAGTCGCATTTGGAAAGAGCACCTGCACAGTGAGAGTCACGGAATCCACAACTCCTTTGGCGGAGTCAACAACTGCATAAGGTGAGCCCGAATTCCTCAACTGGATTCTGACAGTGTCTCTCATGTTCATCCTCTGCACTGAGCTGTTGTACAATCCTTCCGGCGAAAGAGTGATGCTGGCGATCGCAACTCCCGGACCCAGCGTATGCCTTGCAAAGTCATTCATTGCAGTTACGGTCACAGTGTTCTGCGATGTGTTGACAGTTCCGCCGCCCGTAAGATACGTTGCCCCCGCATCTGTTGATTTCAGCATCTTGAGATTTGCCTCAACATTGCCGTTAAGCTCTGTATCATCGTACCTGAATACCGCGGTCGCATTAAGTCCGCTGTTATTCTCCGGCCTTATCACATAGTATCTCTTTACTGACTGCCCTCCGGGAATTGTCTGCACGGAGTGACCTCTCCTAATCTCGGTCAGTCCGAGATTTGCCGAAGAAGTTAATGACACTCCGAATCCCGCGACATTCAGATTAGAAGGAGCGCTGATCTGCCTTGTTGTGGTCAAGTATCCTGAGGTGCCCGTGATCACATTTCCTGAAGATTCAAGCAGTGAAGCTCCTGTAAGGAATGTTATGATCTTTCCGTTCAGGTCAAGCTTGCCGAGGTTGATCCTCAGAAGCCCCGGAATGCTGAAGTTCTGAGCGACTGTGACGCCTGATGCATTGCTGATCGTCATGTTTGCATAGTTCATATTTGTATGCACCGTGCTTTGGGGAGATGTTCCGGCGTATTCGATGGTGCTGCCTCCTGTGATGATCGCTCCGTTAACTGCCATCGGAGTTCCGCCTCCTATGAGCCTGAGTTGTTTTGAGGTTATGTCAAACGTGGCTCCGTTCTCGATCTGCAGGTAAGCCAGCGAGTGGGTCGATGAAAGCTGGACATACGTTCCGTTAAGGATCTGCAGATTGGGTGATGTGAATTTTCCGACTCCTGTCAGATATCTGATTTGCGACATATCGGCAGGAACGGACTCGAAGTAGAAATTATACGCGCTCACTGTACCGTTGTTCACTACAGAGTCTCCGAAATGCCTTACAGTTCCTGACGAGTTGCCTGTTGATATGGTACCTGAATTGAAGACATCGTTGTATGTATAAAGAGTGTAACCCCCGGCGACAATCTGAAAAACGGTCGCCGTGTCAACGGTCAGTTTGTTCGTGAGAGCTGTTACATTAGGAAATTGAGAACTGTAAATGCTGGTGGTTCCTGACTTTGCATTCAGCGGCGCGTTGAAGAAAGCCGATGAGTAGATGTCAAGTGTTATGTTTCCGTATGTTTCCACAATGCCGGAATCGGTAACCTCCGAACCGTTGATCTGCTGAAATGTGCAGCTTCCACCGGTTCCGTCAAGCTTCAGTATCTTCCCGTTAAGGTTCAGCGTTGAATTGGATCTTGCAGTGAAGCTGATTCCGAAGTTTGCCACTATTTTCAGATCATCCTCAAGATTCAGTGTTGAACCGGCCGTTATCTCTGAACTGCCTGAAGTGATTATTCCGGTTCCTACTGAGTTCAGATTCCCGTCAAGGCTGAGATTGTAAGCGCTTATGGTTCCGTTGTTCGTAAATGCCGGTCCGGACAATATCAGCCTTCCCGAAGAATTCCCTGTTGAAATTATTCCGTTGTTTACGAGATTTGAATGTGCCAGAAGCTGATATCCTCCGGCAATTACATTCAATGTTGCCGGGGCATCCACGATGATCTCATTGTAGAAGTTGGCAACGTTCGGAAAATTCGAACTGTAAACCGATGTCACACCGCTTACCGCCTTCAACCTTGTATTGAATGAAGATGTGTTGAGAAGGTCAACGGTGACGCTCCCGAGCGTGTTCAGGTTTCCCAAAGAACCGGATAAGGATCCGTCATTCATTTTGAATGTCTTTGGGCCGCTTGTTCCGTCCAGTGTAAGAATAAGACTGTTCATGTCAATCTTGCCGCCGCTGTTTACCTGCAGCAGGCTCGTCGATGAGGTTGCGAATGTTATATTGCTCTGCAGTTTCATGAGGCCGCCGTTCGTAATGTAGACATTGGCAGAACTCCATGAGCCTGAACCGAACACATTCACCGTGTCATTTATGTAAACACTGTGACTGCTTATCAGGCCGCTGTTTGTCAGTGACAGGCCGTACAATTCAATTGATCCGGAACTGTTTCCGGTTGACATCGTGCCTGCGCACGCAACCGAATCGGTGAATCTCAGAGTGTATCCGCCCGCAAGGACCTTCAGTTCGGCGGAAGGATCTATCGTAACATTCTCTCCGAATATCGCAACATTAGGGAAGTTGCTGCAGTAGCCGTTGGTAACGCCTGAAACTATACGCAGCCTCGTGCTGAAAGTGCTGGCACTCATAAGATCCAGAGTGACATCTCCCAGCGTTTCCATGCTTCCGGAATTTTCGGATCTTCCTCCTCCGTTGATCCTCAGGACTTTCGGGCCGGTTGTTCCGTCAACTCTGAACACCCTGGAATTCGGATTCAGTGATCCGCTGCCGGCGACCGTAAGAGTTGTACTTGAAGCAGTCCCGATCGTAATGTCGGAACCGAGCTTGAACATTGCACCGCTGTTTATGTTCATGCTTACTACAGACCATGTTCCGCTGCCTGTAACTGTCACCGTATCTGAGAATGAAACATTGTATGAACTTATGCTACCGTTGTTTACAAGCGAAGCTCCTCTGAAATCATTGTTGCCGCTGCTGTTTCCCGTCGCAATTGTTCCGTTATTGGTCACGTTAGAGAGGAATTGCGTAGTGAATCCTCCGGGATTGGTTGAAAACACTGCGCCGGCGTCAACTGTAACATTTCCTGCAAAGTCGGCGATGTTCGGGAAGTTAGCGCAGTAAACGACTGCGTCCGCACTCACCTTAAGTGCGCAACTTACAACCGATCCTGAATTCTTCACAAACGATATGCCGCTGCCGTTCAGCCTCAGGGTGCCTGAACCGGATACTGTTCCTGAATTCATTGTGATGTCATCTCCGCTTCCCTGTCTTATCTCAAGAAAAGAAGCGGATGAAAGCGACACCGTGCTTCCGTTATCTATCGTCAGCTGGTCAGCAGGTATTGTAACACCTGCAGGTACAGTGACTGTGTGCGGGCTCCGTACATTTACAGAGCCGGCGGAATCCGCCGTGGGGTATGAGGATACTGAAATGCTCCAGGTGGATCCGTTGTTTGTAGAAACCTCCCAAGTGGAAGGGCTGTTCCAGTTTCCCGAAGTCCTGGATCTGAAGATATTCTGCGCATCTGCATCAAATCCTGACAAGATAAGCAGCATGATGCCCAGAAAAGTGATAGTCGTTTTCATAGCTTTGGGGTTAAGATTTATCAAATCATTCATACGATTCGCCTCATTCAACTGCATACAGGCAGACTCAACAATGCCTGCATGCAGTTGTATTTCCTGAATGCGAAAACTTTTTATGATTCAGCATCCGGACAAAGCGTAAGGCGAATGGCAAACACCCAAAGCCGTATCAGTCAGCGGACAGCGCCCGGCCGACTGCTCTTATAAAGAACGACTACAGTTATGGATCTGATTGACGCAGTTACAATGCAAAACTACGGCGTAATTTTTCCCACAAAGTTCGACGCGTTGTTATCGCCGATCGTGAAATCGGTTCCGTCAACGAATCCGTCGCCGTTGAGGTCCGTTGCAACGTATCCTGCTACAAAGTTAGAAGCATCGTTGTC
>JAIBBK010000080.1 GCA_019694675.1 Ignavibacteria bacterium
GTCTTCTCGCTTGCGGCGGGATTCCTGCTCAACCTGTTCGCCCAGCTTAGCTCGCTTATCGGAAAGAAGGTCTTTGTAAATTATCTGACCGGCAGATACCACAAGCCGCTTCAGGAAGTCAGGACATTCATGTTTCTCGATCTTACTTCTTCAACAACCATTGCAGAGAAACTCGATCCGGTTGCTTATCACAGATTCATGAACAGGTTCTTCTATGACATTGACGGCCCGATTGTTGAATCGAAAGGCGAGATTTACCAATACGCGGGAGATGAAGTGATCGTCAGCTGGAAAGGAGACAGGGGCTTTGAAGGCAATAACTGCATAGAGTGCTTCTTCAGAGCAGCTGAAAAGATCGAATTTCTTGAGAAGGAATATATTGAAGAGTTTGGCGTTTCTCCGAAGTTCAGAGCCGGTGTGCACACTGGCGTTGTAGTTGCGGGAGAGATAGGGGATTCGAAGAGAGAGATTGTGTTCCACGGTGATGTGCTGAATACGGCTTCAAGAATTCAGGGTAAAAGCAAAGAACTTGGAAAGGATATTGTAGTGTCAAAGGACGTATCCGACAAACTGCAGGAGCCGGGACGCTATGAGTTTGAACCTCTCGGCAGTTTTGAACTGAAGGGCAAACTCACGGAAGTATTCCTGTATGCCGTGATCAACAGGAAATGAATGGACTGCCTGCACCGTGTTGAAAGGCATCATGCCTTCGCGGAGCATCTTCTTCTGTTTTTGATCTGAATGGTCACCGGACTGTGAATGACACTCACAGCGGGACGGTGTTACTTGTCGGGATGATTCTTCGGATAGTCTAAGGATCTGAATATGCCTGTGCCCTTCTTTATATCCTTCCAGTCGTTGAGTGCAAAGTGAACATGAACGATGCCGCATGTCGGGATCTCCGGTATGTCGGCTCCGCAAATGAAGTTTGCAAAGTTGGTAATTCCCGGATTATGTGAAAAGAGAAGTACGCACTTGTCTTCGTCGCTGAGCTTCTGAAGTGTCCCGAGAAAATCTTCTTCATCAGCCATGTAAAGCTGCTCAAGAAGCACGATCTCCCTGATGCCGAACTCCTTTGCAAATTCCTTCGCGGTCACCTTTGCCCTTTCGGCTGTGCTTGAGATTACGCGGTCCGGCTTTATGCCTGTCTTCTTCAGAAGTTTTGCCATCATCGGCGCATCATGCCTGCCCCTCTTGTTGAGAGGCCTTTCATGGTCGCTCAGGCTCACATCCCTCCAGCTCGATTTTGCGTGTCTTATCAGAAAAAGATCAAGTGGCATTCGGACAATCCTAATTGATTAATCTAACAGGTTCATCGGCTCTATCGGCATTGTCGAAAAGGCCAACGCGAATGCGATCACCGATACAATAAGGCCGAACATGAAAATAGTATAACAGATCCGCAGATACTTGTACTTCCTTCCCAGCACTTGCCCGAGATAGTAGAAATCCTTGATCATTGAACCGTACAGAAACTCGCGGTCCTTCATCATCTCTGACATTCCCCATTCAAAATCCGACAGGGGCATAGAGTGAAAATTCCCGAAGAACAGAAGATTTGTCCTCTTCTTTGTTATATCCTCCTTCGTGAATGTTCCTGACGAGTATTTCGGCCGGGTCACCATCACCGCAAAAATTATGCACACAAGGCTGACCGCAAGCAGAAGAAAGGTCGGAATTATAAGCTGAGGGTTTACGTCAAGCTTCCTTATGAGAAATGTGAGTATGAATCCGATTATGAGTGTGTTAATGCTGATCATGATGTTTGCCTTGCCGTCTGCCATCGCGCTGAATTCGACATGAGTCCTGACCGTGTTCCTGAACATTGTCTCAATGCCTCTTGCAGATCTTTGCCCCTCCTCGCTCCTTGATTCTATCTTCTGCTTCTCAACCTCCAGCTTCTCCCTGTCCTTCAGATCCTTCTCCGATTTTGTGAGCTTCTTCCTGTATTGCTTCTCAACTTCAAGGAGATTCTCAGACTTCTTTTCATCAAATGCCTTCCTTGCATACTTGGTGTAAAACTTGTGAGTCGTCAGGAAGTCCATGTTCAGTCTCAGCCAGTCAATGTCATTGTACTTCTTTCCTTCCGTCTTCTCCCACTCAACTCTCAGCAGGTCCGATTTTCTGTCAAAGTCCTTTGTGCCAAGATGGCAAAGGTCTGCATCACATATTATCTCTTCAAGAAGGTTCTGAGGGTTGGAAGGGAAGCGCGTTGCATTTATGCATCCGATGACCATCTCGGTCTTGTTCTCGGGATACTGATGTTCGGCAAGGAATTTCTTTGCTGTTTCAATGCTCACATCCTCGTGATTGTCTGATCTTTCAATGAATCCGGTGTCGTGAAACCACGCGGCAAGTATCACAGGTTCAAGTTCATCATCGCTCAGTCCTGACTTTCCTCCGATCTTTCTGACTGCCTCAACCACTTCGGATGTGTGCATGTGATTGTGGTAAACATGATTCGGTGAAAGCCTGGACTTCAGCAGTTCAAATACGTGGTCTGAAGCAAGCTCGGTGATTTCTCTGCCTGGATGGTTCAAGTGAAATTTTTTCGCAAAATATGACTGTGAGCTTTAAGTTGAAACATAAATCATTGTAATATTCACTTGCATAATGCGCGGATCTGAAGGGCGTTTGGTTAAGCATCAGGAGTGAGAATGGATTTCTGTTGTCTGCCATGTTCATTGCCGGATGAACGGAGGCGTCCCGGATATTGGATACATACTCTTATTAAGTAACGTCGAAACTGATCTCGGAGTATGCTTCTGAAATCCGGGACTAAGCGAACTTCTATGGCCGGCTCAGTACTGTGTTGCTGTTGCTTGATGTGAGATTATGACTTGCAGGAATTTTCCTGCCCCGCACAGATCAGTTCTCTGTCTCCAGCGCAACCTCGCCTGCAATAGGTGCCGGCTTCTTTCTCCTGAACTTGTCAACGAGGTTTGTTACCGAAAGGAAGATGGTCGGCACAATTACAAGCGTCAGAAAGGTTGCAACCGCAAGTCCGAATATGATAGCAACTCCCATGGGCCTCCAGAATGCCGTGTTCTGTCCGCCTATGATCCATGAGAATGTCCTCCAGTCAAAGTCAACCCCGGTTGTCAGCGGAATCAGCCCCGCTATAGTTGCCGCCGCAGTCAGCGCAACGGGCCTGAGTCTGATCATTCCTGCCTGAACAAGAGCCTCCATGCGCGTGTGGCCGCGTTTCTCGAGTTCAAGGGCAAAGTCAAGCAATATGATTGCATTCCTTACTACTATCCCGCCGAGCGAGATCACACCTATTCCCGTCATGATAATTCCGAATGGCGTATTCGTGACAAGCAGTCCGATGAGTACTCCTATAAGAGACAAGAGCACGGTGAACATGATTATGATGGGAGATGTGATTGAGTTGAACTCTATCACGAGAAAGAAGAACACAAGCAGCAGCGAAACAAGGAACGCATTTGCAAGAAAGCTCGATGACTCCTGCTGTTCTTCCTGTTCACCCGTGTAGTTGATCTGATAACCAGGCGGGAGTTGAAAATCCTTCAGCGCAGTGATGGCATCGGCAAGCACTTCGTTGCCGAGCCTGCCTTCAGCGTTTGCGGAGACCGTTACAACCCTCTTAAGGTCCTTTCTGTTTATCGCTCCGATGCCGCCTGAGAACTCGATGGTCGAAACGGATGTAAGCGGAACTTTCGCTCCGTCTTTTCCCGGAAGATAGATGTCTTCAATTGATCTTATATTCTCGCGCTGTGCAGAGTCAAGCCTTACGGTGATGTCGTATTCGTCTTCGCCCACTCTGAACTTGCTGGCAGTCGTTCCGTTGATTGCAGTCCTTATGTTCGACGCGATGACCGCAGTGCTCATTCCGTAAAGTGCAGCCTTCTCCCTGTCTATTTTCACTCTTATCTCAGGCCGTGCTTCGTCAAAATCGTCCTTCAGATCCTTAAGTCCGGGAATATCCTGGATCTTTCTCTTCACTTCTTCCGAAAGAATTCCAAGCTTGTTGAAATCATCTCCGGAGATCTCAATGTTTACCGGCGGTCCCGTAGGCGGCCCTCCCTGCTGCTTCTGTATTCTTACATCGGCAGTTGTGATGTTTGATATTGCATCCCTTATCTCTTCAATGGTCTTGAATGAACTCTGCGACCTGTCCTCCTTGTCAAAGAAACTGAGCGTAACTGTGCTCTTATTGGATGACTCCGACCCGAAGCCCTCACCGATCACTGACCCGACATTTGTAAGGTAATATTCTATGTCCTTGAACGGCGGAAGTTTCTCCTCAATTTTCTTCACTACGTCATTGGATTTAGCCAGGTTTGTTCCAACCGGCATGTTAACGTAGATGTACGCCTGCTGTGGCTCAACAGAAGGAAAGAATTCAATGCCGTTGTTGAATTTGCCGTAAAGCACAAAGACTATGATCAGGAATGCCACTATCCCTATAATTGTCAGCTTTCTGTGCCTCAGGCTGAACCTGATGGTCCTTTCATACTTCTTAACTATACCTGCAAATACTTCGTCAAACCAAAGGTGAAACCTGACAATGAAATTGTACCACTTGTTCTTCTTCTCAAGTCTCTCGCGGTCTTTCTTAAAATTAATGAACTGGTCTGCAAGCACGGGACTGAATACAAGCGCAACGAAAAGTGATGAGAACAGGCATACTATGAGCGTTATCGGAAGGTACTTCATGAACTCTCCCACAATTCCGGGAAAGAACAGCAAGGGAGCAAATGATGAAATGATGGTCAGGGTCGCAATCGTTACCGGGATCTGAACTTCCCTGGGGCCTTCTATTGCGGCATCATGTGCATTGTATCCCTCCGCCTCCTGCAATCTGTAGATATTCTCTACAACCACTATCGCATCATCCACGATGATCCCAAGCACAAGTATCAGCGCAAAGAGTACAACAATGTTCATCGTAATGCCCATTGCATAAAGAACAATGAAACTGATCAGGAATGAGAAGGGGATTGAAGTGGCGACAAGAAATGCATTCTTCAAACCCATTGAGGCTAGCAGTATGATGCAGACAAGCAGGAATCCCGTTATGATGCCGTTTTCAAGTTCATGAACCGTGGTTCGGATGCTCTTCGATGCATCTCCGGTGTAACTGATCTTCAGGCCCTTCGGGAACTGCGACTCTTTCGACTTCACGAGTGCCTTTATTTCATCCGCGATCCGGATTATGTTCTCTCCGCTTCGTTTTTTCACAACAAGGGAAACTGCTTCCTGACCGTTCTCACGCGACATCGTGGTCCTTTCCTTGAAACCGTAAATCACCTGAGCAACATCTCTTACATAAATCGGCATGTCCCGGTCAGATTTTATCACAATATCGCTGATCTTTGCGGGGTCGTCAAATTCTCCCGGTACTCTGATCAGATAGTTCTGCTTGCCGATGTCCACGCTTCCGCCCGGTATGCTCAGGTTCTCTGCGCCGATCTTCTGTATGATGTCGTTGAACGAGAGGTTGTAAAACTTAAGTCTCATTGCATCCACGTTCACTTTCACTTCTCGCTCAAGTCCGCCCTTTACATCGGCAGAAAGAACTCCTGATATCGCTTCAATGTCATCACTCAGATTGTCCGCTATGTCCTTTAGAGTTGCAAGCCCGAAATTGCCCGAAAGATTTATGAACAGCATCGGCTGTTCGGAAAGGTTTATTTCCGATACAACAGGCTCTTCTATGTCAACGGGCATCTTGGTCTTGGCTATTGCAACCTTGTCTCGGACCTTCTGCAGGGCATCGTCAATCACTACATCGGGATTGAATTCAATATTGACAAACGAAAAACTCTCCTGAGATATTGAAGTAACTTCCTTTACGTCTTTGATTCCCTTCACTTCCTTTTCGATCTCCTGCGTGACAAGGTTCTCTATATCCTGCGGCGACACGCCTATGTAAGCTGTGGTCACGAATATGTTGGGAATCGTGATGGAAGGCGCGGCTTCCTTCGGGATCGATGTGTATGAGAACGCTCCGATGATAAGCACAAGCGCCATCAGTATGTAAACGGTTACCTTGTTGTCAACTGCAAGTTTTGATATGGTCATGCCGGTGGAAAAATTCTTAGTTAATAACCGTTACTTTGTCGCCGTCATTTACGAACTGGAATCCTTCGTAGATCAGCTTGTCTCCTTTTGCAAGCCCGGATGTGATGAGTACCGAATTGTCCATCCTTCCTCCGATCGTTACCATCCGCTTCCTTGCAATGTCGTTTTCGAGCACATATACGTATCTCTCCTCACCCATGTCAACTATCAGATCCTGTTCAAGCACAATTGCATCTTCCTGTAATGATTTCTGAACTTTGATGTTCGCGCTCATTTCCGGTTTCAGTCTCCCGTCTTTGTTGGCAAGAACTATCTCGATCTCGAAGGTCCTGTTAACATCGCTGAGTACGGGTGAAACATAACTTACCTGTCCCTCAAATTCTTCACCGGGATAGACTTCGAATGTGATGGATACGGACGTGCCCTTTGAGATCTGCCCGATATACCTTTCGGGAATACCCGCCGAAACTTTTACGCGTGATACGTCAACAACGCTGATGATCGGCATTCCCGGGCCGGCAACTTCCCCCTTGCTCAGATACTTTTCATTCACTATCCCGCTGATGGGCGAAGTCACATACTCCTTTTCAAGCCTCGTCTCAAGAAGGTCCAGCGCCTTCTCGGCAAGCTCAAGCTGGAACTTTGCATTCGTGTAATCCTGCTCGGTGGAGATGTTCTCGCTGTAAAGTTTCTCTATCCTCTCAAAGTTGCTCATGGCAAGCTCGTACTGGGTTGCCGCCTGCTCGTAGTTCGCCTCGTCAAAGGTCTTTCTGAACCTTGCAACTGTCTGGCCTCTGCCTACCCTCTTGCCCTTTTCAAAGGGCATGTAAGTGATAAGCCCGCCTTCCTCGGATGCTATCTTCGCCGACTCATACGGCTTCACTATTCCAACTACAGTGTAATTGTCCTGAAACGCCTGGAATTCCAACTCCCTGATCTTAACCGCCTGCACTTTCTTTTCGGCTTCCGGTTTCTCCTCGCTCTGGCCTCCGCACGATGCAAGTATAAAAGCCGCAGTGATCATCGCGGCGGCACTAAGGAAATATTTCTTCATCACTGATTTCATTTTAAAATTTTTCTGTTCTTATTTTTCAAGAAGCTTCTCAAGCTCCGCTTTAGCCACCTGGTAATCGTAAATCGCCTGCAGGAAACCAAGCCTCGACTGGTACAGCGAAAGTTCCGCATCCAGCACGTCTATCTGTGTCAGGACACCCGCCCTGTAACTCTGATTTGCAAGGTCAACGCCTCTTTGCGCAAGGTCCATGGTTGACCGTTGCGAGAGTATCCTCTGCCTTGCATCGTCAAGAGCTATCACCGCGCTCTCTGATGTAAGCTTCAGCGTCTGCTTTGTGCTGTGTATGTCTTCCTCCGACTTCTTCACTTCGATCTCCGACTGCTCCTTTTTGAAACTGTTTCTGAAGAGGTTCAGGTCCCATGATAAACCGAGCCCCGCGTTGATCGTGTTAAAGAACCTGTATCCGCCGATCGATGTGCCGTCGTTCTCGTTGCTTGAATTCGTCCAGTTGGCAAACAGGAATATCTTTGGAAGATAATTCGCATCGTCAACCTTCACCAGCTCTTCGTTTATTTTCTTGCTCAGCATTAGTTGCCTTACAAGAACATTCCCTTCAGTGATCCTCCTCACCATCGTTTCCGTACTTTGTATCACTTCGGTACTGTCGTAGCCAAGTTCTCCTTCCACTTGTATGTTATCTGAAACGTCCGTTCCAATCGTCTTCGCCAGGGCCTTCTTGCTTATCTCAATGTTCCTTTCCGACCTTGAAACGCTTGGCAGTATGTTCTCAAGCTTCACCCTTGCTCTTAACAGGTCAAACTCCGTCGCAACACCGTTTCTGTATCTTCCTTCAACCACTCTCAGATTCTCTTCCGCATTGTTCTGCGTCACCAGGTTCAGTTCATGCACTGCCTGCGACAGCAGAACTGCATAATATGCCTTCCTCACATTGTTCTTCACATCCGCTTCCACCCTCATCACATTTTCTCTCTGTATCTTCTCGTAATATTCTGCGATCCGGATTCCCGTGAACACAGGCGTACCGAGTATGGGCACTGGCTCGACTGCTTCAAGCGAAGTGACTACGGAATTGTCCGATCCGATCTCGAAAGTCTCTCCGAATATGTTAAGGACCTGCTTCTTGAATGCTCTCGTAAGAGCCATCTTGAATGTAAGAGAGGGGATCAGGTTCTCGCTGTAAACTTCAGACACTTTCCGCTCCGCTTTCATTTCTTCAAGCCGGGCGTTCTTGATGTCAGAGTTCATCTTCAGCGCCACCCTTATTGCATCATCTGCAGACTTAACCACGATCCTGTCCTGCCCGGAAGCTGTCTGAATTCCGAATGCAAATACCAGCATCAGGATCAATGCAAGTGCGGAATGTTTCTTTTGTATCATCAGTGATTTTGATTCTGTTCTACCGGCCATAGAAAGCTTTTGTCTTCTTGAGTTTCTCTTTCCCCTTGGATGTCAGCAGTCCGCTCAGCAGGAAATTGTAAGTTGCACTGAACGCCTGATGCACGGACAGCTTGTTCTTCAGTAAGAAGTCAGGGTTCATGATGGAAGCTACAGCGGACGTAAATGTGTTTATGACGACAGGCACGGGGAAATTCTCAATCAGTCTCTCTTTTTTGCCCTGCTTTATCAGCCGTGTCAGAATGTCGACTATCTTGGCGCGCCTTTTCTCGTCTATCCTCGCCGCCTCGCCCGGTGCATGCAAACTCAGGTCCTTCAGCCACTTCTCGCCTATGTTCATGGCAAAGTCGCCGTACAGGTTCATGATCCTCACAAACTTGTCTACTACATCTGTGTTTGAATCAACGATCCTGTCAATCTCTCCTGTTATGACCTCCGATGTCTGTGCGCAGATCTGCTCGATAAGCTTGTCCTTGGATGGGAAATGTTTGTAGATCGTCTTCTTGCTGATTCCCATTCCCCTTGAAAGCTCATCCATCGAGATCTTGTGGAACCCTTCAGAATGGAATACCCTCCTTGAGTATTCAAGTATCCGCATTCTCTCCGGTGAATCGCTGGGATGTGTGTCCAATAGAAACTAATTCAGTATAATTAGTTTCCAATTTACGCTTTTAGAATTCCCCAATCAATGGCATTAAGATTTATTAACACAGTCTGATACGCAACTCCCGCCGCAAAGTTCTCCCCCTCCCCCGGCATTGTTTCAATCACCCCTAAACCATCCCTTGCACCCCTCCTCTCTGATTAATTCTATTTTGTTCTCTTACTTGTACTTGAATTCTCTGGTTCTCTTGAATTCTCTCTTTATTGAATTCTCTAGTTTTCTTGAATTCTCCTTTTATTGAATTCTCCTTTTATTGAATTCTCTCTTTATTGAATTCTCTCTTTATTGAATTCTCTCTTTATTGAATTCTCTCTTTATTGAATTCTCTCTTTATTGAATTCTGCTTCTCGAACTTTCCTTGTTAGATTCTCTTCCCTCAATTCTCATTCTCCAACTCTCATACTCCAACTCTCATACTCCAACTCTCATACTCCAACTCTCATACTCCAACTCTCATACTCCAACTCTCATACTCCAACTCTCATACTCCAACTCTCATACTCCAACTCTCATACTCCAACTCTCATAC
>JAIBBK010000004.1 GCA_019694675.1 Ignavibacteria bacterium
CTGTCCATCAACTGCCTTGCGTAATTTTGATTGTTCGGGTTCCATGATGCCTGAGTGTGAACAACTCCCCAGCCGGGGTGAACGTCTGTCAGTATTGTGCAGTCATTCACGCATGAAGCTCCGGCACTGCCTACTTCTCCCGTGACCGGATCAACTGCACAGATGGAGAAAGTATCCTGAGCCCGGATGACTTTGTGCGTGAACATTGCGCAGATAACCAGCAGTATGCAAAGACTCTTTCCGATCATTTGATGTATTGGTTTTGATTTCATTCTTAAGATTTAACTTGTCCTGGTTTTTTACTTGTGAAAGCAGATGCCCTGGCAAAGGCCTGATTCAGTGAGCGATTTATTTCACACTTTCTCCGCAATGATCCGTATCATACCCTTTGAAACATCATTCAGAATGATACCGAATCCGGCCGATGAAAGAGTTTGTGCCACAAACCCGCGCGGAATTCTTAACTTGCGGTAAGTTCCGGCACTCTGACTCCATACATTTTCATTCAACTCGTAAAACAGATCAGTAACATTTACATAAGCATCATCATAATCAAGCACGCAGGTAAGTATGTGATTGGCATCGCTTTTGACATGAATGAACCTGTCCGTTCCCGTTAATTCTTCTGTGTAATCCCGGAATGTCAAAATCAGCTTACCGCCCGTATTAAGCTTGCCGTAAGCTGAAATCAGAAGTTCCGTTACTTCATCAATGCTCTCAAGATGCGTTAGAGTATCGCCGCAGCACAAGATAGCATCACAAGAATCACAGTACCGTGCAAAATTTCTGATATCATCGCAAATTATTCTCAGGCCGGTTCCCGTTGATCTTGCTTTCAATTCACATAGAAGGGCGTAACAGAAATCAATTGCAGTCACTTCAAACCCTGCCGCTGTCAATGCAAGCGTCTGAATGCCATTGCCTGCACCGAGATCTGCAGCCCTCCGGGTTTCTTTTGGTTCAACTCCGTATTGCTTAAGGAACTCCCGGAACTGACTCACAGAGGTTTCAATGTCGCCGGTCATCCATGAATAGAATCGCGACAGATGGTTATCGTAATGTTCCTTAGTATTGCCCATTATCAAAGTGTGATCTGATCTGAAGGCTAAACGGAATCAGTGATGTGAAACATGACTCATGCAAAGATCTTTCTAACTTCTTCAGCAATTCTTTTTCCGAAAATGTGATTTGTCTCCGTATCAAAGTGAAGGCCGTCTGTATCACCCGATCTCGCAAACTCATTGCTGTCAATGAACAGGCATCCGAATCTTTCGCATACGGTCTTGTAGAGTGCCGGAAGTTTGAGCGACTCCTTGCGGCCGCGGCTGTAAAGTATATCCATGAAATCCGAAAGCTTTCTCATTACGGGCGGAGCTATCACAAGGATCTTGGGGCATTTCTCTTCAGGTGAACTTGCGCTGAAGTAAATCCTGCGAAGGATTGCGAACAGTCCGGCGGCCGAATCCTCCGCAGTCTTTCCAAGGCAACTGTTGAGATCGTTTATGCCAAGCATCACTATGACAAGGTCAAGCGGCCTGTGCGATTCAAGTATCATCGGCAGTGATTCAGCTCCGTTGCGGTATGGAAGGTGCGGAAGGTCCCAGCAAGTGGTTCTCCCGCTCAGCGCTTCGGTGGTCACTTCAAAGTCTCTTCCGAGATCTGCCTGCAACACCGTTGTCCATCTGTCGCAGTGATCATATCTTTTCCAGGTTTCAGGATTCGATCCCCATGTCAGCGAATCGCCGTAAACCAGTATGTGTTTCATGTTTATTTTCGGACAAATTAAGTTTATTTTGCCGTAATTAAAATCACACTCTTCTTCTGAATGCCGCCTTACCGCAATTGTACAACTTCATTCTTCCACATCTTCCTTTTTGTATTGTTGCTTGCTGCAGCTGTTCATATCAGCGGAGGAATTTCGCTCGGACAGTCATTTGTAACAGGCAGAGTGATTGATGAAAGGAGTTTTCCCGTGCCTTATGCAAAGCTAATACTGAACGGGAATGAAGTTACAGCTGACGTTACGGGAAGATTTCTTGTGACCAATACCGGAATTCCTTACAATGTAATAGTGGCGGAGAGGAATACTTCATCGGCTGTATTTTACAAGGACCTTACCGTCACAAATCCCGATCTTGTGCTCTTCGGCGATCCTGATCCGCGGAATTACAGCAGGGCTGTTGTCAAGGTTGAGTTTCCTCCGCTCGCAGACACTTCCGAAGCATATGTAAGTTTCATCAGCAGGGAGATGATCTACTGCAATACTGTTGTGGGACGAAGCGGCAAAGATAATGTCACGCTTACGGTTGATTTCCCGTTTGCTTACTCCAATGTTACGGGCGATGTTGTAATGATTAGAAAGAATCCATCCGGTTATCAGTTCTTCAGAAAGAAGTCTGTCACAATTACACGCAATCCTGCACGCAACCGGGTGATACTCCCTGCAAAGCCGGAGTCTTCAACCGGTATAAAATCGGTGAAGCTTTTCAGCGGAATTGCAGACTATTATCAGGGAGAGATAAGCATGTCTCTTGACTTCCTCGACTATTCCAAAAATTCTCAGCTCACCATACTTGAAGTTGACGGAAAGAAACAGAAGAATGTGATAGACCTGCCCTCCAAACTTCCGAATACTGTAAGGTTACGGGTTAATACATTTGCAGACACGCGATCGGGTAGCAAGTTCAGTTCCTATTATTACACTTCACCGGGACAGGACCTGAAAGTCACGGAAGAGTTTCTGCCCGAACTTGTCGTTCCTTCCGACGGATACCTTGGTGTGAATGCCGCAACAGAATTCAGATATACTGTTGGCTCCGGTGCCGGAATTTACGTGCTTGAGTTCAGAAGCAGGAATCCTGACATGAAGTATTTTGTGGTAACTAACGAGACGGCAGGAAGATTTTCACTGCTCTCAAGGCAGGAGTTTACAAATTACGGCAATGTTACTTTTTCATGGCGCGTAAGGAAATATCTGACATACTTTACAGTGGATGAGTTCATACGTCCGAACATTTTCAAGAACGAGATCGGATATAAAGGAGTGCTCTACTCAAACGGAAGAAGCTTCAGGACGGGCTATTTCTGAGCATGTTCTCTCTTACGAAGCTCTTATTGTTTCTCCATCCCTTTCTGACCTTTACGAACAATTCAAGATAGACTTTCTTTCCCAGAAAGTGCTCGAGACTCTTCCTTGCAAGAGCGCCGGTCTTCTTCAGACTGTCACCTCTCTTTCCAATTATCACGGCTTTCTGTGATTCCCGCTCCACGATTATCTCGGCATTGATATAAACAAGTTTGTCGCTTCTCTCTGAAAATTCCTGTATGTGAACGAACACGCTGTATGGAATTTCATCATGATACTGCGAGAGGATCTTGTCGCGGATGATCTCCGCCGCGAAGAACTTCTCCGGCTTGTCGGTGAGTGTGTCCTCTTCGTAGAAGAATTCTCCGTCCGGAAGAAAGCTGACAAGCACTTTCTTAAGCCTGTCTGTGTTCTCTCCCTTTGCCGCAGAAACCGGCACGATCTCATTGAACTTAAATTCGTCTGCAATCTTTCCTGTGAGCGGAAGAAGGTTTGCGCGTGGCAGAAGGTCGCATTTGTTGAGTGCAAGCACAAGCGGCTTCCCGGCAAGATTCTCTCCGAAGAAGTCCCTTACAAACCTGATGTCCTCAACCGGATCCTTTGCCGCCGCGTCAACTATCTGCAGAAGTACATCCGCCTCCTCAAAAGATGAAGCGATCTCCGATATCATGTACCTGTGCAGTTCATATTTAGGGGTCAGTACACCCGGAGTGTCGATGAATACGATCTGAAAATTATCTTCGGTGAGTATTCCGCTTATGCGGTTTCGTGTGGTTTGCACTTTGCGGTTCACTACCGAGAGGTTGAAGTTCAGAAGCGCATTCATCAGTGTGGATTTTCCGGCATTCGGTTTTCCGAACACTGTAACGTATCCCGCTTTTCTCACTCCAGAACTCTTATCTGCTCCTTCGTCCAAAGTATCATCTGAGGTTTGTTCCTGAAAATAGTGATCTTACCCGTCACTTCAACTTTCTTTCCGGCAAGCGACTTTACATCGCCGAACCTGTCAAGGCTTCCCGCAAATATCGTGCAAGAAAAAGTATTCCTTGGAAACTTCTTTTCAAAATTGAGATAAACAACTTTCGGCCCTTCGTAGACATCTGCCACCGTTCCGACCACTCGCAGAGAATCCCCTTCATGTGCCTTTGCATCCTTACTTTGGATCAGCATAAGGCCTCTGCCGTCAGTTTCCTGAACACCGGCTCTCGTTTCCAATGAGGTGTCACCGGTATGCTCCGCTGAAGAGTTGCTTATCCTTACTTCACCCTTCTGCTTTGAACAGGATGAGATAAAGATGCTGATCGACAATACTGCCGTTGTCATGTACTTGTTCATGTCTTCTTTGTTTGATGTTCATACGTTCAGAAAATTATCCTCATTCTATGCTTCACCTTCGCAGCAGCTTATTACAATGTTCCTGCACACGGGACACTGGTAATGGCCGTGTACCCAGATGAACTGCACTTCACATCCGCAGTTCGGGCAGATTGCAGTTAAAGCGGATTCCTTCTTTGACCGCTTTTTTCCGGCAGTTACATTCTGCTCTTTCTTCCTTTGCGGATCACTTTCCTCCGGCATTTGTTTTTGCAGATTCAATAATGCTTCTGAAATCCGCTTCCAGTCTTGGATTGAAGAGAAGCGCCTGCTCAAGATCGGCTGCCGCTTGCAGATACTGCCCAAGCTGAAAGTTAGCGAGGCCTCTTCCGGCATATGCCGCCGCCCGGTCGGTGATGTTCTCAATATAGAAATTGAAATCGGCAAGCGACTGGTCCGCAGATCCGATGAGCAGTTTCACAACTCCTCTTTGATAGTAAGCCTCAAACAATGATGGGTCAAGGGCGATCACTTTGTCGAAATCACTTACGGCCCTTGCATACTGCTTTGCCTTTCTGCTTGCTATCGCACGGTTCAGGTATGCGGGTGCATACTCGGGGTTGGAATTCACGGCATTTGTAAAATCATTCACTGCTTCATTCAGCATGTTCTTCTCCGTGTAGACCATTCCGCGAAGATCCAGGGCTTCCGTAAACTGCGGGTTTGTGGCAATAGCGGATGAGAGATCGTTCATTGCATTATCCAGATCCTTCTGTCCGAAGTAGCCTTTTGCCCTGTAATACAGCGCGGACGGATTGCCGGGATTGCTTTCGAGATACTGCGAGAGAAGGTCAATACCTTCCTGAAAACTTCCGCCGTTAACATAGGCAGTTCCCTGCTGAAGCTGCTGTTCCGGCTCCATCTGTGAAAAGCAGATGCCCGATGCAAGGAACATGAACAGAAATGCGATTGAGTGTCTTAACATGGAGTAAAGTTGAGAGGGATCAGTTCTTGTCCCTCTGCAATTTAAGCTATTGAAGGAAAATTTGAAATGCCAGTTACGACAATGTGATTGGCTGAATCCGGAATTTCCATATGAAGACGAGAAGCAATACCTGCCTGCACATCCGGCCTCGCATCTTGAATTCATGGGAAATGTCCGGCCGGAAAAAAATTCACCCTGCTCCCTCCCCTGTTCGGAGAGGGAACATGGCTATTAGACCATCATCAATAGTTATCTATCTGTGCACGCTGAAGTTTGCCGGAGTAGTCTATGTAAACGGCCTTCCATTCTGTGTAGAAGTCGTACACCGTCCAGCCGCCTTCGCGGTGGCCGTTGCCTGTCTGCTTCACTCCGCCGAAAGGCATATGTGCTTCCGCTCCGATCGTTGCTCCGTTAATGTAAGTTATGCCCGCTTTGATGTCTCTGATAGCGCGGCAAGCGGCGTTCACATCCTGGGTGAACACGCTTGAAGACAGCCCGTACTTGGTTCCGTTCAGAATATCAATTCCCTCCTCGAGGCTTCCGCATTTCAGAACCGAAAGAACCGGCCCGAAGATCTCTTCCTGTTCGATCCGCATACCGGGCTTAACATCCGTGAATATGGTCGGCTTGTAGAACCATCCTTTTGCAAGATCGCCTTTGTCTGCAAATTCGCCACCGCAAAGCAGTGTCGCCTTGTCTTCGTTCTTTCCGATCTCAACATATTCGTGAACGGAGGCTCTCTGCGATTCGCTTACGCAGGGACCGACGTCAACATTGCCGTCGTTGCCATAACCTAGGCGCAGTTTCTTAGCGCGTTCTGCGAGCTTTGCAACGAACTCATCATGAATGTCTTTGTGAAGTATGAGTCTTGAAGTGGCGGTGCATCTTTGCCCGGTGGTACCGAACGCTCCCCAGAGAACCGCATCGAGGGCAAGTTCCAGGTTTGCATCGTCCATTACTATCTGTGCATTCTTGCCGCCGAGTTCCAGCGATACGCGCTTCAGGCTTCCGCCCGCAACTTCATTGATCCTCTTGCCCACAAGGGTTGATCCTGTGAATGAGATCAGGTCAACATCCGGATGTCCGATCATTGCTTCACCCACGATCCTTCCTTTTCCGTGAACGATGTTGATGACTCCGGGAATGTAATCCTTTCCGAGGACTTCCTTGATCGCTTCATCAATGATCTCCACAAGTGTTGCCGCTGTTTTCGGAGTGAGTTCCGCCGGCTTAAAGACGCAGGTGTTACCGCAAACGAGTGCCGGAAACATTTTCCATGTCGGGATCGCCATCGGGAAGTTCCACGGGGTGATGAATCCGCCCACTCCGATCGGCGCTCTGAAACTCAGGTTAAGCTTATCGGGGAGTTCGCTCGGAGCATTGTGTCCGAAGAGTCTTCTTCCTTCCGAAGCCGCGTAATATGCAGTGTCTATACCTTCCTGTGTATCGCCTTTGGTTTCAGCGAGCACTTTACCCATTTCTCTAGTCATCTCAAATGCGATCTCGTCTTTTCTGTCGTTCATCTTATCGCCGACGAGCTTCAGGATGTCTCCGCGTTTAGGAGCAGGCACAAGCCGCCATTTCTCAAACGCCTTCTTCGCCGCCGCCACCGCTTCCTTAACATCTTCCTCGTTGGATGAAGGAAATATGCCGATAAGGTCTTCATTCCATCTTGCCGGATTTCTGTTTTCGAAAGTATTTCCGCTCTTCGAATCCTTCCATTCGCCGTTAATAAGGTTCTTGAACTTCTCTGCCATTAATTATTCTCCTGATTGATTTAAAGTTCGTTCAAAATACTCATTCACCCGCACTATATAAATGGAGAATGCCGTCTGACAGTCTGTGAAATCCCATTGTCCTGTTATTAGTTAAGTTGCGTTTTGCCCTTAATTAGAAGATCGGTGGCAGTTCTGGGAGGCATGAATTCGTGCTATGCCGGCATCACAGTAAAGCCAGGAAATGTTTATGCATTGCCTTATGATAATCCTTGGAGTACGTTTGTGTTGGATATGCCGGGCAGAAAATAAGAAGCAGCAACAGAGAATTACATGCACCCGTTTGACTGAGGCAGATCCTGCAATTCAAAAGCCATTCAATGTGTGTGGATGATTACTTTTGACAGATTTCATGCAGAAGTAATATTTTAGTTCTACCGGATGCAAACCCGGTTGCTCTTATGGTTCCTGTTGCATTGAACAGATAGATTATTTCTTACCAGACCCTGCCTCGAACAGGACAAGCAGTCAGTTTCTTTCTTCCCAGGGCTACTTTGTCAAGTCCCAGACTCTGTGAAAGTGAGCCTGCATAAAACGTATTCTTTCAAACCAGCTTTCAGAAACATCATTAACTTTAAATGCTATGAAATGGTCAATAGTTATTATCCGATTTGCTTTTGCATTTCAGATCGCATTCTCTGCGGGTGATTCAATTGCTCAGGGAAGGCAGTTCCCAATTCCAAAACCAATTACAGGCGCGGAGCAAAGTTATTTCAAATCCGGAACTCCGGAACCTGATATCAGCAGGGTTTATCACAATACTTATAAGGATCTCAGCTTGCCTGGCGCTTCGGTATCATACACAGTCCTTCCGGGCGTGTTTACAATTTATGATCTGCAGTCAAATGGAGTTGTTCAGCAGATCTGGCAGAATCCTCTTTCTCCTGCATTCATACATGCAGTAGTAATGTATTCCACTGTTCCGGGGTTTGCCACAAGAAGCTGTGCATATTTTTTCAGTTTTGATTACGGATTATCATGGAATTACATCACGGATGTTCCTTCCGGGAATTTCAGAAGCGGCTTTCCTTCCATAAGCGGATTTGTGAACGGCAATGCTGTCATTGCATGTCATGACAATTCGCAGTCAACAGTCTATTCAAATCTGTACTATGATATCATTCCTGGCGCCGGACTATTTACAAGGCTAGTACCCGGAATTCCTGCTTCACAGGGTTTGCCAATATGGCCGATGGTTACCACTCTGCCGGATAATACTATATTCTTTGCGGCAAGTGTAAACGGTCTAATTGAGTCTTACACGAATAAAGCTACAAACATTTCCCCTCCGGGAATGTTTTCCGGTTATCAGCTCTACAATGGCGATCAGGCAGGTGGCTATGCCGTCGGTACTGCTCCCAACGGGACCATCGGCCATGCATATATTGGCTCAGATGTTGCAGAGCCAAATGATGTGTTCTACAGAAGCTCTGCTGATGGCGGACTGACTTTTTCCAATCCTGTGAAGATCTGGGACTGGAATTTGAATACGGACTCTGTAGGCTGTCTGCGCGGAGTAAGTCTGGTGTTTGACAATAACAATCAGCCCTTCGTGGCGTTCAATACTTCCAAGCTTAACGAATCAGGATTTTTTCCTGAAGAACCCAGCCAGATAAGGGTGTGGTCACCCGGCGTTAATGGTGGAATTCCAAAGATCATAGCCGACAGCAGTAATGTTCCTTTCTTCCCGAATACGGGCTCGATCACTGATGCCTTCCTGCCTTTGTGCAGACCTTCGGTGGGCAGGGCTTCATCTTCAGGTTCGATCATTGTTGCTTTCTCTGCATCAACCCAATATTTCGGAACTGACTCAAGCAGATATTATTGCGCATATGTTTCCCATTCTACAAATGCCGGGGTTTCGTGGAACCTGCCGCAAAGAATTACTCCGGAAAGTCCGCTGAGGGACTGGAGATATATCAGCGTTTCACCCACAAGCCATCAGAGTTCAAATAACCTGACTGTCCAGATGCTTTGCCAGTCAGATTCAATTCCGGGTTCTTATGTGAACGGAGCACCGTTGGGACGCGGAGAATTCGTAAGCATCAGGTATCTGGCCAGTACTTCGCCCGCTCCCGCTCCGCCTGCATTGCTGCAGCCCCTGAACGGATCATATATCCTGCACGGGCCGATACTTCTTGACTGGTCTAATGTATCGAATGCGGTTACATATTCCGTCCAGTTGTCGTCCGATTCGCTCTTCGCAAATCTGATTGTGAATGAAAATGATCTTTCTGAATCACGTTTTGTGATTGACACTCTGCTGATTGACTATAACTCCCGGTACTTCTGGCGGGCAAGGGCAGTAAATACTTTCGGCTCCAGTGACTGGTCATACCCGTGGAAGTTCATCACATATCCGATGATGCCGCTTGTTCCGGTCCTGACCTCGCCTGAAAACGGAGCAACTAATGTATCCGCGACCCCGAGGCTTAACTGGAATATAGTTCCGAATTCATTGTCGTATTCAGTGCAGATTGCCCGGGAGCCGGCATTCCTAACTCCCGTATATGAAAAGGATTCATTGCTGTTGCCTGAGCATACAGTGCCGGCATCTGTCCTTTCACATGACTCGGTGTATTTTTGGAGAGTCAGGGGAAAGAATCAATTTGGGTTCGGAGCGTTTTCACAAACCTGGTCATTTACGGTTGTAGCCGAACTTCCTGCGGCTCCTCAGCTTCTGAGCCCTGCAAATGACACAACTGTTTATACTAATGTGGTGACTTTTGCCTGGCTTGTGTCGCCCGGGGCGGCAAGTTACACTGTTCAGGTGTCATTGGATTCCTCATTCAGCAATTCTGTTATCAATGTTTCGAATATCACCTCAAGAAAGTACACTACACCCGCCGGAATCCTCAACTACAATTTGACCTATTACTGGAGAGTGCGCGGAACGAACGCAAACGGTAACGGCGCATGGAGCGGGAGCTGGAAATTCTCCACTACATCCGCATCTCCGCCGCCGGTTTTGATTTCTCCGGCAAACGGACAGGTGGGTGTTGGCCTCACAGTTCTCCTCGACTGGTCGAACTCCGTGAATGCGTTAAACTACGACTTAATGCTTGCAACGGATTCACTCTTTCAGAATGTCATTGCCGATGTAAGATCACTTGGTGTTTCACAATATTCTGTGCCTTCTCCACTTCTCACATACTTTACTCGTTACTTCTGGAAAGCCCGGACAAACAGTTCAGTCGGATCCAGCGACTGGTCAGCAACATGGAGTTTCAGAACACTTCAGATAGGTGCACCGGGGACTCCTGTCCTTCAGTTTCCGGCAAACGGAGCGCTCAATGTTTCAACCATGCCAAATCTGAGATGGACAGTTCCGGCCAATACTTCTCACTACAGGCTCAATGTATCAGTTGACAGCAGTTTCGGCATTGTGACTTACATAAAGGATACAATCTTGCCACCGGAATTTATTTTGCCTGACAGTATGCTTGCATTTAATACGAATTATTACTGGAGAGTGCAGGCACTAAATTACAACCAATCCGGTAATTGGTCATCTGTATTCAGATTCAGGACTGCAGCTTACGGGAGCGGACTACCGGGAAAACCCGTTCTTGAATCTCCTGCCAATAATTCAAGCAATGTCTCTGCCGTGGCGCTGCTCAACTGGGGCAATACAATGCTTGCAGACCGCTATGACCTGAACGTGTCCACTGATGTTAACTTCAGTAATATAGTTCTGAGCACCGATACGATCACGATATCTCAGTACAAACTTCAGCCCGGCACTCTCAATCACAATACTCTTTACTTTTGGAAGGTAAGATCTCTTAATGCCAATGGTGCTGGGAAATGGTCCGAAGTTTTTGCATTCAGGACTGCATTGCTTACACAGTTGGAGACCGGCAACGGAAGTATGCCTGCAGAATTCAAGCTCTTCGGGAATTATCCCAATCCGTTCAATCCGCTGACGAAGTTTAGATTTGACGTCCCGCGGGAATCATTTGTAGAGATTGCTGTGTATGATATCAACGGCAGGATTGTATCAACAATAATAAATGAACTGATCCAGGCAGGCGCTTATGAAGCATCTTTTGATGCCTCTGCTCTTGCCAGCGGCGTTTACTTCTGCAGGATGAATGCAAACGGTTACAGTTCAGCGGTCAGGATTTTGCTCCTGAAGTAGATCTCAAGTGCAACTGTCATTAATGTAACCTTAGATGTGTGAGCAAGTGTAACAGTCAAGAGTTTTCCTGAGCCTGTCAATTGCATGGTCTGTATTTCAATTGAGTTGAAAACCTCGATCAGATGAGCTATTTTGCCCTGCGTCCTTAGCTCAGTTGGTAGAGCAAATGACTCTTAATCATTAGGTCGGGGGTTCGAGTCCCCCAGGACGCACTTGAAAAGCCCTGATAAATATAATACTAATCAGGGCTTTGTCTTTATTGATTAGTGTGTTAGCAGATTTGTTAGCAGATTTTCAATCCGCCGAGTTTGTCTATTCGTTTTCTGACAGCCGCTGCGTTCTTCCTTTTGTAGTACTGACGGGTAGTTTGAATGGAAGTATGGCCTGACAGATCAGCGGGATCCGCCTTAAACACATCGGGCGTAATCTAACGTTACATGCATTATTGTTATTGTGAGTAGGGATTCTCAACAGGTAATCTGTATGCAATGACCTGTCATTACTGGTAAGCCCGGCTAATTCAATTTCCGTTTGGCTAAGCAGATCATTGTACGCAACTAAGCCGTTGCGCATTTCTGTGATCTCATTCGGATCAGCATATTGCACTGCAGCGCCGGCCGAATCCCGCAAAACTATTTCACCTTCCTGCAATGCATACACAAGGTCTGCGCTTGTGAGGAAATCCAATTGCTGTTTCAGTACATCGGCCGGATGTATCTTTGCGAGTTCGCCATGGCTTTCATGGTTTTCAAAGTGTTGTCCGAGATACTGAACAATCAGCCCGTGTACGACCATTGCATCGAGTGTATTCACAACAAAGTCACATGACTGTATCGGCAGTTTTTCATCATCCGGTACCCGTGCATACCATTCGGGCCGCCTTGAAATTGCCAGGCATTTCCAGGTGAGCGAAGCTTGAAATAAATTTGAGAGTATGCAAACCATGAGGTCTGCTTTCACTTCATCAAGTCTTCCTTTTTTCAAGCCGAGATCATCCACCAGGCTTGCAGCAAGCGCACGCAGGTCTGTGTTGTTTGACGTTAAGCGGAAGTCAAACCACCAGTAGTCATGGGGGTGGAATTCCTTTCCTAAGCCTGACACAGTAAAATGTTGAATAACGTATGAAAGAATGACAGCGAAAACTCAATGGGTCGAACTGACGAACAAGTATATGCCGGCAATTGAGATTGTCGATCTGTTTGCCCTTCTGCCCTGCATTCCGTGATGGAATGGAACACATGATTCACTTATGCTTATGACTCTCAATTCTCAAACAAAGATACCCTCTTTTTGCATTTTTGATCATAAGCGAAGCCATTAGATTTACTTACTTTGTTCTCTCCGTTCATTCAAAATCCCCGTAAGTTCTTTTTTAAACAACTTTAATGTTCCTGCAATGAAAAGGAATAATACAACTCAATTAATTCAGACAGATTCTTGTGATGTTCGTCACAGACCTGTTTCCTTTCAACTATTTCTCATGCTGGCCGCTTTCCTTCTTTCGACCACTGTTGCTCTCCCGCAATGGCAAAATACCGGTGGTACACATTGCCAATCAAGTTCAGCTACAATTGCTTCTTCGAATAATTCTCTGTGGATGGGACATGTATACAGCTCAAACACGGGCTACTGCATCTTTTCAAAATGCATGGATTCCATCTGGATTACAATAGGGTCATTTGGCAATTACAATGGGGGGTTCTATGAATCGTATTCTGATCCGGAGATCGTGCCAGTTGGAGACACTCTGTTTGCAATCATGGAGATAGATTGGTCTGCGCCGCGGTGGGAGGGTACATACTTGCGCGTTTTCAGATACTTTGACGGCTATTGGCACTATGATAATGTTCCTATTGTATATCTTGCCCGGTTCACATATACAAGATCACTTGCTGTTTTTCAGGGCATGCCTGTTGTGGCAATCTACAGTGATGACCCTAACTATAATCTTCTCCGCATTCTCAGACTGGAAGAAAGTACCTGGAGAGATATCGGTTATCCCAGCGGAGGCAATCTTAATGAACTGAACGATCACTTCACGGTTGAAGCTGACAACAGCAGTATTTACATTGCCGGCCTTGATCTAACCGGAACAATTTTGGTTAAGCAGCTCTATGACTCAAGTTCCGTTGATATCGGATCTCCCGGTAACAGTGGTGAGAGAATCAAATCAGTGGATCTCAAGTTGATAAATGGTCAGCTGTTTGTTTCCTTCAGTGACAGAGACAACGGGTTCAGGACAACCGTAAAGAAATACGATGGCTCAAACTGGAACTATGTAGGACTGCCCGGATTTTCTGATGGTCCAGGCACCGACATACATTTGTCGAATGATGGGAGCATTCCATATGTTGCATTTAATGATTCAGTCAATAGTGGCATAACGGTGATGAGATTCAATGGTATTCAGTGGCTGCCGGAAGGACAGCCGGGGTTCAAGAAGCTAAATTGGGGAAGCAGCGGCCGGCAAAACATCACTGTTCCTGACGGTAATGCATATGTTGCGCTGACTCTAAACGATACTGACTATTGCAGCGGAAGCAATTCCAGCTATGTAACTACAATGGGATACGGAAATAATGTGCTTCCCGTTAATTTGTCGAGTTTCTATACAATTCAACGATCCGGAATAGTTGATCTTTTTTGGACAACTTCGTTGGAGACAAATAATGAAGGTTTCTATGTTGAAAGAAAATTATCAGGAAGCGAATGGAAGAGCTTGGAATTTGTGAAGGGTGCAGGCAATTCCGCTGTACCTACTGATTATCATTACATAGACAGAATTGAAAATCCCGGTGTTTACAATTACCGACTAAGGCAAATTGATTTCAACGGAAACTTCAGCTATTTTGATTTGGAGGGTACAGTCACTGTGGGACTTCCTGAGGAATTAATACTCTTTCAAAACTCTCCCAACCCGTTTAATCCGGAAACTAACATTTCATTTGGTAAACCAATGTCTGGATTTGTTCGACTCAGAGTTTACGATGTTTCGGGAAGAGAAGTTAAAACGCTCATAGATGACTTTCTGGAAGCCGGATATTTCAAGATAAGATTTGACGGAAGCGGATACTCTTCCGGCACATATTTTATCAGACTTGAAACAGAGAATAAGACGTTAACCAAGAGAATGGTTTTGGTGAAGTAACTTTTTGCGATCTGAATTCTTCTGAAAAGTCAAAGCGTAATTTGAATTTGGACAGTTGACTAACGCTTATCTGACGCACAAATGATGTACAAGACCTTTAACTATCAAAACTGCATAAGCTTGACTCTGTTTGATGTTAAGCAGAAATCAAAAACAAGTAGTCTTGAGGTTGGTATTCGTTTCATAAGCCGGATATACTCTGAGACAACCCCCCGGAAGAGGGCAGAGATGAGGGAGTAAATCTTATGAGTGCGATTTCTTCGGGATGAGCAATTGCAAACTAGAAATCGTTTTGAATTTGTCCGCGCAAGAGTTTACCATCTTAAACAAGAAGCAAATTGGATTGTGCTTACCAACATCTATTGAAGCAGTTGAAGGGGGATGCCGCTATTATGGAAATCAAGAGTAATGATAAAAGACCTGTAATATGAATCGCATTATCAACCGCCTAATGCTATCGTTATCACAACAAATATTGCTCCTATGAGGCTCATCATTATTCCCATTAGGAATCGTTTACGTCCCGCATATTTACCAAGAATCCAACCGCAGGAAAACATCATCAGAATGGCGATTGAATTTGAAGTGCGCAGCGCAATGTTCAAATCGCTGATAAAAATAAATGGAAGTGCAACCGGAAGTGTAGACAGGAAAACAAGAACAAATATTTCCACCGCTGTTACAAAATTCTTTGAATCAAGCCTCTTGATTTCCGCAGGCGGCATCTTTGAGGAGTTCTTTCTTATCACTTCCAATTCATCAGGCTGCAGAACTGATGCAATAGTTGATGGAATTGCATCACTGATAAACTGACGTGCCTTTTCAGTATCTTTGGTCTTTTGTACAAAATTGAATACTGTAGCCTCACGTACATTATCGGTCAAAGTTGTGAGCAGATACATCACGGCATCTACAATGCCCCAGGCGATGTTACAGCCCAATGCGCCAATCAGCATATCATTCACTATTGTCTTATCCGACTTTGTTATGCTGAGAGTACAGGTAAACGTTAACGCCATGATTAGGCCATACAAAATTTCCGAAACACGGTCTTCCGTATTCAGCAAACCTCTTTCTTTGTACGGCTCCTGCAAATCATCCTGATTCATATGTTATCCTTATGAGGATTTATTTTAATGTTCTGACTTTTCCAATAATTCTGAATCTTATTTTCAATTTTGCGTATCAGCATTCATCCAGGCTATGAAAAGAGAATAACCGATAGAAAACAAGACCGCACCCAAGAACAACCCGAGAAAACCCATTGACATCAACCCGCCTGTTGCTCCTATGAACAATACGAAACTTGGGACTGTTGACTTTCGTCCCATCAAATAGGGCGTCAGGAAATTGTCAACTGAAGTTACGAAAATCACCCACACAAGAAACAGGATCGCTGTCAGTAAATCATTTGTTGCAAACTCATAAAAGGAAATGGGAAAGAGTATGACCCATGAGCCAATTTGAGTGATAGACAGCATCAGGCACAGAACAGTCCATACACCTGCATAAGGAACTCCGGCCAAATACAATCCAAGACCGGCCAAAGCTGCCTGTATCACTGCCACACCAAGAACACCCTTTACAACTGCCTGTATCGTGTTGACAATAAGTTCCGAATAGGTCCCACCGTTTGAAGGAGCTAATCTGTTAAAAAGCTTTTGAGACGAACTGATCAGCGAGTCAGAATTGACAAGAAAGAATGCTGCAATTATAACAGAAATCAAAAATTGAGATAATCCGCTGCCTAAACTGCTCAATGCGGAAAGTAACCAGCTTCCCAGCTTTGTGAATTCATCTTTATGCTGCATAACTGCGGCCCCCAGATTGTCTGAAGCAAGCTGCCACAAATCCACAACAGGCTTTAGAAATGTCGGCCAGGCTTTTACGGTTTCGCCAGGCGGCGGGATCAGATTATCTCCCTTACTGTATAATTCGCGCAGTTGATCAATTTCAGTTATAATTGATCCGGTTAAGAACCAGGCCGGTATTACCAAAATGCTTAGAATTCCCAGAACTATTAGAATTGCGGATAACGTCCTATGTCCCCGAAATAATTTGTTTAATTTTTTATATATGGGATAGAACACAATTGCTATTATGACTCCCCAGATCAGTACAAAAGAAAATGGCTTCACGATATCGATACACAAGCTTATCAATAAGAAGAGTATGCCTAACCGGATAAGAGTATCTATTATATTTGTTATGTTAAAATCTGATGAGCCGGTCCCTGAGGGTTCCATTTCCTGTAATTAAAATTTTGAATGATGTCCGGGTAAAATTACAAACAATAATATTCTATAGTTCATACAAAATTGGTAATTGATATATCCAACTTCCGTCAAATTGTTGGAACCCTTGCAGTGTAATATCACACTTTAAAAAATGTTACCTCAACTTCTTCTTACCCAAATTGTTCAACAGAAAATGAAGAAGTTATTGACGCAAAGAATGCAAAGCATTTTGAATAATTGTCCTTTACATTGCATTAAGTAATATGTCAAATACAACAGGAGACCATGAAAGTCCTTAACTTGTCAGCGGACAGAAAGTGACCAGGCATCTTCTTACAATGGAGCAAGAGTTTCCACGGCGGAAGATGTAAACGGCGACGGGTATTTTGGGGTAATTGCAGGCGAACTACTGCAACGGTCACACCGGCAAGGCTTTTGTTCACTGCGGCAATGAATCCGGCGGACTCAGGGCTAGCGTTCGCCAGTACAATTATTCTGCAAACGAAAACATTTCTGCCGGCGGACTTGCCGGCTCAAGCGGAATCGTCAGATTCAGCATGTTTGGCAAGAGTACATTCGTCAGAACGAAAGGAAAGATCGTTTATTAATACAAGAGGAATGGACTTCTTTTCAGCGGAAACATCATCACAAACAGCAATGCGTGTTCCGGCAAAGGAACACTTGCAGACTTCTGGACAGTGGATGCAGCCGATATGAGCATGACAGACAACGCATCGTATATCTTTACAAGCTGCTATGTTACTACTGATCTCACCGGCGACAACTTCGTTGATGCTACAGACTTTGCGATTGCGGGCAACAACGCGGCGAACTTTGTGAGCGTGATAAGTCCGTAGAACTCTTCAGCAGAGTCCCCGGCAGGCGCCTGGAGATTCTGCTGAGACAATAGGCGTGTGAGACTAATTTATGACCGCCGGCAACTTCTGACCTCAACACCGTCGTCCTCTCATGATTGCGTGAGCGGTTCGCCATATGAAGAGAATGCCAAATGATTTCTTAGCATGGTGTGGTTATCGCAAAGCAAGAAGAAGTTCTGACATTCGCTTCGCACAGGATTACAAATCGCCGTGTTGATCCTGTAGAAGTATTGCTTGTTAATTGGTTTGAATTAGCTTAGTTTTCCACCCAAGTAAATATTTTAATTTTAAGTATAGGATTAATGAAACCATTCTTTCTGATTCTTTCCTCAGCATTGCTTCTCTCCTTCACGTTTTCCGATAATAACAATGAGCAAGAGGTCATAAACAACCACAACAACATAATCTCTCCGGAACTGAAATGTCCGTCTCCCCCGTCATTTGTTCAGTCAATTGAAAATGACAAGGTAAAACAGACCGCCGGAATTTCCGGCAACGACATTGACCGGGGCTGGTATCAGAAAGCAATGGAGCAGATCGAAAAGGAAGAATACAATATTTCCTATGATGAAAAGCTCGGAGCCTATCAGTCACCTAACAGAGTTAACAATATTCGTTTCATTTATCATAAGGACGGATTCACGGCAAAGACACGTGATAACAGGGTCCCGCTTTTTAATTTGAATGATAAGACGATAGAGGAGAAAGATAAAAAATATGAGACGATTGACGAGTGGAGCATTAAGTTGAAAGTGGAAAATGGAGAGTTGAAAGTGGAAAGTGAAAAGCTTCAGGCAGCAGGAAATAAAGCATGGATTGAGAATGACATGATGAGAATTGATTACACAAACACAAAAGACGGCATGCGGCAGGACTTCATTGTAAAACAAAAGCCCGCAGGCGAAGGAAAGCTCAGATTGAATTTTTCCGCAGAGACAAAGCTAAAGATGATAGTCGGCGCTGATGCATTGATGTTCAGGAATGATAAAGGCGAGGAGAAGATGAAATACTCCGCGCTGAAAGTGTGGGACGCAAACGGAAAGGAACTCAGGGCATACTTCGAGAAGAACAATCACGAATTAGGAATTGAGAATTACGAATTAAGAACAAATTCAAAGGTCAAAGATCCAAAATCTGAAATCAAAACAAATCCTGATTCCTTCTGCATCGTTGTCAACGATGAAGATGCCGTCTATCCGATCACCATCGATCCGTTATCCACAAGTCCAAACTGGACTGCGGAAAGCAATCAGGCAAATGCACTGTTCGGTTCCAGCGTATCCACAGCCGGCGATGTGAACGGAGATGGTTATTCCGATGTGATAATTGGAGCGAATGGATTTGACAACGGACAGACAGATGAAGGAAGAGCTTTCGTTTATAATGGGTCTGCCTCGGGACTTTCGCCGACAGCAAACTGGACTGCCGAAAGCGATCAGGCAAATGCACGGTTCGGTTCCAGCGTATCCACAGCCGGTGACGTGAACGGAGACGGATATTCCGATGTGATAGTTGGATTGTATGCATTTGACAACGGACAGACAGATGAAGGCAGGGCTTATGTTTACCACGGCTCGGCCTCGGGACTTGGGCCGGCACCAAACTGGGTAGCAGAAGGCAATCAGGCGAGTGCAAGTTTCGGATTCAGCGTTTCAACAGCAGGTGATGTCAACGGAGACGGATATTCCGATGTGATAGTTGGAGCGTATGCATTTGACAACGGACAGACAGATGAAGGCAGGGCTTATGTTTACCACGGCTCGGCCTCCGGACTTTCGGCGACTGCAAGCTGGACGGCAGAAAGCAATCAGGGAAGTGCATTTTTCGGTTATAGCGTCTCCACAGCCGGCGATGTGAACGGGGACGGATTTTCCGATGTGATAGTTGGAGCGTATGTGTTTGACAACGGACAGACAGATGAAGGAAGGGCTTTTGTTTACCACGGCTCGGCCGCGGGACTTGCGCCGACAGCAAACTGGACGGCAGAGAGCGATCAGCCGGGTGCACAATTCGGCAATAGCGTTTCAACAGCCGGCGATGTGAACGGAGACGGATATTCCGATGTGATAGTTGGAGCATGGAAATTTACCAACTATGAAGGAAAAGCTTTCGTTTATCACGGGTCTGCCTCGGGACTTGCAACATCAGCAAACTGGACTGCGGAAAGCAATCAGGCAAATGTACGGTTCGGTTCCAGCGTATCCACCGCAGGTGACGTGAACGGAGACGGATATTCCGATGTGATTGTGGGATCAGATTGGTTTGACAACGTACAACCAGACGAAGGAAGGGCTTATGTTTACCACGGTTCGGCCTCGGGACTTGCGCCGGCAGCAAACTGGACAGTGGAAAGCGATCAGCTAGGTGCGCAATTCGGCAACAGCGTCTCAATAGCCGGCGATGTGAACGGAGACGGATATTCCGATGTGATTGTGGGAGCATTTTTGTTTGACAACGGGCAGCTAGACGAAGGCCGAGCTTTTGTTTACCACGGCTCGGCCGCGGGACTTGCAGCGACTGCAAGCTGGACTGCGGAAAGCGATCAGCAGAGTGCATATTTTGGCTATAGCGTATCCGCAGCCGGCGATGTGAACGGCGATGGTTATGCCGATGTGATAATTGGAGCGAATGGATTTGACAACGGACAGACAGATGAAGGAAGAGCTTTCGTTTATCATGGGTCTGCTTCGGGACTTGCGCCGACAGCAAACTGGTCTGTGGAAAGCGATCAGGCAAATGCACGGTTCGGTACCAGCGTCTCCACAGCCGGTGACGTGAACGGAGACGGATATTCCGATGTGATAGTTGGAGCGTATGTATTTGACAACGGACAGACAGATGAAGGAAGAGCTTTCGTTTATCACGGCTCGGCCTCGGGACTTTCAGCAACTGCAAACTGGACTGCCGAAAGTGATCAGGCAAATGCACATTTCGGCATCAGCGTATCCACCGCAGGTGACGTGAACGGAGACGGATATTCCGATGTGATCGTCGGAGCTCCTTCCGGCGCACGGTTTAATGAGGGTGAAGCATTCGTTTATCATGGTTCTGCTTCGGGATTGTCGGCAAACAAATGCTGGATTGATTATGGAGGAGGTCCAAACAGATCATTCGGCAACAGCGTTTCAACAGCCGGTGATGTGAATGGAGACGGATATTCCGATGTGATAGTTGGAGCGTGGGCACTTACGAACGGACAGGCAAATGAAGGAAAAGCTTTCGTTTATCACGGGTCTGGCTCGGGACTTGCGATGACAGCAAACTGGACGGCGGAAAGCAATCAGGCAGGTGCACGGTTCGGTTCAAGCCTGTCCACAGCCGGTGACGTGAACGGAGACGGATATTCCGATGTGATTGTGGGAGCAGATTGGTATGACAACGGGCAGTCAGATGAAGGCAGAGCTTTTGTTTACCACGGCTCGGCCTCGGGACTTGCGCCGGCAGCAAACTGGACGGCGGAAAGCGATCAGATAGGGGCATCTTTCGGCTGGAGCGTCTCCGCAGCCGGCGATGTGAACGGAGACGGATATTCCGATGTGATTGTTGGAGCGTATGCATTTGACAACGGACAGACAGACGAAGGAAGGGCTTATGTTTACCATGGCTCGGCCTCAGGACTTTCGGCGACTGCAAGCTGGACGGCAGAAAGCGATCAGGGAAGTACATATTTCGGTTATAGCGTCTCCACAGCCGGCGATGTGAACGGGGACGGATTTTCCGATGTGATCGTGGGTGCACCTTTCTATCAAAACGGACAAACACAAGAAGGCAGGGCGTTTGTATATTACGGAAACGGAGGAACAGGATTAAGATCAACGGTTCAGCAATACAAACCCGGAACAACCAACATAATATCATCCGGTGGATTATCCGGAACAGATGGTCAGGCAAGACTGAATCTTTTCGGAAGAAGTAATTTTGGCAGAGCTGATGGAAAAATCGTTTATGAATACAAAGACAACGGATTACCTTTCAGCGGAGCAATCATTACAAACAGCACCTTATCTTCGGGTTCAGGGATAATTACCGATCTCGGCACTTCCCCGGCAGGAGTTCAGCTGAACAATGATATATCCGGACTGCTTACGAACAAGGTGTATAAATGGAGAGCAAGGGTCCAGTACAGTCTTGTGAATAATCCCTATCAGAAATTCGGCCCGTGGAAGTATTTTGCAAACTATGTACCTCTTCCTTCCGGAAGCATAAGAGCGAAAACAGTTCCGCCTTCTGTTTTCACCCTTTCATTCAAAGGATTGATACAGGGATTTTATAATTCTGCAACCAATTCAATGATAGGAGATACAGTGCAGATCACTTTGTATAAGTATTCCTTTCCTGATCCGCCGGTGGGAACCGCTAAAGCTTTGTTGGATTCAACAGGAAGCGGAACTTTCAGCTTTACCGGCATTATCAATAATACGCTATATCATATTAAGGTGAATCACAGAAACTCAATTGAAACCTGGAGCAACGCAACACAGGTGTTTACAAATTCTTCCATGGTCTATGACTTCACCACGGCAAGTGCAAAGGCATACGGAAACAACATGATGCAGGTTGATGCATCACCGGTGAGATTTGCATTTTACGGCGGTGATGTGAATCAGGACGGAACGGTTGACGCAACTGATGTGAGTTTGGTTGACAATGACGCAGCAAACTACGAGAGCGGGTATGTTGTCACTGATCTCACCGGCGACAACTACGTTGACGGAACTGACTTTGCAATAGCCGATAATAATGCTGCGAATTTTGTTTCAGCGATCTGGCCGTGAATTGCAATTGCCCCGAAGGGGTCCCTTTGGGAAAAACTGGAAATCAGAAATTAGAGATTAAGAATTTTTCAAATCCTCATTCCCCCTCTCCCTTTGGGAGAGGTGTTAGGAGTGAGAGTTCAAGATTAATGTACGACTTCGACTGCTCTTGAGTTCGCTACCTCAATCCCCCTATCCCCTTGGGAGAGGCTAGGAATGGGGGGTTCAAAAGAAACCTGCAACTCTGGCCACTCTCATGTTCACTACCTCACCCTGCCCTCTCCCTGAGGCATTCCCAAAACCTCTGATCAATAGAATGAAAATTATCCGCATTCAAGTCTGTCAGTTTTGAGGCCCGGAGAGTTTTGAATTCAAAAGCTAAGAAAAATGTCTACCTTAACTCTGCAGGAAAAGGGGGGCTTACATATAAATCAGTATTTACAGATTTGAGCTGTGAACATTTGCGGTTACTATTTTGTACTTATGTTCTTACCCACCCCCTGCCCCCGCCTGATGTGTTACAGACAAAAAGTCTTGTGTGAATGCCTGGTTATCTTCGTTTAAGTTACAGAAGAGTATTTTAGCTGTCTGTATCATTTCTGCATCGGTAGATACGTATGGTCCTTTTATTTCAGCTCATTTCATTTTTTGATTAATCTTAGTTTATGAAATTAGATCATTATCAGAGGAGCAAATCCATTTTTCAGACCACTCTTCATTAAAATCTTCATAGGTTTTGCAATCCCTACCGGGAAAACTCTGGATTTGGAATAAGTCACAGCATTTTTGGAATCTAGTTTGTTTTTGGAGCATTTTCATACAAATTTGTTCTAGACCCTCAAAAATTCGCTGGAATCATCATTTTAGCAGAGCGTCCGAACTCTTTAGCAGAGCGTCCGAACTCTTTAGCAGAGCGTCCGAACTCTTTTGCTGGACGTCCGAACTCTTTTGCTGAGCGTCCGAACTCTTTTGCTGGACGTCCGAACTCTTTTGCTGAGCGTCCGAACTCTTTTGCAGGACGTCCGAACTCTTTTGCTGAGCGTCCGGACTCTTTTGCTGGACGTCCGAACTCTTTTGCTGAGCGTCCGAACTCTTTTGCTGGACGTCCGAACTCTTTTGCTGAGCGTCCGAACTCCTTTGCTAGTTGTCCGAACTCTTTTGCCGGGTGCATAATGTTCATTTGCAGTGCGTTTTTAAACATTTATCATTCACGGCGGAACTCAAGCAAAGTCAGAGGCCCTTGATTTTGCCAGATCCCGCCGGCTTTCGAAGTTTCCGGGGAAGCCGGGCGCTTCAATCAGAACCAAAGTACAGAAAAGGCCGTATTCAACCGGTTCCCGGCAAGTTCATCAATGGCTTTTTCCCGGCAATCCGTGCGACAAATAAACGATTCACCGCAATTTAAAAGAAATGATTTTCCGTTCCAAAGTTAAGTTTTTCACTTTGTGAATGCAGAAGGGGGTGGATCTATTTGACTAAACTATTTTAGATTAACTTAGTGTAGAAGGTAATCCAGAAATGATTTCTTGTCCTGACACCTCTGCGACCCTCATTCAAGATCTGCCGGCCTCAGCACTGCTCCGTTCCCACTCCCCGCAGGTGATCAGGGGGTGGGTTTCACCACTGTCGCTGTTGTGCCCAGATATTGGCGGTGCAAGCTGATTGATAAATTATATCAGGCAGAGGTCAATTTTCATTGAGCGTCAAATCCGATTTGCGATCATCGTGAAAAGAGAAGTAATCATGTATAAAGTCCTGTTGAAAAACATACTGCGAGCTATCGAAAAAGGGTAACTACCCCGCCCGGTCTTTTGACGAATGGCGCCAGCACTAGAGCGCGAGGTGAAAATATTTTATGGATATCCAGAGTACGGACTATTTAAGATTTATTTCAGCAAAATAGATTAGTCAAAGTACTCCGAATGAAGTTCAATTGAATTTCATTTTTCATATTTTGATGTGAAGTAAATTCACTTAAATAGTTGAATTGAGAAGTAATATTTATGTGATTGTCTGTTGAAGATCAATAGATGCGATTCTTACTAACATGTGATCATCCAGCTAGATTCATTCAAAATCCAATGGTTTGGTTGGAACACAATCTTGAAGTTATTCTAATTTTTAAATATTCGTAAACATGTCAAAAAAATCTGAGATAAGAAAACTTGCACTTGAACTTCTTGAACAAATCCCTGATGGAATTCGCTATTCTCAATTAGTAAAAATGATCCAATTAAATGACCACCGTTTCAAGAAAAACACAATTAGTGGGGCAATTTGGAATTTGGATGAAGTCAGTGCGGAATTCGTTTATAAGCCTGATAGGGGTTTATTCAAACTCATAAAATATGGTGACGAATACGAAGAAATTGACACCAAAATAAAATTAAATCCAAATGATAAGAGCACGACAAAGCAAATCAAAGAAGAAGATTTTTATAAGAGTTTTGCCGATTGGCTTGAAAAGGAAATCGAGGAGTGCACAAAGGCAATACCATTAGGGGGCAAAGTATTCAACGACAAATGGGGAACCCCGGATGTGATTGGAGTAAGAGAGTCAAAAAGGGGCGACATAGTCCAGTTTCCAACGGAAATTGTTTCTGCAGAAATAAAAACTGATTCTGCTGGTCTCATAACTGCTTTTGGTCAAGCATGCGCTTACAAAATTTTTTCACACAAGTCATATATAGTTATCCCTTCAAGTTCTATTAGTGACGATATCACACGACTAGATGCTTTGAGCAGGCTCTTTGGGATAGGGTTAGTATTGTTTGATTCGAAGAATGTTGATGAACCGAACTTTGAAATTCGAGCTAGAGCCCTTAAACACGAGCCGGATATGTTTTTTGTAAATAAGAATCTGAAAGTAATATCAGATAAGCTGTTTTGATGACCGAATTGAGGGACGGACATGAGTGTTGTGAAGTAATTAATAGTGTTACTAATATTGATGAATTGATAAACTTCTTAGGGAAAAAATGTTATGAGCGAATTAAAGATTTCGATTATGCCCCTTAGCTGGAACGAAATAAAAGACCGAGCATTAAAATTTTCCAAAGAATGGGAAGATGCATCAAATGAAGATGCAGATGCAAAGCCGTTCCTTGTCGAGTTCTTCAATGTGTTCGGAATCAGCAGCCGCAAGGTGGCTACGTTCGAACACCGCATTAAAAAACTCAATGAGCAGGACGGATACATTGACATGCTTTGGAAGGGCATGATGCTTGTTGAAATGAAAAGCCGGGGCAAGAATCTCGATAAGGCGTATGAGCAGGCAAGGGAATATCTCCACGGGCTAAAGGAGCACGAATTGCCAAAGTTTATAATAGTTTCGGACTTTGAAAATTTCAGACTGTATGATTTGGAGGAAGACACGATGACGCATTTCAAACTCGATGAACTCGTTGATAATGTTCAGCATTTCGGATTTATCTCCGGCTATCAAAAGAAAGTTTACAAAGAGCAGGACCCGGCAAACATCAAGGCAGCCGAACTCATGGGCAAGCTGCATGACCGGCTTAAGGATATTGGCTACACCGGGCATCCGCTTGAAGTGTATCTCGTAAGACTTCTGTTCTGCCTCTTTGCAGATGACACTACCATATTCAACAAACAGCAGTTTCAGGACTTCATTGAACAGCGAACTATTGAGGATGGCTCTGATCTTGCCGCGAAACTTCATGAGCTTTTTCAGGTACTCAATACACCCAAAGACGAGAGGTTCACAAATCTTGATGAACAGCTTGCAGAATTTCCTTACGTGAACGGAAAGCTCTTTGAAGAGCAATTGCCAATGGCAAGCTTTGATGCGAAGATGAGGCAAGCCCTGCTTGATTGCTGTTCAATTGACTGGGCAAGAATTTCGCCTGCAATATTCGGTTCGATGTTTCAGAGTGTGATGAATCCTGTTGAGCGGCGCAATCTCGGAGCTCACTATACAAGCGAGAAGAACATACTCAAAGTCATCAAGCCGCTGTTCCTTGATGAACTTTGGAAAGAGTTCGCTACAATCAAAGACAATCCAAACAAGCTTCGCGATTTCCATTCTAAAATGAGCAAGCTCAGGTTTCTCGATCCTGCATGCGGATGCGGGAATTTTCTCGTTATCGCTTACAGAGAACTTCGCATGCTTGAGCTGGAGATTCTCAGAAACCTGAACAAGTCCGGACAGGGCGCTCTTGATGTCGGCGACATCATCAAGCTTGATGTTGATATGATGTACGGAATTGAGATAGAAGAATTTCCCGCCCGCATTGCCGAAGTTGCAATGTGGCTGATAGACCATCAGATGAACATGCAGGTGAGCAACGAGTTCGGCCAGTATTTTACTAGGCTGCCGTTGAGGAAGTCGGCGAAAATTGTGAACGGCAATGCGCTGAGGTTGGATTGGGAAGAAGTTGTTTTGAAAGACGATTTGAATTTCATTCTGGGAAATCCCCCTTTTGCTGGAAAGCAGGTTCAAAGTCCAAGCCAAAAGGAAGATATGAATTTAGTTTTTCGGGGATTAAAAAATACTGGTATACTTGACTATGTGACTGCATGGTACTTGAAGGCTACAGTCCTATCTCAGGATTCCAAAATCCAAATCGGCTTTGTTTCCACAAATTCAATAACTCAAGGTGAACAAGTTGGCATATTATGGCACTTAGTTATGAAAAAATTTGAGATGAAAATCAACTTTGCACATCAAACTTTTAAATGGGGTAATGAAGCAAAGGGCAATGCTGCAGTTCATGTTGTGATAATAGGTTTCGCACACTTTGATACCAACCATAGATCTTTATATGTCTATGAAAATATAAGCGCGGAACCAGTTCTCACGTCTGCAAAAAACATCAATCCATATTTGGTAGATGCAAACAATGTTTTCATCTTTGCAAGAACAAAGCCATTATGCGATGTTCCTGAGATCATTAAAGGCAGTGAAACAACTGACGATGGTCATTTTATTCTCACATTAGAAGAGGTTTCAAATTTGACCCAAAAAAATGAGAATGCCAAAAAATTTATAAGACCTTTCATTGGTGGCGGTGATTTTATTAACAATAGAGTTAGATATTGTTTGTGGCTCAAAGACATGAAGTCAGATGAACTACGAGACATTCCGGAAATACTGGAACGTATTGAACGTGTAAGAAGATTTCGATTGTCAAGTTCTAAGGAGAGAACTAGAAGTTGGGCAAACTTTCCGACATTATTCACTGAAGACCGGCAGCCAAGTTCACGCTTTTTGATGTTTCCAAAAGTATCATCAGAGAAGCGAACATACATACCCTTTGCTTTTGTAGAGCCCGTGTTCATCATTAATAATACTGCTTCGTTCATTCCAGATGCTTCACATTTCACATTCGGAGTACTTCAAAGCAAAATGCATATGACTTGGACTAAGTATGTTTGTGGCAGACTCGAGAGCAGATTCATATATTCAAACAAAATCGTTTACAACAACTTCCCCTGGCCGGAGCAGCCCACAGAGAAGCAAGTGCAGGCAATAGAGCAAGCGGCGCAGGGAGTATTAGATGCGCGGGCTGAGTTTCCAAACAGTTCGCTTGCAGATTTGTATGATCCTCTCACCATGCCGCCAAAGCTTCTAAAGGCGCATCAGACATTGGACAAGGCAGTTGACCTTGCATACCGTCCTCAGCCGTTCACATCAGATGCAAAACGGATGGAGTATTTGTTTGAGTTGTATGAGAAATATACGGCGGGGTTGTTTGGGGGCAGCGGCAAGAAAAAAAAGAAATAGACGCATCATCCACAATTTTTTGTTCGACACCTTGGGGGTCATTACATTATTGTAACGAATTTTTTTACCTCGCTCCTGTAAGTGTCCCCAAATCTCCTACATCCCAAAAGTAGACAAAAAATGTTTAACTTAAAAAAGACAAATGAAGAAGTCAAAATTCTCTGAGAGCCAGGCAGTAATATTGTAATGCTTGCTTCAAGTGGAAATGGAATTTCCGAAAACTGTTCCTATTGAACCATTAAATATTAGATCAGGGATTGAATCATATTAAATCCACCACAATATAAGTACGCTCTTCCAGCCATGTTATTGTAATTGTGGGCGCCAATGAGAATTTCATCAAAACCATCACCATTCACATCCCGCAGGTGTATTGGTTCGCCGGGAAGTGGAATTTCTGATTTTTGATTTAGGTAGAGCATGATGCATGGTGTCTCATGATAATTCTGTTGTTTCTCTATCAGTCTGCCGCTACGCTCTTCTGATGATATTACACTTACCTCTTTCTGCCCTTCCTTCAGTGCATTATCACGAACCAAACATCTTTTCGCTGACTCTGCTATCGATTCACGCACCTTTGGAGAGAGTTCATACTGCTTTTGCAACTCGTATATGAACTCCCTCTCAGATGTCTCGTGTTGTGCTCTTAGAATTGTTCTTTTTTCCATTGTCACCTCGTATTTGCAACTTAGTTGTTAATACAAACTTTTGAGGCGACAAATGTCGCTACTTCAACAAAACCATCTTCCTCGCCGAAACAAAACTTCCGCTTTCGATGCGGTAGATGTATGTGCCCGATGCTAACGAACTTCCGTCGAACTTCGCGACATAGTAACCCGCATCTTTGAATTCATTCACAAGCGTCATGACTTCCCTTCCCGCCATGTCAAAGATCTTCAGCACTACATTGCCTGATTGCGGAATGCCGTAGGCAATGGTTGTCAGCGGGTTGAACGGGTTGGGATAGTTCTGATCAACGAAGTATTTATCCGGAACACCGATCGTGACTGCTTCCGGGAGATCGAAGTATTCGAAGTTGCCGTTGAAGTCGATTTGTTTGAGGCGGTAGTGGTACTTTCCCGTTTCAAGGTTCTTGTCTTCATAAGAGTAGTCTGTGATCTGTGAGGATGAAACTTTGCCTGGTATGTACATAATGGACCTGAAGTCATTATCTCCAACTGACCTGAGCAATTCGAAACCCGAGTTGTTTTCTTCAGCGGCAGTTGACCACTTCAACAGGACTGATCTGCCTTCCACAGATGATGTGAATGAAGCAAGCTGAACAGGCAACGGCCTGTCAATGTACACCACCTTTGTGCACAGTATTTCATTTCCGCTCAATGCGCTTAATGCAAATCTGCCCGATATACTGCCCATTTCAACGTAGACCGAATCGTTATTGCTGTCGGATATGATCCTTGCCCTTGCCGTCCTGTCATTCTGAATCTCAAACCTGACATTGGCTTGCTGTTCATATACATAGAGGTGTGTTGTATTATACATTACATTGAAATCGCCGGTCATGCATTGGTCGTTTGACATCCACACGATGTAAGACGTGTCTGAGTACCTTCCTGAAACCGAAACCAGAATATCAACTGCAGGTGAACTGCTGCCGGCCTGAACCGAAGCGTTGCCGCTTACGTCGGTAATACTGCTGGTATATGTATTCTGACTTCCTCTCCTGAAGAAGTTCACTCTTACCCCGTTCATCGGCTGGTTGTCAATATTGTTCACGGTTGCCGTTACATCCACCGTATATCCCGCATTGGTGACGGAGAAAGGAGATGTTGAGAGAGTCAGTCCTCCAAGAGTATTTTCCGGAATTCCAAAGCCATAGTAAAAACAAGCCGTTCCGGATTGGTTTGGCCCCCAGTCTGGTCCACCGATGATCACATCCGGATAATGATCCGCATTGATATCTCCCGCTGTTGAAACGGAGAATCCAAATCTTGAAGGATATTCATCGGGCGCATTCATAATATAGTCAGCTTTGTTATCCATATTATGAGAACCAAGAAAGACATACACCCTGCCTTTACGGTTATCATGTCCCCACGAACCGACCATTACATCCGAGAAACCATCGCCGTTGAAATCATCGTTAAGAAATACCTGACTGAATCTTTCATCTTCACCATAAACCTGCGGGGCAAATCCGAGATCCGGTATGTTGTCCATGTTTGTGCCGCCCCTGAACAATGTGGCTCCGTTGAAGGGATGGATCTCATCACCCCTGCCGATCACTACGTCGCTGAAACCATCATTGTCCACATCGCCCGCTGATCCGACATAAGAACCGAATTTAAGATCGAACCCGACTGCCTCTCCTGTCATTATCACATCCGGAACATCATTCATCTGTGCTCCCCCGAGATAAACATAAGCTCTTCCGGTGTTGTTGAGATATCTGTAAGCTCCCACAACCACATCTGAAAATCCGTCGCCATTCACATCTCCAGCATATGAAACGCTCTTGCCAAAATCAGAACCCGGAGACGGGTCATTAAGAATTACATCAGCAATATTATCCATCTGAAGCCCGCCAAAATAGATGTAGGCCTTACCGGCTCTTGAACCTACAATGACATCATCAAATCCGTCAAGATTCATATCACCTGCTTTGCAAACCGAATACCCGAACCTGTCACCTGCGGTTTCTCCGTTCAGGACAATCCCGTTTATCAAGCCTTGCTGATTGCCGAAGTACAGATATGCTCTTCCGGCAATGCCGCTATTTCCGGTTGAGCCGATGATAACATCATCATATCCGTCACTGTTGACATCTCCTGCTCCGGAACATGAGAATCCAAAATTCGGAATTTCTCCGTTTATGATCATATCCGGGATGATTGGTGTGGAAACAGAACCAAAGTATATTGCAGTCCATCCGTTGCCGTAACCCGGTGCCCCTATCATAAGATCATCATAACCGTCTGCGTTGAAGTCACCTGCTGAATTTACTGTATATCCAAAATGCGCTGGATTAATGAGATCGACGGATTCAATTCTGTGTTCGCAATTAAGAAGAGCCGGAGCAATGACTCTTACAGTCTTACTGCATGAAACCGAATCTGAGCTGTATATGAGTATGAATCTGCCGCCATAGAATCCGGGATTGATGAATGCAGTATCATTATCCATGCCCGAAATTATAGATGCATTGGCTCCGCCTTCATTCAGTAACGCCCAACTTCCTTGTGTTCTGTCAGAGACATAACGGACCGGAGAATAAGAATAATAAATGGAGTCCGCACCCGAGATCAAGCAATTCTCTAAGGTCAACTGTCCGCCTGTTACAGTCTTAAGTATGGTACCGTAAGCTCCAACAGCCCAACCGGTGTTGTTATCAGTGAAGTGAACTGAATTCAACCAGATATCAGTCCCGCTTGTCTGAGGAGTCCAAGTTATTCCTGCGTTTGTGGTCTTAAGAATCTTGCCGCCCTCTCCGACAACCCAACCGGTGTTGTCATCTGTGAAATAGACCGACCGCAAGTGATTACTAGTCCCACTTGTCTGCAGAGCCCAGTTCAATCCGGTGTTTGTGGTACTGAGAATTGTGCCGTAGTATCCCACAGCCCAGCCGATGTTCATGTCTGTGAAATGTACTGAATACAACAAGTTACTCGTCCCGCTTGTTTGCGGAGTCCAGCTTGTTCCGCCGTCTGTGGATCTGAGAACTGTACCGTCTTGTCCCACAGCCCAACCGGTGTTGATATCTGTGAAATGAACTGAAAACAAATATTGACTCGTCCCGCTTGGCTGAAATATCCAGCTCGATCCACCGTTTGTAGTCTTCAATATTGCGCCGTATCCTGCTACAGTCCAGCCGGAGTAACTGTCAACGAAACAAACTGAATGCAGCCAATTCCCAGTCCCAATAGTCTGCATAGTCCAGTTTGTCCCACCGTCTATGGTCTTGAGACTTGTGCCAAACTTTCCCACAGCCCAACCGGTGTTAGTGTCTATGAAATAGACTGATTGTAAAGGATTTCCTGTCCCGCTGGTCTGCGGAGTCCAGTTTGCTCCACTGTTTGTGGTCTTCAGAATTGTGCCGGCATTACCAACAGCCCAGCCGGTGTTGTTGTCTGTGAAATAGACAGAAAGCAAACTACTACTCGTCCCGCTTGTTTGCGGAACCCAGCCCAGTTGGCCGTTTGCAGTGTTAAGAAATAAACTGAGAATAATTGAGCATAATAAGATCTTCATTATTGTTCTGATTAGAAGTTTTGAAATCCTTACTGTACGGATTCTGCACCCGTTCTTTGCGGCAGGTTTTAGAGGAATTGTGTAGAAAGCATACAGCTGTTCCGTACTGCTTTCGTTCTTGTATAACTTCGTCCTCAGGCATCTGAATTGAAATGCAAATTTATGTCGCACCTTTAGCAATTTGCATTCCACATATCAATATTCTCCCGTTCAGAAGAGTGTTTCGGGAACAAGTGCGTTTACAAACAGGAGTCCGGCAACGAGCGGGGCGGCAGCGAAGGATGGATTCCTGATCCGGATCTATTGCACAGTTACCATTCAGTCAATTGTCAGTGTGCACACATCAGAATTCAAACCCGCCTCTGATCACGAATGAATTGTATTTGGTGGCAAAGGAAACTACCGGTTCGGCGAAGAACCTTGTATTTCCTGAGATCTGAAAGCTTATTCCTCCGCCAAGATTGAACCCGAGATCAAAGTATCCTTCTTTTTCATCTCCCTTGGTTGAAGCAATTATTGCAGAAACCGGGTCAACCATACCGAGTCCGGTTCTTATCTCCCCGAAACCGTAATAATTGACAGGGTCATTCCGGCCCAGTTTGCCAACCAGTGTTCCAAACTTGGCATATATCAGGAATTGATTTCCTTCCAGTTCCTCCAATTCATCCTTGTCATCAGTCCCGGCAAACTGAATGCCTAAGCCGCCGCGCAATGCAACATTCCTGTTTACATTTCCTGTATAGCTCAGATAGAGGTCCACCCCGAATCCAAACTGTGAATTTTTTGTATAAGGAAAAACATACCCGGCACCAAAGCTGAGTCCGCTGGTAAGCTCCGCCTTAATTGAGCCTGCAGTTGAATCCTTAACTTTCGCAGAAAGATCAATTGCTGATTCTTGCGCCGTGCAATTGCCGGCAAGCAGCAGGAACAGCAACATAATCGGTATTAACGTTTTCATATGACTTCATCTTTTTTGATTGTTGTCAAAACTGGCAACTGCTAATTGCCTTTCTGTTGATTCTCATGCTCCAAGCATTTGCCCTGTAAAAGACAGCATAAACAAAACCGCCGTTCTCTTTGAAACTACATTTGTTCCAACATCCTGAGACGTGGAAGCTAAGTATCATTCAGGAAAACCTTCAGACATCAGCCGGTCAAAATTTGTCATTCAGAAATGACCAATTGTCATGGAATTGTCAAATCTTTTGACTTCTAAAAACTCTCTGACAGAAGACCTCAAGAGAGCAGGCGTATATGCCGGATGTGGTGCTGAACCACGGTAAATGACTCCGGCAGATGTATTGATGTGACTTTCACTGAGAGTCCATGAATGTTTTCAAGTGAATCGGTAAGTCTTAAGTTAATCTATCATTCAGAAAGATTGAAAAGAACTGATTGAATCAATTGAACTGATCTACGGATTTGAAAAGCCGCCGACGCCAAGCGTGAATAATACGACGAGCACACCCGCTGTTGTACCTGCCAATGTTCCAATGACTGCGAAAGTTGTCTTCACTCCGTCCACCTTCTCAACAGAACTGTAAACAAGACGGACGTCGCTGAGAGGAATGTATTGCGTTCTGTCCGAAAATCCCGATTCACCATTCCCTCCTGCAACCATGTTGTACTTCCCGGTTATTACAAACCTTCCTTCTGAACTGTCTCTTCCTTCCTCGAAGAATACCATTTTATCAGTGCAGTCAATATTGCTTCCGCTCCTGAGCACGATCTTCGAGATCTTTATGCTTTTGTATGATCCGTCCGGTTCAGGTGACATGATCGATGATTCTGTCGTGGCACAGCCGTTAAGGGCAAAGAGGCAGAAAAATATTGCAAAGATTCCTGCCCCGGATCTTACCAGGCTTTGATTGGCTTTTACTATTCTTGAGGTCTTCATGGCTTTTACTCCTACTCTTGCATTTGATTTCTTTCTTTCCCTTTCTGATACAAATCTATAAGGAATGAAGCCGCAAACTGTCATCGTGCAGTAAAAGAAATATTTAAGAATTGTCAAAATTTATGGGACGACGATAAGCTGTTCTTTCAAAGCAGATCGTTTTCTCCTTGCACAGATCAACCTATCTATCGGCTGTTCTTTGTGCCTTCCCGGTTATGTCGGCAGTATCACGAGCAACCTGTCCCGACCAACGTGTACAGGCTTTTGGCCACTTCTGCTTTCAGAACTCTGTTGAACACGTAAAGGCAATGCGCTAAATTGCAGTGAAGAATATGATACCGGGACGATATGATGTTAAAGAATTTCCACTTCTTTACGGCAGCAATCCTCAATTGGGTAAAGGCTTTGGAGGAAGGCGGTTGCGAAGTTCTGATTCCTGACAGCTTCAGATTTATGGCAAATGACAATCGAATCAGAATATTCTTTGCCACAATACCGGTTCGCTGACAAATACTCCGGGGATAACGCCAACCTGAGGCGTGATGAGTCTTAAAGGAATTTTTATTAGTTCACTTTACTTGCATTACTTCGGAAATCAAGACCCGGCAATGTATTCAAAGCTGTTTGCTGTGGCAAGCAACAGGAAGTTACGGTTACGGGGATGGAGGCCTTGTGAGTCCGGCTTTTGCTGAAGTTGTTGCGCAGATGATGATCAGCTTCAACACGGTGATCCGTTAAGAGATAATTGGTATCTTGCTTACAAACCTCTTATGCATAAGAATTCCTCTGCATCACTCTGCCATACAAACTTTGATCGATCCGGATTTCCTGTCAATTGTACGAATGTGTTGAATGAAGAAGGATTACGGCAGCAAATTGTTGCTGTCCCTGTAGAATGAGCCGGGCATGCTCCGGCAACGGCGGCACATCATCGCCAATAGTTGATATTCTGCATGATGTAACCGGGCTTACGAAATGAAGCGGTCCGGAAAATACTCTTACACCGGTCTTATGATTGCATATGGTAAAAAGCCTGAGTTCAATCGCTCTTCACCGCCAACCTGCTTAGTGGTATTTTGTCTTTTATGTTTTTTCATTCCGCAAGTTCATGCATGCGACTCATGTGAGATTCAGACCATATTGCCGAAACAATTTCTAAAGGAGGACAAGGGGTTGGCGGCAATGACTCAAACTCTCAGAGCCGGTAATTCTTTTCTCTTTGAGTCTGCAGGTCTTTACTTCCGAACCGACAACTTAAATTCCGGCCGGACAAATTCAGTCAGGATCATACCTGATAAGAAGTTCTCGCCCTTGCCTCTGCAAATCCTCAAATCAAAGACGAGCCACAAAAGCTGGGAATCCAAAAAAAGATTCGGCGTTGCTGTTTCAGAACTTGCCGTAATTCAGTTCATTCCATGGGCAAATGCTAAATGGATCCAGAACCCGGGTTGGGCAGATGTAAATGCAGATATCTGGTGGTACAACATTGAACACGGCTGGGAGTATGACGGCGACAGTTTTGTCACAAACAACTTTACGCACCCGTATCATGGAAATTTCTACTTTAATACTGCCAGAACCAACGGCTTTAATTTCTGGGAATCAATTCCCTTTGCATTTGGCGGCAGCCTGCTTTGGGAGTATTTTGCGGAAATTTACAGGCCTGCATTCAATGACTGGATCAATACAAGCGTCTCAGGATTCAATCTCGGTGAAATGACATACCGGGTTGCCAATCTCATTACGGACAACACAGCCCGGGGCTCCGACAGGGTTTGGCAGGAGATATTTGCAGGAATACTCAATCCTGTCAGAGTATTCAACAGGATGATCTCCGGAGAAATATCCAGAGTTCATCCCAATTCCGATCTGCACAGGCAACCTGTAAAGCTTCATGTTGACGGCGGAATGAGAAGGATAGTCCAAAGAGGATCTGACATTGCGGATTCAGCATCTGTTGAGGGATTGCTCGGGCTAAGACTGAATTACGGAGATGTGCTTGAATCGGATCTCAATATGCCGTTCTCAAGCTTCACACTTTGGGGTCACATATCGAACGGAACAAACTTTCTGACCGAATTGCATTCAATAGGATTACTGGCCGGCTGGAAGCTTGGAGGAAACAGATTTCACAAGGAAGTTTTTTCTATCAACGTCTCGTATGACTTTTCTTACAATCCCGCTTTTGAATTCGGAGCACCCTCAATCACATTTAACTTCACACTTAAAAACATGCTTGATGACAAGATCTTTGTGAGATCAGACCTTGGCCTTGTTGCGATACTATTGGGTTCAACATCAACAGAATTCTTTTACGGATATGACGGAAGGAATTACGATTTCGGCCCCGGCCCTGGCATCAGGTTATACTCGAGAGTTACTGACGGCAACTGGAATTACATTTCACTTTCATATACAGGCGCAATGATCTTCACTATGTCAGGCACTCCCGAGTCATCGCATTATCTGCATGATGCGATCATAGAAGGACAGTTGCCGGTAAGTGATCTCTTCGCAATCGGCCTTGCATTCGAGTATTACTGGAGGAACAGTTTTTATAAGCTTAATGAAGATGTCAGCAGAGGATCACCTATAGGCAGAGTGTCCTTCATAACAAGATTGTGACATCCGCAATATCAAAGATGTATGTGCAGATGCCTGCTCATGGCGAGAATGATATTTCGTTTCTGTTATGCAGTCATTTTCTTTTGTCCATAACAAAAGAAAGAATTATGATCGTCCCGGAGCAAACAGCAGGGATACCATCATTCCCGAAGCACCTGATTCTCTGTTTGTCTTTCAGTGCAATGTACATTAGCGTTCAATAATTTCTTCCTTGGAGTTTCAAGCAATCCGGATCCTTTGTATGAGGTTGATCCATTCTTTGATCAGCATCAAGGCACCGGCACTCCGTCAAATACAAATATCCATTCAACGATGCTGTGATCATTTCTTCAGAGATACCGGTCCTTCAATGAACAAACTGTTTAAATGATCCAGTTGACGATCAGCGTATATTGACTTTGACTCTTTCATCTTACACACTGTTATAAGACAATCGATCAAACAATGAATCGAACACCATCTGCCATAAAACAGTATCCGTTGTTCATTATGGTTTTAGCTGCTTCAACAAGTTTGCCTTACCAGGATGAAACAAAGTTGATTATGAGTATTTTCAATTGTAACTGATCACTTCTTGTCAATACTCTTTCTTATTTGCCTTAATGATTCTGACAAGTTCATCCTTCTTGTTTTTAAGAACTTTGTTCAGATAGTATGTTTCATCTGCATTAGGTGCAGCATTTCCTCCAATTATGCCTCCGGCAATTGTAGTTAGAAGTGCCACACCAACGCCTGCCATACCTGCCTCGGCGGATTCTAAAGTACTTCCTTCACTCGTCGAACCGATTGCGTATCCCATAAGACTTCCCACAAGTGCTCCGCCAACTATTCCTGCTGTAATCCAAAGCCCTGTGTTGCCCTTCCTTTTGAATGTCAGCCTTTCAATGTCGGAGATGTTGAGATCCAATGAACTATTGTTAACATTTCCAAATCTGACTGTGCTGTCATTCAAAAATGTAATTCTTTCAAATCCGCCTTTCTCAACTTTGAGACGTACACCGGGACTCCCGGTTTGATTTTTTGACGTATCATCGTAATACCTCAGCAAGAACTGCTTTGTGATGAATGGTCCCTCATAATTCTCCTGTGGGTAAACTGTCAGAACGCTTGAAGTGAGAATCAAAAAAACTGAAACCCAAATTGTATTCTTCATAATTCTACTTAACTCCTTTTAATTTCAAAACTATCAATAATGCTCTTCCCAATTGTCACAGATATGTAAATTGCAGATACAACTCTCTTTCTATTGTTGCTGTTACAACGCGTCCGCAAGATAGATCAAACTCAATCCTGCTGAACTTGCAGAATCATGCCATGTTACGCTGAAGCAATGGAAATGCACCGGCCATACGCAATGTGTTAGTTGCATAAGAGCGATTTAGAATATCCAGTTGATGATCAGCGTATAAACCTGAAAATTCTTCCAGTCATCTTTCTTCTCATTGAGAGGCGGCTGTTTCAGACTGACAAAGTCGAACTTAATCTCTAACGGAGTCTTTGAATCCGTCAGTTGTCTGACAGGAATATTCACTCCGAATCCGTATGTGAATTCATTTGTGCTGAAACCTTCCTCCCTGATACCGTTGATCAGAGTATCGTAAGTCGCATTCCGGTTGTCGGTAGTGAAGTATCCTGCCCGAAGCGACACGATCTCGAGAAAAGTGAATTCGAGCCCTCCGTGAAATCCGCTGTAGTATTTTGAATTGAAGAGGTCTTCATATTCCAGATTCACAAGAAAGTTGTACGACTTCAGCTTTGATGATATTGACCTGTCATCAAGTGACAGTTCATAAGCTGCACCCAGTCTTAATATTACCGGCAAGGGGTCCGCCTGTGATTCATCAACAGTTGAGTACTCCGCAAAATTGACATTAACAAGGCTTGAGCCAAGATTCACCTTGTGATCCATCCCTTTGGATTTCAGGTCAAATGATTTTATGACTCCAAGGTCAAAATAGAAGATGTCTTTACTTCCCCCTGAGCCTTGTTCATTGCCTACGGTTAAATTATTCTCCATTCCGGTAAAGACATGCAGGAGATTTAGATTTGTTCCGGCGAACAGGCCCTTCATTACTTCCGCTGAATAACTCAGCCGGTAAGTTGTGAGGTCGGGATCATATGTCTCAGTGCGTACATAATTTCCGTACTCATCGGTGATAACAATGTCATCATCAATTCCATAGTCAAAATAATCGCGGCTGAGTCCAGCAGTTCCATACTTTCCAAAGTTGTAAGAAGCGCTGAAGTAGTTGTAGCTTGCATCATCCAGATTATAATACGGTTTTGCATAGCTCCCGGTAAGATTCAATCCTTTTGTTCCCGCCATTCCTGCAGGGTTCCAGTAATAAGACAGGGCATCACCTGTTACGGCCGAAAGCCCTCTTCCCATAGCTTCGGCTCTTGCGCTTGGCTGTCTGCCGAAGTAAAGCTCCCGAAATTGTCCATTGTAATTCTGTGACAGAGAATCTGATACAGATGAGGCCAGCAAAGTAAGAAGCGTCACCAAGCAATAGAGTTGTTTCATTTTTTCATCCTCCGAATTAAAGTTGAAGCAAATGTTTGTTGCGAGTTAATGTAACTGTCAGATCAATTGATTTGAAACTCTTCACTTCTTCTCAAGCAACTGCGCTTTACATTATCATTGCGTTGTGTCCCATCTTAAGAGCGAGATCCATTGCAGACAGGACATTTCACAGTGCATGTTTTCGTTTCATGTCCAGGTATTCCCGCCTGAATACAATGTTCATCCCGAGCAAAAATGCCATCATGAAAGGATGTATACTCAAAGACCTTCTTATGATCTGAGAATACCCGGCAAGTTTGCCGTACAACTCCATGAACCCGTTCTCGCATTCTTTGGCTGTCATTAGTTTGGGAACAAAGAAACAGGTGTTGCAGGCAGCATTGTAAAAGCTGTTGTTCTTCAGCAGTTCCTGCTCTTCATCAAACAGTATCCTGTTATCCTGCTTCAGCTTCCGGTAAACCCTTGTTCCCGGCACGGGGATGAGAATGTTCAAAATGGGTATTGATATGTTTCCCGAACTGATAAAGTCGTAAAGATGCCGCGGCGTTTCCTTCGTATCATTGTCGAGTCCGAACATGAAATATCCCGCGACCTTGATACCGCTCCTGTTAATGTTCCTGAGTCTTTCTTTGTAGCTCTGCACCTTATATGACTTATTGACTCCTGCAAGATTTTCCTGGTTGAGCGTTTCCATTCCAATGAACAGCAGTCTGCATCCGGCTTTGTACAGAAGGTGAAGAACCTCAAGGTCATCGCCAATATCAACAGTAACCTGAGCGCCCCATTTGAGCTTGATCTTGTTATCGATCATTGCCTTCAGAAGCTGTACAAGGTATTTGCGGTTGTTGTAAATGTTGTTGTCAACAAATCCTGCTTTCCCGGATATTTTACTGATGCTCTTAAGATCTTCTATAACAAACTCAATTTTTCGCAGCTTGTAATGTCCTCTGTAAACTGCGGCAGTGCAGCAGAAGTCACAATCATTGACACAACCTATACTGCTCAGTACCGGCATGAAGGTAATTTTTTTGTCTGCCAAAATGGAATAGTCAAACGGAAAATTGATATCGATTCCGAGATGATATTCCCGTGCCAACTGATTGTTTTCGACATCAGCCAGGATCTTCTTCATATCATTTGGTCCGGGATTGCCATGAATGACGGAATCGCAGACATCAGTCAGGAGATATGAGCTGAAGTGCGCCTGATATCCTCCGAATATGACAGTCTTATTCCTTCGTTTGAACTCCCGTGCTATTTCAATTCCCTGTGCGATATCATAACCCATTGAAGTAACTGCAATCACAGAGGCATCCGTATCGTAATCAATATCATCGAAGTACTGAAGAACAACTTTCTTTTCCCAATCATGAGGCGTAGCAGCACTCAATGCGGGCATTGCAAGAGAATGAACATAAATGCTGTCGCCTTTGAGCAATACACCGTCTGAAGTTTTGTACGTGGGCTGTATGTAGTAAATTTTCTTCTTCATTTTGATACCCTCATTCTTAAAGTTTAAAGAACACTGAACATTCCTGCCTGAGGCAGGGATCATTTAAACATGAACATAATCTTTACATCCTTAAAGCTCCCGGTCGTCGGCAGCAATAGTGAGCAATGCTCGACAATCCGCAAGGTCGTTCAAAGGAGAAAGGATATCCGGTAATAGCACAATAAGTTGTTTCCATGGTCTTTCATTTAGGGTTAGGATCCTCATCTTACTGAATCTCTTCTTTGTGTTGGTGCATAAAATTAGAATCTATCCTAATTCCCTTTGTCACACTTTTGTAAATAATACAAATGTGATTTTCCCGGGATTGGCGGCTTGAAACTGAAATTTCCTGAACTCAGTCCATTTCATCCATCTTTCTCCAAACAGATTGATTCTGACATGTTCCTCAAAATATGATCCCGATTTGAACTGAGATCATCCCTGCTGCACCCCATGATATCTGTTTCTTCTGAAGTGGCGGCTGTTCCGTTAGCGATGCATCAATGCCGACACTCATAGGAAACTTTGCATAAGGCACTTTTTCAATCCGGATTCCGAATCCGTATGTGAATTGGCTCACACTTGTATTGCAATCCTCGCAATCCCTCAGATCCTGAGCGAAGTATCCTGCTCTCAGAACGAGCCATTCAAAAAAAGTAAGTTCAAGACCGGAGCGTATGGCCTCATAGTAATCAGAGTTCAGATTGTCCTCATACTCAAGCGTCAGTCCTGCCTGAATTTTGAAGTTCTCCGTGAAATTGTAATTTGCGCCCATACGAAGAATTGACGGCAGGCCTATCGGCGAGGGCAATGCAGATGATTCATACGGGAATACAAAGATGTTCGACAGGCTGAGCCCGAGATTAAGCTGATGAAAATTCTTGTCTGAGTGAAAATTGAATGACTTAAGCAGTCCTACATCAAACCCCGTTCCGAAATCATCAACCTCCTTCTGCATGCCGTTTGCCATGACCGGGCTGTATGAGAAGACCGGTTGCAGGAAAGTAATGCCGATCCCCCAGTAGAGACCTTCCGTTACAGGCCTCGCATAATAGATCCTGTCATATGATGTTTTCAGTGCAGTAAGCTCATGAACCGAAGGAATTATGCCGCTTGAATCCACCCAACCCGGATCGATTTCCTCAATTATAAGCCCGAAAGTTCCGGTGTTGCCAAAACTGTAAGCAACGCTGAGATAGTCAAATTTTGCTCCGGGGTTCGCGTAGTAATCTGAGGAATGCGCTAAAGCAGCAAAGCCGCCGTAAAGTATTCCAAGCGATGCAGGATTTGCATTATGACTGAATGCATCGCCTATCAATGAAACTCCGCATCTGCCGAGGGCTTCTGACCGTGCGCCCGGATACCTGCCGTAAAATGATTCAAAGAATGCTCCGTTGTACGATTGCGAGATCGAGCGGTCCGAGATCATCGTGAAGGCTATTATCAGTAAAAGTCCGCTATATCTTTTCATGACAGATACCCTTTCATTTATTCAGATCATCCAGATCAAATATTGCTTTGGCATCAATACCAGTATGTGAATCTCAGAGAATACTGATCATACTTGTCAGCCCCGCTTGTATATGGATCAAATGAAGGAAGATTCAGCCGTGAGTAGTCAAATATGAATGCGAATTTCGGCTCCATGCCTCTTTCCATGCCGCTGAAGTATCCCGGAAGGAGAATGTTTACGCCGACGCCGTAAGTGAACGCCGTATGTGTTTTCTTTCCCGGAACATCCTGCGCAAAGAAACCCGCTCGGAGAAACAGAAGGGGGTCAAGTCCGAATTCAAGTCCGGAATGAAAGGACTGATAATCCTTTGAATTGAGAACGTCTTCATACTCAACACTTACTATTCCCTTGAAGTACTCCCAGAACATTCTGCTGTAAGATGTTCCTGCTCTCAGTATCACAGGAAGTTTTTCCGTTTCATTTCCATCTGATGATTCATAGCCTGCCGAATTCAGATTGACGAGGCTTGTTCCCAGGACTATTTCATCATGACTGCCGGATTCATCGAATCTGAATCTCTTCATTGCGCCGATATCAAAATACAAGACTGTACCTCCGATTGTATTCCATATACTGCCGTTGATACGATTTTTGTCGGCATTAAAAATATTTACACTGACACCGGCATTCAGATCTTTGACAATTTGAGATGCGGCTGTTACTCTTATATTGTTCACGCCGATGCTCTGGTCATAGCTCAGGCCTGCACCGAAAGTTTCTCTTACGCCGAATACTATGCATCCCATGACGTTGGGTGCTTCAGTGCCCTTTACCGCCGCACCTCCGTCAATGTTGAGCCCCTTCACTCCGGACAGGCCGGCCGGATTGTAAAAATAGCCGGTGGGGTCGCCCGGTACGGATGCCAGGCTTCTTCCCATTGCCTCTGCCCTTGCGCTCGGCTGAGGCCCGAAGAACAGTCCGCTGAACTCTCCGTTGTATGCCTGCGCGAATGTGTTCCCTCTGATAAAACAGATAATGAGTATCAGCACAGTATCTATGGTGCGTTTCATGATGTCTTTTTCCTTTCAAAATTTAGAGCATAATTTGAATAAAAGGTGCTGGTCAATTTGTTGTCTCATTTGAGTTTCAGTTCACATGTCAGGTTTCGACGCTGATGATTGCAGAGCGATTTCTTCTCACTTCACCAGCATCATCCTCTTCACATCCGTAAAATCATCAGTCTCAAGTTTGTAAAAATACACCCCGCTCGCAAACCCGCTTCCGTCAAACTCTACCTCATACGTTCCCGGCAACTGTTTTTCATTTACAAGCTTTGCAACTTCCTTTCCCATGATGTCATACACGGTAAGCCTTGTAAAGCCTGCAGACTGTATCTTATATGTGATTTTCGTTGCCGGGTTGAAGGGGTTGGGATAGTTCTGACTCAAATTGAAATTGTAAGGAATCTGAACATGAGTTTTTTGTACTTCTGTAGTTACACCTCCGGTTGTTGTTTTGAGTATTGTACCGGCGTCCCCTGCAGTCCAGACGGTGTATTTGTCCGTGGCAAATACAGAAAACAGCCAAGAGATTGTTCCGCTCAAGAGAATTGACCAGCTTGCTCCGCCATTTGTTGTCTTTAGAATTACTCCCGAACTTCCAACAGCCCAGCCGGTGTTGTTATCAACAAATTCAACTGAGAACAAATAGATATTTACTCCACTGGACTGGCTTTCCCAGTTTGTTCCGCCGTTTGTTGTCTTAATAATTATGCCTGACTCTCCAACGGCCCAGCCGGTGTTTGTATCTGTGAAACACACTGACCGCAATACATAACTCGACCCGCTTGCCTGGTTAATCCAGTTTGTTCCTCCGTTAGTGGTTTTGAAAATTATTCCGGCTTCACCTGCAACCCATCCGGTATTCACATTTGTAAAGTAGATTGAATACAACCAGACACTCATTCCTACTGGCATACTTGTCCAGTTTGATCCGCCGTTTGTGGTTTTGAGAATTGTACCATAGCTTCCTGCAACCCAGCCGGTGTTGTTATCTGCAAAATATACTGACAACAAGGAATTAAATGTCATACCCCCCTGATTGATCCAGTTTATTCCGCCGTTTGTTGTTTTAAGAATTGTACATTGTGAACCATAATTTCCTCCCACTGCCCAGCCGGTATAGCTGTCTTCGAAATGAACTGAATACAAAGTGTTAATTGCCCCATTTTGCTGATGGATCCAGTTTGATCCGCCATTTGTCGTTTTAAGAATTTCTGGTCCGGCTCCGACAGCCCAACCGGTGTTGCCGTTAGGGAAATCAAAGGAGTACAAAGTGTTATGAACACCGACTGACTGGCGGATCCAGTTTGTTCCGCCGTTTGTAGTTTTGTCTATCAGACCGGTTTCTCCAACTAACCAGCCTGTAAGGTTATCAATGAAGCAGGCTGAAGACAATAGATCAAATGATCCTAATGGCAGAGAAATCCAGTTAATTCCTCCGTTTGTCGTTTTGAGAATTGTAGTGTATTGACCGATTGCCCAGCCGGTACTATAGTCCGCAAATTGAATTGACTGTAAAGGGTCACTTGTTCCGCTTATCTGATTCATCCAGTTTGCTCCTCCATCTGTTGTTTTCAGAATCAATCCTCCGCTTCCTGCAGTCCAACCCGTTTTAACATCTGCAAAATAGATTGAGTACACAGCTGAACCGTTTTGCTGTGTCCAGTTTGTTCCTCCATTAGTGGACTTGTAAATGCCGGAACCTCCCGCTGCCCAGCCATTACTGAGGTCTGTAAAACAAACTGAGCTGAGATAAAAGGATATGCTGCTGTATTGGACAGTCCAGCTAATTCCACCGTTTGTTGTTTTGAGGATTTCACCGGGCACAGATAATCCATAAGATTCTCCAACTGCCCAGCCAGTGTTGCTGTCTTCGAAGTGAATTGAATTCAACCATGAGTCTGACCCGCTATTCTGCCTTTCCCATATTGTTCCGCCATTTGTGGATTTTACAATTGTTCCATGCGGTCCCACCGCCCATCCTGTATTGTGATCAATGAAACAGACTGAATTCAAAGGGTCGTATATGGAGCTTGGCAGATTTGTCCAGTTTGTTCCTCCGTTTGTTGTTCTTACGATTGTTCCAAAAGTTCCCACTGCCCAGCCTGTGTTGCTGTCAACAAAACACACTGAGATCAAATTGTTGCCTGTCGGCAAAGGATTCTGCCAGAACCAGCCGATCTGCGCAAATGCAGATATATGAACTGCAAAGAAAATTACTGATAACGCTGTAAACCGTTTCATGTTACTAACCCCCAATCTTTGTTGATTTATCAATTTGTCTGAACTGTGTGATTCGATCAATTAGGAATTAGGAATTGTTCCCAAAATCATCTCAAAGGTTTCCAAACATCGCCACAACAATTCGAAATTCTTAATTCTCACTTCACCAGCATCATCCTCTTCACATCCGTAAAATCATCCGTCACAAGTTTATAGAAATACACTCCGCTTGCAAACCCGCTGCCATCAATCTCTACCTCATACGTTCCCGGCGACTGCTTCTCATTCACAAGCACAGCCACTTCATGCCCGAGCACATCATAGACCGTGAGCTTTACCAAATTCGCAATTCTTAATTCGTAATTGATAATTGTCTTTGGATTGAAGGGGTTGGGGTAGTTCTGTGAAAGTGAGAATTGCTCCGGCACCTCAGATGAGACAACTCTAACTCCCACTTGCGAGAGCGGGCGCCGCCATACTGAGTTACCGGAAGTTCCTGCAAAGACATAACCACTCTCGGTAATGAGTAATGCAGGTACATAGATTCCGGAGCCGCTTGCCGGAAATCCCGAATTCCACTCACTCCAGCTTGCGCCAATATCAGTGGAGAGATAAGCACCGGAATTCAATGTCCCTGCAAATATGTTGCTGCCGGATATTGCAAGAGCAGCCACATATCTATTATTCAGCGCCGTCTGAGTCCAGCTTGTGCCGTTATTGGTGGAGAGATAAACACCAGAATATTCTGTCCCTGCAAACATGTTGCTGCCGGATATTGCAAGGGAATATACAACTCGATTATTCAGCGCTGTCTGCGTCCAGCTTGTGCCGGCATTTGTGGAGAGATACACACCGGCATATGTCCCTGCAAATATGCTGTTGCCGGAAATTGCAAGAGCATAAACATATTCATTATTCAGCGCCGTCTGCGTCCAGCTTGTGCCGTTATTGGTGGAATGATAAACACCAGAACTAAGTGTCCCTGCAAGAATGCTGCTTCCGGATATTGCAAGGGACCGCACATCTCGATCATTCAGCGCCGTTTGCGTCCAGCTTGTGCCGGCATTTGTGGAGAGATACACACCGGCATATGTCCCTGCAAATATGCTGCTGCCGGATATTGCAAGGGAATACACACCTCGATCATTCAGCGACGTCTGCGTCCAGTTTGTGCCGGCATTTGTGGAGAGATACACACCGGCATATGTCCCTGCAAATATGTTGTTGCCGGATATTGCAAGAGAATTTATACCTTGATTGTTTAGCGCTGTTTGCGTCCAGCTTGTGCCGTTATTGGCGGAAAGATAAACACCAGACCCCCTTGTTCCTGCAAAAATGTTGCTGCCGGCAATTGCTAGGGACTGCACATATCGATTATTCAGCGCCGTCTGCGTCCAGCTTGTGCCGTTATTGATGGAAAGATATACTCCGGAATTTGTCCCTGCAAATATGCTGATTCCGGATACTGCAAGGGAATACACACGTCGATCATTCAGTGCCGTCTGCGTCCAGCTTGTGCCGTTATCTGTTGTAAGGAATACTCCACCACTGCCAAACATGTTTTCACCTCCGGCAAAAACATTATTTCCGCTTGCAGCAAATGAATTAATCTGTACGCCAGATAAACCTGCAGCAGTCCAGCTCCCGCCATTATTAGTTGACAGATAAACCTCTGCATATGTTCCTGCAAAAACAGAGTTTCCGTTTGCAAATAGTGAAGAAATAAATGAACCCGGTAAGCCATTATTTACAGGAACCCAGCTACCGCCATTGTTGGTGGATAGATATACCTCCCCTAAAGTCCCTGCGAAAATATTGTTACCGCTAATGGCCAGAGAGGAAATTTGACGGTTTGATAAACCTGAAGCAGTCCAGTATCCTCCGTTATTGGTTGAAAGAAATACTCCGCCGCCCATATTGCCGTTTGTTCCAGCGAACAATATGTTCCCGCTTAGGGCAAGAGCGCTTACATTTTGAATCGGTAATCCATTGTTTACTGCGGTCCAGTTCATGCCATTGTTGGTTGACAGATAAACGCCACCGTTTTCTGTTCCCGCAAAAATGTTACTACCGGACTCAGCAAAACATTTAACAGTTCCACCATGCGGACCATTTGTCTGAACCCACTGCGCATTGCAGTTATTAATGTTCAACGCGCATTGCGTGATCTGAAGCAGTAGAAAAGCTGCTGCAAATATTTTCTTTGACTTTTTCATCTCACTTACTCCTTAGTTTGAGTTAATGCCTCAAAGTCAATCAAACTCTATCTTACTCAAGACTGCATCTGTTCTTTCCACCGAATTGATTTTCCCAACGGATACACTTTTGATGTCGCTGAATTCGATCTTACCCTTGAATTGCATTATGGAATCAGAACCTCGTAATTCGTATGTGCCTAACCCGATTATCGAACTGTCGGTAATTTTATAAGTATCCAGATAATAGGTCTTCCCATCTTTTGTCAGCACAGTAATTCCTACAATCGGCTCCGGCTTATCAAGATTTGCGTATTCAGCAAAATGCTTTGTTGTCATGCAACTCATCATATATGAAGCAGATAACATCAGAATCAACGACCTCATGAGTACTCTTAACTTTTTCATCATAGTAACCTCATTCTTTAAGTTGAAGAACATTGAACATTTCCCAGTCCGGCCAGGCATTTGATCATTGAAACATTGGTACGATAGTACCAATACCAGCTGTACCAATACCTACTTATTAATGCTGTTAACAGTGTCTCCTGGTTCGATTAACCATATCAATGAGCTGTGCCAATACCAATTATGAAGGCTACTAACAGTGCTCCGGCAATTATACCGATGGTCGCAACGACATTGATTTTCCCAACGGATACACTTTTGATGTCGCTGAATTCGATCTTACCCTTGAATTGCATTATAGAATCAGAACCTCGTAATTCGTATGTGCCTAACCCGATTATCGAACTGTCGGCTATTTTATAAGTATCCAGATAATAGGTCTTCCCATCTTTTGTCAGCACAGTAATTCCTTCAATTGGCTCCGGCTTATCAAGATTCGCATATTCAGCAAAGTACTTTGTTGTCATGCAACTCATCAGATACGAAGCAGATAACATCAGAATCAACAACCTCATGAGTACTCTTAGCTTTTTCATCATAGTAACCTCATTCTTATAGTTGAAGAACATTGAATATTCCAGCCTGAGGCAGGCAGAGATCATTTGACTAACGTGATTCTCTTCGACCGGTCAAATCCTTATCCTAAGCCAGCCGAATAACTGCCCGCCTATATTAAATTGGCGATAAACACATTTCGCCAATCCGCAACATCAAATAACGGAAACAGGATATTGTTATGACAAAAGACATTGTTTCCATGGTCTTTCATTTAGGGTTAGGATCCTGATCTTACTGAATCTCTTCTTTGTGTTGTTTAATAAATTCAGAATCTGCCGTAAATCCAGCAACAAGTGTGCAGAGATCACTTGAATGCTGAAGCAATTGTAAGACAGCAGGTTCATTTTCCAGATCCCTTATTCACCTGACAGAACTGAGTCTGTTGTTCAGAGAATCATCAGGGTATAAGGTCATTCAGTGTGTTAAGTGGAACGAACCTGCAATCAATACAATGGGACAAGATCGGATCACAGAACGTATTCCTAAGATCAATGATCCGGTTACGTTGTCAGTGATCTGCGAGATTTCATTGCTCATTCCTTTGCTACTTGGTTAACGCAACGGTAACTGCGTAAACAGACAATGCAAGGAGCAGAAGTGTACCAAAGATTACTAACGGGATTGAAATCAAAATTCCCGTTCCTATCCCCAGCCCTGTTTTTGCTTCATCAAGTTCCGGCGCATATATCTTCAGAATATCTTTGACAAGGATCGTGTCATTATTGTTGAAGGTTCTGAAAGAACCTTTATTGTCCGTCCATACAGTATCCCAATCAATAAAGACTATGGCGTATGGCCGGTTCAGGTCACTTTTCAGGAGTTCCATTTCCCGCCCTTTACAGTATATGATCTTTTTTGACATCAGCACGATCCTTTCAATTTCTTCGAAGTCATTCTCAAGATCATATTCATAGTTTTGCTGTCTTTCCACAGTCATACAGCCTTGTTCAAGTGCACAAATTAGTGCAATTGTTATTATGGATTTGCAGAAGAAACCAATACAGATCCTGTCCTTCATCTTCAGCCCCTTTTAATACATTATCAAAATAGGACTTGCGATCATTTGAATTGTCACAGAGTTGTCAAAAGTCAGCAAGGGAATCTTACAGCCGTACATTGTCTCCGAATCTCCGTCTCATGTTAGAACTACCTTACATTCGCCGGCAGTTTTTTGCATCGGTATTCTTAGTTTTGGTTTAATGTAAAGGTTTCCCGAACAAGAATTGTGCCGCCGGAAATCAGAAGTCCCGCTTACCGGTCAAATGGTTTGGATGAGCAAACGCGGACATAATTTCTTTGAAGCTGAATCCGCACTTCAAGTACGGACAAAGATGCGTCTTCATACACTGCATTCGTAATTCACAAAGCCGACAATTTTTCCTCATTCATCAGGCAAAATGAATGTTACTTTTAAACAACAATCAGCATACTTTCTGCAATCTCAAGAACTGATTATAGTACTCTGTAAATTCATAATTAAATACTTCTGAAAATGATCCGCTATATACTGTCGTCTGTTGTCACATTCACCATACTGCTGTTCTGCACTCCCGGCGTACGTGCTCAGTTCACGGAGCCTGTGGACTCTTCTCAGTCGCAGGTCCTTCCAAGCCCCGGAAAATCGGGCCGGTATTTTATTCCCGACATACCTTCAAAATGGCTCAAATGGAGCGAGTTTGACGGAAAGGCCTTTTCATTCAAGATCGGGTTTGCCCCTATTGTGGACTATACATGGAACGGACAGGACAATGAGAGCAGAGAACAGGTTGGTGATCAGGAAAGCAAGATCGATCTCAGGTCGGGGAGAGTGACTTTCTCCGGAAAGTTCAAGTTCAGCAATCCACTGAAGTACTTTCTCAGCGTTGAGTACAAGGGTTTTGACAGGAGCCCGGAAGATCCTATATTCGGTGTTACAGATCTGTATCTGTCAATTTATCTGAACAAGTTCATGGGAAGTGTTACCGCGGGAAAGATCAAAGAGACCTTTGTATATGAAATGGTCGGGGACGCGGCAAATCTTCCCAACACAGAAAGAATTCTCAATCCCTTTTTCCAGAGCAGAAGTATCGGCGTAAAATTTGCGAACACATTTTACGAAGACAGAATGACATTTGCAATCGGGGCTTTCAATGACTGGTTTACAAAGGACATTTCGTTTGAAGATAATGGTACACAGTTTACGGCAAGACTGACGGGACTGCCTGTGTATGATGAGAAGGGCAAGAAGTATCTTCACATCGGAGCTAGCTCAAGGTACAATCAGGCGGCAAAGGGTTTGCTGAGATACAGGGGAAGAAATGAATCGAACATCGGGCCGTTTTATGTGGATACGAAGGACATACCTGCAGACCATTCATGGAGTGTCGGTCTTGAGGCGCTTTGGAACTACAGGAATTTCTCACTGCTGAGTGAATACGTTCAGTCATGGGTCTCAAGTTATGACCACTCCAATCCCACATTCAACGGATTCTATTTTACAGGCAGCTGGGTGATCTCGGGTGAGCAGAGGCCTTACGACAAGAAAGTTGCATATGCGAGAAGGGTAATGCCCACAGGCGGTTCCGGGGCATGGGAAATTGTTGCAAGGTACTCCAGGCTTGATCTTGACGACAAGCAAATAAGAGGCGGACTTCTTAACAAGCTTTACTTTGGACTTAACTGGTGGGCAACACAGCACTGGAGAGTCTCACTTGGCTACGGACTTGGCACTCTTGACAAGCTTGATCTTAAGGGCACTACAAATACAATAATCACGCGAATTCAGTGGATCTATTAAGCACTTCCGCCCACGAATAAATTCGTGGGCTGTGGTTTGAATGTGCAATGCTACTACCCGCGAATGAATTCGCATACTATCGCCCACGAATAAATTCGTGGGCTGTGTGTTGAACATGCGGAGGATTTATTAAACGCACGTAATGAACGCCCACGAATAAATTCGTGGGCTGTGGTTTGAACATGCACTGCTTCCGCCCGCGAATGAATCCGCGGGCTAATGGCTCAGTCACTTTATCAACAGCATCCTTCTGCTATCTGCAAAATTCCCGGATTCAATCCGATACATGTAAATGCCGCTTGACAAATTACTGCCGTCGAAATTAACCTGATATGTCCCGGGGCTTTGATACTCATTTACAAGAGTTGTGACCTGCCTTCCGAGAACGTCGAATACAGTAATATTTACAAAGCCTGCAAGTCCCACATCGTAACTGATCGTTGTAACAGGATTGAACGGGTTCGGAAAATTCTGATGAAGCTCATATTCTGTAATGTCAGATGACTGAAGCTCCTCTATTCCGGTCATCTGTGAATACTTGACCGTCATGATGTCTCCTCCATTGCCCTGAACGTTGCCGCTGACATAGACTGAACCGTTCTTGTCCACATCCATACAGGTGGCTACATCGTCCGGCTCCGTGCCTGAGCAAGCCATGCACCATTTCATAACCCCGGATGCATCGAGCTTTAAGGTAACAAAATCTCTGCCTGTGATTGCATTGATGCAGGTTCCGGTAAGATACACACTGCCCGCCGGGTCAATTTTCATCGCGGATACTTCATCATCCGAGCTTCCGGTACCGTTGTATCTGAATGACCAAAGCAGATTGCCTGAAGAATCGTACTTCACGGCTATGTAATCACTGCCTGAACTGTCTTCAATTGTCCCGGACACATAAACGAAATTTGCAGCTGATGCATTTATCTGAACAGGACGGCATGTTCCGGGATACTCAACAGCCCACTGCAACTGGCCGTTTCGATCATATTTTATGGTTGTCATCAGTTGTTCATTGTTCAGTCCCATACACACACCGGCAACGTATATGTTTCCGGATTCATCATTATCCACTGACACTCCGTAGTCTGTGCTATCTCCGGGTCCGTTATGGAATGCCACCCATTGCTGAATTCCCGAAGGACTGAACTTCACAGTTCCGATGTCAGTAGTGCGTTGTGCCATCCGGAAATTGTTACCGGTTATAATGATATTTCCCGAGTCATCAACCGACAGATCTTTTGCATAGTCATTCTCTTCCCCATCAAACATTGCAGACCACATCACGTTTCCCGAAGAATCATATTTCAGAATCAGATAATCATAATAGAATCCGGGACCTATACAACTTCCGATGCTCACAACATTCCCGGAATGATCAACGACCATATCACAAATACTGCTGCGCCACCCTCCGTATTCCTCCGACCATACCAGTTCCCCTAGTGCATTATACTTGACAATCAGCGCGCCATCCGGAACTGTAGCGTTAAATATACTTCCCGCCACATATACGTTCCCAAGATCATCGGATCCAACTACGGCGGCCTCATTAAAAAAAGGCCCACCCGGACATATTGCGCTCCAAAGCAGTGAACCGTTTGCCGAGTATCTGAGCGTGAGAAAATCTGAGATGCCGAATACACTTTCAGCAGTCCATCCTGCAACAGTAACATTGCCGTAAATGTCTGCCGTAATGGCACGCGAGTACTCGCAAAGTCCTTGCTGCCCGTTGAATCTTGCGACCCATTCCTGAGTCACCTGTGCATTTGAGCCGCCCGTTAGAAATAATGCGGGCAGTATCATCAAAAGAAGAAATAGCTTATTCATTTTTCAAACCTCCGCTTTGATTAGATCATTTTGAAGTTGCATCTCACCGGATCACACCGGTTATTGCTGCGGAAGGAACCGGCATAATGCATTTAAAACATTCATTGAACATCTCTCCTTTACAAAGCTCTATGCATTCTACAACTCTCATCACATGATAACGCGAATATCAAAATCCTGCCCGAGCTTTACGGGGACTCTCCGCTTTCATTTCAATTCTATCACAAGCAGTGAAGCCGTTCTGCGTTCATGCTCATCTCCTGCACTGCAGGCTCCATGACCGATCAGCGGAGCATTTCATATGGAGTCTGCTGATTGCGAGACCGTCACTTCAGCAAAACCATCTTCTTCGCCGAAACAAAACTTCCGCATTCGATTCGGTAAATGTAAGTGCCCGATGAAAGCGAACTGCCGTCGAACCTGGCAACATAATTGCCCGCGTCCTTGTATTCATTCACGAGTGTCTTGACTTCCCTTCCCGCCATATCGAAGATCTTCAGCACAACATTTCCTGCCTGCGGGATGCCGTAGGCGATGGTTGTGTGCGGATTGAACGGGTTCGGATAGTTCTGATCAACGAAGAATTTGTCCGGAACACCTATTGTCACCGCTTCAGGCAAGTCGAAGTATTCGAAGTTGCCGTTGAAGTCGATCTGTTTCAGGCGGTAGTGGTAGATGCCGGATGCTTCAGGGTTATCAGCAAATGAATAAGATGAATTAGTTGTAGTAGAACCCGAAGCGTTCACAATGCCCAGTATCTGCCTGCCACTGTTATCACCTGACCTTTCTACTTGAAATGAATTGCAGTTTGTTTCTGAGGATGTAGTCCATTTCAACAGCACAGTGTTGCCATTAACGGCAGATGTAAATGAGATCAATTCCACCGGCAGAGGTCTGTCGATAGCAGTTCTGCACATAGTTATGTTCGGAGTTACGCATTTGTCTGTCGCAGAGAATTCGACAAGCCCTTCACACATGAAAGGGGAGTTTAACTTCCTTCTCACTATTACGTGAGCATTGATTTGCTGCGAAGAAGTGAAAGGAAGCGCAGGCACTACTTCTACTGAATAACAATTTGTATCGGGCATTATAGAACGGTCGAGTGTAATAGAGTCGCCGCTTACAAGATCTTGATCTGTCACTGTCAGGTCATACTCGTAAACATCTCCTCTGTTCGGCACACTTATTATTCCACTGCATTGCAGAAAAGTCGTATCACCGTTATAAGATGCATTAGATATGACGATCTCCGGATAAGATGACCATTCGCAACCCGGATTTCCAAAAACGGCAAATGGTATATCGTGCCAATATTGTCCTGAACTGCCGTCCCTCAATTCTCTCCACCAGTCTAACCACGAGTAATACTGATATGCAATTCCATATCCTTCTATAGGAGGCACCCATACGTCAGGTCCGAAATCTCCACTTATCGTAAACTCAAGCCAATATCTTCTATCAGAACCGCCCCGAAGAGTTGTTCCTACACGGCCGGTATTTCTCATTACCGGCCTGTTCGCAGAAACGTAATCATTGTTTCTGTAAATGCATGACCATATTGTACGCGTCAGTCTGTTCTGGGAAAAATCTCCGAACAGAACCGGCCCGGGTGAAGGCCGAGATCCTTCCTGAATACGGATTGTCAATCCGGTAATTGTCGGTCCCCACGTAGAGCCTGTCTGATAAGCATAAGTGTAAACTGAGTCAATTTTCCACAAGCCATCCGGCAAAGTGAACATACCGGCCAAAGCAAGTCCTCGTGATGCGTTGAATCCGAAGGCAGTATATGGTTCATGAAGCAGGCTGATATTACAGCCATTGAGCAGTACTCCTGTATTGATGCAAGAAGTGTTGTGGAATTCATAACTATCAGTCTCCAAAGCTGATGTATTTATGAATCCGGTTACAATGAAACTGTTCCCGGCATTCTTTGAATCTTTGGAAAGGTCTGCTGAATAATCAGGATCGTCCGCTTTGATGCCGCAATTCAGAACAAACAGGAAGAACAAAATTAATTCAAAGATTACAAGTCTGTGAGTTTCCATTTTTAACTTCCTTTCATTTAGAATCTCAATTTATAATGTGTTAACCCAAAAACACCCGCAACACAGAAACAAAAGATACCCATAATATCTCAGTGACCGCAGTCTGTAGTTGTCTCAAACGTATCCCAATGTGAAGAATTATTCTCTTCTCACCTGCTTCACAATCTCAGGAAAGTGAGCTGGCCAATAAATTCAATCACTTCAGCAGAACCATCTTCTTCGCCGAAACAAAACCTCCGCTTTCGATTCGGTAAATGTAAGTGCCCGACGAAAGCGAACTGCCGTCGAACTTTGATGCATAGTAGCCTGCTTCTTTGAATTCATTCACGAGTGTCGTGACTTCCCTTCCCGCCAAATCGAAGATCTTCAGCACAACATTTCCCGCCTGCGGGATGCCGTAGGTTATTGTTGTGAGCGGATTGAACGGGTTCGGATAGTTCTGATCAACGAAGAATTTGTCCGGAACACCAACAGTGATATCATTTTTCAGATCGAAATACTGATAGTTGCCGTTGTAGTCAATCTGCTTCAGTCTGTATGTGTACCTGCCCGCGGCAACATTCATGTCTTCATACATGTAACCTGATGCTGTGTTCATACCGTTCACAAATCCAAGGGCCTGATACTCTTGCCGGTCTGAGGACCTCTGAACTTCAAATCCCGAATTATTAATTTCTGCCGATGTTGACCAGTTAAGCATTATGTCGTTGCCATTAATCGAACCCGAGAAGCTCGCGAGTTCAACCGGGAGCGGATTGTCAACATAAACATGCTTACTGCAGAGTATCTCAAATAAATTTTGATAGTACAGGACAAAATGTCCGTATGAGCTTCCTGCATTCACGTAAACGAAACTGTTGTTGTTGCCGGATACGATTGATGCCTGAGTAGTTCCGTAGTTTGATACAGTCCAGAATCCTCCGGGAAGTGAACTCTCATAATAAACGAATTCAGAGTTTGCAGGTATGTGTCCGGGACCGGTGATCAAACAGTTTCCTGTTACGGTGGATGATCCGCCACCGTTCGTTGTGTGAAGTATGACACCGTAATCTCCCGCAATCCAGCCGTGCAAAGGATCCGAAAAGCAGATCGCGTTAAGATTAAAGTTGCTTCCGCTTTTTCTTACCTCCCAGATCTGTCCTCCGTCAGTTGTTTGTACAAGAAGTCCGTTCGATCCTGTGAACCAACCGGTCTGATCATCAACAAACTTTATGCATAGGGCATTATTTGTTGTTGGTATCTGCCGCATGTGCCAGCTTTCTCCTGAATCTGTTGTATAGTACAATTTGTCCAGGCTTCCGTCGGTCCATCCCGTCTGTTCGTTTATGAACTCAATGGCAATATGAAAACTTTCCGGGTCAACAATCCTTGTGATCCAGTTGCTGCCGCCGTCAGACGTCTTAAGCATGACTCCGTTGTATCCACCCGCGAAGCAAAGGTTCTGATTGACTGTTTCAACGCTCAGCAATCTGACTGATGTGCCGCTTTGCTGAAGATTCCAGTTCATGCCTCCGTTCGTTGTCTTTGCTATCACACCGTTCTCTCCCACTATCCATCCTGTCAGTTCATCAAGGAATGCAAGGTCCCAGATGACCTGAATGCCTGTTTGTATGTTGACAATATTCCATGTTGCACCGCCGTTCACTGTCTTCAGCAGTACGCCGGAATTTCCGCCTGCCCATCCCGTCGATTCGTTCACAAAATCTATTGCCCAGAGAAACGAGCTCACTCCTGACGACTGGTACATCCATGTGTTTCCGCTGTCGGTTGTGTTCATAATGACGCCATTGTGGCCGCATGCCCATGCTTTGTCCGAACTGATGCAGTCAATGGCATTGAAATCGCTGTAGAATCCTCCGTGCAGATAATTCCAGGCATCTCCGCCATTAGTTGAGCTGAAAATAAATCCAAAGTATCCGGCAATGAGCCCGGTTACCGCATCCTTCATCCTGATGCATTTCATTGTCTGAGATGTTCCGATGATCTGTGATGTCCAGATCTGTCCTCCGTTGGTTGTCTTTTTGACGGTGCCGTTCTCTCCGGTTACATACCCGGTATTATTGTCAATCATATCAACTGAATTCAATGTCATGAATGTACTGCTGTTCTGTATTGACCAGTTAATGCCGCCGTTTGAAGTGTGAAGTATCACTCCGCCGTCTCCGGAAATCCATCCGTTGTTCAGGTCAAGGAAGTCTATTGATTGAAGTCTTTGAGATGTTCCGCTGACTTGCTCTGACCAGTTTATACCGCTGTTCGAGGTCATGAGTATTGCACCGTCACTTCCCACAGCCCAGCCTGTATTCACATCAGCAAAGTGCATTCTTAGAAAATATCTTGCTCCGCCAGAGTGCTGTACGGCCCAGGTGAATCCTCCGTTTGTTGTCTTTAAGATCCTTTCATCCGCTCCTGCTGTCCACCCGGTGTTTGCATTGACAAAGAACACTGCATAGACGTATCCTGCGGCTCCCGTGTTCAGGGGAGTCCATTCCGAACCTCCGTCAGTTGTTCTGTAAATGAAGCCGTTTGCAGATCCTCCCACCCAACCCGTATTCTGATCAATGAATGAGGCAGACCACAGGTATTCAGTCAATCCGTTGGCAAGTTCATTCCAGGTGACGCCGGCGTCGGTGGTTTTAAATACAATTCCGCCGCCGCCGACTGCGATGTAAGCGTCCCCGCCAAGATAATCAATGTCTGTAAATGGATTGGCTGTCGGATACGGATGTTGCCATTGCCAGGCGTGCTGAGGAAGACAGGCGGTTGAGGATATTAAGATGAATAGAAATGAAATTATAACTTTGGTCATGATTATGTTACCTCCTTTGTGTAAAAGTTCTTCCGGGAATCCGCTTTTGAGGGGGACTCCCGGATATGTTCCGATTCACTTCGGAATTACTTCACAGGCATACCTGCATCTCAGTCCCCGGGTGTTCTGTTATACAGATGCCAGAACCCTGAACTGTTACCCGTAGCTCACTTCAGCAGAACCATCTTCTTCGCCGAAACAAAACCTCCGCTTTCGATTCGGTAAATGTAAGTGCCCGACGAAAGCGAACTGCCGTCGAACTTTGATGCATAGTAGCCTGCTTCTTTGAATTCATTCACGAGTGTCGTGACTTCCCTTCCCGCCAAATCGAAGATCTTCAGCACAACATTTCCCGCCTGCGGGATGCCGTAGGTTATTGTTGTGAGCGGATTGAACGGGTTCGGGTAGTTCTGATGCAAACCGAACTTGCGTGGTATTGCGTTCACCAACAATTTTTCCTTTTCAGTCTTGGCGTTAGGACCTTTCAGCAGTGCATTGATCCTATATTGCTTTAGGTCAATTTCTTCGAAGGTGTTTCCGGAACTCAGATTATCTCCCGCGCCGGCAGAGAGTATCTCGCGGTTGATGAGAGCATGAAATCCTTTCGGAGTGTTTGTGTTGATTGCATATATCTCATCGTAATCCGAGATCGCTTCTTCGATGTTGCCTTGCTTTATGTTTGATTGAATCGCCATGTCTTCGGAAACATTTCGCGTGATGATCGAGTGTGAAGTGTCTGCCGCTATAGCAAAAAAGTAATTTTCCAAAAGTGCATACTCTGTTATAGTTGCCTGTTTCTTAACGTAACAGTTGAATATCCTTGCAAGACTTGTAGAAGTTGAACTGCTGTCTTTGTATTCAGATACAATTTCTTTGTAATATTCAATTGCAGCCTCATACTCGCCGTTGAACTCGCTTTGATATGCAAGAAGATACAACTCTTGTACAGAGTTCGGATTATCTGATTCATAGAAGTGCAGCGTATCGTACATTCCAAAACCGATCGAATCAAGCTGGTGATTGTTAGTTGCTCTTGCAGAAGTTGAGTTGCTGTCATGTGGACTGTAAATGACTGATTCAGCATTTGCAACATTGAACTTCGAACTGTCGGGAGGGTTATCGTGCCAGTAGTTCTTAACCGCATAGAAATCCCTGGTTCCTCCCGTAGGATTAGCGCCATTTATGTAATAACTGCTTCCCTGCAGCACAAAACTGTTGTATCCGTAGTTCAGATCCGGCATTGCATCCGAGTCAAACAGAATGCCCGCATCAGATGGACTGCCTGTGATCAGATTGTCCCCGGCATACCAATAAACAGAACCGCCTGATTGCAAAGGATGCATTACGGGAACTGATGAAGATGAAAGATAGACATTGTCATCGCACGAATTATCGAATGTATTCTTCAGAAGATCCGGCGAAGAATAAAATGAGTAATAGGAGTAATAGAAATCCGAGATGACATTGTACTTGATCGTTCCGTTCGAGTTATCGAGAAACATTCCAGATTCGCCGTTAGAGTTTCCGTCTAAAGTATTGAAGGCAATGTAAGGCGATGACTGAATAATGGTCATTCCGTTGTTGCAGTTGCTTATGCTATTGTTGATGATGTTGAGCATTTCTCCCGGGCAGTATTCTGCATAGATGCCGTGAGTGAAGCCGATTCCAAGATTGGTTGCGCTTACGGTATTGTTCTTCAACAGTACATGCGCGCTATTCTGAAGATAGATTGCATTGTTAAGCACTTGAGATGTCTGATTCACAAAACTGCATCCGGAGATTTCAGCTGAGTATGGTTCGGGAGATTCCTCGGGATCATACCTGTCCGAGATCATTATGCCGTACATCGCATTTTTGATCGTGCAGTTTCTGATAGTATCATGCGAGGGATCATTCAGCGATATGCCGTTCCATTTCTTTGTGGAATCAACCGAAGCGAACAGTGCATCATTTGCAATTAGCCTTGCGCCTGAATCACAAACAATGCCGGAGTTCTCACCGAAAAGAAGCTTTGAGCCGGGATTGAGGATGAGGGCGGTTTCATAGCCGCTCAGGTGCAGAGTGAAGTTGTCGGGAAGTGAGATAACTGCGCTGTCGTTCAATACGAATTTGCAACTGTCATCAATTACAAAAGGAGACTCCAAGGCGCATGGAAATCCATGAAGCCCCTTTTCAAAGATCATTCCATTTGAAAAGCCGTTGATTCTGCCACCCTTATTGCAGAATGTACTGCCCGGCTTGAAGACAATTGCTGAGTTTAAGGCGAGTGTAAGACTGCTGCCACTCGTCAAAGTCAGCCTGTTTGGCGCATGTACGATCAATCTCGAACCGCCATACAGAATGAGAAAGGCAGAATCGCCCACAACAAGATCAGTGTAAGCTGAATCTCCAGTGTTCGACGGAGTAATCATATCGAATGTCCTTCCGGCGGAAATCTTCATTGCGGCATGCTTTCCGATAACAATGCTTGTAGGATAGTGAAGAAGCGTGTCCATAATAGTTGCCGAATGATTCAAGTTGAAATCCACATACAAGCTGCCATAATCGTCATGCTGAATCGCCGTATATTTGTCAGAGAATATTGGATAGGTAGTGAAATCTGGATTCGAGATGAATCCAAAGCTGTTTCTGGACTTTGAATAGACACTGTCAATATTCACAAATTGATTCCACACTTCAAATTCTCTACCAGTTGTATCCAAATTGAATTTCTGACAATTGCCACACTTGAATTCAGCAAGGATAGAGTCTTGATTGTAATAATACAACAGGAAATCGTTGCTAAAGTTCGGCCATTGGGTAGATGGTCCAAAAGGATAATCAATGTCAGAATAATCTATTGTAAGAGAGTCAATGGGCAAAAAACAATGAATGCCATTTGTGTCAAGTATGGAGACGGAAATGATAATCTTATACTTGCCGTAACCAATAGATCCGTTTCCGGTTGCGGGTAAGCTATTACAGTCATGATTCAGGGAAAATCTCTCGTTGTGTGGATTGACCACATCGTTGAATATCTTTTTTTTACCTCCAAAGAGGAATACCTGATTGTTTTCTTCCCATTGAGAGTTCGGTCTGTATGATTTGTCCCCTGCAAAGATAAATCCCATTGGCCTAACCGAAACCAATAATGTGTCAGTGACACTTTCATTCTTGATGATCAATACATTATCCTCAACTTGGCACAAAGATAATCTTACTCCGGACATGAGCATAATGACGATTAGTGTTGTTGCCTTTTTCATAATATTCTACTTTAAATGGAGAATTTTCAAGATTGAAGGACTTGTTCGCCATATATCAGCTATTCTCAAGGCAACGAAGTAAACCCCGGATGGCCACAAATCGCTTCTTATGGATACCTCATGGAGGTCGTTGACACTTTTTGCTGTGTGAGTTACAAAGATTCGTTTCCCGCATGCATCAAAGACTTCAAGAGAAAAAGGAGAATTTCCCGCGTTTTTAAAACTGACTGTTGTGTTGTTATTGAATGGATTGGGATAAGCAGATATTGAGTTGCTGCCGTTTACAGTTTGGTCTAAGATATTAGTTGTGAGAGATGGCGCATACCCATTACTGTCTGTTTTCACAACAAACATGTTAAACTCGCCAAATCTTACCGGAGGACTAACAATACCGGAACATGCATATCCATTATCTGCGCACGATATGATCATGTTAAAATATGTTCCTCTATGAATTTCCCTGACGGGATAGTATCTGACCCAGCTTATAATGCCATTCTCATTAACCTTGATGAGAGTACCGTTATAGCGTTCAACTCCGTACACACTGCTGAAACCGCAAACAAATATGCATCCTTTATCAAACAATAAGTTCTCGAAGTATGTAAATCTCGATTCTATTGCCAAGACAGAATTCCATTGCAATACTGAATTTGAATCTGTCTTTATCAGGCGGGCGCTTTCAAAATTGATTTGCTCAAGGAAGTACATACTTCCTGAGTTACTGTCAGCCGTCACATAAGTACCCAATCCGCACTCCAATCTCTTAATGGAATCCCCCTCATTATTAATTATTACAGGCTGACCTCCTGAGATAAGAATTCTGCCTGATCCCATGCTATGAAATCTCGGTACTTCTTTGAAGCAAGATCCGACCGGAATCTTTCGGAAGTCAGATGTATCCCCATCATTATTAATTGAGAAAAGAAGATAGTCCTTGTCATTGGGAACAAATGAATTGCCCACAACGCCCAAACAAAGCGCAGTTCCTGACTCAGACAGCAATACATCCGTAATTGAGTTGTCCATTCCCTTTCCCAGTTTCAACTTCCAAAGTGAATTTCCAGTGCCGTCAATTCTTTGAATAAAGCCATCCTTCAGTCTGCCTTCAGTGCCTCGCGCAAATCCAGTTAGAAGAAGACTATTGTCTTCAAGGGCAACGACATTGTAAGGAGCCCCATCATCATACTGCCTTGTCCACAATATACCTCCATTGGGTCCCAGTTTTAGGACAACGTACCTGTAGTGAGGAAGTGCACTTGTCAATAAATAGCAACTATCCGGTGTCTGTTCAATATAGACATCCTGAATATCCCACCCGAATGAGAATTCCCGAGTCCAGGTAATCGGCTGCGCTGTGAGGGTAATTGAGGCAAGAAGAAGAATGATATGTGCAAGCAATACTTTCATAACATCATCCTTAAGTTAGTGTAAATTGCTCTGATCGGCGGCCAATTGAAATGCAAAAGAAAGTCCAAAAAGACAAGGTGTACATTAGTTCGTCTGAATTCAAATCTGTAGTACATGTGATCGCACAGTTCAATGCAGCTCAGTTCACTTCATTACAACCAACTTCTACACTTCAACAAACTCTACCGCATTCATGTGATTCGACCAGTTCTTTTGCCGGGCAGGCGGACTCACCACAAGTCGGTAAGAGAGGGTGCCGCTGGCATGATCTGCCGCTATTCATCCACGGATGAATCAGTGGGCTGGATGTGTTTGCATTACTTCAGCACCGTAAACTTCTTCACTGCTACAAACTCACCTGAATTCATGTGGTTCGACCCGTCCTTGTGCCGGGCAGGCGGGCTCACCACAAGTCTATAGAAGTACGCTCCACTCGCAATACCCGCCGCGTTGAATTGTACCTTATAATATCCCGCAGTCTTCATCTCATGCACAAGTGTTTTCAATTCTCGTCCGAGCATGTCATACACTTTAATTGTTACTATTCCATCACTCGGAAGATCGTAGTTGATCGTTGTGACAGGATTGAACGGGTTCGGATAGTTTTGCGAGAGACCATACTTGTCCGGAATACCGATGGTGACCGCTTCCGGCAGTTCGAAGTATTCGAAGTTGCCGTTGAAGTCAATTTGCTTCAGGCGGTAGTTAAACACTCCCGAAGAACCCGGCCTGTCTGTATATGAGTAGCAGGATTGTTCATCTGTTGTTCCGTTTCCTTTTACACTTCCTGCCTTCTGCCAGACAGCAGAGGAGACTGTCTTCCGCTCAATATCAAATCCCGCATTTGTTATCTCCGCTGATGTTATCCACCTGAGCATCACTCTGTCCCCAATCACTTCTGCATCGAATGTTGCAAGTTCTGCAGGCAGAACATAATTGTTCCAGTGATCATCAATGTAAACTCCGTCGAATATTGCGCCGGGATGATTACCCTCATAGCACTGAAAAAGTGCAAACCTGAATGCCCCGTCAATATCTCCGCTTCCGGCACCTTCAGGTCCTACGTCCGGGTCAGGCTCGATATATGGAACAGGAGATCTGAATACAAAGAGGCTTACAAGATCATCATTTGTTCCCGCCTGAAATTCATACTTCAGCAGTATGAGATAAGTAACGTCTTTCTGATACTCAGCCCTTGTGTAGTGCGGCAATTCTGAACTTTTACTCACGCCAAAGGCAAGATGGCCGGAAGAGTCCTTAACATAAACTCTTCCGTAAGCTGTTATGGAAGTGAATGGCATTATCCCTGTAAAGTAACTGCCGGCAGGACTAGCCCCGGATACTTTCAGCATGAATGAAATGTACAGACTCCCGGTTGAAACGCCTCCGTAACTGAAGAACGCGTATGCACCGTCAGGACCCAGAGTGTCCAGCTTAACCGCCCTCCCGATTCCAGATCCTGCGTAATAAGGAAACATCAGTCCCGTATCTGTGATCCTCATGTAATAAAGGTTTCCCAAAGGAGCCATCGAATGCCAGTGATTTGCAAGCGTATCACCTGGTGGGTAATCGAAGTCATCAACGAACTGCGCATTGCATGGCAGTACACAGACAAATGCAATGAACAGCAGATCCATAAACCGTTTCATGACAATTCTCCTCAAATCTAAATTCAAAAAGCATCATTTAAACAGAATCATCTTCTTCACCGAAGCGAAACGTCCGTTCTCAATGCGGTAAAATTGCTGATGATAATTCTGTGTCTTCTATATGTGTTAGCTCTCAGGAAGAATGATGAGAGAATTCTGCACGGATTCTGCACGGATTCTGCACCCGTTATTCGCGGCAGGAAAAGGAAGTGATGTGTAGAAAGCGTACAGTCAGTCCGCACCGCTTTCGTTCTTTTCAAATCTCGCTGACTTACCTCTGAAGTGAAATGCAAATTTGTATCACACTTACTGCAATTTGCGTTCCGGAAAATTTATCCAAGCCGAATTTCGGGTGCTGGTCAGCCCACGAATGAGTTCTCGGGCTGTGTGATGAATTTGCGGAGAATGTATTTAGCGCACGTAATGACCACCCACGAATGAATTCGCGGGCTGTGTGTTGAATATGAGGAGGATGTACGGGGCGACCGCAATATTCGTCCACGCAATTCAGCCCACGTATGAATTCGTGGGCTGTGTGTTTAATATGAGGAGGGTGTAAGGTGCGATCGGAATATTCGTTCACGCAATTCAGCCCACGAACGAATTCCTGGGCTGTGTGATGAATATGAGGAGGATGTATGGGGCGACCGGAATATTCGTTCACGCAATTCAGCCCACGAACGAATTCGTGGGCTGTGTGTTGAACAAGCCATTCTGGAATCACGGAAACGCCACACGGCCTTAAGGCCTTATAACACTTATGAAGTTCGCAGCGTTGTTGTCGGCGATCACAAAGTCTGTGCCGTCAACGAAATCATCGCCCGTGAGATCCGTCACAACATATCCTGCGACGAAGTTCTGTACATCATTGTCAATTGCGCTGATATCGGTTGCATCAATGGTTCCGTCCTGGTTCACATCGCCGCTGTAGAATGCAAAGACGTTGTACGGAGAAGTATCCACCTGTATTTCATTATTTCCATAAGCGTAGATCGCATCTACCGAAAAGGCAATTGACGCATCGCTGTTGACAAATGTTACGGGAGTTGCGCTCCAGGTGGAAAGAGCGTTTCTGTGTGTGACTTCAACATAATAAGGAATGCTGTTCCGGACATTTCTGAATAAGAACTGCTGGCCCGTCCCGGGACCAAGCAGAATATTCTTAGAAGAATCGACTCTTGCAAAAGGCGAAGCATAGTTTCTAAGATAAACTGTTATTGTATCAGGAGTTTCTGCATTTGCAACCGGATCGTACATTCCCTGAATAGCACCGAACAAGAAGAGATTTTTTCTATTGTCGGGAGGTGATGAAAGATAAATGTAGGCTTTACCGGCATTGCTATTGTGTCTGTCCGCCCCGACAATCACATCATCGATCCCGTCTCCGTTAATATCCCCGGCACCCGATACTGCAAATCCAAATTCATCATTTGAATTTTCACCGGTCATTATAATATCTGCAGCACCATCCATTGCAGGGCTTCCGAAGAAAATATATCCCCGTCCGGTATTGGCATTGTAACTTTTTGCCCCAGCAATGACATCATAAAATCCGTCACCATTCACATCACCTGCACCTGATACTTCATTTCCAAAAAGATTATTTGAAGATTCACCGGTCATTATGACATCTGCAATATTGTTCATCACAGGGCTTCCGAGAAAAATGTAAGACCGTCCGTAGCCGGCACCATATCCCGGAGCTCCGATAACAATATCACCGTATCCGTCTGCGTTAACATCTCCTGCGCCTGATACAGATTGTCCAAAATAATTATTGGGAGCCTCACCTGTCAGAATGACATCTGCCGAATTATTCATTGCTATTCCTCCATAATAAATGTATGCCCTTCCGGTAATTGAATTGTACTGAAGAGCTCCTACTATCACATCCGAATATCCGTCTCCGTTCACATCACCTGCAGATTTGACTGATGCTCCAAAGTACGCTTCCTGAATTCCATCGGTCAAAGTAATATCAGCAATATTATTCATGGCGGTACCTCCCAAAAAAATGTATGCTGATCCTGTTTGGTTTGATTTGAAAGCGTCTCCGACTATCACATCATCGTAACCATCTCCATTTACATCACCGGCAGAACCAACTGACCAGCCGAACACTCCTATTCCTTCCGGATTATCGAGTATGATGTCGGCAATATTATTCATTGAAGTGCTTCCGAAATAAATATATGCTCTTCCTGCGCTTAAATTATTAATTTCATATAATCTTGCTCCCACGATCACGTCATCATAACCGTCTCCATTTACATCACCTGCCGGATAAGCCCAGCGCCCGTACTCATCACCAGCAGATTCACCGGTCATTGTAACATCGGCAGTATTATCCATTAAAACTCCTCCGTAATAAATAAAGACCTTCCCGGGATTGCTGTAAGGTGCTGCTATGATCACATCGTCATAGCCATCCTGATTCACATCTCCTGCTGAGGCAACAGACCATCCCAAATAGCTCCCGGTATTTCCTGAGATGGTTATATCAGGAATATCTTCTCCTGTAAATGTGTTTGTAAAAACATAAGCCCTTCCTGTATTTGAGTTATAACCATAAGCCCCTGCAATCATATCCGCAAATCCGTCACCATTCACATCGCCACCGCCGGAAACCGAGTATCCGAAGTAGTTCAGCGATTCTTCTCCTGTCATATAGATATCAACGGTATTATTCATACCCGTTCCGCCGTAGTATAAGTAGGCTCTTCCCCTGGATGAACTGTAACCGTAAGCTCCGACAAAGACATCTGCAAATCCGTCACCGTTAACATCGCCGGCATCAGATACTGAATAGCCAAATGAACTATTAGCAGCTTCGCCTGTCATTATCACATCCGCGATGCTGTTCATTGAAGATCCTCCGAAATATATGTATGATCTTCCCGCAAACGAGTTATAACCATACGCCCCGACAATCACATCCGAATATCCGTCATCGTTCACATCGCCGGCGCCTGATACGGATGCGCCAAATAAACTGACAATTCCTTCGCCAGTCATTGTGATATCGGAAACATTGTCCATCGAACTGCCTCCCAGGTATATATAGCATTTACCGGTTGATGAATTATTTCCCATTGCTCCGATGATAGCATCCGCAAAGCCGTCTGCGTTTACATCCCCTGCTCCTGAAACAGCAATGGCGAATTCGTCACCGGTCGATTCTCCGTTCATTACGAGATCGGCAATGTTGTTCATTGCCGGGCCGCCGTAATAGATAAAGCCTTTCCCGGTGTAAGCATTTGCGGCATGAGCTCCTACAATTACATCATCATATCCGTCGCCGTTCAGATCACCCGCGCAGGAAACTGTCTTTCCGAATTCGTGACCTGCAGATTCACCTTCCAGAATTACATCAGCAACACTGTTCATAGGCGATCCTCCGTAGCAGATATATGCTCTGCCTGCAAATGAATTAACACCGTAAGCGCCTACGATCACGTCGTCAAATCCGTCGCCGTTCAAATCACCCGCAGAAGAAACTGAAAAGCCGGCATAGTTATTGGCCGGGGCAGTAAGCGTCACATCGGCTGAATTGTCTATCACCGTTCCTCCAAAATAAATATATACCCGTCCTCCATTCGTTCCTCCCGCGTTATTGTTGGGCGCGCCGATCATTACGTCATCAAATCCATCTCCGTTCACATCGCCGGCATTGGCAACAGATCTTCCGTAATTGTCTCCCGCTGTAACTCCATTAAATATGTTCCGCTGAAGTGCATCACCTTCCGGGTCTTCTTCATTGATGATTCTGTTTCCGTATTCGTCAGTCAGACTGTTCAGCCAGTCCTGTGTAATTCCTGCAGGAAGTGAATCGGCATTTGAGTCAGTACTATGAGTATCTGAGATTTGCTGATACGATTGAGTATTGAGATCTGATACAGACCTTTTCCAGTTTGCATGTGATACTGATGTAAAGGACAAAACAAACAAGATCGTAATGCATTTTAAGAGGCCAGTTCTTTTCATTTCATTTGGTTTATGGTTGATGGTTCAGTGCTTGCTTTCGAGAAACAAATAAGATCAATATCTCCAATTTAAAATTAGAAAAACAGCCCTGCATACCGGCGATGCTATTAAGTGAATATGTTCGCGGACAATCCACGGGCTGTTTCTTGAATCAGGAATTAGGAATTACGAATTTTGATTCGCACTAATTTTCGACATTCAATTTTCAATTGCTCTTCACGGTCTTATGACCGACACAAAATTCGCCGCATTGTTATCTGCAATCACAAAGTCTGTGCCGTCAACGAAGTCATCACCCGTGAGATCTGTCACCACATATCCGCCCGTAAAGTTAGCTGCATCGTTGTCAATCATACTTATGTCGGTCGCGTCTATTGTCCCGTCCTGGTTCACATCTCCGCTGTAGAAAGCAAACACGTTGTAAGGTGAAGCATCAACCTGTATTTCATTATTGCCGTAAGCATAAATTGCATCAACCGAAAAGGCAATTGATGCATCGCTGTTGACAAATGTTACGGGAGTTGCGCTCCAGGTGGAAAGAGCACTTCTGTGTGTGACTTCAACATAATAAGGAATGCCGTTCTGAACATTTCTGAATAAGAACTGCTGGCCCGTCCCCGGACCAAGCAGAATATTCTTAGAAGAATCAACTCTCGCAAAAGGAGAAGTTGAGTTTCTCAGATAGACTTTTGTTGTATCCGGAATTTCCGTGTCTAAAACCGGATCATAGAATCCCTGTATTGCACCGAAGAGAAAAAGATTCTTTCTGTTGTTGGGAGGTGAGGATAAATAGATGTATGTTTTACCTCTATTATTATCAGAACCAATAGCTCCTACAACAACATCAGAATATGAGTCCCCGTTTACATCTCCTGCTGTTGAGACTGAATATCCGAATGCGGAATAGCCTGAGTTATCACCTTCCATTTTGATATCTACAATATTGTCCAATATCGAATTTCCAAAGAATATGTATCCACGCCCTTTGTTATTTGCGCCGTAATGACGTGCTCCGACGATAACATCATCGTATCCGTCATTATTTACATCACCGGCTCCCGACACTGAATAACCAAATTCATTTGAAGTTTCTTCTCCGATCATAGTAACATCAGCAATATTGTTCATTGCTGCTCCTCCCAAATAAATGGATGCTCTGCCGGTGCCGGCGGAATACTGGAAATCACCAATAATTACATCTGAATATCCGTCACCGTTCACATCACCCGCTGAAGATGCAGATACAACAGGAATGTCACCTGTTACTCCAATTGTAATAGTTACGTCTGTAATATTATTCATTGATGCTCCTCCGAAATATATATATGCTCTGCCAATGCCTTGCATATAACCGGCGGCGCCAACTATCACATCTGAATAACCATCTCCGTTCACATCGCCGGCTGTAGAGACTGGCTCGCCGAAATAATCCTCTATTGCCTCACCTGTCATTGTCACGTCTGCAATATTATTCATGCTGGTACCTCCATAAAATATGTAAGCTCTTCCTTTTCCCAAACCGAATCCCACATCTCCAACGATCACATCATCAAATCCGTCGCCATTTACTTCACCGGCTGAAGAGACTGATCCCCCGAAAGAATCACCTGTCACTTCACCGTTTAAAATTACATCTGCAACATTGTTCATAGAAACACCTCCATAGAATATATAAGCTCTGGATAAACCAGGTTCACCGACAATAGCATCGTCATATCCATCACCATTAACATCTCCTGCGGATGAGACTGATGAGCCGAACCAAGCATTTGGTGTTGTACCCGACAGTGTTACATCCGCTTCAGAATTCATAATCTCGCCCCCGTAAAATATATATGCCTTTCTTGTAGAACTTGGAGCATAAGATGCTCCTATAATTACATCATCAAAACCATCGTTGTTTAAATCTCCTGCGTTTGAAACTGATCGGCCGAAATAATTTAAAGCAGCTTCACCGGTCATTGTCAAATCCGGAATATCTTCACCTGTCATCATATTCGTGTAAACATAAGCCCTACCGGTATTTGAATCATATCCGTAAGCTCCAGATATCATATCCGCAAATCCGTCACCATTCACATCGCCACCGCCGGAAATCGAGTATCCGAAGTAGTTCAGCGATTCTTCTCCTGTCATATAGATATCAACTGCATTATTCATGCTTGCTCCGCCGTAATATAAGTATGCTCTTCCCTTGGATGAACTGTAACCGTAAGCTCCGACATATACATCAGCAAATCCGTCACCGTTAACATCGCCGGCATCTGATACCGAATATCCAAATGAATTATTTGAAGATTCGCCTGTCATTGTTACATCAGCCGCACCGTCCATAACTGAACCACCATAATAAATGTAAGCTCTTCCGGTTGCAGAACTGTAACCGTGAGCTCCGACTATCACATCCGGATATCCGTCATCGTTCACATCGCCGGCATTGGAAACTGATGCTCCGAAAAAGTCAGAAATCGCTCCGCCATACATTGAGACATCAGCTACATTATTCATCGAGACTCCTCCGAAATAAACATACGCTCTGCCCATGCCGTTAAATCCGTATGCACCGCAAATCACATCATGATAACCGTCACCGTTTACATCGCCTGCTCCCGACACTGAATATCCGAAATTGTCATTTGAATTTTCTCCTGTCATAGTGACATCAGCAATATTGTCCATTGATGAACCTCCGAAATAAATGTATGCCTTGCCTGTATACACACTTGTAGCATATGCACCGACTATCACATCAGAATATCCGTCACCATTCACATCACCTGCTCCTGAGACTGAACTTCCGAATTCATTACTTGTAAATGCACCGGTCATAACTGCATCTGCTACATTGTTCATGGATGCTCCTCCGTAATAGATGTAAGCTCTTCCGGTGAAGGAATTGTATCCGTAAGCTCCGACAATCACATCATCATATCCGTCACTGTTTACATCACCTGCATTGGAGACTGACTTTCCGAAATAGTTATTCGCTGCACCTCCGGTTAGAATTACGTCAGCCGTAGAATTAATGACTGTGCCTCCGTAATAAATATAAGCTCTCCCGGAATTTGTACCTGCTCCGCCATTACCATTCGGATCTCCGATAATGACATCATCAAACCCGTCGCCGTTTACATCTCCTGCATTGGAAACGGATTTTCCGTAATTAACTCCTATCAAATCTCCATCGAAAGTATTCTGCTGCAATGCATCTCCTTCAGGATCTTCTTCATTGATGATCCTGTTTCCGTTTTCGTCAGTCAGACTGTTCAGCCAGTCCCGTGTGACTCCTTTTGGAAGTGAATCGGAGTTTGAGACCGGGGATTTTTGAGTGAATACTGTGTGTTCAGCAGTACTGGTTTGAGACTTCTGCAAGTTAGCATTTGATACTGATGTAAAGGAAAAAACAAACAAGATCGTAATGCATTTTAAGAGGCCAGTTCTTTTCATTTCATTTGGTTTATGGTTGATGGTTCGATGTTTAGTTTCGAGAAACAAATAAGATCAATATCTCCAATTTAAAATTAGAAAAACAGCCCTGCATACCGGTGATGCTATTAAGTGAATATGTTCGCGGACAATCCACGGGCTGTTTTTTGAATTAGGAATTACGAATTAGAAATTAGGAATTATGTATCGCATTAATTCTTAATTCTCAGTTCTAAATTCTCAATTTGTTTAGTTGTTGGTCTCGCCCTCCAAAAATTGTTGTTTACGCAGAGAGCTTTTCAATATGGCGGGCTAAGACCAGCAACGGCTTAAACAAAGAAGATCGTAATGCATTTTAAGAGGCCAGTTATTTTCATTTCATTTGGTATATGGTTGATGGTTCAGTGCTTGCTTTCGAGAAACAAATCAAATCAATATCTCCAATTCAAAATTAGAAAAACAGCCCTGCATACCGGCGATGCTATTAAGTGAATATGTTCGCGGACAATTCACGGGCTGTTTCTTGAATTAGGAATTACGAATTAAGAATTACGAATTTTAATTCGCATTAATTTTCAACATTAATTTTCAAATTTCAATTTTCAATTGCTCTTCACGGTCTTATTACCGACACAAAATTTGCCGCATTATTATCTGCAATCACAAAGTCTGTTCCGTCAACGAAGTCATCACCCGTGAGATCCGTCACAACATATCCTCCGACGAAGTTCTGTACATCATTGTCAATTGCGCTGATATCGGTTGCATCAATGGTTCCGTCCTGGTTCACATCGCCGCTGTAGATGGCAAAGAGCAAAGGGGATGTATCAATCTGCTTTAGATTGCTGCCGTATGCTTTGCCCTGACCGGAATAAAAGTTCAAACCGAAGAGTACACTGTCGTTGAGATTCACGGGTTGATAATACCATGTCTCAACTGAATTTCTGTGATTGACGGAGATGTAGTAATTACCAGGAGCTGCGGCCGGGAAAGTTACAAAGGATAAGTTGTTACAGAAAGCAGAACTCACGATACTGTAAGGCGGAAAGGAATTTCTTAAATGAACTGTAGATATGTCAACTCCGGCGGAGTCCGTTGCCGGGTTGTAGAGGCCCTCAATTATGAAACCAACAGTCAGATTAACGGCTCTGCAACCGCATGAAGAATACAAGCTCGAATAAGTCGGCCAAACGGTGAGGCAACTGTCATTATTGATGAATCTGAACGAAGGTTTTGGAGAGGCGTATGAGCCAGTCACCTGATCATTATGATCCGCCGTAAAGGATTTTACGTTGAGATTCTGAATCACGAAGGAAGAAATGATGTCTTTTTGCGGTGTTACCCATTTATTCGTAATGTAAAATTTTCCGTCAACGCCCCGTCTGCCGATAATATCGGGATTCCTGATTACAGAATTAGCATCACCGCCGCCTGCAAGCTGCATCTTAGTCCAGTTTATTCCGTTAGAAGTCTTGAATGTATTCAAAGAATAGTAATAATTGCTCATGTAGTCTTCTCTCTCAACATACGTTATGAAAATGCTCTTCTGATCTGCTCCGCCGTTTGCAGCGACCCTTGCGAATTCCTTGTGATAACTGTTTCCTGAGAGTGAGCCACTGTATGAAGGATATACAAGAGTGTTTCCGTAGTTCTTATAGATGCCGACATACTGGTCTGTTCCGGGAAATCCGCTCTGAACAAAGACAATGCTGTCACCATCCACGGTACCGCCGCTGTTGTAATACGCTACATCTGTCTGAGCTTCGGAGCTGTAACCGATCACCGGAGCATGTATGCTTTGCGGCAGAAATGTTATCTGCGAACTGCCTGAAATCAGTGCATATGGATTATATACCTTACAAATCTTTGTCATTATAAAATTATTGACACCGTCTGTGGAGTCCTGAGTTACAGTAATTGTCAAATATGCTTCAGCAGGATATTTTGCATTATCAGAAGTTATTCTTGGCTTGGAATACTTGCTCACATTAGAATCGAACCCCGGAAAATTGAATGAAGGACCTCCTCCAACTGACTGATCTGATTTTTTGAATGATACTATTCCTGCGAGATGTGCTCCCGTGAAACCGTCTGTTATTACGGATAATACCAGATGCAGATACTTATCATTGGTAAACGGTTCTACGATCTCCAGATCCATTTCATCATAATTTATCTTGATCCCGGTATTGAACGCTACTCGCTTGATCAGTGAATATGAAACACCGTTGTTTGTTGAATTGAAGTACAGCAAAGTATCAGGCGATGCTCCGACCCCAACATCACCGGCGCCTACGGCCAGAACTACCCATATTGTTCCCGCTCCGGGATTGCGCTGTTCCACCTGTGTAGCGACAGCTTTTATGTAAGCGCTGTTGCTGGCATAGATCTCCTTAAGCGTAAGCTGTTCTGATTGCAGCGGAATTGATTTGAAACTGTTTGCATTAGCAGAGATCAAACTCAGTTCAGAATTCTTCGTCTGTGACTCGCTATGACCCTCAAGTTGTTTTTGCAGTGCTGATATCTTTTCATTGTTCCCTGTTTTGTAATCTTCTTTGAGGTGAGTCATTTCATTCATGATTGTCATCTCCCTGTCTGAATAGGACCTTTTGTTTGAACTGAAAATGTCTTCACTCTTCTGCTCCAAAGTCACAGGCAATGATTCATTGGATGTATTGATTTTCTGCGCGAACGAGATTTGGTAACACAGCATCAGAAAATTAATGAGAAGAGAAATTGATAGAGTTCTGTTTTTCATATTTATGATCAATGGTTTAGTTTTCAAAAAGTGTGATCAAGGTCTTACAACACTCACAAAATTCGCCGCATTGTTATCTGCAATTGCAAAGTCGGTAGCGTCAACAAAGTCATCGCCTGTGAGGTCTGTTTGCAACACCCCTTCACCCCGGCCCCGTCTGAGCCGGGCATGTATTTACCAAAAGTGAGAAGGAGTCTGTCTCAATTCTTTATTTGATAGATTGCTCTTTCCCAAAATTTTATTCGTGCATTCGTGGCAACATGCACAAGCTCACGGTCTTATCACAGAAACAAAATTCGCCGCATTGTTATCTGCAATCACAAAGTCTGTTCCGTCAACGAAGTCATCTCCCGTAAGATCAGTCACAACATACCCGCCCGTAAAGTTAGCCGCATCGTTATCAATCATGCTTATGTCAGTCGCGTCTATTGTTCCGTCCTGGTTCACATCGCCGCTGTAGAAAGCAAACACATTATATGGAGACGCATCAACCTGTATTTCATTATTGCCGAAAGCGTAAATCGCATCAACTGAAAATGCGATGGATGCATTATCACTGACAAAGGTAACCGGATCAGCGCTCCAGGTTTCAAGGGCATTCCTGTGTTTTACCTCTACATAATAAGGAGTACCGTTCTGAGCATTGTTAAACAGAAACTCCTGACCTGTACCCGGACCATACAATTCCTTTCTTGATGAATCAACTTTTGCAAACGGTGAAGTTGAATTCCTCAGATATACAGTAACAGTATCATAGATCATTGTATTTGAGACAGCATCATACAATCCCTGAATTGCACCGAAGAGGAAGAGATTCTTTGCAGTTACCGGACTTTGCACAGTTGCAACAGGGCTGTAGTTATTGTGAATGTCCTGTGCAACTATGAAGTAATAATACAATCCGCTCAGAGGTGTTGTATCCAAATAAGTAGAGTCAGTCACAATTGATAACGGAGTTTCCGTATATGGATCAATGGAAGGGGACAGGCTTCTGAACAGAACGTAATTCAGGAGATCGGGCGCAGAGTTTCTTTGCCATGTGAGTCTGACATTAGCCGATTCAGTGAAAGCATTGAACGGAGAAACAACCGGTGGAGAGATATTGTCAAGACTTCTGCCGGATAGAATTGCTGAACGCCAGTATTGATTGATATCATTCGTCCGGGCTGTGATTCTGTAAAAAAATGTACTGCTGCCGTTGGTTGTAGAATCAGAAGGAGTAAGGTCTACAAAAGTATAGAAAGATTCATGAGAAGCAGGAATAGTTGCAACATTCTGCCATGAATAATTACCTCCTGAAGGAGGAAAACTTCTTTGAATGAGATAGTCTGATATTATGGAATTTCCATGAACATCATGTGCGCTTCTTGCCCATTTGAGACTTAACTGCCCTCCCTGATCATTGGGAACATCTTTTGCATGCAAGAGGATCGGCTTGACAGATATCGCAGACCCCTTGTAAATGCTCGCTTTGCCTGTGCCCGAATTGTAAAGGTTTGCACCAGCGATTATGTCCGAGAAACCGTCACCGTCCACATCGCCGGCAGAGGCTACTGAAAAACCAAAATAGGATGAAGCATCTCCGGTAGCAGTCACGTCTGGCTGATTATCCATTGCAGTGCCTCCGAAATAAGCAAATAACCTGCCCGTAGTAGAACCATAACCGGGAGCTCCGACAACTATATCCTGATATCCGTCTCCGTTCATGTCTCCGGCGGAAGAAACAGACGAGCCAAACAGACTACTGTATTCGCCAGACAAAATCAGATCAGGTGAATTGTTCATAATATTGCTCCCGTAAAAAACATAAGCGCCACCGCTTAATGAGTTGAGTCCGTAAGCGCCAACGATTACATCAGAAAAACCATCTGCATTTACGTCTGCAGATGATACTGAACAACCGAAATTGCTGTTGAAGGATTGTCCGAAAAGCGTTACGTCCTTTGTGCTGTTCATGCTTGCCCCTCCGAAGAAAATGTAAGCTTCGCCGTTACCGTAGTATGAATTTATAGATGGATTTCCTACAATGACATCTGAAAAGCCGTCGCCGTTGACATCACCTGCAGAAGCCACAGATGAGCCTATATAAGAGTATGTGGAATCACCAATCATTGTCACATCACTTACATTGTCCATCGACGAACCTCCAAGATAAATGAATGCCTTTCCTCTCAAGTTAAAGAATCCGTCGGCTCCGATAATGACATCAGAAAATCCGTCGCCATTTACGTCACCGGCTGTTGAAACGGAAATTCCGAATTCATCCGTTGAAATTCCTGTCATGGTTACATCAGCAGTGTTGTCCATTGATGCTCCTCCAAAGAAGATGTAACTTCTTCCGAGATTGGTGCTGTATCCTTTAGCGCCGACAATCACATCCTGAAAGCCGTCGCCGTTCACATCCCCGGCCGAAGATACCGACGAACCAAAGAAATTGCTTGCTGCTTCACCCGTCATTGTGAGATCAGCAATGTTGTCCATTGAGAATCCTCCGAACAAAATGTATGCCCTTCCCGCAGATGTGTTGTAATCAGGTGCTCCGACTACCAGATCGGGATAACCGTCACCGTTTACATCACCGGCCGAGGCTACTGATTTTCCTAAGCTGATAACTCCCGAGCCGTTCATGGTAAGGTCAGGAATTATCTCACCTTTCATGAAATAATCATAACAATAGGCTCTGCCTGTATAAGAACCGTATCCGTTAGCTCCGACAAGTATATCAGTGTAACCATCACCATTGATATCGCCACCCGAAGAAACGGAATTGCCGAAATTACTGCTTGCTGTCTCACCTGTAATAGTCACCTCTGCGATTATATCCATGGAGGATTCACCAAAGTAGACATACATCTTTCCTGTGTTTGAATTATTACCGTAAGCTCCTATAATTATATCTGAAAACCCGTCTCCGTTTATGTCACCCGCTGATGAAACTGATTTTCCGAAATAGTTGAGTGTTGATTCTCCGGTCAAAGTGATATCTGCAGTTGAATTCATTACGGCTCCGCCATGATATACATAGGCTTTTCCGGTGAACGCACTTATTCCGTATGCACCTGTTATCACATCTGAATAACCATCTCCGTTTATATCACCTGCTGAAGAAACTGAAGCTCCGAAATTGTTATTCGATGCTTCACCTGTCATTACAACATCTGCAGCATTGTCCATTGAATTTCCGCCAAAGTAAATATATGCTCTTCCTGTATTTGAACTATAACCGTTTGCGCCAATGATAACATCAGCATAACCATCCGCATTTACATCACCTGCAAGTGATACCGAAACCCCGAAACTGTTGTTTGCTGACTCACCGGTTACAATGACATCAGCTGTATTGTTCATTGAAGCTCCGCCGAGAAAGATGTACGCCTTTCCAGTGTAAGAACTGTTACCTTCAGCTCCGATGACAACATCGGAATATCCGTCTGCATTGACATCTCCCGCTGTTGAAACAGAAATTCCGAAGAAGTTGGCAGTTGTTTCTCCCGTCAAAGTAACATCAGCGGTATTGTTCATTGAAGCTCCGCCGAAATAAATGTAAGCCCTACCGGTATTTGAAGTGTATCCGTAAGCTCCGACTATTACATCAGAGTATCCGTCACCGTTTGCATCTCCTGCTGTTGATACTGAATATCCGAAAAAGTTACCTGAAGCTGCTCCTGTCAGCGTCACATCAGCAACTGTATTCATGTTTAAACCTCCGTAAAAAATGTAGGCTCTTCCTGTAAATGAATTATATCCATGAGCTCCAACAATTATGTCATCATATCCGTCACCATTCACATCGCCTGCACTGCTCACTGAATTTCCGAATTGAGAACCGGCAGCAAGCCCGTTAAAGATCTTTCGCTGCAAGGCATCGCCTTCAGGGTCTTCAGGGATCAGACCCGGTGTTCTGCCCGTTTCTACATTTGATATTCTGTTTCCGTTTTCATCACGTAGATCATTCATCCACTCCTGTGTAACTCCCTCGGGAAGAGAATCGGAGTTTGATTGTTTGGCAATTTCTGTGTTTGCAAAACTTTGGTTATCTTCAGACTTGTGCCAGTTGGCTTCAGACACAGTTGTGATGAAGATTGTCAATATCAAAACTGTGAGACAGTTAAAACAGGAGTGATAATTTTTCATGTTTGAGTTATGAGTTTAAGTTTCAAAAGATCAATTGAAAGCATTGAAAACAAATTGCGATTTTAGAAGAAAACAGCCCTGCATACCGGCGATGCTATTAAGTGAATATGTTCGCGGACAATCCACGGGCTGTTCTTCAATTAGGAATTACGAATTAAGAATTACGAATTTTAATTCGCATAAATTTTCAACATTCAATTTTCAAATTTCAATTTTCAATTGCTCTTCACGGTCTTATCACAGAAACGAAATTTGCCGCATTGTTATCTGCAATCACAAAGTCTGTTCCGTCAACGAAGTCATCACCGGTGAGATCCGTCACAACATATCCGCTCACAAAGTTAGCCGCATCGTTGTCTATCATGCTTATGTCGGTCGCGTCTATTGTTCCATCCTGATTAACATCGCCGCTGTAGAATGCGAAGACGTTGTACGGAGACGCATCCACCTGTATTTGATTATTGCCGTAAGCGTAGATCGCATCAACTGAAAATGCAATGGATGCATTATCACTGACAAATGTAACCGGATCGGCGCTCCATGTCTCGAGGGCATTTCGGTGCTTCACTTCGATGTAGTACGGAACATTGTTCTGAGCGTTGTAAAATGTGAATTCCTGTCCTGTTCCCGGGCCGTACAGTTGCTTTCTAGATGAATCAATTCTCTGATAAGGAGATATAGAATTTCGGAGATAGACTGTCACGGTATCGTATGTCATTGAATTGGAAACCGCATCATACATTCCCTGAATTGCACCGTACATTAGCAAAGTCAGATTTGAACCTGTAAAGCCGGAGCTCGACCATAATGCAGGTTGGGGAGCTGCATCATCTGACCAGACCGCCACTGAAAAATTGTTGCTTCCGCTGAAAGAAATCGCGGGGTAGGGCAGGCAATTCTGATCAGTCTCTGTCGTGCTGAACGGATTCAGAACATTCCCCCACGCATAGTTTGCGGATCTGCAAAAAGAGAGGTATGTCTCATCCGCATAGGTGGAATTGAAAGCCACTGAAAAATTCCCCGGGTCATTTCTCTTCCCGAGTATGCCGTTTCCTTTCGAGTCATATATTGTATAATCAATGAATCCGTTTGACCAGCCGCCGCTTCCGTTGGTTGACCTGTAATACTCAATGTCGTGGTCAATTTCCGAATATTCATTTTCACAAACTACCATCACATCTTTATAAGCTCCGTTAGAAGCAATGCTCACATTCTTTCTTGCGTTGGCATTCGTATTGATTTCTCCCCTGTAGTAGCAATTGGTCAGGACCTCAAATATGGATGCGGTTCCGACTGCGATGCTTGAGTTTGTTTCCAGTCCGGATTCAACGACCATTACTGAATCCTCTCCGTTATTGTAGAAGTATGCAATGTCTGCATCAAAGTCATTGATGCTTCCGTCAGTTATCATGCCCATGAAGTTTCCGGGATTGTATGACACGGAAGGAAACCGTTCATACGGATCCAGGCAGACCGCAACTTTCTCGCCTTGTTTTGAAAATTCAGGATATTCGAAGTAGATGCTGTCGCACTGAGCAACGAAATAGAGCCATGCATTATTTGTGTATCTTGAATTATCGGAGACCATCTTTACGTTGTAGGTGTTGAATTCGAGATAGATGAACGGTGGATCCACGGTGTACATCCCCGGCCATGAGATCTCGCCAAGATCGATCTGATTAGTATTCAGATTGATCGTTACAAGTCCGTTCAAAGGACCGACTCCCTGCGCGGTTAAAGTATAACTCGGATATGTTATGTAAAGAATTCTGCTGTTGGTTCCTTCGATCAATTCTGAATCGATAGTGAATTTAAAGAACTGAACATAACCTGACTGGTCATAGACATACGCATCAAAAACCGAATATACGTTCCATGTGGAGCCGTTGTCATCGGAATAGAATACACCAATGTAATGATAGTACTGTCCGGATCTCAGGATAGCGCATGTCCAGATTCTGCCGGCATAAGCCCCTCTCTGCTCGGTGCATGTTGTAACACATTCGAATCTGGAGTAGAGATATTGTGTTTGATAGATCTTGCTTGTATCGAAATTATCCAACTGCAAATTCAGATTGCTGAGATCTTTGGCAGGTCTATCTTTCCTGACAACCGAAACAGTCTTGGTTCCCAGTTTATGATCAATTTCATTCAGCAGATTATTGCTTTCAGTTCTGCTGTCCGATCTCTTGGCAGACCTCATTTTGTTCTGAAACGCAATGACTTCATCTGACTGTATCACAGCATTCTTGTTCTTTCTAAGATCATTGTTCTCATTCCTTACCTGAGCAGGAATTTCCCCTTCAATTACCTTCTTATCCTGCGCATGAACATTGAGGAAAGAGAGAATTGCTAATGCAATTGTAAGAACTGATCGGATCAGATTTGTTTTCATGGAGTTGATTTAGTTGATTGTTGAAAGTTCTTAGATAGACAAAATCGAATGCCCAAGAATTTGAAAAACAGCCCTGCATACCGGCGATGCTATTAAGTGAATATGTTCGCGGACAATTCACGGGCTGATTTCATCACTTCAATTCTAAAGAACCGGTACAAAATTAGTTCAGCCCGGTTGCCTGCACAAAGAAACTTTTTCGGGAGTTTCACGGCTAAGTTCTTACATATTTCGCGCAAATGTTCTATTTTGAACAGGAATCACAGTATTTCAGAAAATTCTTTCTTAGCTGTTGTCAGTTCAGAGGTCATTTGCGGTCAGATCCTCAGATCGTTGACCGCAGATTGTAAGGTTCCAAACACTCAAAAATCTATGCTCAAAAGCTCACTGCTCGAGATCCTCCGCACATTTTCAAAACAGGAACTGGCAAAGTTTGAGGACTTTATCAGGTCGCCCTATTTTAATAAAAAGGAGAATGTACTTAGATTATTTCTTGAGATAAAAAGATATGCTCCGGTATTTGAATCTGAAGATCTTGCCAAAGAAACAATGTGGGGCAAACTATTTCCGGATGCTGATTACAATTACGGCATCATGAAAAATCTTATTCATGATCTCGGAAAACTTTGCGAATCTTTTCTTTCGGAAGAAGTCTATAAAACAAATGAAACGCAGAGAAGTCTTGACTTTTTGAATTCGATCAGTTGCCGAACTGTGTCGAATATTTTCATTAACAAAATTGAATCAGCGGAAAAGACATTCTTGAAAAATTTCAAGACAGTTAAATATGATTTCCTGATTGATTATTATGACGGCATGAGGGACTTATATCATTTGAAAACCGGATTTCTTCAGGCTAACGCTCAATTTAAAAAAAAGGACGAACTTATAAAATCTCCGGAAAATCTTATAATTGGTTGTCTGATAAAATGTTTTGAAACATTTCACAATGTCATACTCAACAGTCTGAATTATAACTCGCCTGTAAAGAGCAACATTACATATTTGTTTTTGAAGGAATTAGAAGACCATTCGATATTAAAAAACATTCTCGACTACACGAAAGAACATTCTCCTGACAATTATCCCGTCTTAAAGTGCTACTACAGTATGTACAAAGCATTGTCAGTAAACGATAGTTTAGAATATTTTTATGATTTTAAAAATAATCTATCTCAAAACAGTGGTTTATTTTCCGATACTGAATTAAGGGAATTATACAACGGTCTTCTGACCAGCTTTGGGAACAGGAAGATTACAACAAACAATTTTCATCAAGAATACTTTGGTATTATTCAGATCGGGTTCAAAAACAAAATCATACAGAAACCTGACGGGACTATTGATCCGGGCAGCTTCACATCAATAGTAAATGTGTCAGTTGCGAATGATATAAGATTCACGGAGGAATTCATTAATAATTATAAAGACAAACTTCCTCCGGAATTCAGAGAGAGCATCTATCATTATTCAATGGCAGTTTTAGATTTCAGAAAAGGGAACTTTGAGAAATCCCTTGAATCTATATCACAAGTTCAGAGCAAAGATTTGTTTATGAAATTTGACATTAAACATCTTCAGTTGAATATCTATTATGAATTAAATGACCGGATAGCGTTTGATTATTCTTATGACGCTATGAAGCACTTTATCAAAAGCATTAAGCTGACAAATGAATCCAGAATAGTGACAAGAGTGAATTATTGTGAATATATTAAAGAGCTTTTCATTCTCAGAGAAAAACCTGATGCTTTCAGGCTTGCCGTTCTGAAAAAAGAAATCACTGACAATAAAACATTGAACAAAGGATGGCTTCTGAAAAAGGTAACTGAACTTGAGAGAGTTAACTGCTGACCATATAGAATGCACAAAATATAATCTGTAATTATATATCATGCTCAAAAGCTCACTGCTCGTGATCCTCCGCACATTTTAAAAACAGAAACTGATAAAGTGTGAGGACTTTGTCAGGTCGCATTACTTTAGTAAGAACGAAAATGTCCTGGAGTTCTTTTGATATCGCCGCACCTGGTGCATTCATCACCTATGCTTATATTCGTTTTGTAATGATGCACTTCCTCTGGGTTTGAACATTATGTAATCCAGCCGAAATGGTCATAATGAATAAATTTAAACTCACTCAGACACACCAAGCCTTATCACTTGCAACATATACTTTTAGTATATACTTTAAAAAAATATTCAACATGAAAAATCTTTCATTAAAAATTGACGAGAATACTTTTCAGGATACTGAAAAGATAATTGCAAAGATAAACAAGAGCAGAAACAGATACATAAATGAAGCGGTTGAATTCTATAATTTGCTTCATAAAAGAAAAATACTTTCGAAGCAGTTTGAAAGGGAGTCATTGCTTGTAAGAGATGAATCAATGAAAGTTCTTAAAGAATTTGAATCGCTCCCGGATGAAAATAAGTCAGTATGAAATATGGATAGCTGATCTTGAGCCAAGATTTGGAACAGAAACAGGAAAAGTTCGTCCCGTGGTTGTAATACAAACTGATTTGCTCAATAATCTTCACCCTTCAACCATTGTCTGCCCGCTTACAACGAATGTTAATCCCGAATCTGAAATTCTCAGAGTCCATCTAAGAAAGGGAACCTCGAATCTAAAGGAGGATTGTGACATACTAGTTGACCAGATAAGAGCTATTGACAATAAACGATTCTCAAAAAGATTGGGAAAACTTCCTGAACCAGTAATAGCGGAAATTAAGAATAATATAACTGCTGTCCTGGACCTTTAGCTGAAAATTGAAATAGTATAGATAAAGATCTGCAATACTTTTAAGTAGCATTGTTAAAAGAATGTTCTTTCTTGAGAATTTACAATCTGAAAATATCCGTCAATAACAAGGAATGCTAAGAAGCTCACTGCTCGAGATCCTGCGTACATTTTCAAAGAAGGATCTGACAAAGTTTGAGGACTTTGTTGCGTCGCCATATTTTAACAAGAAGGACAATGTGAGAAAGCTGTTTTTTGAGTTGAAGAAGTTTGCACCCGCATTTGAAGATGAACATCTCGAAAAGGAAAAGCTCTGGTTGAAAGTGTTCCCGGGCAAAGAGTACAATTACGGAATAATGAAGAACCTTATTCATGATCTCACGGGATTAAGCGAGCAGTTCATTTTGCTGGAGCAGTACTCAGCAGATACTTTCAGATGTGAATACGATCTTATTGAAGCCGCTAACAGCAGGAACATTCAGAAGTTTACTTCGGGCAAGATAGATCAGTTTGAAAAGCGGGTGAAAAGTGAGCCTGCCCCTGATAAGTACACCATCATTGATGATCTGCTTTATGTTACGTCGAATTTCTACTCAGCTAAATCAAGCTTCATTAAGGAATATGATCTGAAACGTGAGAGAGCTGATTCTCTCCGGCTCGCTTCGGAGCATCTGTTCTGTTATTTCCTTGTCAATTCATTCAAGCTGATCCATAATACAATTGCCCATGAAGTTCAGGGAAACCGGCCGATCGGCAACACGGTCCTTGAACAGTTCTTTCAGAAGCTTGAAGAACACTCGATCCTTGAAGGCCTGCTGTTGAATGAGAAACACGATCACGACAGGGTCATGAAAATTGTAGTTTGCTTCTATCTTATGTACAAGTCTCTGAGATCGAACGGTGATAAAGCCGCTTATGATAAGTTCAAATCTTATCTCCGCGAGAACATTGATCTGTTTTCAGCATTTGAACTTCAGAACCTGAACACCTGCAGAATCACCTGCGCCATAAACCTTAAGGTTCCGCGGGACGAAGCAAATGAATCACTGGAATGGCATAAGCTCTTAACGGAGAAAAACCTGTTCCTTCAGAGAAACGGATTGATAACGACTGCTGTAATGATAAATGTTATCAACAACTCAGTTGATCTGAATGACATTGTGTTTGCCGAAGAGTTTCTGAACAGATATGCAGGCAAGCTCCCGGCGGAATCCCGCGACAATACATACAACTACTGCATGGCTGTCATTCATTTCAGCAGGAAAGAGTTCGGAAAGTCTCTCGAATGTCTTGCAAGGATCAGCGATGAAAAACTCATTCGCAAGTATTTCGTGAAAAGACTTTATCTGAAGATCTATTATGAACTTAATGACTACGAGTCCTTTGTCTATGCATTTGATTCATTTGCGCATTTCAGAAAGAGGAATAAACTTGCAAATGAAGCAAGGGCATTGTCATTTAACAACTTCGGCAAAAACATAAGGATACTTTTCAAGCTCCGTAATTCTTACAATGAGTTCGAAGCAGATAAGCTGAGGAAGGATACTGGCAAGCAGATCTGGTTCGTCGAAAAACTAGATGAACTGGAGAAGGCTTTCAACTGACAATTACAAACTAAGACTGCCAGGCATCACAATTCAAGAGTTCCATTCGAATTCGTCAGAATAAAGAGACAACAGACGTTAACCCGATTTATCAGCTCACAATCCACTAATATGACTGCTCTATCACACTGATTCGGTATTGGTGAGCACCTTGCTTTCCGGGATCAAGCCAACTGACAGGTGCGGACCGGTTGAGGATCCCCGGCAATCTGATTATCGTGATCAAGACATACTCAAAGTGATGAATGAGAATTCAATTATTATCTGACCGTGACGGATGATTTGACAATATTATGACAATTTAATTTTCCGAAGGAAGTAGTTTTCATTAAAGCGGAGGTTGAAGTAATGAAGATCAGTTCCGGAACTGCAGCCAGGTTGGCTTTTGTGATCTATCTTGCAACTTACCTTACCGGGTGCAGAACAATCGAAACCTACAGGCCTTATGATCCTGGTCTCGATTCCGATGCCGTAGCCAATGCCGAATCAGTGACGCTGAAGGACGGAAAAGTCATATACCTTGATGAATACAGCGATGTGAAGATTATAGAGGACGCAAAGTCCGGTAAAGCCCTCAGCTTCGAACACTATGATACTGCATGGGATAATTCTCACAAGAATTTTACCTTGAAAATAGCGGCTGATACTGTTTCATTTGACAAGATAAGCAAGATCAGGATCAATGAGGCCAACACGGGTGGAACAGTAGCAATAGTTATTGGCGGAGCACTTGTGGTTTCAATAATCCTATTCGCAATTGTCATGAGTCAGACGAACTTTGGCGGTAACTTGGGAGGGTTTTGAAATTGATTTGCCTTCAGATCATTGATTGACCGGGCTTGATCCGGATTCGATCTGTGAACGAAGTTGTGATTGCCTGAGACCCTGCCCGGACAGCCAGATACGACTTACACAACAACGGATACTGCACCGGCATAAAACAAAAAGACAACCTCAGCGGTTGTCTTTTAGCATTTCATTGTAACGACTCTTTCGCTGTTTTTGGTGGTGTCGGGACTTCCCTGCCTGCAGCAGGCAGGCAGGAAATTCCTGACGCCACAATTAATGCGAAGTACCTGCTTCGTAAAATAAGTTGCAATTCCTTCCGTTATGATCTGCCGGCCTGTATGTATTCTCTCCGATTCATTGCTGAACAGGAATCCGGGTGACAGAGAATAATGTATGCCGTGAATGATCTCATGAGTCAAAAACACTCTTGCCTGAAGCGCCGTCTGATAAGTCTCAACAGGGATCCATACGATCATCCGGTCTTCATGTTTGAATGCATGGCCGTTGGAAGTGCTTTGACCTGTGAAGAGAATCAAAGTGATGTTGTCTGCAGAAAGTCCATAGTGTTCAATTGACTTAAGCACGGACTGAAGATTGCTGATTACGAGCTTGCGGCAGAGTTCAAGATCTGTGCGTGATATGATATTGTCTGAAAAGGTCTTCCTGTTTGCCCAGTATCTGAAATAGTGGGAGAACAGATCAGGGTGTATTCCCTCATATTGCTTCAATCCCTCCTGCATGGCAGAATGAGTTTCAACCGTAAGATCAAAGGTTTTCATTTTTTGCCGTATCGGTTGTTTACAACTCTGAGAACTTTTGCAGCAGCCATTGCTTTTGCGCCAGCAAGGGTTCCAGCATTGCTTCTTTCCCGGATATCAGGGCTTCATCCTTGCTCTTGGAGAGGCAGGCATGGAACAGTTTCAGATAATACCCGATAAAATTCAAGTATGTTGCCCTTAGCTCCGGAGTCAGGTCTTTGTTTGATCTCAGATAATGCCTGAATGCATCAACCATGGAGTATGCCTGTTCAGTCATACGGAGTTCATAAAATATTTTCATTGAGAGTATCTTCACGTCAATCTTAAAGTCAACCAGATCATATTTCACTTTGGAGATGTTCACAAGGGCATCTTCAAACTCTGATTTTGCAAATGCTATTAGAGATCTTGAATAGTGCCTCATGTTGGCCCTGAATTTAGGTTCAAGCTCCGAAATATATTTATCCACAAAGGCTGTCGCTTCTTCGTACTCCTTTACATATAGCGCATTGATAATGATGTTCCTGAAGAAGTCGGGATGCATGTATTTTTCCCTGTCGAGCTTGTAAGCCTTGTCTTCTATGCACAGTATCTGCAGGTGAAAGATTTCCTTTCTGTTCCCGGTATCCTTGCCGGGCATATATCCTATATTGAGTATGTTCAGAAGGTCCGAATAGAAATACATCTTTTCATAATTGCTGAGTCTGCTTCTGTTGGCCAGAAATATTTTTTTCGCCTTGTGAAAGTAATCCTCATCACAGTTGTTCTTTATGCTCATATAAGTGTAATAATGAAAACTTACGAAGACTTCAAACTCGGAGCCCCGGTAAAACTCAACTATCTCTTCAAGGTTTAACCGACCCGACAATTTGTCGGGAATTCTTTCTTCGAAAGGAACATGCTGATAGACTTCTGCTATTTCCCTGAGCTTGAGGATTCTCAGTAGATTCACAATATAATGTGCGGAAAGGTAATCCCCCGACCTGAACACATGCTCTCTGTATCGGGCATGATCAAGGGACATTATGTGAAATCTCGTGTCCGTACTTTGCAGAAAGTAATTGTCGAGCAACGCCTGCACGGAAGATTCGCCCGGTGAGTTCAGATCAGCGTCGGCCTTTTGCCGGTATTGAGGATAGTACTTTATAAGCCCTCTGTCAAGCAGTTCATCAAGCAGCAATCTGTTCTTCAGAGGCTTGCTTGTGTTCAGATTGGCAAGCATCATGAATTCTTCTGCCATTTTGAGAAGAGAGGAAGAGAGTGTCTTAAGAATATCCTTTGACTTCCGGTCGCCGAAACTCGCGTCCGGATAGATCTCCTTATATATGGACTCTTCATTCAAACCATCTTGTGAAAGGTTCGGATAGAATTTTAATATACCTTTCAGAAGCGGCATAAGATCCCTTCCCTTCTTGAAGTATGGCGATGAAATGAATTTCTCAAAATCCGCAACTTCATTCTCCGAAAAGGTCTGAAGAAAAACAATAAGCTTTGTCTCATTGTATTTCATGGATTCTGAATACCGAACTCGATAGTTACAAAAAAGTCAAAAATTATGAGGGCTTGGTGCATTTCAGGCTGTTTTTACAAATATTGCCGCGATGAGCGCTGTTACAAAAAGGGATAATTTTCTTTGCAGTACCTCAGAGCTTTTCATAGCTTTGCTCAACTTTTAAAACAACGGAGGGTAAAATGTTAAAACTTATCTCAATCTTTGTAATCGCATTCGCAGTGAATGCGTCAGCCCATGACGATTCTGAACGATTCGTCAAAAGGTCAGTAAGTGAATCAATTGAATTTCTGACACTGATCAATTCTGTTAATTCAGCGGAGGCAATCGGGAATGCTGAGTTCGATCTTTCGGATTTCAGGAACAAGGCTCAAAGGGGGCTTGACTTCATGTGCCCCGGCACTTCCTTAAGCATGCTTAGATGTTCCCGACTTGCTGAATGGAATGAGCAGTCTGCCTCAGCTTTGAACTCATTTATCAGAGATCTAAGAAAGGACGACGATTCAAAATTCCTGAAGACACCGGTGGATGAAAAAGTATCTGAGTTCAGAGAAGCAGGCGCAAGATTTGCCGTTCTGGAATGGGAAGTGAAGAACAAATTCGGCACAAGACAAATCACATCCGTAGCTGTATTCGACGGAAACAGGAATGTTTTGTTTGATACGGAGCTGATCGGATTTGTTACCGGCATCAGGCCTGTCAGCATTACCGGGAATGACCCCGTACTCGACAACAATTCTCCAAACTCTGCGGCTGCAATTACAAATCAGAGAACCTCGAACATTACGTACAACTACTGGGTGGAAGGTACGCTTGGCAGTGTAAGGCACTACAATTATGTCAGGGCAACTGCCATTGTACCGCCCTACATCACAGCGGCGACAAATGATGCCTTTTTCAATTTCGAAACGACTCAGATAACAGTTGAGAGGCGGGACATTGATCCGCTTGCACCACCGACTGATCCATGCGTTTATTTCGGAACGGGAGGTACAATTGCCAACACATATTCCAATGCGGTTCCTTTCGCCAACAGGGTTTATCTTTCGAATACAAACGACCGCTTCAATAACGGGATCTATCAGGTTGCAGGAGCAAACGGACATAACTGGAGTTTCTCATTTGATTTTTCAGTAACGGCCGGACCTTTAGGACTTGGAATAACGCCTCATCAGACAACTCCTGACTTCACACTGACGTCACCAAATTTTTCCGAAGTGAAAGTGAATAATTACGTTTACTACTATGTCCTTGGCAACACTTACAGAGCGCTGTTCTATGACGGAGGAAGCCTGCAGGCCGGCAATTTCAAAATTCTTACGGGACAGGGTGATTCAGAAGTCGGCTCCGTAAACGTCTCGCTTCCGTTGCAGATTGCATACTGGAGCTATCTTATTCTATATACTTACTCCAATACCGGTGTTGCCCTGAACTTATCCAATGTGCAGTACCTGAGAGGCGATCATGTCAGGCAACCAACATACCGGCTTTCATCAACGAGATACTCGATTCCGATCGGGCAGATCGACACGCTCAAAGCAAGGGTGACAAACAACAGCTCTCAGGTCAAACTCAAGGGCGGCAGTGTTTCAATCAATGTTGCTTCTCTTGGCGATCGGCTTACGCTCTTGTCTCCCGCAACTATTGCGATCGATTCGATAAACACAAATTCATCCAAAGAGTACAGGTTTGTAGTAAGGGGAAATGCAAACGGAGTTGTGACTCCGCAGGCAAACATATCATCCGTTGGATGGACATGGCCGGTACCTCCGGATGTTGTTATCAACAATATATTCAGCATTGACTCAAATATTACAGTTGGATTAACATCCATCAGTCAGACGTCCGCAGAAATCCCTTCAGATTATTCTGTCTCTCAGAATTATCCGAATCCATTCAATCCGAATACAAGGATTGACTTTGCCATACCCAAAAGCGGGTTAGTGAAAGTGGTTGTGTATGACATGGCCGGAAGAGAAGTGCAAAGTCTTGTAAATGAGCACCTTGACGCAGGATATTACAAAGCGGATTTTGACGGCAGCGCTCTTTCAAGCGGAGTGTATATTTACAGAGTGCAATCGGGTGACTTCAGTACCGTGAAGAAGATGACTCTTGTGAAATGAAGGAAGAATTCCTTAATTGTCTTTTCATCAGATGATGTTAATGCAGAATATGCAGTTCGGGATTGAAGGATTGCCGTACTTCGCCAATGACCTCTCAGAATGGTTTTTCCACAGGTCAGTTCAGGGGCAAAGAGATGAAGTTGTGTACTTCAAGACCAAACTGCAAAAAAAACTTTTCTGCAGGAAGAGAATTTGACAGGAACAATTTGTTTTTTGTCGTGTCGGGACTTCCCTGCCTGCAGCAGGCAGGCGTCCCGACACCACAATTAAAACATCACAATGCACCGACACAAAAAAAAGACAACCTCAGCGGTTGTCTTTTAGCATTTCATTGTAACGACTCTTTCGCTGTTTACTGCTTAGCCATTGCCATTTTGAATTTATCCTTAGGATCTATCAGATGGTTGTGGTCATCAGCGCCTGCGTCAAGCCTGACCCAGTTGATATCGCCGGTAAAGGAGTTTCCCTTCGGCCCGTAATCGGGAGATGCAGGCGAGCCTGTATCGTTTCCGACATCGCATGCTTCGTCAGCCGAGAATCCCATCGGGATGGTTTGTTCAACCCTTCCCTTACCAACCGCCTTGCCGTCGTAGTAAAGAGTAACGTTGCCGCCTTTGGCAAGTCCTCCGCCGTCATACTTGAATTCCATTCTGACCTGATGCTTGCCTGCCGGAATCGGCTTGTCAGCTTCGGCAAAGTAGTGATTTATCCCGAAGAAATTGTAGCAGTATTTCAGCTTCCCGTCCTTTGCATAAAGTGTCCATCCGCCTACTTCACCGCCTTGTGTCACAATCACTCCGTTTGCCGCCACGCCTTTCGGCACAACAACTTCAGCTGTTACCGAATGTGACTTATTCTTCAGTGCCAGCACTGCTCCTTCCGCAATCCGCATTCCCTTGAAAAGTATCTGCGAATTTCCTTTCACCAGCTGAGGCCTTCCCGCAAGATCGGGATTGATCCTTTCATAACTCCTGTCATCAAGCGGAATGCAATTGTATTTTGTTGCTTCAATCACCCACAGTCGCTGAAGTTCTGCAAGCTTGCCCGGATTTTCCTTTGCAATATTATTCGACTGTGTCCAGTCATCAGGTCCGTACAATTCCCAGACATCTTCATCAAAAGGAGGAACAGCATCAGCAGTCCACGGCGTCCTGTGCTTCGTCACAGCCGTCCATCCGTTGTGGTAAATTCCCCTGTTGCCGAACATTTCAAAGTACTGCACGTTATGTGTTTCGGGAGCGGCGGCATTGTCAAAACTGTCTGCCATTGTTACTCCCTCGAGCGGAGCCTGCTGACTGCTGTTCACGATCGCCGGTTCAGGCAAACCGGTAACATCAAGAATTGTCTTTGCCACATCTATCACGTGATGGAACTGATTTCTTATCTCACCTTTAGCCTTAATACCCTTTGGCCAGTAAACTATCAATCCGTTTCTTGTGCCGCCCCAGTGCGAGGCAACCTGCTTGGTCCACTGGTACGGGGTGCACAGTGCATGAGCCCAGCCGACGGCATAGTGATTATATGCCCTCGGAGTTCCGAAATCATCAATCTTGCTCTTCAGAAATTCGGTTGTTTCAATACCCGACATGCCGTTAAGAGTTGTCATTTCATTGAAACATCCCTGAAGCGTTCCTTCTGCGGATGCGCCGTTGTCGCCGATTATGAAGAAGATCAGTGTGTTGTTAAGTTCCCCAATATCTTTAAGCGTGTTCACAACCCTTCCCATGCAGTGATCCGTCTGCTCAAGAAATCCCGCGTAGATCTCCATCTGCCTGGAAAGCACGGGTTTCAGATCATCGGATATGTCGTCCCATGCAGGGATCTCCTTATTCCTTTCCGTAAGCTTCGCATTCTTCGGAATCACCCCGAGCTTCTTCTGGCGTGCAAAGATCTCTTCTCTCAGTTTGTCCCAGCCCTTGTCGAATTTTCCCTTGTACTTGTCAGACCATTCCTTTGATACTTGATGCGGAGCATGTGTTGCACCGGGAGCATAATAAACGAAGAATGGCTTATCGGGCATGAGAGATTTCTGCTGACGGATGTAATTGCACACTCTGTCTGACAGGTCATCGTTAAGATTATATCCTTCTTCCGGAGATTTTTCCGGCTCAATCGGAGATGTGCCGAGATAAAGTCCCGGATAATACTGATTTGCCTCGCCGCCCACAAAACCGTAAAAATATTCAAAGCCCGAACCTGTAGGCCATTGGTCAAAGGGTCCCATGGGAGTCACCTGCCATACAGGTACTTCATGGCATTTGCCGAACTGTGCAGTTGAGTAGCCGTTGAGCTTAAGTATTTCCGCGACCGGAGCTTTGCTTTTCGGGCGAAGACTGCTGTTACCGGGTGCTGAAGTTGCCATCTCGGTAATTGCTCCCATGCCAACTGAGTGGTGATTTCTGCCTGACAGCATTGCCGCTCTTGTTGGAGAACAAAGTGCTGTTGTGTGAAAACGTGTGTACTTAAGGCCGTTGGCGGCAAGCTTCTCTGCAGTCGGAGTATTGCACGGACCGCCGAATGCGCTTGATGCGCCGAAACCGACATCGTCTATAAGGAAGATGAGAACATTCGGTGCATCCTTCGGAGGCCTTATTTCCTTAATGGGAGGATATTTTGTGTTCGGATCTTTTGCATCATAAGTTGTGAGCCCTACGAAATGCTTGTCCGGGATCGGCAGTATGTCGCGGCTGAACTCTTCTGCAACGGGTTCCTGTTTCTTGCCCGGAGCTTTGCTGCTCTTTGACTTCTTCATGTGTGAGGATGATTGAGATTGATTTTCCTAGCCTCCGCTGAAGAATTTCCGGCCAAATGGGCATGCTTCACGAAGGCACAGTTTAACTGAGCGTTATACTATTAATAGGTTAGTTGATTTTCAATGACAATAAAATATCTGAATCAGTGATCTCACACTGCTTTCGGGATGCTGTGGAAGGCTGAGTAATTGTGTTTTTGTGGTGTCGGGACTTCCCTGACTGCAGCAGGCAGGCGTCCTGAAACATGTTAACTATTTGCGTCAGGAACTATTCTTCCTGTCATCAAAGTATATCGACTCTGTGTTAAGCGACTTGTCCGTTGGCCTTACTGTGCCGCCGACAACAATTGCGGCGGAAATGATCAGAAGATTCTTGATTATGTACTGTCCCTCAATTGTAGGTGCGTAGGGATATCGTCCCGGCTGAAACGTGATCTCCGGCAGAATCAGCAGAGGCAGAAATGTTCCGGCCATCTGCATGGCCAGCAATGCAATTGCAATGCGCTTCGTTCTGTGAAAAAGAAAAGACACACCGATTATCACTTCCCACCAGCCGATGATCTTCAGCCAGGTTTCGGGAGCAAAGAACGGCATCCAGTTTACGGTTGCCAGCACAAGCCCTGCCGCAGGTGATATTCCGGCGATCTTCAAAGCGCCGAACCATACGAAGATAACCGCAAGTGAGATCTGAAGCGCGCGAACCCCGAATTTCTTCATGGTCCTGGCAATGCCTACGTCAAGTGAATCTATGTCAAAACTCATACCGGTTGGAGAATTAGTTAGGTTACAAAACTGCCTGCCGCAATCGTAAGAATCATGTCACAAAAGAATCTCCTTTTTCTGTTCCGGCAATTCGGCTCAGTCTTGGTTCATTCGTCAAACCTCAATGCAGTTGATCCCGAATATCCTTATGCATTCCCGCGCCGGAACAATTGCGTTCCCTGCGGCGGCAATATCTCTTTCGGACAATTCCGTAACTCAAAGGAAGCATACAACGATTTTTGAATTAACTTTCGAATATCCCGGTGTTAGATTTGTTCAGTCAAATCTGCATCATCCTTCCTGAAATTTTGACTAAGCAGACACTTGGCGGTCTGCTTGCTCTTTAACTTCCAAAAAAGAATGAGATATGAAAACTATGATCATGCTTTCGTTCATACTTTTGATTTGCGGTGATCTTCACTCACAAGGAATTCAACCGTCTTCAGGAATTTCGATTGACGAATATGTTCACACCCTTCATTCCTCTGGAACATACACTAACAGCAGCTTGTCAGATCCGTCGGAGATCAAACCAACAGTCCGCATCAGAACACAGACCGTACCGTCAGATTCAGTAACATTTCTGTTTCCTCTTTCTTTGAACAAAGAACTTCGTGCTGAATGCCGCAATGACCTGATAATGTTCACGGGAGAATCCGCCGGCCTTTGGCAGAATGTATCACAAGGTCGAACAGTTTTCATCCGTAACACTGCTCACATAATCTGCAGTGAAGACGCTTCTTCATGCCTGCATACGAATCCTGACGGAAAGTCAATCAAAGAGATCATCAGCTCTGATATTCCGTCAGAGAAATCTCCCGTACTTGCGGGTTTACTTTCACTGTTCCTTCCCGGAACAGGCCAGGCATATAACGGCCAGTGGATAAAGGCCGGGGTTCAGTGGATTCTCATTGCCGGCAGTATCTATATGGCAGTTGCTGATGTTAATTTCGAATCCGACGGTGAGCCGTTGCCGCCTTTATCAATTGCAGGAATTGCGGTCGGCGGAGCAACGTGGTTGTGGTCTGTCATTGACGCACCTGTTTCCGCAAATCATATAAACAAGGAAAGGAACCGTGCTTTGAGGAAGCACAACTTGTCCGGAGGCATCGGGATCACGGTCTCTTTTTAGAAAGTACCCGTGCATATTCTTTAAGTTCTCATTCGTACCGGATGCAGAAATGGAAATGACAGTTGAATAGTGAGATCATCTGAGCGGAGACATTTCTTTCCTTTACACTTCTCACACCCGATGTGTTTCATCGGTTTTCCTGCACTCCCGCGCTCAGCCATATAGGGTTTCATCCCTGCAAATTCAATTCCTGTCTGTCAGTGCCGAAGGTTTGACAATATTGTGACACTTCAAACTTCAGGAGGTTGTAGTTTGTATTAAAAAAGAGGATGAAGAAATGAAGAGCAGATACAGAACAGCAGCTGAGTATATTTTTGTGATCCATCTGGTAATTTACCTGACCGGATGCAGGACAATCGAAAGCTACAGGCCTTATGATCCTGATCTGGATTCGTATGCTTTGGCAAATGCCGAATCAGTCACGCTGAAGGACGGGAAAGTTATAATCACGGATGAGAACAGCAATCTGAAAATAGTAGAGGATGTGAAGTCCCGCAAGGCCCTCAGCTTTCAATACTTTGACACTTTATGGAACAACTCTCATACAAACTTTACTTTGACAACAACAGCTGATACAGTCTCATTTGATAAGATTAGCGAAATCAGGATCAATAAGGCAAACACGGGTGGAACAGTAGCGATAATTATGGGGGGGATACTTCTCGTTTCATTTGTTGTATTAGCCATTGTCGCGTCACAAATGGATTTTAGTTTCGGTAACAGTCACGGCGGATGGTAGCCGGTTCAGATGCATCCGGAAAAAGATATTAAGTTGTTGTCTCCTTTGTCAATTGCTGGAAATGAATTCGGCGGTGCAACGTGGCAATGGTTTGTAATTGACGCAACTGATTCCGGAAATCATATTGATAATGTTTTGTTCAGAAACAATATCGGAAAACATTCGTCTACGGGTAAAAATCAGACAAATCCTGTGACTCTCAGAATCAGCGGACTTTCAAAAACCTATCCCAACGGTGTCAGGGCTTTGGACAACTTAACTCTGGACATTGCGCACGGTATGTTTGGCCTGCTTGGACCCAATGGAGCCGGCAAATCCACTCTCATGCGTACCCTTGCAACCCTTCAAAGCCCGGACAGCGGACAAATTCAGTTTGAAGATATTGATGTGATTGGGAATCCGGGCGAACTCCGGAAAGTCCTGGGTTATTTACCGCAGGAGTTCGGTGTATATCCCGGAATGTCAGCTATGGATCTGCTGGACTATCTGGCAGTTCTCAAAGGAATTACTTCAAAGCGGGACCGGACGGAGGTGATCAGTCAGGTTCTTGAGATCACTAACCTTCAGGATGTCCGTCATAAATATGTCCATGATTTTTCGGGTGGAATGAAGCAACGCTTCGGGATTGCTCAACTGCTGTTGAATGATCCGAAATTGATCATAGTAGATGAACCCACTGCCGGACTGGACCCTGTTGAACGTAAGCGCTTTCTTAACTTACTGAGAGAGACCGCCAGGACAAGGATCATAATATTCTCAACGCATATTGTTGATGACATCAAGGATCTGTGTAATGATATGGCCATCATGTACGGAGGAAGGTTACTGAAGAAGATTGAACCTGCAGAGGCAATTATTGAGATAGAGGGTACTATCTGGACCGCTAACATCAGCAGAAAATCAGTTGAAGAACTAATGCAAGATCATATGGTTCTTTCCTCAAATTACAATCATGACAACTCCGTTAATGTACGCATCTGTGCCAAGTCACAGCCCGCAGCAAACTTCAGTTCCGCAAAGCCGGAGCTTGAAGATGTTTACTTCATTGCTCTGAATAACCACGGATCAGCATAGGGCAGATGTTTGCTGACATCTTAAATTTTGAGTTGCGATACTGGCTTAAGAGCCGGTCATTCTATTTTTATCTTTCGTCATTCTTCCTGATTGCATTGCTGAGCATGGCGGCCGCATCAGGCGCGCTTGAAGAAGGTTCTTCATCACTTAACAGCATAGCTAATTCTCCGCTGAGCTTATATCGCTTTGTTAATCTGTTCAACAAGATTCTCCTGTTTCTGCTTCCCGCAATTGCAGGTGCATCATTGTACAGGGATTTCAAGAGTAATTTCCACAGCATACTTTACTCTTATCCGTTTTCCCGGGTCAGTTATCTCACGGGAAAATTCACAGGCAGTTTCATAGTGATCTGCATGATAGCATTATCCGCAGTGCTTGGATTGGCGCTCGGTACCTTTGTGCCTGCTGCTGGTTCTGTCAGATTGCTTTCATTCGATCCGGTCCCATATTTACAGGTGTACTTCATTTTTCTGGTTCCCAATCTGCTGATATTCGGAGTTATAACTTTCTCAGCTGTGTTTTTCACAAGGAATATCTATGCGGGATTCATTTCCGTGATACTTTTGATTCTCATAAAGGAAGTTTTCATCCGGCTTGCAGGTCCGGAGGGCATTGCGGCATTGTTGGCGGATCCCTTTGGGGAAAACATAATGCAAAGTCTTACACGCTATCTTACCATACACGAGCAGAATTCAATTCCTTTACCTTTAACATCTTCATTGTTCTTCAACAGACTTATATGGCTGTCAGTGTCGGCCTTGCTGTTCAGCGCGGTTTGCCTGCGGTTTTCAATGAGAAACAATGAGTCGGGCTGGTACCCGGGTTCCGGGAAAAGAGAAATTATCAGGGAAGATTCTCCCGCGACTCTCACAGGTTCGGATCTTTTGAAACCCGGTCTGAACTTTTCTCTCTCGGATCATATCAGAATATCATGGAAACTTTCTCAAACAGACTTTCTCTATATTCTGAGAAGCGGCGTATTCATGAGCGCTGCTGTTGCAGGCGTACTGCTTGTGTATGCTGTCCTGGTTCGCATGAATCCGCAGACAGGCACTTTGATTCTGCCTCTGACATGGGTAGTACTTGGGTTGCCTGTATTCTTCTTTTCGTTTCTGATTCAGATACTGACATTTCTTTATGCAGGCATTTTAGTTCACAGGGCAAAGCGCTCCCGCTTCTTCGATCTTATCTCTGTAACCGCCGTTCCGGATTGGGTGCTTCTTTTCTCAAAATTCCTTGCACTGATCAAAATGCAGATATTACTGCTTTTGCTGATCATGGTCACAGGAATTGCCGTTCAGGTTTATAAGGGCCATTACAGCTTTGATATCGGACATTACCTTTTTGATCTCTACGGAATTCATTTGATTGGATTCGCTGTCTGGGCACTTGTTTCGCTCATGGTTCAGACAGTGTTCACAAGAAATTATGTTGGCCTGTTTGTTCTCATTCTTATGGCGCTGGCAGTAATGCAACTTCCTTCCCTTGGAATAGAAAGCGGCACTGTCCGGCTCAACGATAGTCCCGGCTCAGGCTTCTATTTAAACTACTCTGATATTCACGGACATGATCATTTGATCACTGCCTATTTCGTCTATGAATTCTACTGGTTGCTATTCGGTATGCTGGCATTTTGTATCACACTGCTGTTGTGGCAAAGAGAACTAACCGGTTCTTTCGCAGAAAGGATCAGGATCGCAGGAAGAAGGTTTAAGGGCGGCTTGGCGATCGCTGTTGTTATTCTCTCGGCAGGAATTACTGTCTGTGCATATTATCTTAGGCAGCAAGAAGAAAGTCCTGAAAACATCCGATTGTCGGAAAGTGACAGGTCAGTCCTGCTGGCAAAGTTTGAGGAAAAATTCGGGAAGTACGAAAATGTAATTCAACCCAGGATCGTTTCTGTCTTCGTAAATCTCGACCTTTATCCTGAGACGTCCTCATTTACCGCAAGAGGAGACTATGTTCTCGTTAATAAGACTGCACGGCCTATAGATACTCTGCTGATCCGGACAGGATTTGATGAAATTACTGATCTGAACTTTCACGGAGAATATACTCTCATTGATGAAGATACTCTGATGAAGTTCTCCGTTTACAAACTCGAGAAGGGTATTGCTCCAAATGACAGTATCAAATTGAGCTTTTCAGTCAGGAGTCATGAGAATACACTGCTTGCAAGAAGATCCAATGTTCTGGAGAACGGCACTTACATCAGGAGCGACATATTCCCGCGACTCGGCTATTTCGCAAATACGGAGATTCCGAATCCGGATGACAGCGCTTCACATTTAAATCATTACCAAAGCAGAGATGCCGACCTTATTGAGTTCGAAGCAATTCTGAGCACTGTCCCGGAACAGACCGCAATTACTACCGGCAGTCTTATAAGGGAATGGACGGAAGGAAACCGAAAGTACTTTCATTACAAAACGGACAAGCCCGTCAAGTTCGTATTGGGCTTCAACTCCGCGAAGTTCTGTGTATTGAAGGAAGATTATAATGGAACAGACCTGAGGATCTATTACCATCCCGGTCACACATACAGCCTTAACAGAATGATGGAAGGGCTTAAGCTGTCGCTGGACTATAATTCTTCAAACTTCGGAGCTTATCAGCACAGTCAGGCGCACATAATTGAATTTCCAAAATCAGAAGGTTCATACGCAACAACTGCCGGCAACTGCATCCAGATCTCCGAAATGCGGTTCATAACAGACACGAACATTACGTTGGATGGTGGGATAGATCTTTCTTTCTATGTGCCTGCGCACGAGCTCTCACATCAATGGTGGGGAAATCAGGTGATCCCTGCAAACGCACTTGGTGCAACAATGATCACTGAGAGTATTGCCGAGTATATATCCGCCAAAGTTTACGAGAAGAGATTCGGCAAAGCAGGCGCACTTCAGTTCCTGAAAATTCAACGTGACCGGTACTTGTCAGGCCGGGCGGAAGCGGAAGAACAGGAAGCCCCGCTTTACCTGGTAAATCCTGAACAGACTCACATATCATACGGAAAAGGCGCAATTGCTTTTTATACTCTAAGCGAGTTTATTGGCGAGCAAACTCTGAACAATGCATTGCGGGATTATCTCCACGATGTCAGATATGCGCAACCTCCTTACACAACCTCGCCCGAACTGCTCGGATATCTCAGAGGGGCAACCCCGGACAGTCTGAAGTATCTGATTACCGATATGTTCATGACTCCCGGCAAGGAGAAGATTCTTGCACACTTTGACAAGATCCTTTTACAGGCCTCTCCCGGTGACTGAGGAAGCCGGGAAAAATTCTTCCGGCTTCAATTCAGTGGCGCTCAGTTTCCCGCTTTTCTTTCATAGACCGTCTTGCCTTCTTTTATGGTCTCTACCACTTTGATGTCCTTAATGCTCATCGGGTCAACCTTAAGAGGGTTCTTGTCGAGTATCACAAGGTCGGCAAGTTTGCCGGCTTTCAGACTTCCTTTCGATGCTTCCTCAAAGTATTCGTATGCTCCGTTTATGGTTAGCGCTTTCAGTCCGTCGTAAGGAGAGATCTTTTCAGATTCCCCAAGTACTTTGCCCGAACGTGTTACCCTGTTCACAGAGGTCCAGAGAAGGAACATCTGATCCATAGGAGTCACAGTGCAGTCAGTGTGATTTGTGCTGACAATTCCCTTCGACTTTGCCGTACTCATCGGACTTATGAATGATGCCCTCTCTTCGCCAAGGTTAGCAAGATGAACATCCCCCCAATAGAATGTGTGGTTTGTGAAGAATGTCGGAAAGAGCTTGTATCGCTTATAAGAATCAAGCTGGTCGGGGCGCATGATCTGCGAATGAACGATGACTGTTCTTCTGTCTGATACGCTGTCGTTCAGAACTTTGATCGCGTTTTCATGCCCTTTGATCATCATATCGGTGGAGGCGTCGCCGTTGCAGTGAGAAAAGAGCTGTATGTTGTTACTGTAGCATAGCAGGAACAACTCATTCACCTGGTCCTGTGAAAGATTGGGAAATCCCCTGCAATCAGTATTACAGCCCGGAACCTTTGTAAGATACGGCTTTGAGAGATATGCTGTCTTGCCCTGCGGAGAGCCGTCCACAGACATCTTGATCCCGCCGTACTTTACATGATTGTCATACTTGCCCCAGGTGATCTTTCCGGTGCCTGCAACATCTTTTGCATAAGTGAAAGCAGGAAGCGCTATGATGTCTATCTTCAGATTTCCCTGCCCGGCCGCTGACTGAATGAGAGGAAGCTTTTCTTCAAGCAGCATTCCTTCATTAGCTGTAGTCACTCCGCATGATGCATAATAATCAACCGCCTTCTGTAGAAGTTCGAGGTCTTTTGAAATACCCTGGGAATTGCTCATGAATTGTGAAAAGGGCAGCATTCCCATTTCCTGAATAAGACCCTCGGGAATATTTGTGCCCTTCTTTCGAATGATCGTTCCTCCTTCCGGATCCTTCGTGTTTTTATCAATTCCAACCTTTTTCAATGCGGCGGAGTTTGCCACAAGCATGTGTCCTGACGAATGAAGAAGCAGCACCGGATTGGTCGGAAACGCACCATCAAGGTCTTCCGCAGTCGGATGCCTGTTCTCTGCAAGGAAATCCTGATCGTATCCTGAACCTAAGAGCCAGGTTGTGTCGCTTGCTTTCAGTTCCGCTTTTACTCTTTTCATTTCGGAAATCACATCTGCTATGGAGGTTACGTTTCCTATAGGAGGAGGATTGAGCTTTCCGTTCATCAGTTCCGCCGCATACATGAGGATGTGGCTGTGGCCATCTATGAATCCGGGAAGCATTGTCTTGCCTTTGAGGTCAACCATTACATGGCCTTTGCCGGCCTGCTTCATCGCTTCTTTGCTTTCGCCTGCGAACAGAATTTTTCCGTCTTTCACTACAACAGACTCCACATACTTCGGTTCATCACCTTCCATTGTGATAATGTCGCCGTTGTAATACATTACCGCCGCATTCGGATCTTTTTTCACTTCCGTTTTCTCCTGCTTAGAACAAGAGGCAATGAAGATCAGCATCAGCATTGCAAGATACCTGGACATTCAGAGTTAGATATTTAATTAGTATTTCAGGAATGGGTTTTAAATTTAGCAACTATGAGGTGCAGAAGAAAGTGTAAACTTGAATTCATTTTCTTCCCGAAAGAATCCTTGGACGGCATTGTTGCAGTTCATGCAGTGTACACTCCCGTTTGACTTGCCATCGGAGACAGGAACCATGTAAATTACAACTCACTTTGCATCAGCATCAAACATATAATTACATATAATAAGGAGCGGAGTTGAAACACGGCAAAGGTCTTGCAGAGAACAGCCTGATACGACTGCTGAGGACGCTGACGCGTGAAGAATGGAATGACTTCGGAAAGTTTGTCGCATCTCCGTACTTTAACAAGGGCAGGAACCACACTCCGCTCCTTGAAGCGTTGAAGGAATTTTATCCGGGCTTCAATGACGAGAGACTCACGAAAGAATACCTCTATTCAAAACTGTTTCCCGGAAGGGCATACAAAGATACCGTGATGAAGAGCATGCTTTCACGCCTTGACGAAACAGCAGGCGAGTATCTGATCCAGTGCGCATTCAGAAAGAACGATCACCTGATTAAGGAGAGACTTTTCATTGCGGAGGCAAGCGACCGCGGACTTCGCGAGCGATCCGAAAGCGTTATAAGAAAGACCGATAAATTTCTTGCGGAAAAGAAAACCGGTGTTTTGGACTTCCTCACCGTAAGGGATTACCTCGATGCCGTATGCAATCACCATGTTAACTTCAACGAGAGGCATGAGCTTGCCGAAAGATTGTTTGAGTATCATTCCTGTATCGTCTTAGGTTTCCTTAACGAGTATCTGATCACCGAAGGTTCGATATATTCGCAAAGAAATTTCTGGAAGCCTGAATCGCGAGGGAAAAGTATGTTTGAATTTCTTGACGATGGCACAATTGATCTCATGCTGAATGCAATAAAAAAGAGGGATCCCGGGAAGCATGCAGTGCTGAACTCCTTTAACATGCTGCGGCTTGCCATGCGCTCGCCCGAGAACGATGACCACTATTATGCGGTCAGGGATTACTTCTATTCCAATATGGACAAGCTTGATGTTGAGTTCAGGAAATTTATGATGAACAGTCTCAATGTGATCTGCACCACAAAATCAGTTGCGGGCAAACCGGGATTCCTGATGGAAGCACACAAACTGCGCCGCAAGATCTACGACGAAAATCTCTATCTCTTCTCGGTACACAAGAAGCTTCGCATCAGCGAATTCAGGACCGCATTCATTGAGGCGCTTGCTTTGGGCGAAACAGAGTGGGCAGAGAAATACTTCGAAGAATACATAAACAGAATTCAGCCGTCAGAACGTCTCAGTCTTACAAACTATTGCAAGGCAAGGCTCGCGCTCGTACGCGGTGACTTTGACTCCGCGCTTGCATTTGCACACCGGGTCCGCATCAATCAGATCACGTTTAAGCTCGACATGAGAAGCCTCGTAGCTCAGGTCTACTACGCCACAGGATCATTTGAACCGCTGTTGTCTTACCTTGACGCTTATTCAAAACTCCTTGATAACTCGCGAATGCAGAATGAGGCGCTGAAGAGGTCTCATTCAAACTTCGTAAAATATCTCAGAAGGCTTGTTAACCTGCAACTGAAGGGAAAGGACGAAGCGGAAGCGGCCGCGTTGCTTGGAGCCGTGAAAGAGCAACCCGTGACATCGAAGAAGTGGCTGATGAAGCGGATAGAAGAACAAATGAGATACGCAAAGTAGTGAAGAATGATCTGCAGATGCTGTGATGTCCTTACATTGATCTGCCAATGAAATACAGCGGGCGAAAGTTCAATCGCTCCCCAGAACTTTTCTGACCTTCTCGCTGTCCCATGACGAATCGGTGGTTTCCATGCTCTGCTGAAGATCGTTCTGAAGCACCTGTTCCTGAAGCTCTATCTCCTCTCTCACACTGAGAATATATTCCTGCTTATCGTGCCTTCTGGCGGCAAGTTTTCTCAAAGCCCGTTCATCGTACTTGATAAACTTCTGCCCCTGCCTGAGTGCAGTGTATCTTCTGAACCCAAGCTCGGTAAGCGCATCAACGCCGAGATGAACGGCGGTGTAGAGAGTCTCCCGGTAAACATTGTTCACATCCATTTCAAGCAGTTCGTATGCATCGTACCTGTTTCGTGCGCGCGCCATGATCTTCAGCTGAGGAAAGTTTGATTTAACAGTGCTTATCAACTGGTAATTGACTTCCGGTGAATCTATGGCAGCGATAAGCAAACGTGCTTCTTCAGCGCCGGCGGATTTCAACAGGTCAAGCCTTGTAGCATCTCCGTAATAGACTTTGAATCCGATCTTTCTGAGAAGGTCAACCCTGTCCGAATCATTGTCGAGAATTACTGCTTCAATTCCGTTCGCCCGCAATAACCGCCCTATCGTGCTTCCGAAGTGTCCGAAACCTGCTATGATCACACTGTGTCTCACATCTATCTTGTCAGGTTCGATATCGTCTTCGATCTCTTTTACGCCGAATCTGGGATCGATCAGCTTCTGATTTATCAGCATGAGTATGGGTGTTGTCAGCATTGTTATGGCTGTAACGGCCATCATCTTTGAACTGTCGGAACTGCTGATGATACCGAGCTGATTTGAAAATGACAGTATGACGAAAGCGAACTCACCTATCTGGCTGAGTCCGAATGAGAAGATGAAGTTCTGATCACTGCTGAGTCTGAAGCGCTTCCCCACTGCAAAGAGTACCGCAAACTTAATTACTACGACAGCCATCGCAAGCGCAAGAATGAAGAACGGATCTTCAGAGATGAGGCTAAAATTAATTGTTGCTCCTACGCTCATGAAAAAGAGCCCTAGCAGAATTCCTTTGAACGGCTCAATGTCGCTTTCGAGTTCATGCCTGAATTCGCTGTTTGCAAGTACCACGCCCGCCAGAAATGTTCCGAGCGCCGGACTAAGTCCCACGAGAATCATAAGAGCCGCTACGCCGATTACTATGAAAAGCGCGGACGCTATGAAGAGCTCTCTCAATGCTACCCTTGAAACAAAGCGAAGAAAGGGAACCACAAGGTACTTTCCTGCTAAAAGCAGTGCGGCAACAGCCGCAATAATGGTAATTATCTGCAGCCATGCAGGTTGCCCGGAAAGCAGAGACTGAGTATGCGATGACTGTGCGGTAATGCCTGATACTTCAATGAGCGGAAGAAAAGCAAGTATCGGAATAACAGCAATGTCCTGGAACAGCAGGACTGAAAAGGACGCTTCTCCGGCGGCCGTGTTCAGGATCCTCTTTTCTTTGAGAGTCTGAAGTGCTATGGCGGTAGAAGACATCGCAAATGCGAGAGCAACGGGAACCGCCAACTGCCATGAGTATCCGGCGAAAATGAAGACCACAATCACAAGCACGGAGGTGGTAACCACCTGCAGTGATCCGAGCCCCGCAATTGCTCTTCTCATTTCCCAAAGCTTCTTAGGATCAAGTTCAAGGCCGATAAGGAAGAGCATAAGCACCACGCCGAACTCGGCTGTATGCATAATGTCTGCGCCTTCGGAGCCGATGAATCCCAGCACAAACGGCCCGATGATGATGCCGCCTATGAGATATCCGAGCACTGAGCTGAGGCCGAGTCTCTTTGCAACAGGAACAAAGATTATCGCCGCCGCCATGAACACGAGTGCCTGAATAAGAAAACTTCCGCTCATAGTCAGAGATCTTCCTTTAAGAGCTCGTTGAAATAGTCCGCACCCGTTGTTGCTTCGCCGGTGGGAACTCCTGCAGAGAGCAGGTCGAGCAGTGCGGAAAGCTCTTCAGAGTAAGTGCGGATGTCATCATTTGAGAGTCTGTGAGTGCCGTGTATTACATAGGGCGGAAGATACGTCATTCCGCACAGCATCGCAGTTTGTTCAAACGGAAGGAGAAACTCCCTGAGCGAATGATGATTTCTGCCTGACTCGGTATAAGCGGCTTTCCGTGCACCCGAAGTGATCACCTGCATCATCTGCTTTCCGTTCAGCGCATCTCCTCCCGGGCCGTAAGCCCATCCGACTTCCAGCACCATATCTATCCACTGCTTCATTAGAGGCGGACAGCTGTACCAGTAAAGCGGATGGTGAAGAATGATCAGATTGTGTTCAGTAAGCAGTTCCTTCTGATGTTCAACATCAATGTTGAAATCGGGATACAGTTCATAAAGGTCCTGCAAAGTGATGTTGCCGCGTTCTTTGTAGAATCTTATGAGCTGTTTGTTCACACGCGACTTCTCAAGCAGAGGATGAGCAAAGATGACAAGTATCTTCTCCGGCATCAGTTCCCCTGTTCTTCGCTTTGCGGTTTTCCGGGAACTATGTCTTTGATCTTTCCTGCTTCCTTCTTCAAAGAATCAGAGACTGCAGTCTTTTCAAAATCCTGAACTGCATTTATATGCCACGGCTGTTTATTCATACTGGCATACTTTACAAGATAGTCGTACAGCATTCTGTCCCTTGTTGCCGGATCCTTGAACAGCTCCTTGTAGAGATCATACTTCATTGACAGTCTTTCATCAATCGTAAATACTTTACCCGGGTTACCCTTTCTCAGAATGAAATCTGCATAGGAAGAGATGAGATTGTTATATGCCGAGTTGGAGACTTCTTCCGGTTTGTCAAAAGGAACCTCCTTCATAAATGAGATGAAGCTTTCATCGTTCGCATATTTTCCGTCAGGCCCTTTCTTAAGATCATCGAAAGCAAGATTGATCTTTAACCGGTAGTAGAAGTAATTCAGATTCGCATCTTCCCTTTCTTTGAATCCGGGAGGTACATTACCTGTGCCCGAAGGAATATCGTTGATGAGTTTCTTCATGTCGGAATAATAGGCATCAATGAACGAGAGATATTCCTCCGGCGAACTTCTGAGCTTGTGTGACTGCTGTTTGTTCATGATAGTTCCTTTGAATGCCTTGTTAGCCGCATACTTTGCAAGCTCAGCACCTGCGCCCGAAACACTGAAATTACCCGGCGGATCTTTTGCATCTATTGTCACCTCAAGGTCATAGCCCTTGTCAAGAACGATTGACATTTCACTGATGCTGAGATTCGGTTCGGGATCAGGGTTGGCCGGTGTCCTGGGAGTCGCGGCCTTAGGATCGGAAAACATAATGCTGTAGCCGGTGAGTGTGTCAACATCAACCGTGAACCGGAATTCACCGTCACTGCCGAGAACAACAGAGTCTCTCTTTGCCTGCATGTTTGCCCTGTTGCGCAGCACCACATAGTTTCTTTCAGGATTCAGGATCTTACCTTTCACAGTTGCCTGTCCCCGGGATTTGTCCTTCGGCTTCGAATCCTGCTTTTTGTCTGCAGTGTTTTCCTGTCCGCAGGAAATGCACCACAGGCAGACGAAGAAGATCGGCATAACAGCAAACCCGGGGCGGAAAATATTCTTCCAGAAAATCATGACAACGGATTTATATTTGAAATTTTTATGCGCTGTTTTTAAGTGAAGAAACCGGAGATGTTAATTCCGAATGATCCGTACAAACAACAACCGACTTCAGGTAACATCCAACTGCCGGACGGCAATGTTTAAAGCGGAGTTCTTTAAGATACTCCGGCATCTCCAATGCACTAATGAACCTACAAGGCCGGCAGGCATAAGTGGTTTTGTGAAAGATATTGCTTATGAATTTCAATTCCTCTGAAAAAGAAAATGATCTTCGCGGCAAATCCTTGCTAACGAAGTTCTGGATGTTTGACTAATCAAATGAGTTTGTTTATGTTTGGTCAAAATAAAACTACATTAGAAAGAGTATGAAAGGAAGAACACCAATTGCTCTGCTGTTATCTTGCCTTGTGGCATCATCTCTTGCAAATGCAGGAGCCGTAACAGGTTCAAGGAACAAATGCTTTCCCGTTGTTCTGCGTTATGACGCCCGGGCTTCCGTTACAGTGTTATCAATCTACGGGCCTTACACATACAATGACCCCAGGCGGCACTGCAGTCTGGCCATTTCTCAGGTTTCAGCTAACGGCGGAAGCGCATATGCCCGTGTCGGCAACAACTATCCTCCTTACCGTTCATGCGTTTCGAAATGGAATGCAATTGCAGGCCAGGGGTACAGGATCCCGGAAACTGCGCCGCCTGATTCATTCGGTGTTTCGAAAGGCGATAACGGAGAGACAGTCACGTTTGATTCTGCCGGACACTCAATCGTACTCAGTGATCTTTACGGAAGCATTTCGGCAACGCTTGGCACAAACTACGGAAGTACCCTTTTGTATGTCGTGTGGGTTCCCGATTCGCAAACCGATTCCGTTATCAACGAAAACGAAGTGCTGAGCAGAAGCAAAGTGAGCATAGAATCCGGTCAGCTTGTCACCGACGGGATCTTTTCATCCACGGATTTCGATGTGACGATAGTTCCGGATTCAACCGGCCTGCTTGCCGACTTTACTGTTACTCCCGTGAGTTCTCTCTCCAAAGTAATAAACATTGACACTTCCGTTAGTCTCGACAGTGTTGCCGTTACTGTTTTTTGCGAAGGAGGTTACGGAGCATTTCACGAAGAAGACATAATACTGCCTGAAGAATGGACTCTCAGTCTAAGTATGTTCATAGAAGGAATGTATGTCCCGGATGCGAACCGCATGACTGCAGGGGATACAGTTACGGCATTCCTCAGAGATCACCTTCCGCCCTATGAGATCCTGGATTCAGCAGTTACATTGCTTGACAGCTCAGGCAATGCATTCTTCAGATTCCATCGCGATTCGCCGTCATATCCCAGCTGCTGCAAGTTGCTCACGGTGAAGCACAGGAACTCGGTTGAAACTTGGTCTGCCGGCCCGATTGACAACGGCTCACACGATCTCGTTTACGATCTTACGCATTCCGCTTCAAGCGCATTCGGAAATAATCTTGTACAGGTTGACAATTCCCCGCCCAGGTTTGCCGTGTATTCCGGAGATACTGACGGGGACGGTGCAATTGACGGATCGGACGTGAGCGCTGTAGATAACGATGCGGCAAATTTTTCGGGGGGTTATCTTGTAACGGACCTGACAGGCGACAGGTTTGTTGACGGCACTGACTTTCTTATAGCAGACAACAACGCCGCAAACTTCATCGGAGTAATAAGGCCGTAAATACGGAACCGGATAAGAAGAAGAGCCCGCGGGATCATCCACGGGCTCTTCACTGATCAAGAATCTCACTGCGGAAATCTGCTCGTTACAAATTTAGCCGCGTTGTTATCCGCAAAGGCAAAATCCGTTGCATCCACAAAATCGTCTCCGGTCAGATCCTCTTTCACAAAGCCCGAAAGAAAGTTAGCAACCGCGTTGTCAATCATGCTCAGATCAGACCCGTCAACTGTTCCGTCCTGATTGACATCGCCGGAATAGAATGCGAATCTGACAGGACTGTTTTGGACCTTGACCTGATTGTATGAGTATGCATATCCCTGGCTTATTGCAAAGCTGTAGGACGTTGAATCTGTATTGTTGAATTCAATTGTGTAAGCCGTGTTGCTCCATGTTTCGATCGTGTTCCTGTGCCTTACAGAGATCAGCAAACTGCCGTAAACCATTTTGCTGAATACAAACCGGCAGTTGAAATCACTTATGCCGATAACGGCTCTTGCGGTATCAATAGGTTCATAAGGGCTGACAGGCCTTCTGAGTATCGCGGTGATCGTGTCCGCACGGTTCAGCATATCTGCGGCCGGGTTATATAATGCTTCGGGAATCAGCTTCACGTTAAGTACGGCAAGTCCCTCCTGATTTGAGAAAATGCCGTAAGGAACAGTCTGCGAAGCCGCACCGGGATAAGCGCAGTTTGTGAAATTTGTGCCGTTGAAACTTGTGTTGGCGCTAACCGGCATGGCCAGGGAAAAGCAATCACTGCTGTTTACTTTCTTCTTTACGTAGGCGTGTATGTTGCCGTTTGTTCCCGTAGATGAAGAAACGGTATCTCCGCTGTAAGTTGACCAGACCACAGAAAAAGGTCTGCTGCCCTGAGGAGATGACGAGCAATGAGTGTATGCCGCGTAAACGGAAGATGCTCCGGGCATAGAAAATTCATTTGTGCCGTTGAATCCGGGTGAAGAAGAGGAGAAGACTGTAACTTTGAAATTCTTTGTACAGGAGATGAACATTGAATCCGCCGGGTTGTTCTGTTTGATCGTGATGCAGGGATTTCTGTACTGATTGCCGTCAGCGCCTGCAAGGAAGTACGTATAGTATGAAGATGACGGAGAAAAGGGTATTGCCAACAGCCTGAGTGCAATGTAATCTGAATCAAACCTTCTTTCCATTACTACATAAAGGGAATCCGGCGAACCTTTTCTAAGGTCAGCGCTCGGGCAGAAGTCGTTGTAGTTTGTCTGGATCACCACACTCGTCCATGTTGCTCCCCAGTCCATTGTCCTGCAGTAATGCATCTTCACTTTGTTCTGAAGGTCGTTCGTTGTTTCCGTAAAGACTGCACCGAAATAGGTTGCACCCTGATAAAAGGCGCCGTCGCTGACTGCTGAAACATGTGACATTTCATTCCCGGCGGAGGGCAATGCTATGGTCCCGGAATAGTAGCCCGTTCCGTTCACTCTCCATGATGAAAATGAAAGGTTCGCATTGTCCATGTTGCTGCTGGAACTTCTGTTGTAAAAAATTATAAGCCTCGTCGAATCCGCTATGCTGTTGTTTCTGGATTCAACGAGCATCGAGATGTTCCCTATGTAATTACTGCTCATATAGACGCCGTAAATGTACTGCCAGCTCTTTCCGTTATTTGTTGACCTGTATGAAACCAGTCCGGTAGGATAGCTGGCATTCTTCCATATCGCGGCTAAATAGAGGTTTCCGTCTTCTCCGGCTTTCATATCAACTATCTTGTGATATCCTTCTGCCCTTGCCAGACTACCCTGGTATACGGAGTTGTTCTGCTGAAGCCACTCACCTTCGGGTTCTTCAGGGGCTTTGTCAATGAATATCTCCTGCGTATTGTCTCTGACGGTTTCGGTCACTCTTCCCGGAGGGATCAGTTGCTTTATTCTGCCGGCAATAGCTTCTGCTTCTTTGAAACTGTTTCTTTCAGCCGCCTCTTTATGAAGCTGTTCGAGACTGTGGATCTCATCCGGAAGATGTTCTTTGTGAACCGAATTCGTTGCCTCATGATCATTGAGCGGGTCATTGTCCTGAACCGGGAATCCCTTGCCGTTTGAGACTGACAACGCCAGTATAAAAATGATTACTGCGGGGATACTGAATGTTGCTGAATGCATTATTGTGATTTTGATTTGCAAAAAGATCTCTGCAAAACTATTCACGCTGCATACTCCAGACAAAAAAAATTCCTGGCAATTTTTGACACTGACCACGATAGAATTCCGGTAAAAAACGACGATTTCTTTGTAGTTTTGATGTTTATGGATTAGGATATTTTTGACACGACACTTAAAATCGGAGGTCCGAATGTTCTGACAGAAGACCTTATTCAGAAAGAAACTTGGCATTGTGGCGGCGCTATGGGGATTGGAGAAACCACCATTCGGTCTTCAGCGGCATTTAATGCTTATCCCGCTCTGTCATGCCCCGGGAAAGTCCCTCAAAAGCAGGCATCATTTCATCTATGGCATTTTTGGATTGGGTTGAAATGTATCGGACGGCGTACCGATCGGTTTATGTTTGTCAAAGAGTTACTGCACGATCTTGTTGTTCCTTTCGGATGAAGTCTCACAGCATCTCAATGCCGGCCCTGCTTCAGGATCTCCTTTATCTTTCTTGCCATCCACACTTTGTCGTCTCCGAATTCACTGTGAACTATCTTTTGTATCTTCAGCGCTTCGGCATTATCGTATTTCAACTTCAGTCTGAACATCCTGATGATAAGCGAACAGAACAGCTCCTGAACTTTGTAGTGCTTTTTGAAAAGCTCCTTGTTGTCCGATAGAAAGTGACGGTAAGCATCAATTGACAAAAGGAAGGCATCAAAATCTCCGATCTCATAGTACAGCCGGATTTGCAGATTCTTTATGTAGTATTTCAGGGGAAAGAGGTTTGGCCTTATGGTTGAATTGATTTGCAGTGACTTGTCAAAATCTCCGGAAGCAAAACAGTAGTTGGCCTCTGCATATCTCATAAGCGACTCCCTGGATTTGTCATGCAGACAGTTTCCGAATTTCTGTATGTATCCGGAGATCTTCTCAGCCATCAGCAGATTGGATGCATAGCTTATATATGTTACAAACAACTGATCTCTGAGCCTGCCGTCAGGGCTGATGTAAACTTCAGAGTCTATCATCTTGTCGGATATTTCAAGGTAATTTCTGCAGATGAATTCATTGTTCACATGCAGGTTAACAAGGGAGTTCAGGAGAAGGATATACAGTGAAGAGAGCACATGCGGAGGAAGGAAAGGTTTTGCAGTTTCAATTGCCACAGCAAAACTCCTGAAGTTTACGGCTGATGACTTTTCCCTTAACGCCTTGTACATTTCGAAATATGCGTTGAGAATCTTGGAGTCTTCGGCCGAATATTTGCCAACGCTCTTTACGAACTCATCTATGAATCCTGATCCTTCAAGAATGCGGAGAATTGATGTGAGCCTGATCTCTTCCTCCGGGGTATTCAGTTCCACATTCCTGATGTTGACAATATTGTACATGTCAAATGATTCGATCAGCACACTTATGAGGAAGTAGTCAACAAGTTTTCTTATCTCATCACCTCTTTTGCTCTTGTGTAAGTAAAGGCCGTCAAAATTTTCCTTATGAAAGTACATTTCATAGAGCTGCCTGTAGCGCTTCTGAAAAGTGAAGCTGTATTCGGAAAGATTGCTGCTATCGCTTCTGATTAAGGATTCAAATGAAGACTTGAAAAGCTTTCTGCTTCCGCTGTTTCTGAGATGCTCAAGGAGAGCAAGATCCATTCCTTCCCGGTTCGCAGATAAGCCTTCAATTGAAATGAATCTCTCTATAATCTTTTTCAGGTCATAAACAATGTTCTTGAATACGGAATAATTGAAGTCCTCATCAGGAAAAATGCTTTTCCAGATGTTCTTCCTGTCCAAGGAAGGAGAATCAAACTCTGGGCTATGTGCGGCCAGTTCATCAAAAAGCAGAACAACTCCGGACTTCTTATTGTGATATGGTGAACGCACAAAATCATGAAGTCTCCTTAGCTGTTCATTTCCAAGTGACTTCATCAATATAAGCAGTGAAGATCTTCTCATTTAAGAAAGAAATTTTTGAATGGAAGCACGCATTTGGGTTCACAAAATAAGCAAAAAATGGGCGAATTTTGACAAAAATAATACAGTTCGCACCTGTAAGAAAAAGAAAAACAGAAAAATTTCTCTTTGCCATTCCTGAAGCGGCAGTGATAAATTTGCAGTGAAAAATATTAACCCAAAAGTAAAAACTTCGAAATGAAGCCAATGACTGAAAGAGTCTGCAAATTTCTGCTACTTGTAACTTTACATTTTACGTTAACTCGGCTCAATGCGGATGCACAAAACAAACTGAAGGAGATGCCGCCGCTTTCGGATGCCGGTCCGGTGACAATCATGAATGAAAAAAGTTATCCTCAGTCCGACCAGCAAGTGGTATCAGGATCCGCCGGGCAGGATATTCTGAACGAAATGAAGAAGTCGCGGGAAAATGCAATAATGAATTCGCCTGACCGGATCACGGAACTTCAGAGAAAGCTGGAAGGAAAAGGAGGAGCATCCGTAACATTACCCGGCGCGAGCTTCGGAAACATTGAGCCACCGCATTTAAGAAAGATTAGCGGAGGCGATCAGTTTAATTCAGAGATCGTTTACTCCGGTACGAGCGTTATAAAGGGACTTGCAACACAGACACAGCAGAGTTTTCTGGGAGCCGGCACTATCTTCATTGCGGCAGGTTTCGGCTCTCTGGATACGGGAGTTTCGTCGGAAGCTGATACGCTTGCCATATTCAGATCTCTTGACAACACAGGGAATTCATTTTCCGAGATTGCCAGAATCTCCATAGGACCTGCAAACAAGTTCTATCCTCATGACGCAATTGACATGGAGATTATAGAATCTACTGACTTAACTTCTTATCTTTACATTGTGTATAGCTATGCCGAGAATGGTTACAATGGAGTTACAAAATGTGGATGTGCAGTCATAAGAACAAATCCATTATCAGTCGGAAACTTCAGTCTGACTTTCCCAGGCTCATCATATCCGGGAAACCACTATTTCAGACCGAGGATCACATCAGACATCGGAACATACCCGGTGTCGCCTTATGTAACAATTGCCCTCATGCAGGATTCGGTAGCCGGCAACAGTCAGTTTTATATGTCGAAGTACTGCAGAGTGCTGAACCCAAAGACGGTGAACCCGGCATTCACTTATATGTCGCAGAGTATCTATGTTCCGATGGGAAGCATTGATAACTCTCCTGTCACTTATGATGCACAGATTGATCTGGCACATGTCAATTCAGGCACGGGCGTAAGCAACAAGATGTTCTTCGTTCTAAGCGGGTATCCCGGCTCTGAAAATTCCTTCACTGTTTACAAATGTGATGCTACACTTATGAGTATGCCATACTTCTCATACAATGTCAATGTGCTTCTATTTGTCGCCGATCAGAAGGAGCTTTTCAGGGTTGCGGCAAATGACGGTGCAGGGAGAACAACGCTAACGGGAACATTTGCCAACAACTACCAAAACTCCGGCGACTGGGATATCTTTTATACAGTAATTGATGCAGCAGGTGACGGCATAGATACATATTCAATGTATCTTCTTGACCAGTCCGCGTTTTACAGCTCACGAAATCCAGACATACTTGGGAGAAGAAATACGAGCGGAAGCGTGAGCGTTGCATTCAAGAGCGATGACGGCTGCAATTTTTCCCATTACTCAGCCATTCACATAAGGGAATACACATCATGGTATCTGACAATTCCCGGAATTGACAATGAGTACACAAATTCTCTCGCTTCGCCCAAACCCGGATTCCGGAACATTCCGGGAGACAGCGCAAGCTCTACAAGCTCCGGACCAAACATTGTCTATTCAAACCCGGGCAATGAAATCATAGCAGGTGTTCAACTGAAAGTATCAATGCAGGGAAACTATGACGATGCTGTGAATCACAATCGTTGGGACGAAACAGTAAAAGTGTATCTTGCGCAAAGCTTTCCGCCATATAATCTCATTGACTCGGCCGAAGAATATGTCTGTTCGCTCAATGAGATTGGCCACTTCTTCTTCAGCAATACGGTAACTGGTGCTTACTACATTGTCTTGAAGCATAGAAACTCACTTGAAACATGGAGCAAGACTCCGTGGGCAGTTTACGAGCAATCTATCCAGCACATCGACTTCACTCAGTATGCCACAGCTTCATACGGAGACAATGCAGTACTCGTTGATACATCTCCGCAAACCTATGCTATGTACGGCGGGGACGTAAATCAGGACGGGACTATTGACGGAACTGACCTTCAGCTCATTGACAACGATGCCTATAATTTTGTAACCGGCTTCGTCTCAACCGATGCCTGGATAGATTACATTGTTGACGGTACCGATTATGCACTTGCCGACAACAACGCATACAGTTTCATCTCAAAGATTGCGCCCTGACCTGTATGGCACATCCTTCCCGGACTCTGAAACTCACACTTCAATTCTTTTCCGGGAAGGATTCAGTCAGGAGAAATGTTGTGCTGTCCGCATCATATTTATCTCCGGCGGAAGCATGAATGAACTCTGACTGAATTCTCAAATTCCGTGTTATGTCTCCTCCGCTTAACGAGACCTGCGAGCAGCAATTCCGTATACTTTATTCTGAAAAATCAAAAACTCATGAATTGAAAATCAGGATCTAAATTTGTTCATTTCCTGACAACGGAAATAACTCAACGCCATTCCATACAAGACCGGTTTGCGGAGCGAATGAATTACAGAACGGAGAACATAAGAACGCCGGATCAGAAGCTGAGAGTGTTCGTGAGCTCGACACTCAGGGAGCTTGCAGACGAACGCAACGCCGTCAGGTCAGCGATCGAGTCAATGCATATGATCCCGGTAATGTTCGAACTAGGCGCCCGTCCGCATCCTCCCAAAGACCTTTATCAGGCATACCTCAGGCAAAGCGATATCTTCGTCGGCATTTACTGGCAAAGCTACGGATGGATAGCGGAGAATGAAACCATTTCAGGACTTGAGGATGAGTACCGTCTCTCAGGCGATTTCCCTCGGCTGATATATGTGAAGGAACCGGCTCCCGCGAGAGAAGACAAGCTTAAAGAAATGCTTGATGATATCAGGTCAAACGCCGGAGTTTCGTACAAGTCATTCAAAAGCGCTGATGAGCTTGCCCGCTTCCTGACGGAGGACCTGGCTATAATGCTTAGTGAAAGGTTTTATACATCTGAAAAAAAGACTCCCTCAGAACCCGAAGAGCCGCATGTCCACTCGAACCTTCCCGCACATTTGCCGGCTGTCATAGGAAGGCAGGAAGACATTGAGAACATCAGCAAAATGATCACCCGGGAAGATTGTCATCTCATCACCGTCTCAGGTCCGGGAGGAATAGGAAAGACAATGCTTGCGCTCGCAGTTGCAGATTCTCTGTCAGATCAGTTTGAAGACGGCGTGTATTTCATTGATCTCTCCGAGATAAAGGAAGACAGACTGGTGCTGTCAGAGATCTCATCTTCTCTCGGAATCCATATTTCAAAATCTGATGATCCTCTTGAGAATATTGCAGGATTCATTTCGTTCCAGAAGATACTGATGGTGCTCGACAACTTTGAACAGCTTGCTTCATCATCAAAAGCGATCGCCTCTCTTAACCGGATGTGCCCGAACCTTGTGATACTGATCACGAGCCGGAGCATACTCAATATCTCCGCTGAAAGGATCTATGTTCTGAAGTCTCTCGGAGTGCCGGCAGTGAACGACGACTATGAGGCAATAGCTGAATCGCCGTCGTTGAAAGTGTTCATGAACAAGGCCACTGGAGCCGATCCGAAATTCGAACTTACCGAAGAGAACAGCGGCTGTGTAGCGGAGATCTGCCGTATGCTCGAAGGTATTCCGCTTGCTATCGGACTGGCCGCGGTTAAGGTCCGTGCGTTCTCGCCGAAAGTGATCCTGCAAAAGCTTACAGGAAAACTCAGCGCTCTTTCGGGAGGAAGCGCGGATGCTCCGGAAAGGCACAAGACCATGAGGGCCGCTATAGAATGGAGCTATGAACTTCTCGATGAGTCCGAAAAGAAGATGTTCATCAGGCTTGCCGTGTTTGCGGAAGGATTTGACCTTGAGGCGGCGGAGGATGTGTGCGGCGAGGGCATAGATGATGCAAGCGAAGTGATTGAATCGCTTGTGACAAAGAACCTCATTAGAAAACTTGGTGATATTGACGGAGCTCCCAGATACAAGATGGCAGCTCTTATCCGCGAGTATGCAAAAGAGCAGTTTGCGGCGGGAAATGAGATTGACGCTGTCAGACTTCGCCACGCGGATTTTTACCTGCGCAAATCGCTGGAAGACGATGCAAAGTTCTCCTCAGTTCATAAAGGTTCCGGATCGGCTAGGTGGGACCTTGATGCTGCAAATGTAATTGAAGCGGCGGAAACATTGATGAAGGCAGGAAAATATTCTGAGCTTGTAAGTCTGATCTATTCACTCTGGCAGTTGTTCTGGATCTTCGACTACGAAGCTGACCTTGTTGAGAAGGTAAACATTTACGACGTAATGACGGAAGCAAAAGACCTTGATGACGAACACAGGGGAAAACTCGTCTGGCTTGCGGGAGCGTGCGCGCTTTCAAAGGGTGACATTCCCGCGGCGGAGCATATGTTTGCACAGGCGGAATTTTATCTGAAGGATACTGACAACAAGAGCGGAAGCGCGTGGGCTTCCCATCTCATAACATCCATCCGCGCCGCGGAGCTTAAGAAGGAGGATTATGATGATGTGATAAGGTCATTTGAAAAATCTCTGAAGGTGTTCCGTGAGATCGGCGATTACTGGGGAGAAAGCGGAGTGATACAAAACATGGCAGCTCTTGAAACTTCTCTAAAGCATTATTCAAAGGCGGTCCGGCTGTATGATGAATTCGAAAGACTCTCTGCCTCGTCGGGCAGTATTGCACAACTGGCGCACATAAAAATAATGCGCGGCTGGATAAGTTTCATGCAGAAGGATGATGCAAAGGCGAAGGAGTATTTCAGGGAGGGAATTGCGTTTTACAAGGACACCGATTCAACCGAAAGCGTGTGTTACGCGCTGATAGTGATCTCGCAGTATCTCTTCAAAAAGGGAAACGATGCGGGGGCAATGTATATGGCCGGACTGCTTGACAACATCATATCCAAATACCACTTCACGCCCTGGCAGATGCTTGCGCCTTTGGCGGAATCGCTGAAGAAAACTGTTGAAAAGAAAAAGGGGTCGCCCGCATACTCCGAGTATGAAAAGGCATGCAGAGTCGGCGTATTCAAAGGTATAAGGAGGGCTTACGACATTGTGCATGAGATTTCATAGCTTTGAGTCTGCAAAGCTCTTAACCTGCTTCAATACAGCAAACATCTTCAACGCTTTTCCGAAACGGCGCGGTCAGCTGAGATCTTTCTACGGTCAATGTAGGCATGCGTTCGCTCAGCAAAGAACGGAACTGCGTAAAGCATCATGATAAGCACCGGCAGTTTGTACCGGAGTGCTCCCACGATCCCCGTCATTGCACACAAATAGAGTATCAGCATCAGAAAGTACATTCTGATGTAAACGCCGTTGCTCTTGTCAAACACAAACGAAACGGAGGATGCAATAAGAAGAATGTTGATGAGAAACACCGCGGCGAGATATGCTGTGAACAGCAAAGGAAGTTCGAGCAGATACTGAACCACTCCTTTGTAACCGTCTTTCAAATACCTGTAATAGATCCCTGCGCCCTTAGGCGGAGAAATACGAAAGAACTCTCCGATGTCGAACCTTCCCGGATCAGTGAAAAAATTTAAACAACCCCGAAAGTAGAATCTCAAATAGTTGCCGAAGTTATCCAATATCACTTCCCTGCCGAGCCTTTCCGCTTCAAGAGATCTCGTCTTGTGATCTGTGATAGTATCCAGTGCAGCTATCTCCGATTCGTTTTTGCTCATTGCGGAATCGATACCTGATTCATTTATGATCAAAAACCTTGAATGGAATTCGAGTATGTTGCTGTGCCGCAGACTGGAATAATGAAAGTATCCGGTGTTTCCGTAGTTGTAAAGGCATACTGCAAGCACAGCCGCAGGAAGAATGAGCGAGTATATGAGCGGAGCGAATGAGCTTTTTGTTTTGAAAATGATGATGAGAACAAGGGCCGAGTTCAGGATCCAGAAAAGATAGAGAACGGGTTTGGTAAGTGCGGCGAGAGCAAGCAATGTGTTGAAGATCAGTGCATCTCCCGGTTTGCAGTCTCTTACAAATCTGACGAAATAAAAGAACGACCAGAAGAGGAACGTCTGAAAGAAGATCTCAGACATTATGAAGTTGCAGTATATGAACTGACTGGGATAGAACAGCAGTATTGCAAGGAGGATCTTGTTGCGGGGAATTCTGAACCTGTGTTTCTTAAGGAGTTTCAGGAGGCCGGCAATATTAAGAATGCTGAGGCACGACTGAACAAAAGTGACAGCATAATCCGTGTGTGCAACGGACTTGATCACGAATATTGCGAACCCGTACAACGGCGGCCTTCTCGAATAAAGATCGGGATTGATCTCCGCGTTAAGGTCTCCTGCGTACCAGTTGCCATGGTTCCCGATATTCTCAGCCTGCGCGAGATATTCCTTATAATCTCCCACATAGATGTTTCCCCAGAATAAGGAGTAAACAAAGAATGCAGTATGAATAATTATCACAGCAAGCATCAGCGTGCGGTCGCTGATGTCTTTAGTTCTGATTATGTCTTCATTCATCTGCATGTCCTGCAATTATTGTATTTGTCCAAAGCCACTCTGCATAAGCCGACCTAAAGATGTTCGGGATGCCGTTCATACACAGCATGCAATCTCCGATGCAAGTCTCACATTATTCTTCACCAGCTCTATGTTTGACCTCAGGCTTCCGCCCTTTGTGATCTTTGTTATCTGCGAAAGCAGGTAAGGTGTCACGTCTTTTCCTCTTATCCCTTCAGACTCCGCCCTCTTAAGCGCCTCATCTATTGCTTCATCTATCATGCGTTTATCAAATGAGAACTCATGAGGAACAGGATATGCGATCAGCATCCCGTTCTTAAGGCCGAGTTCCTGCTTTGCCCGTATCACTTCAGCCACCTCCTGCGGAGTGTTGAGACGGTAATTTACCCTGAAGCCGGACTCACGCGTGAAGAACGCCGGAAATTCATCCGTGCCGTAACCGATAACCGGCACGCCAAGCGTTTCGAGATATTCAAGCGTAAGTCCGATGTCGAGAATTGATTTCACTCCGGCTGAAACAACCGCAACATCGGTCTGTCCGAGTTCGGTAAGATCTGCTGAAATGTCAAACGTCTGCTGTGCATTTCTGTGAACCCCGCCGATACCGCCTGTTGCAAAGATCCGGATCCCCGCCATTGATGCGCACATCATTGTGGCGGAAACGGTTGTAGCCGCGCTCTTTCCTCCGGCAATGATGACAGGCAGGTCACGGCGTGAAGCTTTCAGTATGTTCCCGTTTCGTGACAGGAATTCGATTTCTGCAATTGTCAGCCCAACACGTATCTCTCCCTTTATGATTGCGATCGTAGCAGGAACGGCATTCGAACTTCGCGCTATGCTTTCCAGCAAAACAGCCGTTTCGAGATTCTCCGGATAAGGCATTCCGTGAGAGATGATGGTTGACTCGAGAGCTACTACCGGCCTGCCTTCGTTAACTGCAGATGTGACTTCTTCGGAAATTATTAAACGGTTGTTCATCTGTATTATTGGAAATGTTTTCGAATGGACTCATTCAGCGAAGCGGATGTAAGTAAAGAGGAAACTGAATCGTCTGTCGCAAGCGCAAACAGAGATGCGCACATTCCGCATCTGACGGCATGCCTTAAGTCCTGCTCTTCATGCGTGCCTGTCAAATACGAGTGTATGAAGCCGGCGTTGAATGCATCGCCTGCGCCGTTCGGCTCTGCAACCTCTGCGTCAGGTGCTGTGAAGCTTTCGGACTTCCCTGATTCCGTAATTATGAGATCAATTCCGTCTTTGTCCTTCTTCCTGATTATCACACCGAACTTATGTGCGATCTTTTTCGCGCCTGAAACTATTTCTTCGCCGGTGAACATGTCATCACCGAACAAGCGACTGAACTCAGCCCTGTTCACGGAAAGGAGATCCGTCATTCCTTTCAGGTTGCTCAGCCGGTCCGCTTTCACTGCAGAGACTGCATCAGCAAACACGGGAACGGAGTTTGAGTTTGCAATCGTGATGATCGCATTCAGCGCGTCCTCATTCAGATTGGCATCCGTAACTATCATCCGTGCATTCTTCAGCTTATCGCAGTTCTTCCGAATGAATCCTTCTGTTATAAGCCCGGCGGTCTCCTGCGTATCATTCACGGCATAAATAAGCTCGCGTGTCCTGCCGGCAACAGATACATAAGCCGATGTTCTGACGCCGTCTGCGGAAACCACATTGCTTACGTCAACACCCGCGTCTGCAGTTGCTTTGGTGATCCAACTTCCCGGCTCATCATTGCCCGTGAATCCGAAAAGCATAACTCTGTGGCCGAGCTGAGAAAGATTCTGCGCAATGTTTCTGGCAACTCCGCCGGGAGAAATGCGAACACGTCCCTGATGCGAATCTGCCTCCGTGCCGCCGCTGTCGGCAACACCCTTGATATCCAGGTTTAAGCCGCCAATAACTGCGATGTAGTTTTTCTGAATGACGTAATCCACCAGGCAAGATAATTCCGGTGCTTTACAAATGATAAGTAATTGCTGATAGACAGGTTGCGGGATCAGATAGTGTAACAATTCGTTCCGCGGCGCCGTCATTGTTCATTCCAAAAAACCCAACACCATCATAAATTGAGTTACAAATGAAGTCTGCAATTTCAATCTTACAGACAACGAATCACAATCAAACCAAATACTATCATGTGCAGATGGTTAGCTTATACCGGCGATCCTATATTGATGAGTGAACTCATCATAAAACCAAAGGACAATCTCATCCATCAGAGTCTTCATGCAAGACTTCCGCGCATGCCAACCAACGGCGACGGGTACGGGCTCGGGTGGTACGATAATCAACCTTATCCCGGACTGTTCCGAAGCATCAGGCCTGCATGGAACGACACTAATCTGAATGACCTTGCATCGCACATAGACTCTCATTTGTTCATGTCGCACGTGCGTGCATCATCGCTTGCGCCGGTGCAGGAAACAAATTGTCATCCTTTCAGATATGAAACATGGCTCTTCATGCATAACGGGCAGATCGCGCAGTTCGAACTCCTAAGGCAGAGGCTTATGGCAAAGATAGCGCCGGAGTATTTCAACGACCTGCTTGGCACTACGGACTCCGAGGTCATGTTCTATCTTGCGCTGACTTTCGGTCTCCAGGAAGATGTACCCCGCGCAGTAGGTGAAATGGTAAAGCTTGTAAGAGCAGAGGGAAAGCGGGCAGGAGTTTCAGGCGACATCTGGATGACCCTGGCGATCTCTGACGGCAGGAGACTGTGGGGATTCCGCTACGGAAGCGACGGTAAAGGACCGACGCTGTTTACAAGTCCAAGCTTGCAGGAACTGACTCGCCTTAACCCCGGCCTTAAGGACAAGTTCGGTGACTTTGCTGTCTGCCTTGTTTCAGAACCCATAGGAAACTGGCAGGAAGCGTGGCATGCAGTTCCGGAGAACAGTGTTGTAACTGTAGAGAATAATACGATCAGAACAGAGGAATTCAATCCGCAGATCTAATCTGCAAATGCCGGACTGCCTTTGGTCACACAATTACGCCGGTAAAAGGATTCCATCTGTTTGCCAATGATGCCTGTATCAGTCTTTATGAGGGTTCAGGCGGATCTTCAGGCCGCTCCCGTCTTCGTGATTATAGTATGTTCCGGGCTCTGCCCCTGCTTTCTGAAGGGCTCGAAGGGAGTTCTTATTTTCAGGATTCGCCGTAGCTATAAGCATCATGCCGGATTCCGAAGCATATCGCCGGACCTCCTGTATCACTTCGGGCATGATCCCTTTTCCCCAATGTTCCTTCCGCAACATGTAAACGATCTCAAGCTCGGCTTCTTCAGTCATGTCCGTTTGCTTCAGTTCAAAGTGCCCGGCATAACAGCCGCCGATTCTTATTGCCCAAATCTCGAATCTTCTCGGCAGAAGACCGCCGTTATAGATCCCGAAGACTTTGTCAAACAGCGCATAGGCCTCAACACGGCTCTCCACCTTTCCTCCCATGTACCTGTTGATCTCCTTGTCGGTAAAGAGATCTGCAAACTCTTCCCTGTCCGCCTCCTCATATTTTCTCAGAAGACACCTGGTGGTTGTAATCTCCGTACTGTTGAACACTTCAGTGTGTTGTGATTCTTCCCTGATCTACTTCAGTGACAGTTCCGGAATGCTGTAAGATGCAACAGCGTCTCTAAGCGAGGACAGATTCCCTTTAAGTCCTGCAATGAACGAGTCAATATCAGGTCCGTAAGCCCTTTCGCTTACACCAAACAGAACGACCATGTCTCTTCCTTCGCTGTCCTTGACCTGTTTGTATCTGTAAACATTTCTTTCAACTATGCCCGGAGAGTCTGCCTTGTCAGTAAGAAGGAAATCAAGCAGATACTCACCGTCCTTTGAAAACATGTCATAGTTCACATACGGGTTGGATGATTTGAGATTCTTCAGCTTGTCGATCTGCGCATCCATGATCTCCTTTGGCGTGTTCTCAGTAATTACGGCTTCTACCAAGATCATGCTTTTGAAACTCTCAACATTGTCTCCTTCCGCAATATACTCCTGCTTGTAGTAATTGCTGTTTGGGTGCGAGCTCCAAGCAAGCCGGAATTCAGCATTTCCGAAATTTACGGCAGGAAGGCCAAAGTAATCTGTCGCCTGTCCGGAAGCGGTTTGTACAAAAGCAGAACCCGCAATGATCGCAAATACGATGATCGCTGTAACGCGAAGAGTATTGAACATAAGAGTAGTTTGATTTTCAGGATGTTCAAAATAATTCAACTCGACAGTGTATTCAAGGGAAGGAAGAAGCAACAGTCTGATCTGTCATCTGAAGCTGAGCGTTCACCGCATCACTTCAGCAAGACCATTTTTCTGCTTTGGGAGAATTCACCCGCTTCAAGCCTGTATATGTAAGTACCGCTCGGGAGACCATTTGCACTGAAGATCACCGAGTGTATCCCTGCAGGTTTGTTGCCCTCTTCAAGTATGCGGACTTCATTGCCGAGGATATCAAACACACTGAGCTTGACGGCTGAGCCGGCCGGTAAGTAATAACTGATCGCTGTTTCAGGATTGAAAGGATTCGGAAAATTATCATACAGCATGAAATCTGCCGGAGCAAGGCTTGTCTGAAGATCAATTCCCGTAACATTAAGGATGCCCTGCTTCAGAAAAATGTCGGACACAACATTGCCGTTGCGCGATGCCGTAGCTTCATAGTGAACCGTGATCTCACCGTTGTGCATGGCCGCTACGGATGAATTTCCTCTGCCAAGATAACTGCCGGTGCTGTCTTCGAATACCAGTATGGGATTAGAGAACGCTCCGTTCTTTCCGTGAACGAGGAATGTTCCGCGGGGATAAGACGAGTTGCTGTTCTGATATGTTACATACAACCTTCTCTCATCATCCGTATCAATAGCCCTGTAATATGACGGCAATCCAACCGCCGGTGTGATCGCAACGGGAGCGCTGAAAGAACCTCCGGCCGGCCGGTTGATCGTGTACAGGCGGTTGTCGCCGGCGCGCCTGTAAACAATGTGCAGTACGTTTGCATTGTCAACAGTAACCGAAGGGTAGGAGATGAGGTCGGCCACACCTGTCTGAACTTCCGCAAGTGATCCGCTTTCGCTGTTGAAATATTTCAGTGTTCCTGTACCTGCCTGATGATTTGTTGTATATGCAATGTGGATCTTCCCCGCGCTGTCAACGGCAACCGAGATGTCATTCTCACTGCTGGCCTCCGCGGGTCCGAGAGTCAGTTCACTTCCAAGCACGCCGGTGATGTAGTTGTACTTCCTGTAGTATGCATTGTCTTGCCCGGTGACAAAAGTGAAATAGACAAAGTGAACACTGCTGTCATTCCTGCCAACGGCCATGTAGGGAGTTGCCTTGTTAATCCCTCCCGAAGTTATCCAAACGGAATCTCCGAATCCGGCTGAAACATTTCGGTTGTTTGTATAAATAAGCTGGAACAGATTTGCTGCATCGCGCCTTTCCCATCCGAGATGAACTTTTCCGGTTCCGTCAAATCCGATTGTTACATAATTATCATCCGTGCCGTTGTTTGTAACCCTGTAAGGGATCATTTGTCCTGATAAATTATTCCAATAGAAGATCTCCCGCGTTGCGCTGTTCGTGTGAAACTGTCTTGAGTTTACGAGGTGTATCTTTCCGGCATTATCATATCTGACATAACCTCGGTAGTTGTAGAACTCATCACTTACAACAGTATCAGGCGGGAAATTAAGATATGACTGCGACCTCGCGTCATCGATCATTGCCGTTGTCAGCATGAACGCAATGAACATAATTGTTGATCTGTATTTCATTTCAGGTTCAGGTTTGGATTTCATTTGCCGGCATCTTGTACCGGAATTGTCGCCGGAAACAATTCATCAGAATATGCCGCGAATCAATATGAAAAGAAATTCTTAAGCCGGGAGCTGAATGAGGGATCTTCAGGTCTCATGCGGAAGTTCGCCGACCGGCGTTTTACGAGGCTTTCCTGCTGTGACTCTTGAAGCCCGCCGGTTTTGATCCCCTGTCAGAAGCAGTCTGAGGATCCGCAACAACCTATTCTCTCCCGTCAGGCAAACTTTCCTTCCGTCATTTCAACCTGATCATTTTCCTGGATTCGGCAAGTCTGTCTCCTATATATAAGGAGTAAACGTAAACACCGCTTGCAAGGTCATTACTTTCGAACTGCACTTCATGCCGGCCGGCCTCCTGCACTTCGTTGACAAGCACTGCAACCTCTTCCCCAAGCATATTGCGGATCTTAAGTGTAATACTGCTTCTCGAACCAATTGCATATCTTATAACTGTGCCCGGATTGAAGGGATTCGGATAGTTTTGTCCGAGCGAGTAATTGTCCGGAACGGAAGCAGGATCTTCGGCAACTGATACGACTCCCCCGCTTTCTGTAGTGATTATCGTTCCTGAGTTTCCGACTGCATAACCTCTTCTTGAATCGAGAAAGAACACATCATACAATGCCTTGTCTCCTCCAAAATTCTGAGAGTGCCAGTTATTGCCTCCGTTAGTGCTTCTGATGATCAGGCTCTGATAAACTGATCCGTTCCATCCTCCACCCACCGCAAAAGCCGTGTCAACGGTCGGAAAGAAGACCGACCACAAATAAGATGTCGGGGAATTGTAAACCGCATGCCAGCTCGACCATGAATCCGCTTTGTACATTCCATAAGATGAATAGTAATTCGGCCAGCCGGAATTGAAAGAATAACAAACAAAGCCGTAACCGGATTCGAAGAAGCGGCAGGCGCTGAAACCGTATATTCCCGGACCCCAATAGAGTCCCCCGTTCCAGTCAGAACCGCCGTTGGTTGTTCTCCTTTGCGTGGCATTGCTTCCCATTGCATAACCTGTATCGCGGTTGACAAAGAAAATATCCCAGATGCTTTCAGTGAATCCCGACATCGTGTTTGTCCAGGTCTCTCCTCCGTCAGTGGACTTGTAAACACCGTTCGCTCCTCCGCAGTAGATCACATCACCCGCGCACTGTACGGAAGAGAGGTAAATTCCCGCGAAAACATTTACCCAGTTTGCGCCGGAGTTTTCTGATCTCAGCAGAACATTATGACCGCATATGAACAGAACCGAATCATTCCGGCAACTTATGTCAGTCAGTTCATTCGTTGTCCCTGACGGAAGCTGAAACCAGTTATCTCCCGCATTAGTGGTCTTCAGAATAGTTCCTGACGTTCCGCAAACATATCCCGTATTGTTGTTGATAAAGAAGACGCTGTTCAGATGGTTTGCCACGCCTGAAGTGAGTTGCCGCCAGCCTGATTGAGAGAAGGAGTTTGCCGTAAGAATCAGAATGATGGCAACAGTTGAAAGTACTCTTTTCATTCTTGCCGATCTCCTATTCAGACAGAACATACAGCAGACGACCATTAATATAAATGCATTTCCGGCTGTGATCCCCTGCGGAAAGGATTTGCCGTTAGAATACTGTTAGGCATAGCGTAGTCTAAGGAGTTACTGAATAATGCGGTTCAATACTCTCGGTAGGCATGCGGGAGCGGAGCTGTTGCCCGATGCAGTGTCCTGAATTATCTCCTTATACATTGCTATTGCCTCGTCGTACTCGCCTGCAGGTTCCGACTGATAAGCCGCAAGCATCAGCTCCTGAGATGTGTTCGGATTATCCGCATCGAAAAATTGAACAGTGTCATATATTCCGAAGCCGATCGAATCAGGAATTGTTGAATTGGTTGCCTCTCTGAAGCGGCGTTTGTTTGAGCAGTCCCGAAAACGATTTGTGTTTTTGGGACGCGACAAAGACTGCGCCGCATGAGCTCAACAAAAGAACACACTTCACTGATTTTCTCATCACGCAACGTCGCACTTCGTCTCGTCCCGATAACGCGTTGCGCTATCGGGACTGCTCAGTGTGACGTTGCTTTTCGCTCAGATTGAACTTGATTCAAACAAGCAGCGATCGAGAGCGACGGCGCAAAGTAAAATTTCTACTTCACTAAAGTCATACGCTTCACGTCCAACCGCTTTCCGTCAACACTTAGTGAATAAAAGTAAACTCCGCTTGAAAGATCAATCGCTTTGAATTCAACCTCGTGACTTCCCGCGTTCTGATTCGTATTCACAAGTGATGTGATGAACTTACCGCTGATGTCATATACCTTCAACTCGATGTAACTTGCGGACTGTAAACTGTAACTGATCTTCGTTGTCGGGTTGAACGGATTGGGATAGTTCTGATACAACTCAAAACCGTCAGCAACTTCTGTGCTTGCTCCGGAAACATTAACCGGATTCTGCAAGAGTTTTCTCTCGAAGATCCCGTTGCCATGCGTCGTTGCGCGGATGCTGCGGTTGGGATAAACAACCGTAAGATCAAACACGAGCGAGTAAGGCATCCCCGTCATGTATTCATTCCAGGTTGTACCGCCGTTTGTCGTTACATAGACTCCGAGATCATTGCCCACATAAATATTCTGCTGATACACGGGATCTGAAACAATGCTGTGGCAGGGCACATCCGGCAGGTTTCCGCTTATGTCGGTCCATGATGCTCCTGCGTCAGTTGTTCTGAATACATGCGGCGTTCCGAATCCGCCGTAAGTCACAAATGCCTCTCTTGAATTACTTGTGTTTACGTGCATGTCTGTTGCATACCTGTTGGGCATTGATGCTGATGTGATGTTCGTCCAGTTCACACCGGCATTCACTGAACGGAAAACTTTTCCTGCAGTATTGCCGCAGTAAACTGTGTCAACACTCGTTGCGGAAGATGCAATGGACAAGATCTTTCCACCCGTGAATACAGTTGTGCCGTATGGCCCCTGCCAGCTTCCGCCGCCCACTGTGGATTTGTAGATCGAAACTCCGCCGACATACATCACCTGCGGATTTGACTGACACGAAATGAACGGAGCAACAAAACAGTAGTTGTTCGTATTTCCCGCGCCGGGAGGCGAGATGCCCGACCAGGACACTCCGCCGTCGTTTGATCTGTTGATCGATCCGTTTGTGTATTCAGTGTAACAGATGTTGTCGTTCTGTGAGTTGATCGCACAACTCATTCCGTCACCGTAAAAAGTTTTGTACCATGAATCTGTTCCCTGATAAAATGCCGAGCGGTTGTCCTGCAATCCTCCGAGACAGAAAATGGAGTCCTGATATGAGTTTGCAAAGCTCGCATAAAATTGTGTTGTCACAAATCCGCCGTTGCATGAGTAAAATGTTTCGCCGTAATTGTTTGACCTGTAAAGTCCTCCGTCAGTGATCACATAAAGTTTGTTTGCATCTTTGGGATTCTCCGCGTAGTAGTGAACATCGGCATGCACAAAATTAGCCGGTCCTTCGGGTTCGCCCGCGGGTGTTGCGCCTTCTATCCATGCGCTCCAATCAGACTTTGTGGAGAATGATGAACCGCCGTTGACAGACTTCTCAACGTTGATTGTGCCCACGAGTATTGTATTCGGATCATTCGACTTTACAATGTGTCCGTTATTATACCAGCCCTGATTGCCGATTGGAACAGAAGTGCTGAGCTGAGTCCAGTTCACTCCGGCGTTCGTGCTCTTAAAATATCCGACGTATGAAAAATCATTCGGCACGCTGGCATACACAAAGTCCTGATTGCCTTTGTAAAGTTCAATGGTTGCCTTGCCTGACCAGTTAGCGGGAAGTCCGCCGGAAAGCTTTGTCCAGTTGTTGCCGCCGTTAGTTGTTTTGTAGATGCCTTTGTCGGTGAGAGGAACGTTGTTCGTGAGATTTCCTATGGATGCATAAAGAACGCTTGTATCGGATTGATTGAGTTCAAGGTCCATCACCATTTTGTAGTTCAGCATCTGTGACCAGCTTCCGCCGGCATTGTTGGATCTGTAAATTCCTTCGCTCGTAGCTGCGTGGAGAATGTTCCTGTTCTTTGGATTGATTAGCACGCGCCATACGCCTGATTTACTGTTGTAAGCCCAGTCGAGTGACTTTGTCCATGTCTGTCCGCCGTTGGTGGTCTTGAGAATACCGATGCCGTACATGCCGCGTGTAACTCTCACATCGAGGCCGTTCTCCGAATACTGATAGCCGTAGTTCTCGCCCGTGCCGATGTACATGATGTTCGGGTTTGCGGAATCAATTGCTATCGAGCTGACTGCCGATGAAGGATAGCCGGTATTGATCAGTGTCCATGCCGCTGCGCCGGTTCCGCCGGTTGTCGATTTCCACAATCCGCCGGATGCAGAGCCCATGAATATCACGTTTGTATCAACGGGATGAACGGCGAGACAAAGACTTCTGCCGCCTATGTTGTCGGGACCGATGGATCTCCATTGCCCGAGATCATCACGCTGATTGATCGCCTGGAGATTTGCTTTTGAGTATTCGAATGCCTGATAGAATTTATCCTGAGGAATGTCCTTATCCGGGTAAGCCCTAATCTCGCTAATCCACTGCATTGACTGCATTGCGCCTGATGCTCTCTTTTCGCTCTTTTCTTCTGTCACTTCGCCAGACTTGTTCTTTGACTTCTTCTCACCGGGAACTGTCCTTGTCTTTTCAAGCAATATGGAAAGAAGCAACGTGAGTCCTGCGAAGACTATTATGCCAAGCAGGATGAACAGTTTTGATCTCATTTCTGCACTTATTTTTTGTAATGTTGGAATTGGTTTTTTGAAAATCCATGTAAATTGGGAGTGCCGGGATGACAATATTCCCGCAAGGTTAGTGCCTGCAACCCAATTGAGTTCAGGGATATAATACGGAATAAGACATTTGTGATAAGTATATTCACTTCCCCGCAATCTTAAAAAAGTGTAAAGTGAACAGTATCGAGAGCTTCATTAAGCGTAGCGGTTCGGAGGATTGGGAAGAGCTTGCTGAAGACGGAGTTGTTTATGATGGCGTTTACATAAAATCACTTCGCTTCGACGGGCGCACGAACCGTTCTCCGACCATTCTGATCAGATTCGATCCGGGTGCAAGCTATCCTTTTCATGATCATCCGGCCGGAGAAGAGATCTATGTTTTGCAGGGTGAAGTTATTATTGAGCAAGCCGTACTACGTGAAGGTGACTATCTGTATACGCCGCCCGGATTCAGGCATGGTGTAAGGAGCGAGAAGGGCTGTGTGCTTCTTGCGTGTATTCCTGAAGAAGTAAAGAAAGTTCAAAGGGAACAGGGATCCTAAAATAAACACAACGATATGAAAGCGTTTTCATCAGTTCTCATCATCATTCTGACAGCCGCTTCGCTGATGTCAGAGACAAACACAATTAAAGGAATGGAAAAAAGATCTGAAACCCCCGGAGAAGACTCTGTAAAATCGGTTCCGGAGCCCAAAGTGACGGGCATCGGCGGGATCTTCTTCTTTTCGGATGATCCGAAGAAAGCAAGAGAGTGGTATGCCGAGAATCTCGGACTTGCAATAAACGAGTACGGTTCCACTTTTGAATTCAGAAATGCAAACAGACCGGACGAGATAAATTATCTTCAGTGGAGCCCTTTCAAAACAGGATCAAAGTATTTTTCTCCTTCAGCGAAAGACTTCATGATCAATTACCGGGTTCAGAACATTGAAGGGCTTGTCGAAAATCTCCGCAGGAACGGTGTAACGATCGTTGACGAAATAGAATCGTATGATTACGGGAAGTTCGTCCACATAATGGACCATGAAGGAAACAAAATTGAGCTTTGGGAACCTGTTGACTCTGTCTTCACGCAGATGGGCGGACCCACAACCAAATGAACAGGTCCGGAGATCCTGAAAACGGCACACTGCATCATGTTGAGATCTATGTATCGGATCTTCAGCAGACAATAAGATTCTGGAGCTGGCTTCTCACGGAGAAATTCCGTTACAAAATAATTTCGAAATGGGACGGCGGCATCAGTTATATGCTTGGGGATACATACATTGTGTTTGTGCAGACGGAGGAGAGTCATCTGAGCAACGCATACCACAGGAAGAACACAGGGCTGAATCACCTGGCATTTCATTGCGGGTCGAAAGAATTTGTTGACGGGCTTACTGCTGAACTTGAAGCGAGAGGAGTTCCTGTTCTCTACAAGGACCGTCATCCTTATGCGGGTGGAGAAGATTATTATGCGGTATTCTTTGAAGATCCGGACAGGATAAAGGTGGAAGTGGTTGCGGGGGAGTGAGTGGATCTCCTGATTGAGGGGCGCCCCGAAGGGGCGCTGATACAAGCCACGCGGCTTCGCCGCGTCCCCCCGTCCCACCAAAGCCCAAACTATTTCCTCGAAGTACTCCTTATTATACCATATTTTCCGGGCCGTGGTCAATGAAGGTGACGTTCCGGCACACCGGCACCGGCTAAAATAATTTTCAGTGAACGACCAATTCAAAGACATACTGGATCAGATCAGGCAAAAAGAATGCCTGAACAATGAGGAGCTTTCAAAGGTCTCCGGACTGCTGAATGATATCGAAAGCGAACTTCAGGCAAAATCGCTCGAACTGCAGATCGAACACGCCCTCGACTGCGTCCGGGCAGTCGCCATGAAAATGAGAAAACCCGAAGACATGCTTGATGTATGCCGAATGATCTCGGATCAACTTATAAGTCTTGGCATCAGAAACATCCGCAATGTTCAAACCGCCGTCTTCAACGAAAGCGAACATACATACATTAACTTCGTCTACTTTCTTCTTGATGATGAGACAAGCATTTATGAGGTTGATTACGATGCTCAGCCGGATGTGTCAGCTTTTGCTCATAAGATGCTTGACGGACCGGATGAGTTTTTTACCACTTCTTTCGACAATGCTAAGATAAGAGATTATCTGGAATATCAGAAGAATGCCGGACAGTATGTTGACGAGCATCTCAGGAATTCTGAATCCCTGAATTTCTATTTCTACTCGCTCGGCACAGGAGCGCTCGGCATTTCAACATATCACCCTCTTAATGAAGATGAGGTCGGACTCTTCAAGCGTTTTAGAAATGTTTTTGAACTCGCTTACCGCCGGTTCACAGATATTCAGACAGCGCTCGATCAGGCGCGCGAGGCACAGATTGAAGCCGCGCTGGAAAGAGTGAGGGCAGTTGCAATGAGCATGTCGCGGTCCGAAGATCTTCTTCAGGTCTGTGAGACGGTATTCAAAGAACTTCGTTCGCTTGGCTTTGAAGAAGGCCTTCTGAGAAATACTCAGATCGTAATCAACAACGATGAGAAGGAATTCTATAATGGCTATCAGTATTCCGACTACGTCGGAGGCGAGATCGCTGAAGTCCCCTATCATCTGCATCCGGTAATAAAAATGCTCAACGAAAAGCTGCGGCAGTCAACTGATGCTTTTGCAGATATTGAGATCTCGGGAAGTGAACTTGATGACTGGAAAAGATTTGTCCGCAGCTTTCCGCAGAAATATGACGAGAAACTCTTTGAGACCCCTAAGCTTCATTACTATTTTTATTCCGTAGGGATCGGCGCCCTGGGCATTTCCACATTCCGTTCACTTGGAACCGAGCAACTTGAGATCCTTCAGAGATTCAGAAATGTATTTGACCTCTGCTACAAAAGATACAACGACATCAAACAGGCAGAGGCGCAGGCACGTGAAGCAATGATAGAAGCATCGCTCGAAAGAGTAAGGTCAAGGGCTGTTGCGATGCACACGAGCGAGGAGCTTGTTGAGGCTTCCGATGTATTCTTCCGTCAGCTTGGCTTGCTGGGCATAGATACTGTCAGAACTGGCATCGGATTATTCGACAGCAGGAATGAAACGGTTGAAGTGTGGTCCAGAGCTTATACGGGCGAGCATTCCGAACAGAAAATTCTCGGCATTGTTCCAAAGAATGTAAACAGTTTTTTCAAGGAATGTTTTGATGCGTGGAAGAACAAAGAGCCGTATTTCACTTACAGTTTCAAAGAAAATGAAGTGAGGGAATTTTATGCCAGTATGAAGAACATTCTCTCATATCCAGAAAGAACGGAATTCAACGATGAAGAGCATTTCAGCATATTCTATTTTCCCGAAGGCTCGCTCAATGTCGTTTCAAAGCAGAAGCTGAGGGATGAAGAACTGAGCGTACTGACGCGGTTTGCCGGCGTCTTCGGACTGATGTACCGCCGCTTTCTGGATCTGAAAAAAGCCGAAGAGCAGACACGAGAAGCAAACATCGAAACCTCACTGGAAAGAGTAAGAGCCGCGGCAATGAGCATGATGAAACCGGAAGACCTTCTGAATGTGTGTGAGACTTTGTACACTGAGTTTCAAAGGCTTGGATTCGAAGAGATACGCAATGCAATGATCAATATTCATAACGACGGGAAAAGCACTTTCATCAATTACGACTACTCGGATGAGATTGGTAGAAGCATCACTCCTTTATATTACGATATTCATCCTGTGATATCAAAGCAGATAAAGGAGATCAGAAAAGCTAACGATGCATTCTCCGAAACAGTCTTCGAAGGAAAAGACCTTGAGGGATGGATTGATTTCAGAAGAAGCCGCGGTGAGAAGGATGATCCGCGCATAAACGCTCTTACATCGCTTCACTATTATTTCTACTCAATTGGCAACGGTTCAATTGGAATTTCAACGTTCAGTCCGATAAGCAGCGATAAGCTCGTGCTTCTTAAGCGTTTCAGAAATGTGTTCAGTCTTTCGTACAGAAGATACTCAGACATTGCACTCGCCGGAGAGCAGGCGAGGGAGGCTAAGATCGAGGCTGCCCTTGAAAGAGTCAGAAGCCGGTCAACGGGTATGCAAAAGAGCGAAGAACTCAGGGATGTTATCAAAGTTGTGTATGAGCAGTTTGCGCAACTTAAGATATTTGTTGAGCATTCCGGTTTCATTATTGACTATAAGACAAGAGATGACATGCTCATATGGTTGGCAGACGAGCACCAGATACCTTACCAGATAACTATTCCTTATTTTGATTCCCCGCACTGGAACAGTTTCATAGAAGCAAAGCAAAAAGGGCTTGACTTCTTTGCAAATCATTTGACTTTTGAAGAGAAGAACAAATTCTATCAGGATCTGTTTAAGCACTTCCCGGTTTCGGAAGAAGCAAGAGCATACTATCTCAATTGCCCGGGACTTGCCATTTCTACCGTACTATTGGATAATATCGGTTTGTACATCGAGAATTTCTCCGGCATTCCGTATACAGATGAAGAGAATGCCACGCTGATGCGTTTCGGAAAAGTATTTCAGCAAACCTATACGCGCTTTCTCGATCTGCAAAATGCAGAAGAGCAGGCGCGCGAAGCCAGGATCGAGTCTGCTCTTGAGCGGGTAAGAAGCCGTGCAATGGCGATGCATAGTTCCGAAGACCTGTCGTCAGCGATCAGTGCATTCTTTCAGGAACTGAAGTTGCTTGGCGTGAAGCCCTGGCGTTGCGGTGTTGGGCAGATTGAAGAAGAGACCCGCACTACTTATCTGACAACAACATCACTGAGCAGTGAAGGAGATCATACTGAAGTAACCGGAAAGCTCAGGCAGGAAGGCCATCCCGTGCTTGATAAGATCTTTGAGCACTGGAAGATGCAGAAGGATTACTTCCCTGTTCTTCGCGGAAAAGAGATTGATGAATATTACAAGGTAACAAAACCGCAGATCGCATATCCCGACTATCCCGTGGACTCGGTTCAGTACGGACACATGATCTTTTTCAAGGAAGGATTTGTATTTGCTTGGACGGAGAAGGAAATGTCAGAGGATGAACTCAGGATATTCAGAAAGTTTGCAGGAGTTCTTAGTCTTACTTACAGACGTTATCTTGATCTGAAAGAAGCGGAGGCACAGGCAAGAGAAGCAAAGATCGAAGCGTCGCTCGAGCGTGTGCGCGCAAAGGCGATGGCAATGCACAAGACTGATGATTTCAATGACGCAGTAAAAGTTGTGTTTGATGAACTCGGCAAGCTGAATCTGGAAATGCAGAGATGCGGCATCGCAATTCTTGATGCGGAGAAAAGAAGCGCAGACCTGTGGACGGTTTTCATTTCACAGAAAGGAAGTGTTATGAATATCTGGGGAGAAGAATCTATGGATATACATCCCTTGCTTAAGGGCGCATTCAAGGCGTGGCAGGATCATGAAGACTTTTCGTATGTATTGAAAGGAAGCGACCTGATCAGCTATTATGACGTTCTGAAGCAAACAAATTTTCCTTTGCCGGAGTCTGAATCAGGCGTTGCGGATCCGGGGGAAGATGCGCAGTACTATCACAATTCGACTTTTGAGTACGGCGGATTGTTTGCATTCCGCAATTCTGAATTTCCGGATGAGGCGAAGAAAGTAATGAAGCGTTTTGCAGGCGTATTCACTCTCACATACAAACGCTTCCTTGATCTGCAGAGAGCTGAAGCCAGTGCTCGCGAAGCACAGATAGAAGCAGGCCTGGAAAGAGTAAGAAGCAGAACACTCGCAATGCATTCAAGCGATGAGCTTGCGGAGACTGCCGCTGTCCTTTTCCGCCAGCTTATCAGTCTCGGCATTTCACCGAACCGGCTATACATTGCGATCATCAAAGATGATTCCGGCAATGCGGAATTCTGGATCACCGATGAAGACGGAAGCAAGGTGAGTTCGGGATTCTCGGCTAATCTGAATGACAATGCCTCATTCAAAAAAATGTTTGAAGGCTGGAAACTGCATGAGAAGTCCATAACAATAGACATGCAGGGAAAGGAACTGGAAGAATATTTTCAGCATCTCACTTCGCTGAATGTTCCTTTCATCGGAGGACTTTCTCAGACACGCAGAGTGCAGAACATTTCATACTTCTCGCAGGGATTCATCGGGATCGCATCGCCTGATCCGCAGCCGGATATGACTATTCAGCTTATCGAGAGATTTGCCTCAGTATTCAATCTCACATACGCGCGTTTCAGCGATCTCAAGCTCGCCGAAGCGCAGGCGCAGAAGGCACAGATTGAAACTGCTCTGGAAAGAGTGAGAGCAAGAGCCCTTGCTATGCAGCAGCCGGAGGAGTTGAAGGAAGTTGAAGATGTACTGCGTCACGAAATGGGATTGCTGGGACTTGATGAGCTTGAAACCTGCAGCATCTTTGTGCGGGACGGCAGTACAAACACTTTCGAGTGCCGGTATGCTTTGAAGAAACATCATGAAGAAAAACTTCAGCTTGTTACAGATCAGTTTACCATTGATCTGAAAGACACCGGTGCTGGCAGAGATATGCTGAAGTTCTATGATTCGGGAGATGAGCATGCATCAATTGCAATGAAGGGAGATAACCGCGTTGAGTGGGTAAGATATTGTGAAGAGAGGTCTGCTCCGTTCAGAGGTTATTACAGAGACAACATTCCGGACAAGACATATCATCTTCATAAATTTTCACACGGTGCGATCGGCGTAGTTTCAGACGGAGACATTTCCGCAGAGAGCCGGGATCTGCTCAGAAGAGCCGCATCGGTTTTTTCGCTTGCTTACTCACGCTTCAAAGATCTGATGCAGGCAAGAATTGATCTGGAGAATCTAAAAGAAGAGAAGAAGCGCGCCGATTCACTTCTGCTGAATATTCTGCCGGAGGAAATTGCAAACGAACTGAAGCAGTTCGGAAGATCATATGCGCGTAATCATGAAGAGGTGACGATCCTGTACGCTGACATAAAAGGATTCACTGTCATAGCCGAGACACTCTCTGCACAGGAGCTTGTAACACAGCTTGATGAATGTTTCAGGGCATTTGACAAGATCGTTGACAAGCACGGTCTTGAGAAGATAAGGACCATCGGCGATGCTTATGTATGCGCGTGCGGTTTGCCCAAGCCCGTGCCCGACAATGCCGTGCGGACGGTAAGAGCCGCGCTTGATATGGTAACATTCATAAAGGGATTCGGAATGACGAGGCAGATACAGGATCTGCCCGCGTTTGAATTTCGTGTTGGCATTCACACCGGACCGGTCATCACGGGAGTGGTAGGGTTGAAGAAATTCACATACGACATCTGGGGCGATTCCGTAACCATGGCCGCCCGCATGGAACAGCACGGCGAAGCCGGCAAGATCAACATCTCCGGCAGCACATATCAGCTTGTAAAAGACAAATTCAAATGCGTGCACAGAGGAAAGATCGAAGCGAAGAACAAGGGCGAGGTGGATATGTATTTTGTGGAGGGGTAACCATGCGGTGAATATGAGCCATATTCCCCGCAATTTATGCCGAGAAAATTTGATTCTGCGGAGTTCTGGAAACTTCATGCAACGACGGTGTTCAATGAACGTCAGGTGCTTATGTTGAACAAGCTGCTTGAAGGATTTGAAGGGAAACTGTCCAGTTCCAAGTGGACTAAGATCACGCATTGCTCTGCAGATACCGCATTAAGAGACATTCAGGATCTGATAAGCAGCAATGTGCTTAGAAAAGAACCGGCAGGAGGCAGAAGCACTCACTATGAGCTGGTCAGATTCTGAGATACCATGAAGATGAGCGGGAGATCTTAAACCTGACAAAACCTGCACCCGCCGCGGAAAGATCAAGGCGAAGAACAAGTGCGAGGTGGATATGTATTTTTGCACTATCTAGTGTTCCGGCTGTAGTAAAGTCACCAACAAGCAATAACTGACTTCATCACGACATCCTATATAATCATTATTGGAAACGCTTTACACAACAACCGCAGAATTTAATAACCTCACAAATTCTTACTTGATTTTCCAACCTGAAGTGAATAGAATGGGGTGAGTTAGTTATACAAATAAATATTTCAATATTCACTTGGTACTGCCACTAAAAAAGAATCTTCCGATAAATCTCCTTGCTTCCTGCTTTAACAGTACTTCCGCCACATATAAGTACTATTGGCTGCTTTCAATCATTCAGGAAGTTGAAATGGGAAACACTAAGATTCGAAAGATTGACTTGTTCGCAAGAATGATTTCGAATGCGTGGTACACGGTCAATTACTTCCACGTCTCGTTTGGCAAACAGGATTTAATTCAGAAAGCAGTTCATCTAATCAAAGATGAAGAGAGAATTTCAATTGATGAGAATTTTCAAACCATCTTAAATAAGATTTCTAAGTCAGCAGGAACAGTAACTCAAAATCAGCTTTTGCATTTCAACAACAATGTTCCTCATTGGTTTCTTAGCCCGTGGTTTCCGAAAAAGAGCAAAGCAGAGATCTATGCAGATTCTAAGAAGTATTGCAACTATTGTATCTACGCCTTGTATGATGAACATATTGTAATAAATCCGGAATGGACAGACTACTTAATTTCAAACAGTAAGATTCTCAAAGATTTCTGCTACTGGAATCTCAGCTTGTTCCTTCAGACAAGGAATCCCAACGTTCCTAACATCCCTAACAAACTGTTCAAACCTCCGCTAAGAGGGAGTTTGCAGAAACAAAGAAAGGGATTCTGGAACTTCGTTCTTAGAAATGGTTCGTTGAAGTGCATCTACACAGGGAAAGAACTCACGATCGGAAACTATGCTGTCGAGCACTTCGTACCCTACAGTTTCGTTTTACATGACCTGATGTGGAATCTGATTCCTGCGGACAGCAGTTTCAATAGCAGCAAGAGCAACAAGCTTCCCCGGTTTGAAAGATTCTTCCCTTCCTTCTTCGATCTTCAAAGACGAGCTGTTGACATGGTTAGAAAGTCTGACCCAAAAAACAAATTCCTTGAAGACTATCTTACAATATTCCCTGATCTTAACAGCTTTAACAAAGAAGATTATTCCAAAACAATTCAACCTCTGATAACTATAGCTTCCAATAACGGTTTTGAATACCTATAAACAAACTGACACGATGAACAGTCAAAACAATTACAGCCACCTTACCGCAAAGGAAAGGGAAACGCTGTCATTTCCGGCAAGATTTCTGCTGAACAAAAAACTTCTTAAAGGCGAGGTCCTTGACTTCGGTTGCGGATTTGGAAAGGATGTTGAACTGCTTTCAGCAAGAGGAATTGACATTACAGGTTACGACAAGCACTACTTTCCAAGGTACCCCAAGAAGAGATTTGACACTATTATATGCTTCTATGTTTTGAATGTTCTTCTTCCAGAAGAACAAGCTTCTGTGCTTCTCGAATTGTCACGTCTTATCAAGCCGGATGGCAAGGTGTATATCGCCGTCAGAAGGGACTTGCAGTACGAAGGGTTCAGGACACACAAACTGCATCAGAAGAAGACATACCAATGCAATGTTGTGCTTAAGTTCAAATCGGTTTTCAGGAATGAGAATTGCGAGATCTATGAGTACAGGCATTACAATCAAATTGCCCGGAAAAGTAATCCTTCATGTCCGTTTTGCAATACGGAACCGGAAAGAATACTCATTGCAGAATCTGCTACAGCTTATGCAGTGCTCGACAAGTTTCCCGTAAGCAAAGGACATACTTTGATCATTCCAAAGAAACATTGCGCAGATTATTTTGACCTGACATTCAAAGAACAGTCTGCATGCATGTTCATGATGAACTTTGTGAAGAAGATCTTGATGAAGGAGTTCAAACCGGAGGGTTTCAACGTCGGAATCAATATCGGGGAAAGCGCAGGACAGACTGTCCCGCATGTTCACATGCATCTTATCCCTCGTTACAAAGGCGATGTGAAAGAGCCGCGCGGAGGTGTGCGAGGCGTGATTCCGGAGAAGAGGGACTATTGAGAGGTTTTGCATCATTGTCGATTCGGAAGAAATGAAAAGAGCGGTAATTACATGTGTTGTTTCACTCGGACTCAGTTGCTAATTGTTTTCCAAGTAAATGAATTTAATGAGAAGAGAATTCTACTCATCAACAATATCTAAATTCTTGCTTGAGGATACAGATAAAATTCTGGGTATCCTATCTGGAAATAGTGACTTTGCCGATCTACAGAGTCAGAAGGATTCGTGGTTTCGTGAAATTCAGATATTGAGGAATTCATTATCCGAATTTGATGGAGGAATATTCTTTGAGTATTCAATTCCGAGGATGGGTCGTAGAATTGATGTAGTATTGATAATTGATAATGTTCTTTTTGTATTGGAATTCAAAATAGGACAATCACAATACTTACAGAGCGATATCGATCAGGTTTGGGACTATGCGCTTGATTTGAAGAATTTTCATGAGACAAGTCACGGAGTTTTTATTGCCCCCATTCTAATTGCAACTGATGCAAAAAATTCCCACACAAAGATTTCCATTACTTCACACAATGATATCTTAATTGTTCCTCTACGGATCAATGAGTTTAAATTGGGGAGTGTTATTCAAGAAGTGCTGAAGTTTGCGCAAGGCGATGCAATTGATTCAATGAGTTGGTCCAACGGAAGATACTCTCCAACTCCTACAATTATTGAAGCTGCCATTTCACTATTTCGTAACCACACAGTTGAAAATATTTCACGAAGTGATGCTTCAGCAAAGAATCTTTTGGTGACAAGCAAGTGCATCTCTCAGATTATTGATGAAGCAAGAGCTAAGAGTGAAAAAGCAATTTGTTTTGTAACAGGTGTTCCCGGGGCTGGAAAGACATTAATTGGACTTGATATTGCAACGAAACATATGGACAAGGAAAAGAAACAAACGAGCGTCTATCTATCTGGAAACGGCCCACTGGTGGCTATTTTGAGAGAAGCTCTGACGAGAGACAAAGTCAAGAGACAGAAGGAATTGGGGGAACCAGCGAGGAAAGGTGAAGTTTTTAGCTCAGTTAAAACATTTATACAAAATGTTCATCATTTCAGAGATGAATGTCTGGTTGATGACAAACCACCGTTTGATCATGTTGCAATCTTTGATGAGGCTCAGAGAGCGTGGAATCAAGTTCAAACTGCTAACTTTATGAAGCGAAAGAAAAAAAGACCTAACTTTGCTTTGTCCGAGCCCGAGTTCTTGATCTCGTGTCTTGATCGACATAAAGATTGGTCAGTGATTGTATGCTTAGTTGGTGGTGGGCAGGAAATCAATGTTGGTGAAGCTGGAATAAGCGAGTGGGTAAATTCCATAAATCGCTCATTCCCCAATTGGCATGTTTATGTATCGAACAAATTGACGGATTCAGAATACGATGCCGGTAAGTCGTTAGATTTGTTATCAAATCGCAAGAGTGTTGATTACTTAGATGAACTCCATCTATCCGTTTCAATGAGATCATTCAGAGCTGAGAACGTTTCTCATCTTGTGAAGAGTTTGTTGGACAGAGATGTATCTGAAGCAAGAAACAATCTTGAATCCATCAATGACAAGTACCCTATTGTTGTCACTCGTGACTTAGGTAAAGCAAAGAATTGGCTCAAGGAGAAAGCAAGAGGCAGTGAAAGGTACGGAGTAGTTGTATCGTCTCAGGCACAGAGACTCAAACCATATGCAATAGATGTAAAATCCCCGATGAATCCTGTGCACTGGTTCTTAAATGAAAAAGATGATGTTAGATCATCATATTACTTAGAACATGTAGCTACCGAGTTTCATGTCCAGGGTTTAGAACTAGATTGGGCTTGTGTAGCTTGGGATGGCGATTTTCGTTATTCAGGTGATGGGTGGAAGACTTATGAATTTCGTGGAAACAAGTGGCAAAAGATCAAGAAGGAAGAAAGAAAGATGTTTCTGAAAAATGCATACAGAGTTTTGCTCACAAGAGCAAGACAAGGAATGATCATTGTCGTTCCGGAAGGAGATTGCGAAGATCCCACCAGAGCTCCCGACTATTACGATTCAACGTATCGGTATCTGTTAGATATTGGCTTTAATACCATCTAATCTATTCGTGATGGAAATCATGACAACTTCAACGCTCGCTCTTGTTGATATTCCAGGAGTAGCAAGGCCATTGGCAAGAAAAGATTATTGTTGGTCACGCTCACTTTGTTCGCTAAGATCAATGACATACCTGGAATCGAAACTCATGCTTGAAGAACTTTTCTTCCCGTCCGGCAACGCTCCTTTTGTCTGAAAGCCTTTATGGGCAAAGCTTTGAAGCATGTCTGAAAACCGTTTTACAAATCTCGAATTTTGCAATCTGACACAACAAATCATCATAATTTTGTTGTGAAAATTTGACTTGTAATCCGCCACGACTCGCACCCGATGCTCAAATGAAAATGAACAGCTCACTCTGAACCCTGTTCTTTCATGCTGCCCGGCTCATTTGAATTCCCGTTGCACTTACCGGAGTAACTTTACTTCCGGTTCCCGCAACTGAACTGCCTGCGTCTGTGTCAAAATATCCCGGTTGCTCAACTTGGGGGTTCAAAAGTCTGGCTTTGAAGCTCAGATGCCCGGCTAATCAATTAGGTCATGCAACCGTAGAGCAAGGACGATCTGCTATAGAGCAAGGACGATCTGCTATAGAGCAA